>JAZKBU010000003.1 GCA_040388375.1 Bacteroidota bacterium | reverse complement strand
GATCAGCCTGTTATCCCCAGCGTACCTTTTATCCTATGAGCGATGGCCCTTCCATACAGAACCACCGGATCACTATACTCTACTTTCGTACCTGCTCGGCTTGTATGCCTCACAGTCAAGCTCTCTTGTGCTATTACACTCTACGTACGGTTACCAAGCGTACTGAGAGAACCTTTAGAAGCCTCCGATACAATTTTGGAGGCGACCACCCCAGTCAAACTACCCACCATGCAATGTCCCATTTATAATGGTTAGACTCCAAGTAAATAAAGGGCGGTATTTCAAGGTTGACTCCTTAATGCCTAGCGACACTAACTCATAGTCTCCCGCCTATCCTACACATCATTTACCCAAAGTCAATGCAAAGCTATAGTAAAGGTGCATGGGGTCTTTCCGTCCCGATGCGATTAACCGGCGTCTTCACCGATACCACAATTTCACCGAGCTCACGGTTGAGACAGCGCCCAGATCGTTACACCATTCGTGCAGGTCGGAACTTACCCGACAAGGAATTTCGCTACCTTAGGACCGTTATAGTTACGGCCGCCGTTTACTGGGGCTTCGATTCAATGCTTCGCTTACGCTAACATCCCCTCTTAACCTTCCAGCACCGGGCAGGTGTCAGGCCTTATACTTTATCTTTCGATTTTGCAAAGCCATGTGTTTTTGATAAACAGTCGCCTGGGCCATTTCTCTGCGGCCTCACCGAAGTGAGGCACCCCTTTTCCCGAAGTTACAGGGTTAATTTGCCGAGTTCCTTAACCGTGGTTCACTCGAGCTCCTTAGAATATTCATCCCGACTACCTGTGTTGGTTTACGGTACGGGCTAATGTTGGAGCTTTTCTTGGAAGAGATTTTGTAACTTCGCTTTGTCCGAAGACTCAGCTCAACGTACTATTCCGTCAGTACGTAGTTACCACGTCTCTCCGTCCCTCTCAACTGGTACAGGAATATTAACCTGTTGTCCATCGACTACGCTATATCGCTTCGCCTTAGGTCCCGACTAACCCTGATTCGATTAACGTTGATCAGGAAACCTTAGTCTTTCGGAGTGCAGGTTTCTCGCCTGCATTATCGTTACTTATGCCTACATTGGCTTTTCTAACCGCTCCAGCATAACTCACGTTACACCTTCACCGCTGTTAGAATGCTCCCCTACCGATCGTATTTCAGATCCCATAGCTTCGGTATTAATCTTGATGCCCGTTTATCATCCACGCTCAATCGCTCGACTAGTGAGCTGTTACGCACTCTTTAAATGAATGGCTGCTTCCAAGCAAACATCCTAGCTGTCTTTGCGATTGAACCACGTTAGTTCAACTTAGATTAAATTTGGAGACCTTAGCTGATGGTCTGGGTTCTTTCCCTCTCGCCCTCGGACCTTAGCACCCAAGGGCTCACTCCCGCATATATGTCAGTAGTATTCGGAGTTTATCTGAGCTCGGTAGGCTTTGACACCCCCTCACCCAATTAGTAGCTCTACCTCTATGACACTCAACTGCGAGGCTGTTCCAAAAAACATTTCGGGGAGTACGAGCTATCTCCCAGTTTGATTAGCCTTTCACCCCTACCCACAGGTCATCCCGTAGCTTTTCAACGCTAATGAGTTCGGACCTCCATGTCGTGTTACCGACACTTCATCCTGCCCATGGGTAGATCACTCAGGTTTCGCGTCTGCCCCTACTAACTTTACGCCCTATTCAGACTCGCTTTCGCTTCGGCTTCGAACCTTAAATTCTTAACCTTGCTAGTAAGGAGCAACTCGTAGGCTCATTATGCAAAAGGCACGCCATCATCCCATCCGAAGAGGGACTCTGACCGCTTGTAAGCGTATGGTTTCAGGTTCTATTTAACTTCTCTATTCGAGATTCTTTTCACCTTTCCTTCACAGTACTAGTTCACTATCGGTCTCTCAGTAGTATTTAGCCTTACCAGATGGTGCTGGCAGTTTCACGCAAGGCGTCTCCGACCCCGCGCTACTCAGGATACTGCTATGTTCATATTGTTTACGTGTACGGGACTGTCACCCTATTTTGTCTGTCTTTCCATACAGTTCTACTTCGCGTTATGTAACAATGTTGCAGTCCTACAACCCCAATAATGCCGAAACATTATTGGTTTGGGCTCTTCCCGTTTCGCTCGCCACTACTCAGGGAATCATTTTTATTTTCTCTTCCTCCGCTTACTTAGATGTTTCAGTTCAGCGGGTTGTCCTTTCGTCCTGATAAATCAGGAGGGTTTCCCCATTCGGATATCTGCGGATCATTTCTCTTTGGCAGATCCCCACAGCTTTTCGCAGCTTAACACGTCCTTCTTCGTCTCTGAGAGCCTAGGCATCCCCCATACGCCCTTAGTAACTTAATCCTTTAATTTGGAATATTCTAATTTACAATTGTGGTTAATTGTTATTGTTTTCTTTCAATATGTCAAAGAACTTATCGTATATAGATACGATTTGTGGAGAATATCGGAGTCGAACCGATGACCTCCTGCGTGCAAGGCAGGCGCTCTAGCCAGCTGAGCTAATTCCCCAATAGCGGTGTAGTCCCGGGCAGATTCGAACTGCCGACCTCTACATTATCAGTGTAGCGCTCTAACCACCTGAGCTACGAGACTATTTTATTAATCTTACTCACTCAAGAGGTTTTAACCCTCCTGATAATTCTGCTATTGGCTTTATGCTTTTAAGAACTATTTTTCTAATTTTTGAATAATAATGAGATAGCAAACTTCAAATCTAGAATCTCTAGAAAGGAGGTGGTCCAACCACACCTTCCGGTACGGTTACCTTGTTACGACTTAGCCCCAGTTACTAGTATTGCCCTAGGCCGCTCCTTACGGTTACAGACTTTAGGCACTCCCAGCTTCCATGGCTTGACGGGCGGTGTGTACAAGGCCCGGGAACGTATTCACCGGATCATTGCTGATATCCGATTACTAGCGAATCCAACTTCATGAGGTCGAGTTGCAGACCTCAATCCGAACTGAGCGCGCTTTTTAGGGATTGGCTTCATGTTACCATGTTGCAACCCTTTGTAACGCGCATTGTAGCACGTGTGTAGCCCTGGACGTAAGGGCCATGATGACTTGACGTCATCCCCACCTTCCTCACTACTTACGTAGGCAGTCTCTTTAGAGTCCCCAGCTTAACCTGATGGCAACTAAAGATAGGGGTTGCGCTCGTTGCGGGACTTAACCCAACACCTCACGGCACGAGCTGACGACAGCCATGCAGCACCTTGTTTTGTGCCCCGAAGGGAAAGTACCTTTCGGCACCGGTCACTCACATTCAAGCCCAGGTAAGGTTCCTCGCGTATCATCGAATTAAACCACATGCTCCTCCGCTTGTGCGGGCCCCCGTCAATTCCTTTGAGTTTCACCCTTGCGGGCGTACTCCCCAGGTGGAATACTTAACGCTTTCGCTTAGACGCTGACCGTATATCGCCAACATCGAGTATTCATCGTTTAGGGCGTGGACTACCAGGGTATCTAATCCTGTTTGATCCCCACGCTTTCGTGCCTCAGCGTCAGTTTCGGTTTAGTCATCTGCCTTCGCAATCGGTGTTCTGTAACATATCTATGCATTTCACCGCTACATGTTACATTCCAATGACCTCAACCGAACTCGAGACTTACAGTTTCAATGGCAGTTCTTCAGTTAAGCTGAAGGCTTTCACCACTGACTTATAAGTCCGCCTACGCACCCTTTAAACCCAGTAAATCCGGACAACGCTTGGATCCTTCGTATTACCGCGGCTGCTGGCACGAAGTTAGCCGATCCTTATTCTAACGGTACCGTCAACTATTTACACGTAAATAGATTTCTTCCCGTTCAAAAGCAGTTTACGACCCATAGGGCCTTATTCCTGCACGCGGCATGGCTGGTTCAGGGTTGCCCCCATTGACCAATATTCCCTACTGCTGCCTCCCGTAGGAGTCTGGTCCGTGTCTCAGTACCAGTGTGGGGGGACATCCTCTCAGACCCCCTAGACATCGTTGCCTTGGTGAGCCGTTACCTCACCAACTAGCTAATGTCACGCATGCCCATCTTAAACCCCCGTAGGTTTAATATATCTAATATGCATTAAATATATATTATGCGGTATTAATCTCTCTTTCGAGAGGCTATTCCCCTGTTTAAGGTAGGTTGCATACGCGTTACGCACCCGTGCGCCACTAAACTAGTTCTATTGCTAAAACTAATCTCGTTCAACTTGCATGTATTATGCCTGCCGCTAGCGTTAATCCTGAGCCAGGATCAAACTCTCCATAGTAAAAGTTTATTTGATTGTCTGACTTTCAAGATTTGAATTCTCAAAGTTAAAAATGTTATTTCTAACAAGGTTTGCTATCTCATTATTTTCAAAGAACTTTATACCTTAAACTAATCTCTCGATTAATTTGATATGTCATTTTTTAATTCCCTCATTTCCTCTTTCACTTTCCGTCTCTCCTATTTTAAGGGGTTGCAAAGGTAATTACTTTTTTTTATTTTGCAAGAAAAATATTTTTTTTCTTTTACTCTTTAAAATTTATCGGGCTGCAAAGGTATTTTTTATTTTCTCTTTTACAAGTTTTATTTTTTTCCTCTACTCCTATTTTTAAAGGGCTGCAAAGCTAATTTTATTTTTATATTTTACAATATATTTTTTTCGCTTTTACCTTTTTTCTTTAGAACTGTCCCTCATTTAAGGGGCTGCAAATGTAGACCCTTTATCCAGCTCTCCAAATTTATTTTATAGCCCAATCCACATCTACCCTGTTTATCAAGACTATATTTTTTTTATCATCTTTTAATAACCCCGTTTTACTGCATTCTTAACACATTATACACTGTATTTATATTCGTTCTTTTATATCATTTTCGCTTTATTCTATATTATCTATATATAAAAGCTATCAAGTTTGATACAGAATTAACCATCGAAACGATAATAATACCTATTTATATTGATAAATATTATGCTTTTAAGGTAAGGAATCACTTTAGCCCAAGATATATTCTACTATATTTGCATGGAATATAATACTACAAGTACTTTATGGATAAATTCTCTTATGTAAGTAATGCAGATGTTACTGCGATTGATAACTTATATCAACAATATTTAAATGATAATGATTCGGTAGATTTTGGTTGGAAAAAATTTTTTGAAGGTTTTGATTTAGGCCAACAAAAATTTTCTTCACCTAATAGTACTTCTTCAGATCAACTGGTTTCTGAAGACATGATAAAAGAAATTAATGTTTTAAATCTAATTAAAGGTTACAGAACCAGGGGACATTTATTTACTAAAACAAATCCTGTAAGGGAAAGAAGAAAATATGCTCCCAATTTATCTATAGAAAATTTTGGTTTAGCAGTAACTGACTTGGATAAAACTTTTAATGCTGGTATTGAACTAGGTATTGGGGCTGCAAAACTAAAGGATATTATATTACACTTAGAGCAAACGTACTGTCAAAGTATTGGGGCTGAATTTACTTATATTAGGAATCCTGAAAAACTAGCTTGGTTACAAGAAAAAATGGAGGGTAACAAAAACACTCCTAAATTAGGTATAGAGGATAAAAGACATATTTTATCTAAATTAAATCAAGCTACTGTATTTGAAAATTTTATTCATACTAAGTTTGTTGGACAAAAACGTTTTTCATTGGAAGGGCTTGAAACGCTTATACCTGCACTTGATGAGGTTATTCAATATGGTGCGGAATTGGGTGTGGAAGAATTTGTACTTGGAATGGCTCACAGGGGCCGCTTAAATGTATTGGCAAATATTTTAGGTAAATCATACGAGGATATTTTTAAGGAGTTTGAAGGAAAAGGAGCTGAAGATGAAGGAATATTTGAGGGTGATGTAAAATACCATCTTGGATTTTCTTCTGAACTGATAACAAGAAGCAATAAAAAAATAAAACTTAGTTTATCTCCTAACCCATCGCATTTAGAAACGGTAAACCCTGTAGTAAAAGGATTGACAAGGGCTAAGCTTGATAAAAAACATGCCGGTAATATTGATAAAGTTGCACCTATTTTAATACATGGTGATGCTTCGGTTGCCGGACAGGGTGTAGTATATGAAGTATTACAAATGGCTGGACTGAAAGCTTATTCTGTTGGTGGATGTATTCATATTGTAACTAATAATCAAATTGGTTTTACTACGAATTATATTGATGCCAGAACATCGACTTACTGTACGGATGTTGCTAAAACTACTCTTTGTCCGGTTTTTCACGTTAACGCTGATGATGTAGAAGCGGTTGTTTATACCGTAAAACTGGCAATGGAGTATAGACAAAAATTTAACGGTGATGTTTTTATTGATTTATTAGGTTATAGAAAATATGGTCATAATGAAGGTGATGAACCTAGATTTACTCAACCTTTATTGTATAAAGCTATTGCATCGCATCAAAACCCAAGGGAGATATATAACCAAAAGTTATTAAGTGCGGGTAGTGTTGAAGCTGATTTAGCCAAGGAAATGGACGTTAATTTCAGAAAACAACTACAAGAAAAATTAGAAAGTGCAAAAGCAAGTGAACCATCGAAAGCTAAAAACTTTTTAGCTGATAATTGGGCGGGATATAAATCTGCAAAGAGAGAGGATTTTGAAGTTAAAACTAATACGAGCGTTCAATCGGATTTATTTTTAAAACTTGCTGATAAAATCAGCTCAATACCAAGTGGTTTTAAAGCTTTTAGTAAAATTGAAAAACTTTTTACTGATCGCAAAAACATGATTAAAAATGATAATTATGATTGGGCAATGGGTGAGCTAATGGCTTATGCAGCCCTTAGCCAAGAAGGACATAATGTAAGAATGACCGGACAGGACTGTGAAAGGGGAACATTTAGCCATAGACATGCTATTATTAAGCAAGAGGATAGTGAATTAGCGCATAATGTAATTGATAGTTTAGGGGAGGATAAGAAAGGCGAGGTTGAGTTTTATAATTCTTTATTAAGTGAATATGCTGTATTAGGTTTTGAATATGGCTATAGTATGTTTACTCCTAATGATTTAACTATTTGGGAAGCTCAATTTGGAGATTTTGCCAATGGCGCACAAATAATAATTGATCAATATTTAGCGAGTGCTGAAACTAAATGGAAAACTTATAGTGGTTTAACTTTAATGTTACCTCACGGTTATGAAGGTCAGGGACCGGAACACTCTTCGGCTCGTATGGAAAGATTTTTACAACTTTGTGCTAACTATAATATGCAAGTTTGTAATATTTCAACTCCTGCAAATTATTTTCATGCATTGCGTAGACAATTGAAACGTGATTTCAGATTACCATTGGTAGTAATGACTCCTAAAAGTTTATTACGCCATCCTATGTGTGTTAGCAAATTAACTGATTTTACAGAAGGTTATTTTCAAGAAATTATTGATGATGCTACTGTAAATAAAAAAGACGTAAAACGTGTTTTGTTATGTACCGGAAAAATTTATTATGAATTACTGGACTATCAAACAAAAAATAACAGAAAAGATGTAGCTATTGTTAGGGTGGAACAATTGTATCCGATGCCAGAAACGCAATTATCTGCCATTTATGAGAAATATGGTAATGCTGAGTTCTGCTGGGTACAGGAAGAGCCTAAAAATATGGGTGCCTGGCTTTATTTGTTACGTTGGGATAACAACCGCATTTTAAAACGTATCAGCAGGGAGAGCAGTGCTTCACCTGCAACTGGATTTAGTAAAGTTCACGCTAAGGAACAGGAAGCAATTATTGTTGAATCTTTTAATATATAATTCAATTATTTATTTGGGAAGCATTGTTATTAACTAACAATGCTTCTTTTAATTATTTGCAATGGTTTACTAAATTTACCATTGATTATTTTTTACTATGAAATTATTTAAAGTTTTTATTGGCTTTTGGCTATTGATAGGTTTGGTATTTGTAACTTCTTTATTCTTCCCAAGGGAGTTTAAGGTTGAAAGAAGTATTGTTATTGAGAAACCAATATTTGAATGTTATGCTTATTTAAATAATATAAAAAATATAGCTCAATTAAGTCCATGGGATAAAAGTATTGATAGTACGATGCGTTCGTTTTACTCTCAGCAATTAAACGGGACTGGTGCTTCTTATTATTTTACAGGTAATTTATTGGGCTCGGGAAGCTTAAAAATAAGTGAAAGCATAAACAATGAAAAAATATGTACGAAACTGGACTTAAATGGACACGAAATGTCAGCATCAACTACTTTTCTTTTTAAAGGTATTGGTTATAATAAAACTCAATTAACCTGGACTGACTATAAAGATGTAGGTTATAATCCTATTTACCGGTTTTTAATACCATCTAAGGAGAAGGAAACAGCTTTACAATTTGATGAGGGGCTTATGAAAATAAGAATAGCTATTATGAGCTTTAATTAATTACCAGCCATTGGCTACTAAACGTACTTTTTCTACTTCACCGTCTTCGTTATAGGTTTTCTTTACTTTTACTTCTTTTTTGGCCACTTTGTTATATAAGGCTAACATATTTAGGCCTACTGACTCTATAAACGAAATATTTTCCTGTACATTTTCTGGTTTGTTTACCGGAATAACTTCTGATTGTGCTGTATAACGCATTTGCTCTTTTATATAAGCTGAGATATCTACTTGCTTACGAACGGGAACTGAGTTGTTTGCTAGGAATTGGTTGTTATTTTCAGCAATCATTATTTTATTGGTATCAATTGCAGTATTAACCATGCTTTGGTTCGGTATTATTTTATTTATATCAGCTATATTATTCTCTGCAATAATTTTAACTGGTTTTATTGGCTGAACACTTTGATTGGTGTTATTATTATTTAACGGATTTTCTTTGGTTGATTTTTTTGTATTGGTTGGTTGCTTAGGGTTAATGGTGTTAACTGCTGGAGCCTTTTTAGTGCTTTTTTGCGCGGCTGCCGGGTTAATACCTCCAAATGCTACCATTTGTTTGTCCTGCTCATAAATCAATTGCTTTTCAACATCGCTTTTTCTGTTGATTACATTTTTTATTGAATCTTCTTTTTTGTTCACCTTAGCCAATTCTTCTTCATTTGTGGCTAACGCATTATCTTCTTTTGTATTGCTGTTTGTTACAAACAAAAAGAAAATAGCTATAAAAATAGCTGCCATAGAAGCTACTTTAAAATATAGAGGAATGATTCTAGCTGATTTCTTTTTCAAACTTTCTTTATCTTGAAATATTAGTTTATCGGCTAGATCTAATTTTGTTTTAGTAAATAGATTATATTCTTTTTTTAACTCCGGATAGGCTTCAATATCGTGTAATAATTGCAGTTCCTCTTTTTGAGTTAAATTACCCTCTATATGCGATATAATGGCATTATGGTACTCGTTAACTTTTATTTGAGTAGGTTTTTTCAGTGTTTCTTTGTTAAATGAAAACAATGGTTCTTCGGGTATGGATAAATTTGCCTCTTTAAGTAAAGAGAACTCTTCATTAATAGCTGGATTATTTTCTAAAAATAGAAGCAACATAGCTTCTTCTTGCTTATTTAAATTTCCATCTAAATAATCAATTAGTATAGCTTCATAATTATCTTTATTAATTTCCATATTACTAATTTTATTAAACTACGTTTTCTAAAGTACCTATAAACTCTTTCATGCTTAACCTTGCACGGTATATATATACTTTTACCTGACTTTCATTTAAACCTGTTATTTTACCTATTTCTTCGTAACTGTAACCTTCATAATCTCTTAACATAATTACACTGCGTTGTATATCGTTAAGTTTACTTAAAGCCATATCTATTACTTTTTTCAAATCGTTGTAATTATTTTTTGTGGTTAAATAATCATCGTGATAATCTTCGTATGTGGCCTTATATTTATCTTTTCTTATTGAGTCAATCATAGTGTTATAGGCTGCTGTAAATAAATATGACTTTGCTTTTTCAGCAATAATATCATTTACTTTAAGCCACATTTTTTCAAATGTATCTTGTACTATGTCTTTTGCTCTGTCTTCGTCTTTTATATTTTTATAAATAAAACGATAAACTGCATCGGCATAATTTTCTACACATGTATTGTACTCGGTAACAGTCATTCAATAAGCAGAATTTGGTTAATTTTTGTTTCTATACGCTTGAAATTATTTTTTGTTACAAATTTTAACAAATTATTTTCTGTCCTCCAACTTTTTTTCTAATTCGTTGATTCTTTTTACCAAATCTGGTAGCTTTTTAAACACAACTGACGACTTTAAAGCATCGCCATACTCAAAAGCCGGGCTTCCAAACCATTTTTGTTCTGCTTTTTTGAGGCTGCTGTTTACTCCGCTTTGGGCGCCAATAATTGAGCCATCGGCAATGGTTATATGCCCTACTACTCCTACCTGACCGGCTAAAATGCAATATTTACCAATTTTAGTACTACCAGCAACTCCACTTTGTGAGGCTATAACGGTGTGTTCGCCTATTTCTACATTATGGGCTATTTGCACCAAATTATCTATTTTAGCTCCTTTACGAATAATGGTGCTTCCCATAGTTGCTCTGTCTATACTGGTGTTTGAGCCTATTTCTACATCATCTTCTATAATAACATTCCCTGTTTGGGGTATTTTTTTGTATGATCGGTCTGCCTGTGGGGCAAAACCAAAACCATCGCTTCCTATAACGGTACCTGAATGTATAATAACATTATCTCCTATTACACAATCGTAGTAAATTTTAACGCCTGCGTATATGGTACAATTGTTTCCTATTTTAACTTTATCGCCAATATATGCAGTTGGATATATTTTTGAATTATTGCCTATTTCTGCTTTTTCTCCAATGTAGGCTAATCCGCCTACATATATATCTGTTCCTAGTATGGCATCGCTTGCTATGGCTGAATTGGGTTCTATTCCTTTTTTATTATTGGCTATAGCAGCAAACTGCTCTAATAAAAAGGTAAATGAGGTATAAGCATTTTCTACTTTTATCAGCGTGGTATCAATTGGTTGGCTTGGTTCAAAATCATTATTAACTAGTACTGCTGTTGATTTTGTCTGGTATAAAAAACTTTCGTATTTGGGATTGGCTAGGAATGATAATGCTCCTTCGTGTCCTTCTTCTATTTTAGCTACGGTATGTAGTAATTTATCTCCATTGCCAATAACGGTTCCATTTAATAATTGGGCTAACTGGGTTATACTAATTTGCATGTTTACTATTTTATAAAATACGAATATATAATTTTAGGTTTATGAATGGTTTATTTAACAAAGCACATGAAATATTTTGTGACTGTTTTTGTCAATGTTTCTATATTGTCCTGGTCGCTTGCCTGAGCTATATCTGTAATATGTCCATCTTTAAACAGTATATTGATATGGAAATTATTGTTGCTATAAGCCTTGTTTTGAACGGAATCGGTATATACAAAATAGTTGGCCTCTTCCATTGTAATATCTAGTTTTTCGGCTGCAGTAAACTTATAGCTTTCTAATAATGTTGGTTCAAAAGGTTGGTTTTGTAAAATTACTTTGGGTAAATTTCTATCACGCATCATTATGCATAGTTTGCTTAAAATAATATCGTCATGGTTACACCATACTTTTATGGATGTTAGGATATCATTGTCGTCAAGCTGGGTATAATGGTTAATGACTTCCTGACTTTCAAAAAAATGCTCTTTAGTGATGTTATTGTATAAAAAATAATGAAATGAGGGCGAGGCAAACAGGATTGTTCCTTTTGATATCAATAATTTTGCCCGCTCTATTATTTTTATGAGTAAATTTTCGGCAGCTACTACTGTTTTGTGTAAATATACCTGCCAATACATTAGCCTGCGTGCTATTAAAAATTTCTCTACTGAATAAATACCTTTTTCTTCTATTACTAATTCATCGTTAAAAACGTTTAGCATGTTTATTATCCTGTCGTGGCCAATGGAACCCTCTTGTACGCCTGTATAAAAACTATCTCTACGCAGATAATCTAGCCTATCCATATCTAGCTGACTTGATACAAGCTGGTGCAGGAATTTTTTAGGATATTTATTAGTAAATATATCTATGGCCATTGATAATTTCCCTTCAAACTCGGTATTGAGCAATTCCATATATTTTAATGAAATGGCTTCATGGGGTAAATCGGTAATAATAAAACCTTCTAAAGTATGGCTAAACGGACCGTGACCCATATCGTGCAGGAGTACTGCTATACAAACGGAGATTTCTTCTTCTTTACTTATTTCAATTCCTTTACTTTTTAATATTTCAACTGCCTGATAGGTTAAACTCATGGCACCTATTACATGCTGAAAACGGGTATGTTGTGCACCGGGATAAACTAAATAGGATAAACCTAGCTGTTTTATTCTGCGTAAACGTTGAAACCAAGGGTTTTCGATTAAATCGTATATTATTTCGAAGGGTATATTGACAAAACCATAAACGGGATCGTTTATTATTTTCTTTTTATTGATGGAATTCACGAAACGAAGGTAATTGATTTTTTGCAATGGGTTATTTGGGAAATTAAGTCATAACAAAAATTTAGAAATTTATAGGTTTTAATATAATACCTATATGGTTTGGAGGACATCAACCATAGACAATTTTTTATTTAAAGGAGGTTGATGTTATAAGAAGACCTTGCATGCAAGGTCTCTACAAGGGCTATTCTCAACTTCGTTCGAACTGAATAAGTGGAGAGGAAAATAACTGGTGTAATTAAAAACATACTAAATGACCATCAAGTGCGTTATATTTACCCTTTATAAAAGGAAACGTAATTAAAACATAAACAATTTTTAAATCCCATTTAAGGTATAATATTTGTATACTTTGAATTAAAAAACAACAAATGAGCGAAACAAAAATTCTTTGGGCTGATGATGAGATCGACTTATTAAAGCCTCATATTATTTATTTAACTAACAAGGGCTATACAGTAGATAAGGTAACCAGTGGTGTGGATGCGGTTGAAGCTGTAAAACAAAACAGATACGATGTTATTTTTCTGGATGAAAACATGCCCGGAATCAGTGGATTGGAAGCTTTGAGCCAGATAAAAGGTATTACTCCTGAAGTGCCCATAGTAATGATAACTAAGAGCGAAGAGGAGCATATTATGGAAGATGCTATTGGCAACCAGATAGCTGATTACTTAATTAAACCTGTTAACTCAAGCCAGATATTGCTTTCGTTAAAGAAAATTTTGGACTCGAAACAATTGGTTACTGAGAAAACGGCTCAAAATTACCAACAGGAATTCAGGCAGATTGCCATGGAACTATATGATGTGAATGATTTTGAATCGTGGGTAGCTTTATACAGAAAACTAATTTATTGGGAATTGGAGCTGGCTAAAAGTGGTGATACCGGTATGGATGAAATACTGGCCATGCAAAAACGTGATGCCAATAATGCCTGGGTTAAGTTTGTAGAGAAAAATTTTATTGATTTTTTAAAGAAACCTGATGCAAAAACTCCTGCTATGAGCCATACGGTGGTTAATAAAAAATTATTACCTGCTATTGATAATGATATACCTACTTTTTTGATTATGATTGACAATTTCAGATATGATCAATGGAAAATGGTTCAGGCGCAGTTGAGTGAGTACTTTAATATTGTGAACGATGATGTGTATATGACTATTTTACCTACTACTACTCATTATGCACGTAATAGTTTTTTTGCCGGTATGCTGCCAAGTGAAATTGAAAAACTATATCCTAACTTATGGATAAATGAAGAGGATGAAGAGGGTAAAAATATATACGAGGAGGAGTTTATTAATAAACAAATGCAACGATTGGGGTATAAGGAAAAAATTATTTATACCAAAATAACCAATTTAAATGCCGGCAAAAACTTAATTGACGATGTGGCTAACATGATGAACAATAAGTTTAATATTATAGTTTACAATTTTGTTGATATGCTAAGCCATGTGAGAACGGAAATGAATGTAATGAAAGAGTTGGCTGAAGATGAAGCTGCTTATAGAAGCATTACGGCCAGCTGGTTTGAACACTCTCCTTTATTTGAAGCCATAAAAAAAATAGCACAAAAGAAAGTACGTATTGTTATTACTACTGACCATGGTTCTATTCGTGTAAAAAACCCTGTAAAAATTGTAGGCGATAAAAGTACAAGCACTAATTTACGCTATAAGCAAGGTAAAAACTTAACTTATAATACAAGTGAGCTGTTTGGAGTAAAAAATCCTGCGGATATATTTTTACCTAAACAAAATATGAGTACGAGCTATGCTTTTGCTACGGGTGAAGATTTTATGGCTTACCCAAACAATTATAATTACCATGTAAACATGTATAACAATTCGTTTCAACATGGTGGTATTAGCTTGGAAGAAATGATTGTTCCTTTTATTGTATTGGAAACAAAATAGTTTTTATTTTTTCTTCATAAAAAAACCTCTCCAAGATTTTTCTTGGAGAGGTTTTTTATTGTTTATAGTTGTGATAAAATTATTTACCGCTTACCATAAACTTAATGCTTTGCATTCCGTTTGCATTGCTAATGTTTAAGAAATAAACACCGTTGTTTAACTGGCTAATGTTTAATTGCTCGTTAAAGTTTTTGGTACCGATTGTTTGTTTCATCATTTCTCTACCTAACATATCAGTAATTACTAATTGTGCAGGTAATTGATTGATGTTATCAATACTAACATTTAATTCAGCATAAGCCGGTGATGGATATACTTTAACACTTGAAGCAATTGTGCTTAATTCTTTTACACCTACTTTATTTATTACAACTACTGTACGTATTTTAGAAGCGGTATTACCTGCTATATCGGTAACTGTATAAGTTAATACGTAGCTACCAATTTGGCTTGAATCAACCATACCTGTACGAATAATTTTAGCATTAATATTTCCATCTATGTTATCTGTTGCTGTTGCTCCCGGATCTACATAGGTTGCAGTACGTTGTAATGTATCAGGGTTTTTACCTAATAATACAATAACCGGTTTAGTTGTATCTCCATAAAATACGGTTACTGTTCTTACTACTGAATCTTTATTACCTGCTAAATCGCTTACAACATATGATACATGGTAAATACCTGCAACAGCTGTATTTACAACTGCACCTGTTGTAATAATTTTACTTGTTATGTTTCCGTCTTTATCATCGGTTGCAGTTGCTCCCTGATCGTTGTAAATGCTATCTTTTTTAACTGCTATGTTAGCAGCACCAATCATAGTAATTACGGGTCTTACTGTATCTATATTTGAGAAATCGGCATCATTTGCATCTCTTGGAATTAATTTAAAATTACCATTGGCAAAATACATTGGACCTTGAATAAAGTTCATTTTCATACCTACGTAAATTAAGTTGCTGTAATTTTTAAAGTTGGTATTGTAGTCATCTATTCTTAATCCTGCACCATTTTGTTTTTTAACTGCAAACTCGCCAAAGTTTCCTGTTGGATCATCCGGGTTTTTGCTTGAAACTTCTACGCTATCAAAACGCATTAAAACTGCTTCCCATTGACGGCTGTATGCAATGCTTCCCAATGCAAATGAATCTACAGACAGTGATTTTTCGAATGGTGGTAATGGATTACCTGAAGAAATAACTGAACTTAATATGTTATTTAATGTAGTTACGTTAAATGATTCTCTTACGGTAGCTCTTGTAATTAAAACTGAATCACCTACTGCCCATTTACCTGTACTGTCAGCTCCTGTGTTTCTAGCTACAAAAATAGCTGAGTTAGGTCCTGTTCCGTCTTGAACGGTTACTAAACCTCCAAATCCTATTCCTGTTACTATACCTCTTACATTGATTCCAACTAATGAATCGTTATTCCAAATGGTAGTTCCATTAGGTACTACACTTGTTTGTAATGCACTAATTCTATCAACTCCATTTGGACCAGTAACATAATATTTGTTACCAAAGCTAAATGGATCAGGTACTAAAGTAACTCTTCCTTTTTTATCAACGGCTCCTACCCAATAAGTCATAACACATTCTGCATTGGTTGGAGGAAGTGTTGCACGGTAGTAATTAGGAAACGATGGTACTGCTACCAAAGTAAGTGAGTCAAGAATATTGGTTACTGAATTTTTAAAGTAAATTTTGCTTGCTTGTAAGGTTGTATCCCCTACAGTAATTTCAAAAGTTAATTTTGTTGAATCTGTTGATTTAACAACTGATGGTGTTCTGCTAATGTATTTAATAGAAGGAGGGCAATTGGTACAAACCTGATAATCGCTAGGATTAATTGGAGATAAACCATATCTAGCTTTACCTGAAACTATATATTCTGTAACCACACCTTGGATAAAATCTAATCTTGTTCCTATAGCTGGTGCTTTAAATCTGTTTGGATCTACTACATTTAAACCCAAGGTTGAATCTCCATTTCCATCTCTTCTATAATAAGCAGAGAAGTCACGGATTTCAATTACGTTTCCATTATCATCGATTACACTCCAAGCTGTTCTGTTTGAGTTACCACTAATGCTGTTTACAACATCGTATACTGTTACGTTTCTTAAACGTACCAATGTTCCTTCATAAGCTTCTCCTGTTAATTTTTGTGGATCTCTTGATGATGAATTCGGATTACCTAACATTAATTGGTCAGCAGTAATTTCAGAATACACTAAAGTATCTTTTACTAAACTTAATTGCTCTACTCCGTTTTCCCAATTAGGATTGCTTCTAATCAAGTTTACTTGTGTTTCGCCTTGAAAATCTCTGATCACTGCTGTTACTCTGATTTTGTATCCTTGTATAGCATTGTCATAAAATTTTGTTTCTGATAACAAACCAGCCAAATTAGTTCCTGTTCCTGAAGGTTCACACATAACTTGTATTCCACTCCAAGGTCCACCTCCTTTGCGTTGTATATAAACAGCTTTTCTGCTTGTAGATAATCCGTAAGCTTTAGGACTGCTAATAACAATACCTTCAAAACGAACTGTATCACGGTATACAGTATCTTTAAAAGTAGGATCAACATAACTAGGTAATGTATTACCTGTTGGGATGGTTAATTTAGACATGTTTACAAATTGAACTGAATCAATTGGTAAAATTGGATACGGATTTTGCGCGTTGGCAAACAATCCTCCCAATACTGTGGTGATAAGTAAAATTGTCTTTTTCATATTATTTTTTGTTTATTTATTTCTATTTAATTACTGCAAAACTTCCCGTTTGAACTATGCCTGAGTCTGTATCTTTAACACTGTACATATATATACCTTGTGCTATTTGATTTTTTGCATCGCTCAACAAATCCCATGCATGCTCTCCTCCTGTCATTACTGTTTTTTCTACATCGCTCAATCTTTCAAACCAAGCATTATCTGATCCATTGTAATTTTCGCCACTGTGTTTGAATGATGCTATAATATCGCCACTTGATGTATAAATGGTTATTTCTGCCTTAGCGGGCAGGTTATAAAAATATAATTTCCTGGTACGTGATGTTGTTCCATCCCATGCGGCACTGGTATTATATGGATTGGGATAAACGCCTGCTTTGGTGGCTTGGTCTTCTTTGGTAAAGTTATTTATATCGCTTCCTGTAAAAACGCGGTATTCGTTTTCGCTAAATGATGACTCTAACGATTCTATGTTTAAAGTTTTATTTCCTTTATCGAAAGCGGTTATAATAAACAGGTATTGCCAGCCATTACTTAAATTTTCGATAGTGTATGCATACTGGTATTGGTTTGTATCACCAGGAAAGGTTTTTGGTGTTTGTAATTTTATAGCATCGAAACCATTGTTATAACCTACGCTGTTTCCTGCACTATCCCACTGGGCTAATAAATTACGGGCATCTGTAAAATTGGGTTTCAAGTCATCGCCTATTTTACTTGAGTATATTCTATATCCTTCAAAATCTTTTTGGCGTGTAATCGGGTCTATTGAGTTTTCGGCATTATTGCTCCAGTAAATGGTTACTTTTTTATTGGCTGATACCATTCGCACTTGTGGTGAGGCCGGAGGCTCAGGTAATACGTATCTGTCTAACTTACCATTGGCATTGGCATCTTTTTCTATTGTATAAACACCATTTTCTTCTACATCTTCCCCCACATATGTTGCACGGCAACGTCTAAAATGGTCGGTTAATTCTGCTTGCGATTCTCCTGTGCTTAAAATGGATGTTGATTGTTGTATTACTCCGTTTCTGTCTTGTTTTGCTGCAATATAAGCAACGGTATAGGTAATGCTTGAATCCGGTTCTAGTGAACGAAAAGGGCCTACGCTCATTAATTGTATCCAATTGTTTGGCGCTCCGTTTACAGGACCGCCAGAAGCTTGTAAATCGTTTGAATCGATACCAACTGCTAATTTACTGTAACGGGTATCTTCGGCATCGGGCTTAATATAAGGTGGCGTAGTTGATCCGAATGTCCAGAAATTGGCATTGAACTTTGGTGCTGAAAAACCTTTGCTGGTAAATATTTCCGGTTTAGCCGGGTTGAAAAATAATCCGTTCCAATCGGCTCCTAAAAACTGCATGGCGCCATACGAACTTACGTAATCAAAATCATCAGCTTGTTTTGATGCCATATAAGCTACTATGGCATTGAATTTATTATCTACAAAATTACGTCCGCGTTGAAAAAAGGTTGACCCTGTTTCCCTGGTCACATTTACATTACGTACTACTAAATCAGCAAACTGGCCTATATAAACTGAATCCCAACGTTCTTTACTTTTATTGGTAATGGTATAGTTTAAAATAACAAAATAATCGGCATAGGAGTAGTTCCAATTATAGGTTTCTACTGTAACCACTGCTCTTAATGGATTGTTATGTCCGTTTATTGGTATGGTAGTTCCGGGAACAATTACATTGCTATCAGTCATGGAGAAAACAAAATCCTGATGCGAGATAGCTGAACTTGAATAATTATTGCTTCCTGTTAATTTGGAACGCTCTTTAATAGTTGAAGTGGGTGTAAATTCAAAATTGGCTCCTCCGGTACTATAACCTGCACTCGCTTCTGAAGATGAACTAGACAAGCGTACCTGACCATTTACATAAGCGCCTATCCAAATGCCTGATTCGAACAAATGTTCTACTCCGCTCCCTCTTGGGTACGCCATGGAAGGAGGACCGCTGGTATTTGACCTGACTGTTGGGCGACCAATGGTTCCAAAATTATTAACCGTTAATCCAAGTCGTGAGGCTGTAGTATATTTTCCATCATTCTTAACTTGTGCAAAACCTACTACTCCAATTGAGATTAAAATAACAACTAATATGTTCGATAAAATTGTTTGTCGCATAAATTTTAAGGCTACAAATATGGGCATTTTAATAATACGAAATCGTTAAATTATTTTTTACTCTTTATTTTTACAAAATAGTGAGGCTACTGCTTATTTAGCCTGAATTTAACACTAAATTTACTTTTTGTGGGTCGAAACTTAAACTATTAGCAAAAAAATTTCCACATTCTAAAATTCTTTAAAGACTTGTACCTGTTAAATTTGAGGTGTATTATTTCTTAATTTAATCAATGATAATTGTCAATACTGGAAAAACTTTTTACAAGTATTTGACACCATTGTTATATTGCAGCCCAATTCTAACTAAATTTATTAAAAATAACATACTAATGAAGCATTTTAACTTTAAAGCATCTTATGTATTTGTGATAGTGTTTTTGCTATTTAGCTCACTGTCTAGCTTTGCTCAGGTAGTAAGCGAAGAAACAAACGAAACAGTTAGCACAACTGCTAGTAATATCAACTGGCTAATAGCAGGTATTGCCATATTATTGGTATTTATTATCGGAATGGTTTTCGATATTTTATCGAAAGTTGGTGATGTTCAAAACAAACCAGTAATTAACTGGGGCAGAATTAATGCAGTTATGGCTATTGTATTTTTAGTTGCCGGATTGGGCGCTACAACATGGGAGTTCATGGCTCATAGCAAATTAACGGTATTCAATTTACCTGCTGCCTCTGCTCATTCGGATGAATATGATAACATGTTTATGATTACCTTGGTTTTAACAGGGATTGTTTTTGTAATTACTCAAATTTTATTGTTTTGGTATACTTATAAATATAAAGAAAATAAAAACAGAAAAGCTTTATACTATCCTGATAACCACAAGTTGGAGCTGATTTGGACTATTATTCCTACGTTGGTATTAACGGTATTGGTTGTTAGGGGTTTAATTGTTTGGAACAATATGACTTCAAACAAAGGCGAAAATGCTATGAATATTGAGTTGTATGGTTACCAGTTTGCTTGGAATGCTCGCTATAGCGGTGCTGACAACAAATTAGGCAAATACGATTTCCGTCAAATTGGTGTTGTAAATGCTTTAGGTGTTGATAGTTTAAAAGAGTTTGCCGGTGATGATGTAATAACTACTGAAATGCATGTTCCTGTTAACAAGGATTTGTATTTGCATTTCCGTTCTAAAGATGTTATTCACTCTGCTTATATGCCTCACTTTAGAGTACAAATGAATGTGGTACCTGGTTTACCTACTAAATTTAGTTTCAAACCTATTTTAACTACTAATGAAATGCGTGCTAAAACAGATAATCCTAAATTTGATTACGTTTTATTGTGTAACAAAATTTGTGGTAGTGCGCATTACAGAATGAAAATGACTATTGTAGTAGATACTCAGGAAGAATTTGAAAAATGGCTTAAAGCACAACCTGCTTTAACCGCAAAAGGAACTGAAGCTAACAAAGCATTTTCTTTCTTTAAGCCAAGTGGCTTAGCATCAAAATAAATAACAGCGTATTTAGAGTTTTAAACGATATAATTAACAAATAAAAATAAATATATGAGCGCAGCTGCACATCATGAAGAAGGCCAACACCACGATGACCACGGCCATCACAAGGAAACCTTCATCTCGAAGTATGTTTTTAGCATGGACCATAAAATGATCTCTAAACAGTTTTTAATAACTGGTATCATTATGGGCACAATAGGCATGTTAATGTCATTAATTTTCCGCTTACAACTAGCTTTTCCTGATACTAAATTCCCAATTTTAGCCTCACTTTTAGGCGAATGGGGTAAAGATGGTAAATTGGATCCGAATTTCTATTTGGCTTTGATTACTATTCATGGTACTATCATGGTATTTTTTGTGTTAACAGCCGGTTTGAGTGGAACTTTCAGTAATTTATTAATTCCATTACAGGTTGGTGCACGTGATATGGCTTCTCCTTTTATGAACATGCTTTCATATTGGTTTTTTGCCATGTCGTCAACGGTTTTAATTTGCTCATTGTTTGTACAAGGTGGCCCTGCTTCTGCAGGTTGGACAGTTTATCCTCCATTGTCGGCATTGCCTAAAGCTATTCCTGGCTCTGGTACTGGTATGACAATGTGGTTGGTTTCAATGATTCTTTTCATTGTGTCATCACTATTGGGTGGTATTAACTATGTAGCTACGGTAATTAACATGCGTACCAAAGGTATGAAAATGACTAGAATGCCTTTAACTATATGGGCTTTCACTTTTACTGCTATTTTAGGTATTTTATCTTTCCCTGTATTATTCGGAGGTTCTTTATTATTGGTATTTGACAGAAGTTTTGGTACTTCTTTCTACTTGAATGAAATTCCTGCTGACTTAGCGGGTGGTATTGAAAGAGTTGGTGGTTCGCCTATTTTATTCCAACATTTATTCTGGTTCTTAGGTCACCCTGAGGTATATATTATTTTATTACCTGCTTTGGGTATTACTTCTGAGGTAATTGCTACTAACTCTCGTAAACCTATTTTTGGTTACAGGGCGATGATTGGTTCTATTATGGCTATTGCTATATTATCTTTCATCGTATGGGGACATCACATGTTTATTACGGGTATGAATCCATTTTTAGGTTCGGTGTTTATGCTTGGAACGTTAATTATTGCGGTTCCATCGGCTGTAAAAACATTTAACTACCTGGGTACTTTATGGCAAGGTAACTTGCGTTTAAATCCGGCTATGATGTTTGCAATCGGTTTGGTATCATTCTTTATTTCGGGTGGTTTAACGGGTATTTTCTTAGGTAATGCTTCGTTAGACATTAACTTACATGATACTTACTTTGTGGTAGCTCACTTCCATTTGGTAATGGGTAGTGCTGCTATATTTGGTATGCTTTGTGGTATTTACCATTGGTTCCCACGTATGTTTGGCCGTATGCTGAACGAAAGTTTAGGTCAAATCCATTTTTGGTTAACTATTATTTCTGCTTATTGTGTGTTTTTCCCAATGCACTTTATGGGATTAGCTGGTGTACCTCGTAGATATTATGCTAATACTGCTTACGATCAATTCAATGTTTTTGTTGATATGAACCAGTTTATCACTTTTGCAGCTATACTAGGTGGTATTGCCCAGTTTATATTCTTATTCAATTTCTTCTATAGTATTTTTAAAGGTAAAAAATCGGTTCAAAATCCTTGGGAAAGTAATACATTGGAATGGACTGCTCCTGTTAAACACTTACACGGAAACTGGCCAGGTGAAATACCTCATGTATACCGTTGGTCATATGACTACAGTGTACCGGGTCATGAACAAGATTATATTCCTCAAAACATTCCTGACGAAGGACAAACTGATCCATTACAAGAACCTAAAGTAACTCCAATACCAGAACGCAAAGCTGCTCCAACTATTCAAAAAGAAGAAGTTGTTATGTTTAGCTTAGTGAAACGTTGGTTAGGATTTGCTCAATAATTAAAATCAAGAAAACACTAAACCAATTGTTTAGTGTTTTCTTTTAAAGAGTGATAGTAAATCATTCATAAAAATGCTTAACAACAATTTTGAAAATAGATTCAGACGCTTTGGTATTGCTACCATTGTTTCTATATTTTTCTTAATTTTTGTAGGCGGATTGGTAAGAAGTACCGGCAGTGGTATGGGTTGCCCTGATTGGCCAAAATGTTTTGGTAGTTGGGTACCACCTACTAGTGTTGATCAACTTCCTACTGATTACAAAACAAAATTTGCAGTTCAAGGTAAACAGATTGCTGATTTTGATACTTTTAAAACCTGGACTGAATATGTAAATAGGTTGGTTGGGGTTTTAATTGGGTTCTTTGTTTTTTTAACGGTGGTATTTGCATTCCCCTATCTTAAAACGCAGGCTTCAACCTTTTGGTTAAGTTTTATTGCTTTTATTTTGGTGGGCATTCAAGGTTGGATTGGAGCTAAAGTGGTTTCGTCTGATTTGGCAATTTGGATGATAACAATACATATGATGATAGCTTTACTAATAGTAGCTTTACTCATATATACGGTTACTCAATCTCAACAATTTTATATCACGCAGTTAAAAAAAGATAGTTCTTTAAAATACTTAATCATTATAGCCTTAACTGTTACTTTAATTCAAATAGTTAGTGGTACTCAGGTTAGGGAAAAAGTTGATCACATTGCTAATCTTTTAGGTGAAAACTATAGAAGTCAGTGGTCAAAGTTTTTTTCTGAAGAGTTTATTTTTAAGTTACATAGAAGCTGGTCAGTATTAAGTTTAGCACTTGCTATTGCCGTTTTTATTAAGTGTAAACGTGTGTTTGAAAGAAACTCATTGATATATAAAAGTGCTTTGGCTGTAATATTACTTTTATGTACACAAGCTTTTACTGGTGCGGTATTGGTTAACTGGGGTTTCCCAAAACAAATTACAGCGCTGCATTTAACTATAGGAAGTATAACAGCTGGCTTGCAAATATTAACAAGCTTATTAATTTTTAACAAAACCAAATTGGTTAGTTAAATAAACAAAAAAAACAAATTGAAAAACGTAAACGATAATATTACTATTAATTATGAAGCTTCATGGAAATTGAAGTTCTCTGATTACGCTCAACTTATTAAGTTCAGGTTGAGTAGCTTAGTAGTATTCAGCTCTGTAATTACTTATTTAACTGCTAGCCAAGGTAAAGTTAATTGGTTTGAAGTTTTTATACTGGGCTTTGCTGGGTTACTGGTTACTGGTGCTGCCAATGGTATTAACCAAATTATAGAAAAGGATTACGATAAACTAATGACTCGTACTGCAAACAGACCTGTTTCAACCGGTCGTATGAGTGTAATGGAAGCTGGTATTAGTTCTACTATTATGGGACTCATTGGGGTTCTATTAATTGGTATATTTTTAAATAAACTAAGTGGTGCTTTGGCTTTGGTATCGTTATTAAGTTATGCATTTGTATATACACCTCTTAAACGCATTACGCCTATTTCGGTATTTGTTGGTGCTTTTCCCGGTGCCTTTCCTACTATGTTGGGTTGGGTTGCTTATACTAACAGAATTGACTTAGCTGCTATTATATTATTTACTGTTCAGTTTGTATGGCAGTTTCCTCATTTTTGGAGTATAGCCTGGTTATTGGAAGATGATTATAAAAAAGCTGGTTTTAAAATGCTTCCTTTTAACCCTGGAAGAACCAAGAAAACTGCTTTTCAGTGTTTATTATTTTCGTTGTTGTTAGTTCCTATTGGTATACTACCAACTATATTTGGTATTTCGGGAATTGTAGCTGCAGTAGTAGCTGTTTTTGGAGCTTTATACTTTAGTTATTACGCCTATAAATTATATAAAAGTTGTGAGTTAGCTGATGCTAAAAAGCTAATGCTTGCAGCTATTGTTTATCTACCTATTGTTCAACTATTTTATTTAATTGATAAAATTTAAATGATTCAAACTTTGAATAAACAAATGATTGATGAGCGTGAGCCAGGTGTAGAACCTAAAAAGTTTGTGCTATGGTTATTATTGGTAAGTAGCATAATGCTTTTTGCTGGTTTTACAAGTGCTTATATAGTACGCAGGGGCGAAGGCGAATGGGTAGTGTTTGATTTACCTATTATGTTTATGCTAAGCACTGGTGTAATTGTATTGAGCAGTGTTTTTATGCAATGGGCATATATAGCTGCAAAAAAGGATGAAATAGGACAAACCAAAATTGCATTGACTATTACTTTTGCGTTGGGTGTTCTTTTTGCTGTTATGCAGTATTGGGGATGGGGACAAATGGTATACAATGGCATTTATTTTGGCTTTGCCAATCCGAGTGGTTCATTTGTATATGTAATAAGTGGCGTACACATATTACACGTAATTATTGGATTAATTTATTTATTAACTATACTGGTTCAATCGTTTAGATTTAAAATACATAGAAAAGCTTTAAGAGGTATTGCCATGTGCAATACTTACTGGCATTTTGTAGGTATTCTTTGGATATATCTTTTTGTATTTTTATTATTGAACCGCTAATTAAAATTATTAAAACTGAAACAAATATAAAATAATGGCAAATACAGCTACTTTAACAACGGACGACAGCAAAAAAACATGGGGAGGTGGAAAATCACCCTTCAGTGTTAGTTACGGTAAATTAATGATGTGGATTTTCTTACTATCAGATGCGTTTACTTTTTCATCATTATTAGTGGCCTATGGTTTTGTACGATTTACTTTTACATCGTCATTGCCTAACACAATTGTTAAACCTTTCTCGCATGTAGCGCATAATTTTTCTGAAGAAATGCAAAAAGCCGGTATGTTTACTACTGAGCGTTGGCCTTCACCTGAGTTGGTATTTAACCATTTTCCTTTTATACATGGTATTCACTTACCGTTAATGTTTGTGAGTTTAATGACCTTTATACTTATTTTTAGTTCAGTAACTATGGTATTAGCGGTAGAAGCCGGACATAGAATGGCTAAAAAAGAAGTAGAAAAATATATGATTTGGACCATTATTGGTGGTGCTGCCTTTTTAGGTTGCCAAGCTTGGGAGTGGAGTCAGTTTATTGGTGAAGGTGCTTCATTGCATAGCAACCCGTTTGGACCAACTGCTTTTGCTGCTTTGTTTTTTATTGTAACGGGCTTTCACGGAACTCACGTACTTTCGGGAGTAGTTATTAATATTATTATTTACTTAAACGTAGTAAATGATACGTATGAAAAAAGAGGCCATTATGAAATGGTTGAAAAAGTTGGTTTATACTGGCATTTTGTTGACTTAGTTTGGGTGTTTGTATTTACATTCTTCTATTTAATATAATTAGTTTTTAAAAAGAGTTTATTCATCAAATAATAAAAAAATTTATCATGGATCACGTAGAACATTTAGAACACACCGAATCACCCGCGGATATGAAAAGCCAAATTTGGCGTACATTTTGGGTTTTATTGGCCTTAACTTTAGTAGATATTGTTTTATACTTTGTATTGCTTTCATCACACTCTATTTACAAAAATATTTTGTTTGTAGTTTTAGGTATTGTAAAAGCATTTTACATTGTATCTGTATTTATGCATATGAAATTTGAACGCAAATTTTTAGTTTGGATTATTATTACTCCAATGCTATTTGTTGGCTTCTTAATATGGTTGGCTTTAACTGAAGCTGGCTATACATTCAATTTATTTAGCGGTAAATAATATCATCATTTAAAACCTCGTAAGGGGTTTTAATATTTTAATCAAATAATGAAAAGAAAATCGTTTTGGGTAGCAACTGGTTTATTAGTAATTCCAGTTGCTATCTTTTTTTTATTGAAAGCCAGTAAGCAAAATTTCAGACGCTTACCTTATTTAGGCGAAAAAGTTGAACCAAATGGTATTGATATAAAAGATACTATTTACTATCAGGCGCCCGTATTTAGCGTAACAGACCAAATGGGCAAAGAACTTAATTCAAGTATGCTCACGGATAATATTATAATAGCTAATTTCTTTTTTACCAGCTGTAAAGATATTTGCCCGACTATGAATTATAAATTAGCTGAAATATATAACAAGGCTAAAGAATGGAGCGAGGTTAAGTTTGTTTCTTTCTCTGTTGACCCTGATAATGATAGTACACAGGTACTAGCAAAATATGCACAACAGTTTAAAGCGGATAGCACTATCTGGCATTTTTGCCGTACTGATAAAGCCAACCTGTTTAAAATTGGCCAAGGCTTTTTATTACCTGTTGCCATTGAAGATAGCACAATAGACCATAGTCAACAAATATTGTTAATTGATAAAAGCCGCCATATACGTGGCCTTTACAATGGATTGGACAATAATGATATGAAAAGGTTAAATGATGAATTAAAAGTTTTATTATATGAATACCACCAACCAAAATAAACAGGATAAATTAGTATTTAATGTGGTTATGATTTTATCGGCAGTTGTGCTTATTGCCGTTATTATACTGAATCAAAAAATATTACCCCGCCCAAGTGTATTACCTGTTTGGGCTACTTTACTACCTACACTAAATGCTTTTATTAATGGTACTTGTTCTATACTGTTACTAGTTTCGTTGTACTTTATTAAACAAAAAAATATTAAAGCTCATAAAGCAGTTAATTTAACTGCTTTTGTTTTATCAGCCTTGTTTTTACTAAGCTATATTACATACCACTGGGTGGCTAACGAAACTAGTTTTCCTCTTGATAATCCAAATAGGACTTTGTACTTAATTATACTTATTAGTCATATTATTTTGGCAGCATCGGTACTGCCTTTAATATTGTTATCGTTTTACTGGGGCTTACAAATGAATGTAGAGAAGCATAAAAAACTGGTTCGCTTCACCTACCCTATTTGGTTATATGTTACTGTAACAGGTGTTATAGTTTATGCTATGATTAGTCCTTATTATCCATTTTAGTGTTTAAGCATCCTAAACTGAAAGCGTATTTAGCTTTTATAGCAGTAGCCTTTTTTTGGGGAACTACTTTTTTAGCTATAAGGGTTGGTATTACTGGCGATGAAACGTATAGTTTCCCCCCTTTTTTATTAGCCGCTTTCAGGCACGGAATAGCTGGTATTCTTATTTGTGGTTATTTTATTGTTTTTAAAAAAGTAGGCTTGCCTAACTGGAGTCAGTTTAAACAATATAGCTTAAATGGTATTTTGATGCTTGTTGGCGGCAATGGATTAATCAGTTGGGGTATGCAGTGGGTTGATAGCGGATTGGCTGCGCTAATAAGTGCTTTAACTCCTTTATGGATAGTATTGCTTAATATGGCTTTCGGTTATAAGGAAAAAGTAACTAAAATAATGTGGATTGGTTTTCTAATATGCCTTGTTGCTCAATACTTAATTTTTAAGGACCGTATTAATTTACTTTCAGATAAAACTTATTTGTGGGGATTAATTGCAGTGATGGCTTCTAATATATGTTGGTCGTTAGGCACTATTTTTTCTAAATCAAGTAAAAGTGAATTTCCTGTTTTATATACTGCGGGCTTACAAATGATTCCGGGTTCTATTATACTTTTTATAATTGCAAGTATTAATGGCGATTGGGGGCATTTTAACCCAAGTACGGATTCTATTATTGCCCTTATTTATTTGGTAACGTTTGGTTCATTATTGGCATACGGATGCTTTATGTATATACTGCAGGCATTACCTGCTGCATTGGTTGCTACCTACGCTTACTTCAATACCATAGTGGCTGTTTTATTGGGTTATTTATTCTTGAATGAAATTATAAATACAGAAACTTTACTGGCTATGCTTTTAACTATTTTAGGTGTTTACCTGGTAGGGCAAAAAGCAAAAGTTAAAGAGCCAAAATAAAAATACCTGCTTTACTGTTTTTGATTGTTTATAGATTTATTACATTGCTTTAAAATATGTAATATATGTCTGCAATCAATTCGTTTGTTCAACGCTATGCTATAGGTAAAGGAATAGTCAGTGGCTATTTATCCATTTTCCTCAGTCTGTTAGCTTTAGGTGGCGTTATCTGCTTTTACTTTCCTGAAGTATTTACTACACCTGAGTTTAGAGAAGTTTATACTGCCAAATCAATGAAATGGTTGCTAACAGCTGTCATTATTCTATCGTTTATTTTCGGATTAAGCAATGTATTGTTAAGTAGCAAAAGAACCAGGGGTATTGTTGGTATCTTTATAGCTTGTATTACCGTTGTCATTGGTGGTTTTGATGTACAGGGACGAGCTGTTGAAAAAGCAAACTGGCACTTAGGCTTGGATTGGTTGTTACTTGATTTATTGTTAATGGCTATTATTTTTATTCCTATTGAAATGGTTTTTCCTAAACGAGAAGAGCAGGACAGGTTCCATAAAGAATGGCGAACTGATTTGATTTATTTTACCATTAGCCATTTATGTATTCAGTTTTTTGGAGTTATTACCCAACAACCTGCCGTTTTATTTTTTGGTTCTTTAAACTTAGCCTCTTTTCAATTATGGATTCAACAACTGCCATTTGTTGTCGAGTTGTTTTTAGCCTTTTTTGTAACTGATTTATTCCAATACTGGGCGCACCGTTTTTTTCATTCGCATCATTATTTATGGCGTTTTCATGCAGTCCATCACTCTACACAATCCATGGATTGGTTAGCTGGCTCACGTACTCATTTTATTGATATTTTCTTTACCCGTTCCATTACTTTTATTCCATTGTATGTTTGTGGCTTCTCTCCTATTATTTTCAATATTTATATTTTTGTTATAGCCATTCATGCGGTATTTATACATGCCAATACAAAAATCAATATTGGCTTTTTGAAGTATTTAATTACTACACCTCAATACCACCATTGGCACCACTGTATTGAAAAGGAACACTACGGAAAAAACTTTGCAGTATTCTTTCCTTTTATTGATAAAATATTTGGCACTTACTATTTACCTGATAAGGTTTGGCCTAAAGGAACTGGCTTAGATGAAGCCCAGTTTCCAAAAGGTTATACCAAGCAATTGGTTTATCCTTTTAAACACAATCCATTTAAAAACCAATTGGACGAAGGAAAAGAAAGCAGTAGATAATATGCTGCTTAGTTCACTTTTAGGTTAATGATACTGGCTCCATCGCCACCCATTTCAATATGTTCGTTTTGAATAGATGAAACCAAAGGGCTGTTGTTTAGTGTTTCCCTCACCAACTTGCGCAATACGCCATAACCTTTTCCATGTACAATACGCACTTGTTTAAAGCCTAACAAATAAGCATCGTCAATATATTGTTGCAAACGTTTCATGGCTTCATCACCGCGAGTTCCTATCAGGTTCAGCTCCGGGTTAAAGTCCTTCATTTTATCGTTTAAGTTAATTCCCTGGCTACCCGCTTTCATTTGACTAACAGCTTTTGATTTAGCTACTACCTGCAGTTTTTTCACATCAACCATGGTACGCAAATCACCAAAAGCTACCGTTACTTTATTTTTATTGATAGCTAACACTTCGCCAATACTTTGTTGCCCTTCTACAATTACAAATGAACCCACTTTCAATGCATCGTTCAATACCTTTGGTTTTTCATTTTGCTCAATCTCGGCTTCCTTCACATCCTGGCTCAACTGTGCTATCTGTTCCTTTATCTCTGTTCTTGCTTTGCGTTGTGTTTCCGCATCAGCCTGGTTTTGTTTTACCTCTCGTATAGCAGCTTCTACTTTACTATTGGCTTCCGTAATAATGGCCAATGCTTCTTGCTTGGCTTGTTTTATCAATACCTTTTTATTGGCTTCCATGTCAGCTTTCAGCTGCGTGTATTGCTCCATTAGCGTATTCGCTTTTGCTTCTTTCTCCGCAAAACGTTGTCGTAGTTCTAATACATGTTTTTGTTCTTTCTCTACTTCAATCAATAAATCATCCACACGTTTTTGTTTTACGCCTACTCTATCCTTTGCATAGTTAATAATACTTTGTGCAAGACCTGTTTTAGTGGCTATTTCAAACGCATAACTACTACCGGGTTTACCCATTTCAAGCAAATACAATGGTTGCATTTTTTCATTATCAAAAAGCATACTTGCATTGATTAAACCTTTGGTATTATTGGCAAAGTTTTTTAAGTTACTAAAGTGGGTGGTTACTACACCAAAACTATTTTTACGGTTAATATGATTCAATATAGCCTCGGCTAATGGGCCACCAAATTGAGGATCGGTTCCCATACCAAATTCATCAATTAAAAACAAAGTTTTACCATCAGCAAAATCAGTAAAGTATTTCATCCGTAGTAAATGACTACTGTATGTACTTAAATCGTTTTCTATACTTTGTTCATCGCCAATATCAACCATTACATCTTTAAAAATACCCATTTCGCTATCAGCGCTAGCCGATACCAAAAGTCCGCATTGCAACATGTACTGCAATAAACCTACTGTTTTTAAACATACTGATTTACCTCCGGCATTAGGGCCCGATATAACAGCTATCCTGTTTTCTCCTTCCAACTGAATAGTTAAAGGAACAATAGTTTGTTTATTTTTTTCGTGATTAAGCTTTAATAAAGGATGATAAGCCGTACGTAAATTAACAACAGCATGTTTGCTTAATGCCGGTAAACTGGCATTTAAATCAATTGCCAACAAAGCTTTGGCTCTTATAAAATCAAACAAGCCCATGCGCTGTATATTTCTTTCCAACTCCGGAATTTCAGGCCTTACCTGGTCAGTAATTTCCAATAATATTCTTTCACGTTCCCTGCGATAAGCCAACTGTAATTCACGTATTAAATTGTTCATTTCAAAACATTCTGTTGGCTCTATATATACCGTTTGGCCCGTATTACTTTCATCGTGCACAAAACCTTGTACATGTCTTTTATGGTCAGCCAGTACAGGAATTACCAAACGCCCATCGCGTACTGTTATTTCCAAATCAGCAGCCGCATAATCATTCTTTACAGCTTTATCATAAATAGATTGAATACGCCTTCTTACTTCTTTTTCCTTCTCGTTAATTTTATCCGATATCTTAGCCAGTTCAGGCGAAGCATTAGGTCGCAACAAACCTTCATTGTCTATAATCCTATCAATGCGTCTTACTATTAAATCATTATACATCAACCCTTCCAATAAAGCCTCCAGGTGCTTGTATTTTTCGGGTCTGTCTCTGAAATATTTAGCTATTTGCAAAAACGACTGAATAGCCAGCTTTAATTTATGGAGCTCATCTTCGGCCAACCACATACCTTCAATTTTAGCCTTGTTAAAATAAGGCAATACATCAAAATAATGGTCTGCCGGAAAAGGCGTATCAGTTTGTAGTAAATTTTTAAATTCATTTACCTGCCAAAGCATACGTTCTACAATATCAAACTTATTGTTAAATCGTATTTTATCAATGTAACCCTGCCCTAAGGTTGATACACATTTTTTGGCAACTAATTCTTTTATTTGGTTAAACTCTAATTTAAGTTCTATTGATTGTGGATATGGCACTGTAAATTTCTTTTATATACTTGAATACGTTTAAAACAAAAATGTTTTATAGTGCCGCAATTTAAATATTTTTATGAGTTATATCGAATGGTAAAATCACTAGTAAATCTACTAAAACACAAGTATTTTACTTTACCCTGAAACAAAAAAGATTTGACCACTCCTAGGAGCAATCAAATCTTTTACAAACCAATTTCATTAAATTTCACTTAGTCTCTTCCGGAGCAGCAGCGGCCAATACTTCGCCTTTAAATGTTAAAGTAAAGTTGTTAGGCTCAGAATTGGTAGTTACTGTAGTGGTTTTGGTAAAGCTACCTACTGCGGCTGCATTGTAAGTTAACTTTACAAAACCTTTTTTACCGGGTGCAATGCTTTCCTTGCTAAAATCTTCAGTAGTACATCCACACGAAGGATTAACACTGGCAATAATTAAAGGAGAATTACCTGTATTGGTAAAAGTAAAAACAACCGATACCGGTTTACCTTGTACAATACCACCAAAATTGTGTGTTATTTTTTCCCAGGTACATACGGCAGTTTTTGCTGGTTGACTTGTAGCCATGGCTACAGTAGTTAAATTTGGTTTTTGTGCATTAAGCATACCACTTAATAACACGGCAGCACTTGCTGCTAAGATTAATTTTTTCATTGTTTCGTTTTTTATTACGATACAAATGTGTTGCTTCCATTGCATACATTTTGTTAACGGGTAGCGAATATTTCCTAATGATTTGTTAATTATCTTAACAAATTCTAAATGCACTGAATAAAAATATACATTTGTTCAATAGCCCCCTTTTTATTAATGAAAAGAAGAACCTTAAGTATATTTTTATTACTGGCACTTACCTCCATAATGGGTATAGTAGTTATACAGATATATTGGTTTAGCAAAGCATATGAAAACAATGAACAAGAGTTTGACACCAATGTAAACATTGCTTTAAAAGAAGTAGTAAAAGGTATTTTAAAATACAATAACATAACCAACATTCCGGTTGACCCTGTTAAACAATTAAAGCCCAACTATTATGCAGTAATGGTTAACGACCAGATTAATGCAGAAGTATTGGAGCACTACTTACAAACCGAGCTTAAAAAATTCAATATAAAACAAGGTTTTGAATACAGCATTTACGACTGTTCCAATAAAAAAATAATGTATGGTGGTTATGTAGATGGTGAAGGAAATGATGCACCGGTAGATAAAACCAATTGGCCGCAATGGAAAGCCGATAACTATTATTTTACCGTTTACTTTCCACATAAAACAATAGGCATAGTCGGGCAAATGGCGCTTTGGTTATATTCATCAGCCATTATCTTAATCATTGTTATTTTCTTTAGCTACAGCTTGTTTGTCATATTGAAGCAAAAACGCTTATCAGAAATCCAGCGCGATTTTATCAATAACATGGCACATGAAATAAGGACACCACTCACTACGATAAGCATATCAGCACAAACCTTAAAAGATCCGCAAATATTAGATAGTCCGCAACGTTTATTAAATTATTCAACCATTATTATTGACGAAGCGTCCAAACTAAAAAATCATATAGAGCGTGTTTTATCCATTGCTGAATCAGAAAGTAAACTCAAGCTTAATTTAGAAAAGTTTGACCTGCATGAAATGATACAAAAAATATCAACCCAGTTAATTCATAACAATACCCATAAAAATATACAATTGCATTTCACACCCGAAACTACCCATCAATCCATTGTTGCCGACAAATTGCATATAGGCAATATGATTTCAAATATTATAGACAACTCCATTAAATATAGTGCCACAGACCTCACTATAAACATAAATATTTTGTATAAAACACCTCTTGCTATCAGCATCCATTTTACCGATGATGGTTTTGGTATATCAAAAGAAAACCAGAAAAAAATATTCGATAAATTTTATAGAGTGCCAACAGGTAATATACACAATACAAAAGGATTTGGTATAGGCTTAAACTATGCTATATTAATTGCCAAAGCCCATAAAGGGAATATTACCGTGAGCAGCGAATTAAATAAAGGAACCACATTTATTGTAAACTTACCCATTGCATAAATTTACATGAAAACAAAAATTTTACTAGTAGAAGATGATGTTAATTTAGGCTTTGTAATAAAAGACAATTTGGTGCAACATGATTTTGATGTGCACTTATGCGAAGATGGAGAACTGGCTTGGACAGCTTTCGAAAAAACCAACTTCGATATTTGCGTATTTGATGTAATGCTACCCAAACAAGATGGATTTACATTAACAGAAAAAGTACGACAGATAAACAAAGAAATACCCATTATTTTTTTAACCGCCAAAAGCATGAAAGAAGATAAAATAAAAGGTTTTCAAATAGGTGCCGATGATTATATGGTAAAACCTTTTAACATGGAAGAATTAGTATTAAGAATAAAAGTGTTTTTAAAACGTACGGGCAAAGAATCAGTGGCCAGTATTTACAATTTATGTTCTTACCAGTTTAATTATCCAAACCTTGAATTAACACACGAAAAGGCATTAAAGCGTTTAACTCAAAAAGAAGCTAATCTATTAAAGTTATTGTGCGAAAGCAAAAACAAAATGGTGAAACGAGAGGATATTTTAAAACAAATATGGGGAAGTGATGATTATTTTGCAGGCCGAAGCATGGATGTATTTATTTCCAGACTCCGAAAATATTTAGCCCACGATAACAATATAGAAATTATTAATTACCATGGCATAGGCTTTATGTTTAGTTTAAAATAAGCCATTCTGAAAGTTCAGGCAAAAACCATAAAAAAATGTATTTATTTCCCTTTCCTGTTAAATAGGTTAAAATCATATTTCCCGCTCATATAAAATAGCAAAAAAGCGCATCAGGCAATATTATTTATGATATATTCGCGCACTATTTTTTCAAAATCAAAATGAACAAATACCGAGTTATTGGCGTTATGAGTGGCTCATCTATGGATGGTGTTGATTTAGCGTACTGCGAGTTTGAGTTAGTTAATACCACTTGGGAGTATAAAATTGTAGCTGCGCAAACAATTCCCTATGATGAAAAATGGAGAGTCAGGCTTTCGCAACTTTACAAACAACCTATTGAAATTTATCCAAAAACCGATGCTTTTTACGGTCGTTATTTAGGTCAATTGGTCAAAAAATTTGTTCAGGAATATAAACTAACTGTCGATTTTGTAGCCTCACATGGCCATACTATTTTTCACCAGCCGGAACAAGGTTTTACTGCACAAATAGGTTGTGGTGCAGGACTAAATGCTGAAAGTGGCTTGCCCGTTGTAACCAATTTTAGAAATATAGATGTTATGCTTGGGGGGCAGGGAGCACCATTGGTTCCCATTGGCGATAAATTTCTATTTACAGAATACGATGCCTGCCTGAATCTGGGTGGCATTTCCAATATAAGCTTTAACAGTCAGCAAGGCATTACCGCTTTTGATATTTCACCGTGTAATATCGTTTTAAACCGCGTAGCCCGCTGGTTAAAACTTCCTTTTGATGATGGAGGTAAAATAGCCGCCAGCGCTGAAGTTGATACAGAACTTTTATCGGAGCTAAACGAAATTCCTTTTTACCAGAAAAAAGGAGCCAAATCATTGGGTAGAGAATGGATTAACACTTCCTTTTGGCCCATTGTAAAAAACTATTTAGATACCAGCGAACCAGAAAAAATGGCTACGCTCGTGGAACATATAGCTACACAAATAGCTGATGTTTTAAACCATTACAACATACAAAAAATATTAGTAACCGGAGGTGGTGCTTTCAACACCTTCTTAATAGAAACTTTACAAAAGAAAACAAGCTGCCAGATTGTAATTCCTGAAGCTACTTTAGTGAATTATAAAGAGGCTTTAATTTTTGCTTTCTTAGGCATATTACGCTTACGAAACGAAAACAATATTTTAAGCAGTGTAACAGGTGCCAGCCGCGATAGTATAGGCGGAGCACTACATGGAAATTTCAATACAATAATTTAGTTAACTCAACTTGTAGGTTAACCATAACAAAACAAATATGCAATTACAAAAACTAATTAAGAAGTACGAAGACAAACAACCAGAAATTGTTTTCGAGTGGAAAGATAGTGAAACTGAAGCCGAGGGCTGGGTAGTAATCAACTCTTTAAAAGGAGGCTCAGCAGGCGGAGGAACACGCATGCGTAAAGGTTTAAACAAGCATGAGGTAACTTCATTGGCTAAAACAATGGAAATAAAATTTACCGTTGCGGGCCCTCCCATCGGAGGTGCAAAATCAGGTATCAACTTTGACCCTACAGATCCACGTAAAAAAGGTGTTTTAGAGCGTTGGTACACCGCAGTTATGCCTTTACTAAAAACTTACTATGGTACAGGTGGTGACTTAAACGTAGATGAAATTCATGAAGTAATTCCAATTACTGAAAAGTTAGGCTTATTACATCCGCAAGAAGGAACTGTAAATGGCCATTTTAAATTAAATGCAGCAGACAAACAAAAACGTATTGATAATTTACGTGAAGGTGTGTCAAAAAAATTAACCGATTTACGTTTTGTACCAACTGCCGATAACAACTTAGTTACAGCCGATATGATTACAGGTTTTGGAGTAGCTGAAGGAGTACGCCATTACTATGGTATTTGGGGTGGTAACATTACTATGAAACGTGCCATTATTCAAGGTTGGGGAAATGTAGGAGCTGCTGCTGCCTATTACCTAAGTTTATATGGTGTAATGATAGTGGGAATTATTGACCGCAATGGTGGTTTAATAAAAAACACAGGCTTTACCAAAGAAGAAATAAAAGACCTTTTCTTAAATAAACAAGGAAACACCTTAGTACATCCTGATATGCTAAGCTACGAAGAAGTAAATGCTAAAATTTGGGATTTAGGTGCTGAAATATTTGTACCGGCTGCTGCATCAAGACTTGTTACCAAAGAACAAATTGATAGAATGGCTTTAAATGATTTAGAAGTAATAAGTTGTGGTGCCAACGTTCCTTTTGCCGATGAAGAAATATTCATGGGTCCGATTGCAAATTACACAGACGATCAGGTAGCTATTATTCCTGACTTTATTGCCAATTGTGGTATGGCAAGGGTTTTTGCTTATTGCCAAAGTAATAATGAAGTTGACCTAAGTGATGAAGCTATTTTTAAAGATGCTTCAAAAATTATCTGGCAAGCATTAATGCGTTTGCACCAATTCAATCCTAAACACAATGGTTTACTAAAAAAAGGATTAGAAATGGCCTTGGTAAACTTAGTTAAATAATACACAATAAAAGGCTGGGAAATATTCGTTTCCCGGCCTTTTAAACAATAAACAATTTAAAATATGGAAGTACTTAATAATACCTTTTTAGAAAACCCATTACGAGAGTATCTCATATGCTTATCCATTATACTGGTAGGCTTTCTACTAAAACGATTATTTGCTACATTAATCAGCAAACAAACCTTCCGTATTTTTAAAAGTATTTCCCAAAATAGGTATTACGATAAATTCTTAGAGCTATTTAGAAAGCCCATTGAACAGCTATTATCACTAATTATTTTATACACCGCTTTTAACCGGTTAAACTTTCCTATAAGCTGGAATTTTGATGCCATTGAACATTTCGGTATCAGATGGATTATAGAAGCTGTTTTTGAAATAGCTCTCATTATAGTAATTGCAAAACTATTGCTCAAATCAGCCGATTTTATGGCTTACGTATTCATAGAAGATGATAGCGATAAATCAAACATTGATTTAATACGGTTTATGAAAGAACTGGGCAAAATTACTGTTGTTATATTAGCTTTTTTCATCATGTTGCGATTAGCCTTTGAGGTAAACATAACAGCTTTAATTGCCAGTTTAGGAATTGGAGGTTTAGCCATAGCATTAGCTGCACAGGATACCATTGCAAATCTTTTTGGATCTTTTATTATTTATTTAGATAAACCTTTTAAAGCAGGCGATCAAATTGAAATTTCCGATGTAAAAGGAATAGTGGAAAGAGTTGGGTTTAGAACAACCCGCGTAAGAACCTTAGATAAAACTTTGGTAACCGTTCCAAACAAAAAAATGGTCGATTCTACTTTAAACAATATATCGCAAAGTACAGAAAGACGCGTTAAGTTTACGCTTAACCTAACCTATAAAAGTAAGTCCGATTCCATTCTTAATATTATTAGTCAGATAAAACAAATAATAGAGCAACACCCACATACCAGTCCTGACATTACAGTAAACTTCACCGACTTTGATACAAGTTCATTGGTAATATTAGTAATTTACTTTGTACGTACTAACAAATACGAAGACATGGTTGCAGTAAGAGAAGATATAAATATAGCTATTATGAAAGTGGTTGAAAGCAATGATTGTCAGTTTGCATATCCAACGCAAACAGTGTATGTAAATAAAAATGAAGACTAAACTTTAATTAGTTCTTTTTATTTAATAACTCTTCAATTTCCATTTCAATATCCTGATTGTCGGCATCAATATCAGCAATTTTATGCTGATAAATGTATATAGGCAGTTGACCTAATATAATAGCTAAGCTAATAACAATACCGGTTAAAATCAATATTTCAGTATTACGCAATAAATAAGCAACAGTAATAAACAACACATTGGTTGCATATAAAGCATAACAAACCTCTCTGTGGCTTAATCCTATTTTCAATAACCAATGGTGAATATGGTTTCTATCCGCTTTGAATGGAGATTGTTTTTTGAATGCCCTTACCAGGAAAACACGCAGTGTATCGTACAAAGGAACAATTAAAATGGCAATAGCTATTGCGGGAGCCGTTGAAATAGTTAAATCGGTACTTCTGTTCACCAAACCTGATTCAATGAATTTAATAGAAAATATAGATATCAGAAACCCTATAGTTAAGGAACCAGCATCGCCCATAAATATTTTTGCAGGCGAAAAATTAAAAAACAAAAAGCCAAATAAAGCGCCCGCCAACGCAAAGCTTAATGAAGCCCATCCTAAATCGCCAGTAAAGTAAAACCACAAAGCATAGCTTAATGAAATAATAAAACCCAAACCACCCGCTAAACCATCCACACCATCTATTAAGTTAAAAGCATTGGTAATTACAATAAGGGTAAAAATACTTAACAATACACTCGAATAAATTGATAACTCGTGCAAGCCAAATAAGCCATGAAAATTAGTTATTCTAATGCCTTCAGGTATACATACCAAACAAGCTACAAATATTTGTACCAGTAATTTATTAATGGGAGAAAGAATAATAATATCATCTTTCAAACCAGCAAAGAATAATATAATAAGTCCTGCAGAAAGATATTGAAGTCTTGGTAAAGACGGATCACACCACAAACAAGAAGCTACGCTGAAAGCCGTGAATATGGCAACTCCACCTAAACGGGGAATTTTATTCTTATGAAGCTTTCTATCATTATGAGAGTCAAATAGTCCTTTAAGTTTTGCGACTGTTATTACCGATGGTAATCCAAATAACACGCCAATAAACGAAGTTATAAAAACAAGGATGATATGCTGCATAGAGTAATTAAAAATGCAATGTAGGGAAGCATATAGGGAAAACCAAACATTTAATTTTACCCATTAAAAATTTTACAAAGATTATTAAATTAGAATTTAAAAACGGTTATTCACATAAAAAAACCCTTACTTTTAATAAGTAAGGGTTTTAAGTAAATTTTATTCAGCAGTTTCAGTCGGTGTAGTTGAAGAAGTTTCCTCCTTTTTAACTTTACCACGTCTTGTTTTCTTGGCAGCTGTTTTAGCCGTTTTTAACGATAACATTGCTTCATTGAAATCAACTAACTCAATAATTGCCATTTCAGCGTTATCACCTTGACGGTTCATTAATTTTAAAACTCTGGTATATCCACCCGGTCTGTCAGCAATTTTAGGAGCCACAACACCAAATAATTCTTTTACCGCTTCAGCTTGCTTTAAGTAAGCAAATACTGTTCTGCGGCTATGTGTTGTATCATCTTTCGATTTTGTTATTAAAGGCTCTGCATATGTACGCAATGCTTTTGCTTTTGCCAAAGTAGTTGTTATTCTCTTATGCATAATTAGCGATGAAGCCATATTAGCCATCATAGCCTTTCTGTGAGTTGCAGTTCTACCTAAGTGATTAAGTTTGTTTCCGTGTCTCATTTTCTTATTTCTTTATTACGTAGTTTAAACAACTACGACTAGTCTTCATTTAATTTAAATTTTGCAACATCCATTCCAAATGTTAAACCTTTGTCGCGAACAAGTTCTTCTAACTCTGATAAAGATTTTTTACCGAAATTTCTGAATTTCAATAAATCTGCAATATCATAGCTAACTAATTCTGATAAAGATTTAATATCAGCAGCTTTTAAGCAATTGTATGCTCTAACTGATAAATCTAAATCCGATAAAGGTGTTTTTAAAATCTTACGAACGTGCAATAAGTTTTCATCAACTTCTTGTGGAATTTCTTTTACCTGAGTATCTAAAGTAATTAACTCATCACTGAATAACATAAAATGTTGAATTAATATTTTAGCAGCTTCTTTCAAAGCCTCTTCAGGATGAATAGAACCATCAGTGTTAATTTCAATGGTTAACTTTTCATAATCGGTTTTTTGCTCAACACGGTAATCTTCTACAGAATATTTAACGTTTTTGATTGGCGTAAAAATCGCATCAATAGGTATTACACCAACAACTGAATCTTTAGAACGATTCTCATCAGCCGGTAAATAACCACGTCCTTTTTCTACAACTAGTTCAATTTCTAAATGAACTGAACTTTCCATGTTGCAAATAACTAACTCTGGATTTAAGATTTTATAAGCGTTGGTATGTTTAGCAATATCACCCGCATTAAATTGTTCTTGTCCTTTAATGTTAATGTATATCTTTTCGTTATCAACACCATCCATGGTGCGTTTAAAACGTACTTGTTTCAAATTTAAAACAAGTTCAGTTACATCTTCAATAACACCTTTAATGGTAGAAAACTCATGATCAACACCAGTTATTTTTACTGAAGTTATGGCGTAGCCTTCTAACGATGATAAAAGGATTCTTCTTAATGAGTTACCAATAGTCACTCCATAACCTTTTTCCAAAGGGCGGAATTCGAACTGACCAAAAAAGTCAGTATCTTTATGCATGATAACCTTATCGGGCTTTTGAAAAGCAAGTATTGCCATTTATAATATTTGTTTTAATTATTTATTATTTAGAGTACAACTCTACAATTAACTGTTCTTTTATATTTTCAGGAACTTGATCACGCTCCGGTAAAGAAATAAACGTTCCGCTCATAGTTACAGCATCCCAAGTTAACCAATTGAATTTTTTAGCATTGCTGGTAGCTAAATTATCATTAATTGACTCCAACGATTTTGATTTTTCTCTAACACCTACAACATCACCTGGACGTAAAGTATAAGAAGAAATATTAACTACTTTTCCATTTACAGTTACGTGACGGTGGCCAACTAATTGACGAGCTGCTGCTCTTGTTCCTGCTAAACCTAAACGGTAAACAGTATTATCTAAGCGAGCCTCTAAAAATTTAATCAAATTCTCACCTGTAACACCTTTTCTTCTAACAGCTTCTTCAAATATTTTGTAGAACTGACGTTCTAAAACACCGTAGGTAAATTTAGCTTTTTGCTTTTCACCTAACTGGATAGCATATTCTGTTTGTTTTGTTCTTCTTCTAGCGTTACCGTGTTGTCCCGGAGGAATATTACTACGTTTTTCGTAATATTTATCATCGCCAAAAATTGGATCTTTAAAGCGTCTTGCTATTTTGGTTTTTGGACCTATATATCTTGCCATTTTCTAAACTTTCTTAATTAATGATTATACTCTTCTGCTTTTTGGAGGACGACATCCATTGTGTGGTAGTGGAGTAATATCTTTGATAGATAAAACCTCCAAACCAGCAGATTGTAAAGTACGAATAGCACTTTCTCTTCCGCTTCCCGGACCTTTTACAAATACGTCAACTTTTTTCATTCCTGCATCAACTGCAACCTTCGCACATTCCGAAGCTGCTGTTTGCGCTGCATAAGGAGTATTTTTCTTTGAACCTCTAAAACCCATTTTACCAGCTGAACCCCAAGAAACAACTTGGCCTGTAGCGTTAGTAATAGAGATTATAATATTGTTGAAAGAAGCTTTAATGTGCGCTTGACCATGAGAGTCAATTGCAACAACTCTCTTCTTGTTTACTTTTTTACCTGAATTTGTAGCCATTTTTTCTATTTTATGCTATTTATTACTTAGTAACTTTCTTTTTACCTGCTACTGTTTTACGTTTACCCTTACGAGTACGTGAATTCGTTTTAGTTCTTTGACCACGAACTGGTAGTCCTTTACGATGACGTAAACCACGGTAACAACCAATATCTAACAAACGTTTGATATTTAACTGTTTTTCAGAGCGTAAATCTCCTTCTACAGTAATGTTTTCTGTAATATGTTTACGAATGGCGTTCAACTCATCATCATTCCACTCACTAACTTTTTTGTTTACATCAATTCCATTAGATGTTAGAATTTGAACAGCAGTTGTACGTCCAATTCCGTAAATATAGGTTAAACCTATTTCACCTCTTTTATTTCTTGGTAAATCTATACCTGATATACGAGCCATATTATATTATTATCCTTGACGTTGTTTAAACTTTGGGTTCTTTTTGTTAATTACGTAAACCCTACCTTTACGTTTCACAATTATGCAGTCTTCACTGCGCTTTTTTACTGAAGCTCTTACTTTCATTTCTTCGGTTTATATATGTGTTTACTTGTACCTATAAATTATTCTTCCTTTAGTCAAATCATATGGACTCATTTCTACAGAAATTTTATCTCCTGGTAAAATTTTAATGTAATGCATTCTCATTTTACCTGAAATATGTGCAATGATTTCATGACCATTTTCAAGTTGAACTCTAAACATAGCATTACTTAATGCTTCTGTAATAATTCCATCTTGTTTTATTAACGCTTGCTTCGACATATTTTTTTAAAGGGTTGCAAAAATAATTGATTATTTCAATTTATCAACATTTATTATGCTGCTGATGTATTTCCGCTACGTCCTTTTATTTTTCCGTTTTTCATTAATCCATCATATTGACGCATTAATAAATGACTTTCTATTTGTTGTAAAGTGTCTAAAACAACACCTACTAGAATTAACAATGATGTTCCACCATAAAACTGTGCAAACTGGCTGTTGATGTTAAATGCACCTGCAAATGAAGGTAAAACAGCTACTATAGCTAAGAATATAGCTCCCGGTAACGTAATTCTACTCATTACATTGTCAATAAAATCAGCAGTTGATTTACCCGGTTTAACACCCGGTATAAAACCATTGTTACGTTTCATATCATCAGCAATTTGATTTGCATTTACTGAAATAGCAGTGTAGAAATAAGTAAACAATACTATTAATAAACCAAACGTAAAATTGTAAGCAAATGATAATGGATTAGCAAATGAAGCTAAGAAACTATTTGCTTCAATATTAGAAACAAACTGAGCTGCATAACCTGGTACAAACATTAATGCTTGTGCGAATATAATTGGCATTACACCTGCAGCGTTAATTTTTAAAGGTATGTATTGGCGAACTCCTCCATATTGTCTGTTACCAACAATACGTTTTGCATATTGTACAGGAATTCTTCTGGTACCTTGTACTAATAATATAGTTAATAGAACTACAGCAAATAAAGCTGCTAACTCTACTACGAATATTACTAATCCACCACCACCGGTAGTAAGTTTAAAGTTAAACTCTTCCCAGAACGAAAGTGGTAAGCGAGCTATAATTCCAATCATAATGATTAAAGAAATACCGTTACCAATACCTTTATCAGTTATTCTTTCACCTAACCACATTACAAACATGGTACTGGCAGTCAGTATAATCATTGAACTCAATGTAAACATAAAGTCCGATAAAAGTTCAGGATGAGCTATTGACATAATAGCCTGAGGATTTGTATTTTTTAAATTAATCAAGAAACCATATGATTGAACTAAAGTAATAGCAATAGTTAAGTATCTAGTAATTTGGTTAATTTTTCTTCTTCCATCCTCTCCTTCTTTCTGAAGGCGTTGGAACGAAGGTAAAGCTAATGATAACAACTGAACAACAATTGATGCCGAAATATAAGGCATAATACCCAATGCAAAAATAGATGCACGACCAAAAGCTCCTCCCGCAAACATGTTGATAATACCAAACAAACCACCATCGGCTTGTTTCGTGTCAAGTAAGTTTGGATCTATGCCTGGTAACGTTACATAACTTCCAATTCTATAAACTAACAACAACCAAAAAGTTATTTGAAGCTTATATCTTAAGTCATCTATTTTCCAGATATTTTTTAATGTATCAAGTAGTTTTTTCATTCGTTACATTTTTACAGCTGAACCACCAATAGCTTCGATAGCTTTTATTGCAGATGCAGAAAATGCATGAGCTTTAACTTCTACAGCTGATTTTAGTTCACCTCTTCCAAGTATTTTAACTAATTCATTTTTACCAACAACACCATTATTTACCAAAGTTTCGAAATCGATAGTTTTCAAGTTTTTACCATCCACTAACAATTGCAATCTATCTAGGTTAATACCTACATATTCAACTCTATTTAAATTTTTGAATCCAACTTTTGGTAAGCGTCTGTATAAAGGCATTTGACCACCTTCAAAACCACGCTTTGTGCTAGTACCACTACGTGAACCAGCTCCTTTATTACCACGTGCAGCCGTGCCACCTTTTCCACTACCTTCACCTCTACCTATTCTTTTTCCTTCTTTGTGAACAGAACCTGCTGCTGGTTTTAAACTATGTAAATTCATTGTTTATTTACTTTTAAACGTTTTCAACTTTTAATAAATGAGCAACTTTATTGATCATACCTAATACAGCGGGTGTGCCTTCAACCTCGCGTGATTGGTTTAACTTTGAAAAACCAAGTGCTTTTATAGTGCGCTTTTGTCCTTCAGGGCGGTCAATGATACTTTTTACGTATGTAATTTTTACTTTAGCCATTGTATTATTCTCCTCCGTTAAATACACTTTTTAATGATAAACCTCTAGTATTTGCAATGGTATAAGCATCACGCATATTTAATAATGCATTTACAGTTGCTTTTACCACATTATGAGGATTTGAAGAACCTTTTGATTTAGCTAACACATCTGTTACACCAGCACTTTCCAACACCGCACGCATAGCACCACCTGCAATTACTCCTGTTCCATGTGCAGCAGGTTTTAAAAATACTCTTCCTCCACCAAATTTACCAATTTGCTCGTGAGGAATAGTTCCTTTCATTACCGGCACTTTCATTAAATTCTTTTTAGCATCTTCAACACCTTTAGTAATTGAGTCAGTTACCTCATTAGCTTTACCTAATCCGTAACCAATTACACCATTACCATCTCCTACCACTACTAAAGCTGAGAAACTAAAAGTACGACCACCTTTTGTAACCTTAGCTACACGGTTAATTGCAACAACACGTTCTTTTAATTCTATATCGCTCGATTTTACTCTTTTAATATTTTCTGTTGACATAATATTTTTTATTATTGAATTTGTTTCTGTCTCTTACAAGAAGAAACAAGTTTCATAAAACAAAATTAAAACTCTAATCCTCCTTCTCTTGCGCCATCAGCTAAACTTTTAATTCTGCCGTGGTATAGATATCCGTTTCTATCAAAAACAACTTGTTTAATTCCGGCAGCAATTGCTTTCTCAGCAATTTCTTTACCTACTGCAACCGATGATTCTACTTTAGTTATTTTTTCTTTAATATTTCTAGATGATGCTGAAACAATCGTTTTACCATCTATATCATTAATTAATTGAGCGTATATAGCTTTATTGCTACGAAATACAGTTAAACGTGGTCTATTATCAGTACCTTTTATGCGGCCACGAATACCTCTCTTAATTCTTGTTCTGCGTAATTCTTTTTTTGTTGCCATGACTTATAATTATTTTGATGCTGTTTTACCTGCTTTTCTTCTAAGAACTTCACCCACAAATTTTATACCTTTGCCTTTGTATGGTTCAGGAGCACGAAGCGAGCGTATTTTAGCAGCAACTTGACCAATCAATTGTTTGTCTGCACTTTCTAAGGTAATGATTGGGTTTTTACCTTTTTCAGTTTCTGTTTTTACCGAAATTTCTTTTGGAACTTCGAAATATATATGATGTGAGTAACCAAGAATTAAATCTAAGATATTACCCTCGTTAGTAGCTTTAAAACCAACACCCACTAACTCTTGTTTCTTTTGGAAACCTTGAGTTACACCAACTACCATATTATTTAATAATGAGCGGTATAATCCGTGAAGTGCTCTGTGTCTTTTGTGATCAGTAGGACGGCTAATAAGTATTTCGCCATTTTCTACTACCACTTTTATATCGGCATCAATTTGTTGATGCAATTCGCCTTTAGGTCCTTTTATAGATACTAAGTTGTTGTTGCTGATTTTGAAATCAACACCAGCAGGCAATTTTATTGGGGCTTTTCCTATACGTGACATGTTAAACTATTCTCCTTTTTAATTAATAAATATAACATAAAACTTCACCACCAACATTTAATTTTCTGGCTTCTTTATCTGTCATAACACCTTTAGAGGTTGTTAAAACAGCAATACCTAAACCATTGATAACACGAGGCATATTTTCAATACCTGTATAACGTCTTAAACCTGGACGGCTAATACGATCTAGTTTTTTAATTGCTGAAGCTTTAGTAATTGGATGATATTTTAAGGCTATTTTGATTGAGCCTTGGTGATTAACTACTTCTTCGAATTTGTAGTTTAAGATATAACCTTTTTCAAAAAGAACTCTGGTTATTTCTTTTTTTAAGTTAGAGGAAGGGATTTCCACTATGCGATGTCCCGCTTTGATAGCGTTACGCAGCCTTGTTAAATAGTCTGATATTGGATCTGTCATTTTTGTTAAATTTAATACTTGCCGATAGTAAGCCAAGGGCACTCTTTTCGACTAAGTTAAGTTTATTACATTTTAAAGGGGTGCAAATATAATAATTCGCAACCCTCTAGCAAATTTATTTTTTTCTACCAAGATGATTTAGTCACCCCTGGTATTCTTCCCATTGAAGCTAATTCGCGGAACTGATTACGGCAAATACCGAAGTCGCTCATGTAGCCTTTAGGTCTTCCAGTTAATTTACATCTATTATGTAAACGAACTGGTGATGAATTTCTAGGTAATTTTTGTAAACCTATATAATCACCAGCTTCTTTAAGAGCTTTGCGTTTGTCGGCAAACTGAGCATTTAATTTTTCTCTTTTACGCTGACGTGCTTTTACTGATTCTTTAGCCATTATAATATTATTTATTTTGATTTTTGAATGGTAAACCAAATTCTTTTAACAATGATAAACACTCTTCATCTGTAGCGGCAGTTGTTACAAAAGTAATATCCATACCATTGATGCGGTTAACTTTATCAATAACAATTTCAGGGAAAATTATTTGTTCTGTAATACCCATGGTATAGTTACCACGACCATCAAAACCTTTATCATTTAATCCTGCGAAATCTCTTACACGAGGTAAAGAAACCGAAATAAGTCTATCTAAAAACTCATACATTCTCTCTCCTCTTAAAGTTACGCGAGCTCCAATTGGAATATCTTTACGTAATTTAAAATTCGAAATATCTTTACGAGATTTTGTAGGAACTGCTTTTTGTCCAGCAATAGTTGTCATTTCAACTAAAGCTTGGTCAACAATCTTTTTATCAGATACTGCAGCTCCCACACCTTGGTTTAAACAAATTTTAACCAATTTAGGAACTTGCATTACATTTTTATAACCAAACTTTTCTACTAGAGCTGGTTTAACTTTACCGTTATAGTCTTGTTTTAATCTAGGGACGTACGTTGTTGTCATATTCTTAGTCGATTATTTCTCCTGATTTTTTTGAATATCTTACAGTTTTGCCTTCCTCGTTTTTCTTACGACCAACTTTGGTAGCATTATTGCTTTTATCCATCACTTTAAGATTACTAATATGAACAGGGGCTTCTTTTTTAATAATGCCACCTTGTTGATTTTGAGCATTAGGTTTTGTATGACGGCTAACAATGTTAACACCTTCAACTACTGCACGGTTAGTAGCAGTAATAATTTCAATTACTCTTCCCGTTTTACCTTTATCATCTCCTGCTATTACAGTTACGCGATCGTCTTTTTTGATACGCAACTTAGCTTTGTTGTTCATTTTCTTTTCCATTATTATAATACCTCCGGTGCTAATGAAACAATCTTCATGAATTGTTTTTCCCTTAACTCACGGGCAACTGGCCCAAATATACGAGTAGCGCGTGGCTCATCTTGTGCATTTAATAAAACACAAGAGTTATCGTCAAAACGAATGTATGAACCATCAGCTCTACGAACTTCTTTTTTAGTTCTAACAACAACAGCCTTAGAAACTGCACCTTTTTTAACGCCACCTGATGGTAACGCTGATTTAACTGTAACTACTATTTTATCGCCTACAGATGCATAGCGTCTTCCGGTGCCTCCCAGAACGCGAATACATAATACTTCGCGCGCTCCACTATTATCAGCTACTTTAAGTCTTGATTCCTGTTGTATCATTTTATTATTTAGCTTTTTCTACAATTTCTACTAATCTCCAACGTTTATCTTTGCTTAACGGACGAGTTTCCATTAACTTAACGATATCATTCATAGCGCTTTCGTTTTTCTCATCATGAGCTTTAAATGTTGAAGTCATTTTTATAAATTTCCCGTATTTTGGGTGCATAACCTTACGCTCTACAGAAACTACAATAGTTTTCTGCATTTTGTTGCTTATTACTTTCCCAATTATAACCTTACGCGAATTTCTATTAACTGCTGTTGTTTCCATTTTGTTATAGTTTTTATGCGTTTGACAATTGGCGTGCTTTTTTCTCAGTAAGCATACGAGCAATAGTCAATTTACTTTCTTTAATTAATTTTGGATTTTCAATTGGAGATACTGCATTTTGTAAAGTCATTTTTGTTAAATTTAACTTTTCGTCAGCAATAGCAACTCTCAATTCTTTATCCGACAATTCTCTGATTTCTTTATTATTCATTACTAGTTTCCGTTATAATCAGGTTTAACAACAAATTTGGTAATAACAGGAAGCTTTTGTGCAGCTAAACGCATAGCTTCTTTAGCAGTTTCCAAAGAAACACCTTCTGCTTCAAAAATAATTGTTCCAGGTTTGCAAACAGCTACCCAAAATTCTGGAGCTCCTTTACCTTTACCCATACGCACTTCTGCGGGTTTTCTTGTCATTGGTTTGTCTGGAAACACTCTGATCCAAACTTGACCTTCTCTTTTCATAAAACGATTCAAAGCAACACGAGCAGCTTCTAATTGTTTTGATGTTAAAAAGCATGTGTCAAGGGCTTTTAAACCAAACGATCCAAAGGCAACCGTAAAACCTCTAGAGGCATTACCTTTAACTCTACCTTTTTGTTGTTTCCTAAATTTTGTTTTTTTCGGCTGTAACATATTTACAGTTATTTTATTTTAATGATAAAATCTTGAATTATTTTTTTTCTCTTCTTGGCTTTCTATCGCCACCACCAGCATTAGCTCCAGCACCACCTCTTCTATCTCCACCTCTTCTGTCTGAACCGCCTCTTCTGTCATCACCTCTTCTATCAGGGCGACCGCCATTACCTTTATTATCAGCTGCACCTTGGTTAGGAGATAAATCGCGTTTTCCATAAATTTCACCTTTACAGATCCACACTTTAATACCTATTTTACCATATACTGTTAACGCTTCAGATATTGCATAATCTATATCAGACCTTAAAGTATGTAACGGAGTACGCCCTTCTTTATATGATTCTGAACGAGCCATCTCTGCTCCACCTAAACGGCCGCTTATTGTAACTTTAATACCATCAGCACCCATTTTCATGGTATTTGAAATAGCTCCTTTTAAAGCACGTTTGTAAGATACACGGGCTTCAATTTGGCTAGCAATTTGCTCACCCACTAAAACCGCATCTAACTCAGGACGTTTTATTTCAAATATATTAATAGCTACGTCTTTTTTAGTAAGTTTTTTAATTTCTTCTTTGATTTTATCAACCTCAGAACCACCCTTACCAATTATTATTCCCGGACGAGAAGTGTGAATTGTAATGATAATACGTTTTATCGTACGCTCAATAATAATTTTTGACACTCCGCCTTTTATAATACGGGCACGAAGATATTTTCTTATGTTTTCATCTTCGATAAGTTTTTCAGCAAAGTTTTTGCCACCAAACCAATTACTTTCCCAGCCACGGATAATGCCTAAACGTAATGCTATCGGATTTACCTTTTGTCCCATTATGCTTTAGTATTTTCTTTTTCGTTATTAATTTCTACTGAACTATTAGCTGTAGTCATGCTATCTACAATAAGTGTAACATGATTTGAGCGTTTGCGTATTCTGTGTGCACGTCCTTGTGGTGCAGGCAAAACACGTTTTAACATGGCACCACCATCAACAAAAATTGTTTTTACATACAATTCGCTGCTTTCAGCACGTGCTCCTGTATTTTTTTGCTCCCAATTTGCTATTGCACTACGCAATAACTTTTCAACTCTGTGGGCGCTTTCTTTTTTATTATTAAAGCGTAAAGTATTAAATGCTTCTTCTACTCTTTTGCCACGTATAAGGTCTACAACAAGTCTCATCTTACGAGGAGAGGTTGGACAATTATTTAATTTTGCTACTGCTTCCATTATTAATCTTTCTTAACTGGGTGTGATTTAAATGTACGTGTAGGAGCGAACTCACCTAATTTATGACCAACCATATTTTCAGTAACATAAACAGGTATAAATTTATTGCCATTGTGAACAGCAAATGTATGTCCTACAAATTCTGGAGTTATCATTGATCTGCGACTCCAAGTTTTAATTACAGATTTCTTTTTCGACTCATTCATCGTATCAACTTTTTTCTCAAGTTTAATATCAACAAACGGTCCTTTTTTTAGTGAACGAGCCATACTTTATTACTTCTTACGCTTTTCTATGATAAATCTATTTGAATATTTTTTAGGAGTACGTGTTTTGTATCCTTTTGATTTGATACCGTTACGTGAACGTGGGTGACCTCCTGAAGCTCTTCCTTCACCACCACCCATTGGATGATCAACCGGATTCATTGCTACCGGACGTGTACGAGGACGAACACCTCTCCATCTGTTTGCACCTGCTTTACCTTTTCTCTCTAAATTGTGATCAGGATTTGAAACTTGACCAACAGTAGCGCTACATGCAACTAATATCATCCTAGTTTCACCAGAAGCTAATTTTACAATAGCATAACGGCCGTCACGATTCAACAATTGTGCAAATGAACCAGCAGAGCGAACTAACTTACCGCCTTTTCCTGGTAACATTTCAATATTATGAATTAAAGAACCTAAAGGAATTTCTTGTAAAGGTAAAGTATTACCTATTTCAGGAGGGGCACCAGCACCACTTTGTACTGTTTGTCCAACTTGTAAACCTTTAGGAGCTAAAATATAACTTTTCTCTCCATCTGCGTATTGAATTAAAGCAATACGAGCTGAGCGATTTGGATCGTACTCAATTGTAACTACATTGGCTTCGCCTTGTTTGCTACGTTTGAAATCTACTAACCTATATTTTCTTTTATGACCACCACCTATATAGCGCATAGTCATTTTACCACTATTATTTCTACCACCCGATTTCATTATAGAAACGGTTAGTGACTTCTCAGGTTTTGAAGCTGTAATTTCTTCAAAAGTATTAGCCGACTTAAAGCGTGTTCCTGGAGTTATTGGATTAAATTTTCTAATTCCCATTTTGTCCTTTATACGTTTTGGAAGAAGTCAATTTTTTGACCTTCTTGTAGTGTAACAATAGCTTTCTTAAAAGCAGGTTTTCTTCCATTGAATTGACCACGTTTAGTAAATCTAGATTTAGTTTTACCAGCGTAAACCATAGTGCTAATGCCTGTAACATTTACACCGTATAGTTTTTCAATCTCTTGGGTTATCTCAGGCTTAGTGGCCTTCTTTTCAACTACAAAAGCGAATTGATTTAACTTTTCACTGATGCGGCTATATTTTTCCGTTATTAATGGCTTTTTTAAGATACTCATTACTTAACTTTATTAAATAGGTTATCAATTACTCCAAGAGAATTTTCAAGTAAAATTACCTTTTGAGCATTTAAAATTTCGTAGGTATTAACATCGCCCGCAGTTACCACTTTTGATTTTGGTAAGTTACGGCTAGAGCGATAGATAAACTCGTTATAGTCACCAATTACAATTAAAGTTTTTGTATTGTTTAATTTTAAGCTATTTAAAATATTTACAAAATTCTTTGTTTTTGGAGCATCAAAACTAAAGTTCTCTAACACGGTAATGTTATTTTCTTTTGCTTTATAAGCTAAAGCTGACTTACGAGCCAATTGCTTTAATTTTTTGTTCAATTTGAAACTGTAATCTCTTGGTTGTGGTCCAAATATTCTGGCTCCACCAACACGAGTACCTGATTTGATACTACCTTTACGAGATCCACCTGTTCCTTTTTGGCGATGTAATTTTTTAGTTGAACCACTTACCATGCTACGCTCTAATGAAGAGTGTGTACCTTGACGTTGGTTAGCTAAAAACTGTTTTACATCTAAATATATTGCATGATCGTTAGGCTCAATTCCAAATACATCTTGACTTAGAGTAACTTTACGACCTGTTTCTGTTCCTGTTGTGTTAAATACTGCTAATTCCATCTGTCCTATTTCTCCAATAATATAAATGAACCTTTAGCACCAGGAATAGACCCCTTTATAACCAAAAGATTCTGATCTTTTATAACTTTTAAAATTTCAAGATTGGTTTTCTTAACTCTAACACCACCCATTCTACCAGCCATTCTCATGCCTTTTATAACTTTTGAAGGGTCAGAAGAAGCACCTATTGAACCAGGAGCTCTTTGTCTATCGTGTTGTCCGTGTGTAGCCATACCAACTCCACCAAAACCGTGGCGTTTTACAACACCTTGAAAACCTTTTCCTTTTGAAGTACCAACTACATCCACAAATTCGCCTTCAGCAAATAAGTCTGCAGTAATAACTTCACCTAATTGTAATGCATTTTCAAAACCTTTGAACTCAACCAATTTTTGTTTTGGTGTAGTATTAGCTTTTTTGAAAATACCTTTACGCGCAGCGGGTGTGTTTTTTTCTCTTGCTTCACCATACGCTAACTGAACAGCATTGTAACCGTCTGTTTGCTCAGTTTTAACCTGAGTAACAACACAAGGTCCAACTTCAATAACCGTACAAGCCATTTGCTTACCGTCTTTATTGAAAACACTGGTCATTCCTATTTTTCTTCCTATCAATCCTGACATAATTATACGCTGTCTAAATTTCTTTAATTAATTGATCAAACTTTAATTTCTACGTCTACCCCACTTGGCAACTCTAATTTCATTAATGCATCAACAGTTTTTGCTGTACTGCTATAAATATCAAGTATGCGTTTGTATGAACACAATTGAAATTGTTCACGTGCCTTTTTATTTACGTGTGGCGAACGTAAAACTGTATAAATTTTCTTTTGGGTTGGAAGTGGAATTGGACCACTAACTACAGCTCCAGTGCTTTTTACAGTTCTAACGATTTTTTCAGCTGATTTGTCAACTAAATTATAATCGAAACTTTTTAACTTAATTCTTATTTTTTGGCTCACAATATTTATTATTAAGCTTTTGCTTTTCCGTTAATTTTTGCTAATATTTCATCTTGAACATTCTTAGGAGCTTCAGTGTAATGGCTGAATTCCATTGTAGAAGTTGCTCTTCCTGAAGATAAAGTTCTCAATTGAGTAACATAACCAAACATTTCTGCTAAAGGTACTTTTGCTTTCACAACTTGTGAACCTGCTCTGCTATCCATTCCCTCTAATTGTCCACGTCTTCTGTTCAAGTCACCTATTACATCACCCATATTTTCTTCAGGGGTTAACACCTCTAATTTCATAATTGGCTCTAGTAGTACTGGTTTAGCTTTTCTTGATGCTTCTTTAAAACCCATCCTTGCAGCTAATTCGAAAGATAATGAATCTGAATCCACTGCGTGGAACGAACCATCAAATAAACGAACTTTTAAACTTTCAACTGCATAGCCGGCTAAAACACCATTGGCCATTGCACCTTTGAAACCTTTTTCTACAGAAGGTATAAATTCTTTAGGAATAGCTCCACCAACAATTTGGTTTACAAATTCCAATCCTGGTTTTTCTGGATCGCCTGGGATTAATTCAAATTGAATATCAGCAAACTTACCTCTACCACCTGATTGTTTTTTATATGACTCTCTGTGAGTAACCGGAACAGTAATTGTTTCTTTGTAAGAAACCTGTGGTGCTCCTTGGTTAACTTCAACTTTAAATTCTCTTCTTAAACGATCAACAATAATTTCTAAGTGTAATTCACCCATTCCTGAAATTACAGTTTGACCTGTTTCTTCATCTGTTTTTACTTTAAATGTAGGATCCTCTTCAGCTAATTTCGCTAAAGCCATACCTAATTTATCTGAATCTGCTTGGGTTTTAGGCTCAACAGCTAATCCAATAACCGGTTCAGGGAAATCCATCGACTCTAATACGATAGGGAATTTCTCATCACACAAAGTATCTCCAGTTTTTATATCTTTAAATCCTACAGCTGCTCCAATATCTCCAGCACCCAAACTATCAATAGGATTTTGCTTGTTAGCATGCATTTGGAAAATACGAGAAATACGTTCTTTATTTCCACTACGTGTATTTAATACGTATGAACCTGCATCTAATTTACCTGAATATGCACGCATGAAAGCTAAGCGGCCTACAAATGGATCTGTTGCAATTTTAAAAGCTAACGCTGCAAAAGGTTCATCATAAGAAGGTTTACGTGTTACTTCTTCATTAGTATCAGGATTAATACCTGTTACACTTTGTTTATCCATTGGACTTGGTAATAATTCCATTACTAAGTCTAACATGGTTTGAACGCCTTTATTTTTGAAAGATGAACCACATAACATTGGAACAATTTTCATATCAATAACAGCAGCTCTTAATGCATCTAATATTTCTCTTTCTGATATGCTGGTTGGATCTTCAAAGAATTTCTCCATCAACTTATCATCATACTCAGAAACTGCTTCTAACAATTTCTCTCTCCACATAAGAGATTCTTCCATCATATCTTCAGGAATAGGAATTTCTTGGAAAGTCATACCTTTATCGTGCTCATTCCAAACCATTCCACGGAAGTTGATTAAATCAACAACTCCTTTGAAACCATCTTCAGCACCGATTGGTAATTGTAAAGGAACTGCATTGCTACCTAACATTTCTTTAACCTGTTTTACCACGTTTAAGAAATCGGCACCAGAGCGGTCCATTTTATTAACGAAGCCTAAACGAGCTACGTTATAGTTATTGGCTAATCTCCAGTTAGTTTCTGATTGAGGCTCAACACCATCAACAGCACTAAATAAGAAAACTAAACCATCTAATACACGTAATGAACGATTTACTTCTACAGTAAAATCAACGTGACCAGGAGTATCAATAATATTAATTTGGTATTTGTTACCTCTGTATGCCCAAGGCACAGTAGTGGCAGCAGAAGTGATTGTTATACCACGTTCAGCTTCCTGTACCATCCAGTCCATTGTAGAAGCACCATCATGTACTTCACCAATTTTATGGTTAACACCAGAATAGTATAATATACGCTCAGTTGTAGTAGTTTTACCTGCATCAATGTGAGCTGCAATTCCTATATTTCTTGTTAGTTTTAAGTCGCGAGACATTTTGTTTACCCTTATTTATTTATTATGATATTTTAAAATGAGAGAACGCTTTATTGGCATCAGCCATTTTATGTGTATCTTCTCTTTTCTTTACTGAAGCACCTTCATTTTTAGAAGCAGCTATAATTTCAGCAGCCAATTTATCTGACATAGATTTTTCACTACGTCTGCGGCTGTATAAAATCATCCATTTCATACCTACTGCTACTTTTCTGTCAGCAGGAACTTCAATTGGAATTTGAAAAGTAGAACCACCCACTCTACGAGCTTTTACTTCTACTGAAGGCATTACATTATTTAATGCTTTTTTCCAAACATCGATTCCGCGCTCTTGTAATTTAGCTTCTACTTTATCTAATGCTTCATAAAATATAGCGAAAGAAGTATTTTTCTTTCCACTCCACATCATATTATTTACAAACCTTGTAACCAAAGTATCGTTGAACTTTGGATCAGGAGTTAAAATGCGTTTTTTTGGTTTTGATTTTCTCATTGTAATCTATCGCTTCTTTTCTTAGCTACTAAATTATTTTTTCTTTTTACCTTTTGCGTCTGCTGCAGGAGCAGCTCCTGGTTTAGGACGTTTTGTTCCGTATTTAGAACGTTGTTGTGTTCTTCCTTCAACACCTGCGGTATCTAAAGCACCACGTACAATATGGTAACGTACACCCGGTAAATCTTTCACACGACCACCACGAACTAACACGATAGAGTGTTCTTGTAAGTTGTGACCTTCTCCTGGGATGTAAGCATTAACCTCATTTCCGTTAGTTAAACGCACACGAGCCACTTTACGCATGGCCGAGTTTGGTTTTTTAGGTGTAGTTGTATAAACACGGGTACAAACTCCTCTACGTTGAGGACAATTGTCAAGTGCTGGTGATTTGCTCTTAAAAAGCACATCAGTACGACCTTTTCTAATTAGCTGTTGTATAGTTGGCATATTAATTAAATACTAAATATCCTTTTTTTAAAGGGCTGCAAAAGTAGACAGAATAGTTTAGCAATACAAGTGCTTGACAAAAAATATTTTAATAAGACTAATAAAATACCATTTGCTGAGCGGGTTGAATTTAAAACTAACCATCAGACAGTGCCGCTTGGGACTTTTCCCGTTAAAAGGGCTGCAAATATAATTTAGTTAATGGGTTATGCAAGTTATTTTGCTATTTTTTTTATTTTTATTTTTGAAAACCAATGAGAAAACAAAAAAAATGCCCTTTCGGGCAATTCACTTTTAAGCTATTTCTTTTAATCTAATCCAAGCCCCAAGCATCGTACAAGGCATTGATAAATTTATTTTCACCATTTTCCATTTTATTGTCGGCCATACAGATTTTCATGGCAAACTGTAGTATTTTATTACGTTCATTACTTGTACTAATTTTAAAAAACTGCTCAGCAGTTTCAATAAAATGATCCATCATATCATCCATAGGATAAGCCATCAAAAAAGCTTGCTCCTTAATTAAATCAATAGGTTGTCTAAAGCTTTTCTCTAAAAAATCTAACAATACATTTGATTCAGCTTTTTCAATTTTACCATCTACTTTTGATATGATCATCAACAAATGAAAACCTGCCTCGGTTTTATTCATTTTATTTATAAACTGGGTAGCCATGGGACTTCTTATATTTATTAGGAAAGATATTAAATTATTTTTTATATGCAAGAAATTTATGAAATTTTATTGCCGTCACATAATTGACTAGCAATAAAATAGGAATTATATTAATTGCTGGGTATGCGCTTTTGTGTCTACTTTTTCTATTACTTTTTCCAAAATACCTTTTTCATTTATGACAAATGTAGTACGTAATACCCCCATATACTTTCTTCCAAACATCATTTTTTCACCCCAAACTCCATATGTATCAGCTACTGAATGGTCCATGTCTGACAATAGGCTAAAAGGTAATTGGTACTTTGTAATAAACTTAATGTGCGATTTTGCACTATCAGGGCTCACTCCTAATATTTCGTAACCCTGGGCTTGAAAGGTATGGTAGTTATCTCTTAAATCGCAAGCTTCGGTTGTGCAGCCAGGAGTTGAATCTTTTGGGTAAAAGTATAGAACTAACTTCTTGCCTTTATAATCGGCTAAGGAAACGGTTTCTCCATTTTCATTAGTGCTTTTAAATATTGGTGCTTTATCGCCTTCTTTTAATATTGTCATAATTTAGTTCGTTATAAATTGTCGTGATTGATTAGAATATGATAGGCATGATAAAAAGTTTCTCTGCCACGTTTCCTTTTTTATCTGTAACACGGATTAGTATTTCTGGTTTTATAGTAGCCATGTCTTTTTGCTTACTATCTTTATTTTGAAGCACTAAATTATTCCATACCTCATCAAAATGATAAGTTAGCAGGTTGCTTTTAGCATCATAATCTAATAAAATCCACTGACCGTTTAAATAACCTTTGTATTTTCCAATTCCACTAAAATTATCTTTTATCTCAAAGTAATAATGTAGTGAATCGTTAACTGCTTCTTCTGTATTTATAAAAACTTGTTTTATAACAGGTGCAGTAGTATCTAAGGTTACAAAATAATGTCCAAAATTACTGGCTTTAGCTTTTACAAATCCGTTCTCAAAACTACCGCCAGCACTCCTATAATTTTTTCCATCGGTTAAGTAATAAGCCAGCATCAATTTACTTTCATACTCTTTTTTTACCTTTATCGGTTTAATGCTTATATCGGCCGCTTTGTGAATGGATGCTGTTAAATTTGATATGCAATAAACTTTGCTTAAAGTACTTTTCGTTTTGGGTAAAATGGTGTACTCATAATAAGTTGTATCATACAATGATTTTGGAACCATCTCAAATAAAAATTCTTTGCTTTTTATATTGTTTTGCTTTAATGGATAAAAAACTTTTTTACCTTTTAAAGAATTCGCATTCACTAATTTTTCTTTATCCATTTTTTTAGGCAATCCCTTTATCGGAATGGCTAAAAAATATTTATTTTCATTAAAGTCACTTACCTCAAAAACAAGTGTATCTAAACTATTTTTTGCAATGGTTACTTTTCCTTTTTGTGTATTGGTTTCATAGGTGCTAAATTCATTTCCATCATCAACAAAACATTTTTGAAAACGTATTTTGTTTGTTTTATAAAATGGATAATCGATATGTGCATTTATATACTTGCTCTCATCAAAAGCAAACTGATCTAAGGTATGCTTAAATACCTGTTTTGATTGCCAACTAAGCTGATAACTATAAATGCCTTTTTCTTCTTCCTGGTTGTGAATATAATCGTAGGTTTCTATTCCAAAACCATATACATCAGCATCTAATTCTATTGAATTTTTATAAATAAAATAATATGGTTTTTCGGTAGTTATTAATTGTGCATTATTTATTTTTAAACGTTGTTTAAGTAGTAACCCATCGGTAGTGAATTTATAAATAAATACATTTTTTATAAATGGTGTTAGGGTATCAATAGGTATAATGCCAAATAGTGCCGGGTTTAAAATCTTTTCAGATTTTGTATTTCTTATTTCATAATGAACATGTGGACCTGAACTGCCTCCACTATTACCACTTAAACCTATTAAATCTCCTTTTTTTACCAATAATACGGGCTTCTCAAAAACATAATCAAATTCAAAGGTTTGGTTTTTGTACTGATGGTTATGAATCCATTCGGCTATTTTACCTGAATACTTTTGTAAATGTCCATAAACCGTTGTATAACCATTTGGATGGTCAATATAAATGGCTTTTCCATAACCTATACTTTGAATTTTTATGCGGGATACATAACCATCGGCACTGGCATATACTGGTAAACCTTCGCGCTGATTAGTGCGTAAGTCCATACCACTATGGAAATGGTTATCACGCAGGCCACCAAAAGGCGAAACTAAATTAGGTAATGAATCTAATGGATAACGAAAGTAATTTTGCGGGTAGTTTTGAGCATTAACTGTTCTCTTCAAATTAACTACAACACTCAAAAGTATGATTACTAATTTACCCCACTTCATCCTATTATTTTACCTCACAGGTTAACATTAAATCAGTACCAATAAATCCTTCTAATTTATCTCCAATATTAACCTGGCCAACACCTGCCGGGGTACCTGTATAAATTAAATCTCCTACCTTTAATGTAAAATATTGCGATACAAAACTTACTATTTCTTCAAATGAAAAAATCATTTGTGAAGTATTCCCTTTTTGCACTAATGCTCCATTTTTTTGTAAACTAAAATCTATGTTCTTTAAATCTATATTTTCTATATTGATAAAATTTCCGATAGGCGCTGAACCATCAAATGCTTTGGCTAATTCCCATGGTAAACCTTTGCTTTTTAGCTCACTTTGTTTATCGCGAGCAGTAAAATCAATACCTAAACCAATTTCGGAAAAATAATTGTGTGCAAATTTCTCTTGGATTTTTTTTCCTACTTTATTAATTTTAATAACTAATTCTACTTCATGATGCACATCATTGCTAAAATCCGGTAAGTAAAAAGGTTCATTGTTTTTAAGCAGGGCAGTATCGGGCTTACTAAATATAACTGGGTTTTCAGGAACTGCATTACCTAACTCTTTAGCATGTTCACTATAATTTCGCCCTACACAAAGTATTTTCATGGAATAATTTTAAAACTAATTTCTACTGCGAATATATTTTTATATTGAATAAAATTATTGGTAAAATAATTATCAAAAATCATTCATTATGCTTACAAATACGCTTTACTTTGCAACGCTTTTGAATAACCAAGTTACTATATTATCAAAACTTTGCAGCGAGTTTGGAATTACACATGCTGTAATTTGCCCTGGCTCTCGTTCAGCCCCTTTGGTATTTGCTTTTAACCGCAATAAAAACTTTAAAACTTATACTATAATTGATGAGCGCAGTGCAGCTTATATTGCTTTAGGTATAGCGCAGCAATTACAAAAACCTGTAGCATTAATTTGTACCAGTGGAACTGCTGCGGTTAATTTTTATCCTGCTATTGCGGAAGCTTTTTATCAAAAAATTCCTTTGGTGGTTTTAACTGCGGATAGGCCTTTGGAAATGATTAATCAACAGGACGGACAAATGATTAATCAAATTAATTTGTTTGGCTCTCATGTTAGGGCTAGCATGCAGTTTTCAGTTCAAAGTTCGCAACTTGAGGTGCAAAATGTTTTAGAAAAATCAACTAATCCTGTTTTGGGCCCTGTACATATAAATGTGCCGCTGATAGAGCCTTTATACGAAAATTTAATTCCCGAAATAGAATTAATACAACTTGAGACTAACAAAGAAAAATCGGTTGAATTTGATACTACAAAACTGAGCGATGCTGTTGTCAAGAGTAAGAAAAAAATAATTTTAGTAGGGCAACTTTTACCTAACAGGGCATTGAATAAAGTGCTTATTGCATTACAAGAAAAGGGGTTTATAATTTTAGCTGATGTAGTTTCCAATCAACATGAAAACATTTGGTTAAAACAGTTTGATCTTATTATAGCACAAGCTACTAAAGATACTTTACAAGAACTGGAACCTGATTTAATAATAAGTTTGGGTGGCCCCGTTTTATCAAAAGCATTAAAGTTGTGGTTAAAGCAACAACAACCAAGCTTTCATTTCAGAATTCAGCAAGACGAAACATTAGTTAACACTTACAATAATGTAACTGATTATATTTTTTCAAGCAATATTTTGGTATTGAATTCAATAAATAATCTGTCTTTAGCAACGGATAGTTCTTATAGTGAACTCTGGTATAAAATTGAACAAAAAAGCAATGCATTAACCAAACACTTTACCATAAGTAATACTGCTGTTTTTAACGAATTAGTTGCTGTAGATACAGTATTGGATAATTTGCCTTCCAACAGCCAGTTACATATTGCCAATAGTACATCTATTCGTTATGTAAGCTATTTAGGTGTACCCCAAAAACAATTAACCGTATTTTGCAACAGAGGAACCAGTGGTATTGATGGCTGTAGCTCCACAACAATTGGGGCTGCTTTGGCTAACAATAATATTACTACATTAGTTACAGGTGATTTGGCTCTTTTCTATGATAGAAATGCATTTTGGAATAATTATGTACCAAAGAATTTACGTATAATTTTATTAAACAATAGCGGTGGCGGTATTTTCAATTTAATTGATGGACCCAGCGGCACACCCGAATTGGAGCAATTTTTCTTAACGAAACATCATTTAAAAGCTAAAAATTTAGCTACAGATTTTGGATTAATTTACGAAAATTGCACTTCGCAAGATGAATTGAATAATGCGTTAAAAACATTTTTCGAACCATCGGACACAGCTAAAATAATAGAACTTAGTTTTGACATGGAAGCAAGTGCGGAGGTATATAAAGTGTTTAGAAAAATGAATATTGACCATAGTTGATAGACGACAGACCATAGAGAATTTTAACTATGATCTATTAGCTATCAACTATTAACTAAATAAAATATGACAAGCAAATATAATTGGACTACTCTGAAGGAGTACAAGGAAATTTTATTTCAATACTATGAAGGTATTGCAAAAATTAGTATTAACCGACCTCATGTGCACAATGCATTTACACCATTAACGGTACAGGAAATGAGTGAGGCCATGGAACTCGCACGTCAAAACCAAGATGTAAGAGTAGTAATTTTAACCGGAGAAGGTGGTAAAGCTTTTTGCAGTGGTGGCGATCAAAGTGTACGTGGACATGGCGGTTATGTGGGTGACGATGGAATTCCACGTTTAAATGTGTTGGATTTACAAATGCAAATCCGCAGAATACCTAAACCGGTTATTGCTATGGTGGCGGGTTACGCTATTGGTGGTGGGCATGTATTACATGTAATTTGCGACATTTCAATAGCTGCCGAAAATGCTAAATTTGGTCAAACAGGACCGAAAGTGGGTAGCTTTGATGGTGGTTTTGGCGCGGGCTACTTAGCACGTGTAGTTGGACAAAAGAAAGCACGCGAAATTTGGTTTTTATGCGACCAATACAATGCACAGGAAGCATTGGATATGGGTTTAGTGAACAAAGTAGTTCCATTGGAATTATTGGAAGATGAAACCATTAAATGGTGCCAGAAAATGATTGAAAAAAGCCCCGTTGCATTGCGTATGATCAAGGCTAGTTTCAATGCTGAACTGGATGGACAAGCAGGTATTCAGGAGTTAGCAGGAAATGCTACTTTATTATATTACCTGAGTGATGAAGCCAAAGAGGGTAAAAATTCATTTTTAGAAAAGCGTAAACCTGACTTTAGTAAATTTCCTAAATTTCCATAATGGTTAAAAATAATAAGGCATAAAAAAAGCAGACAAAATTGTCTGCTTTTTTTATGCCTTAAGCTTATAATACTATTTAACAAACTTAGTTGTTAAACGACCTTGATTGGTCATCACTTCTATTAAGTAAGTACCATTACTCAAGTTGGAAATATCTAATTTGCTACCTGTACTTGTGTAATTGTTTATTTGTTTTCCTGTAATATCAAATACTGATACTTGCTCTATTTTAGCATTTTTATTTACTTCAATATTTAATTCGTTAACGGCAGGATTTGGATAAACTGTAGCTGTTAAAATATTATTGATTGTTTCAAAATATTTATCAATGCTTGTTCTGTTTTTAGCAATGGCAATTTCGAAACGTTTGTCTCCATAGCTTCCGGTAACTGAATCCATCACAAAAGAATAAGTAGTGCTATCCATTAAAGGTGTTGTTGTATTTGTAAATTTATCAATTAAAACAAAATCACTACCGGTAAAACCATTTACCCCATAAAAAGTAAATTTAAAGGTGCTTGCCTTTGCTGCAATAACTTTTAATGGAACTACTGTTAAATCAGCTAACTCAGGAATTACGCTGGCTGTTAATTGTTGTCCATCCTGACCGTATGATGATACGTTTACATTGGCATTACTTAATTTTATAATATCGAAACCATCATAGTTATTAGTTGAACCCGGCATTACTTTAAAGAAATACTTATCTATTTCATTGCTGGCAGCAGTTTCCATTCTAATTTCCAATTCAGGCTCTTTCATTTTAAAAGTTGATGAAGGCGTAATGGTTGATTTAAATGTTTCAGTAAATGTTAATGCTGGGCTTGCTCCGGTAGCTTTAATATAAAAAGCTGAGCCTGATGGAATAATTCCACTTGTTAAACCTCCTGTATTTGAGCTTGCATTGTAACTTAAATATGCATTGGTTGTACCATCAAAAATATAAACTGTCGGATCCATATTGGTTCTGTTTGAACCTCCATCGTAAAAAGAATTCCAATCGTATCCGCTAGCGTATGGATTTCCCAACATATTCCAACCATCGTTGGCAGCATTACCCGATGAAGTAAACGTTGGACTAAAAACAAAATTTCCATTGTTTAAAGGTCCAGTTACTGACAATGTAACTGCATCCTGCGGATCGTATGGTGGTACTAATTTAGCACCGCTTCTAGAACCTCTGACAAAAACTCTAAAACCTTTTCCTATTGTTAACGGATCGGTTGAACCATTAGTAGCTGATACCCATCCTGTATTTAAATCGCCAGTTATTAAAGTTTCATCGTAAGTATAAACTGAAGGTTGATCACCTACGGTTGCATCAAAATTATTGGTAGCTCCACCCGGTCCTGAAATATGAATGGTGTTTTTCCAAGCACTCATGGTTGCACCTGAAACAGGAGAGGCTAAAAATCTATATCTTCTGCCGGCAGCAGTAATAAATCGTTGAACATTTGCATTACCTGATATAGTACCTGTGCTAGTACCAACATTTGCTGTTTTGCTTGCGGTTGAGGCAATTGTAACGTTGCCATTTAAATTTAAAGTTCCACTAGTACAAGTTAACAGGTCAGTTATTGTTGTTGCTGCATTTACAGTGGCTGTGTTTGAACTTTTGCTACAAGTTAATGTATTAATACTTGCACCTGCTCCAAAATTAATTGATTGTGCAGCGGTATGTCTTAAAAATATAGTACTGGTACTTGGTGTAAAAGTACCTGAATTGGCTACGTTACCGCCAAAACTAATGGTGTTTCCACCAGTTACAAATGAAGCTGAACTATTAATAGTAAAAGTACCTCCAACATATAATGAACCTGAAGAAAGGGTAACCGCTGCTGTTGTATTTCCTATAGTCAAGTTAGGAATAGCTCCGGTTGAACTTGAAACATTACCCACAATACTTTGAGCCGAAGTACCGTTCATATTGATTGTACCTGTTAAAGTAGTTCCCACGGTTGTTGCATTATGCCCACTAACATCTAATCCTCCTTTTAGGTTAATAGTACCCGTTGCAAAGTTCAAAATTGATGAACTTGAATTACCTGATAAGTAAAGCGTATTATTAACTGTAATTGTTGAACCTAAAGTAATGGTAACCGCTGCATTTGTTGAATTGTATAATTCTAAATCAAAGAAAGTAAAATTAGGAACCGTCCTGGCTCCTCCAGCAGTAAAACGAAATTTACCTGAATTATGAACAAATGTGCCTGCAGTATAGGTTAAAGTACCTCCTAGTGAAGTTCCATTTGTTGTATTGCTTGATGCTCTGAAAGTAGCATTGTTACTGGTACCTGTTCCAAAACTTAAAGTACCTGCAATAGTAATTTGTGTAGCGTTTGTTCCATCAAACTCTCTTGTTGTTGTAATATTATTACCAAAGAAAAGTGACGTACAGGCAAATGTATTTACACCGACAACTATACGACCAGCGTTTAAATTGATAACACCAATTTCAAATGCAATAGCATCATCTATAGTTATTGTACCAGTATAGCCAGCTGCAAGCGTTAAACCAACTCCGGTAAGGGTAGCATTAGCACCTGCATCAACATAGCAATCATCAGTACTGGTACCATCGAATCTAATAGATTCTGACCCATCAGGAGCAGCACCACTCGACCAATTCCCGTCATCGCTCCAAACGCCCGTTCCGTTTGCATTGGTCCATGTATTTGTTTGTGCAATAGCCGGTATAACCAAGGCTAGCACAAAAAATAACATTGTAATTTTACGTATAAATGATTTCATAGTTTTCACTTTTAGTTTAGTTTGCGAATGTAATTTTTTTTACCCGTAAAACAAGCAGACAAACGGTTTTATAATAAAATTTTAATGTGCTATTTCTTGTCAGTCATTTTGTTGTCAATCAAAGCATTATTGTATTGCTGTATGACTATTTTTATTAATGTATCGAGATAGGATTTTTGTTGTTGAAACACTGCTTTATTAATCAAATTATTAGCCATTAAACTGTCTGTTTTTATTTCATAAAAACCCAGTCCTGACTTTCCAGTAAAATGGTATGTAAATGAATCTTTAATGATTTGATAATATCCATTTTGGTAAGTGAGTGAAAATCGATTGGTATCATTTCCATCAAAACTAAAATATGGTTTTTTGTAATTGGTTAATTTTAAAACCATGGGTAAAATGGATAACTGCTGGGTGATTGTATCATTTTTTTCAAAATAAGGTTTTCGGGCATCATACACCAATAAAGGAATTTCGTATTTCCCGGCATCTGTATTGTATTTGGCTTTACTATTTAAAGAGGAGTGATCGGCTGTAATAATAAAAACGGTATTTTTATACCAAGGCATATATTTAATTTTTGCAAAAAACTGCTGTAAACTGTAATCAACATAACGAACGGAACGATACATTTCTTGTTTTTCTTTTGGGAATTTTGCCTGTAACTCTTTGGGTATATTGTACGGGTGATGTGAAGAAAGGGTAAAACAAGTTGAGAAGAAGGGTTTCTTTTTTGCATTTAACTCGTCAGCCCAATAACTTAAATATTTATCATCGTAAATTCCCCAATTGCCATCATAATCGTTTTGATTTGGGTATTCATTTTTGCCATAATAATCTCCGCCATTGGTATTGGCTATAAAATTATCGAAACTCATGGTTCCGTTTATGCCGCCATGATAGAATGATGTTTTATATCCCTCCTCGCTCAGGTAAGCACCAATGCTTTTTAATTGATTGGTCTGGTAATAACTGCTTATGTAATCAGTTTCCATCCAACTTGGCATAGAAGCCATAATACAAGAAACTCCTTCAATGCTTCTTTTGCAATTAGCATAACATTGGGTATAAACGGTAGCATGTGAAGCAAGGCTATCAATAAAGGGTGTAAAACCCTCACCATTGTTGTAAAAACCAACATATTCTTTGCCGAGGCTTTCTACAATAATAAGTACTACGTTTGGCTTTGTAGTATCTGTTATATTGGTATTTTGCTTCACTAATTGGTAATATTGGTCTGCAATATTCTGTGTAAAATAATTTTGTTTTTCAAGCCCTACTTGCTGCACACTCATAATTACATGAAAGGGGGTATTGGTAGCCAAGTTTGCGGCATTCACTCCTACCAGCCTAGCTGCATCAAAAGTGTTTAATGGAATTAATGCAAAACCTCCACGTGCACCTATAAATGATAATGCTGCGATAACTGGTATTAATGCGGCTTGACAATACCATGACCATTCTTTTTGGGTTAACGTAAGCTTTGTATAGTTATAACATTTGTTTAGTAAAAAAAGTAAAACAAAAAACAGCAGGAACGCATACCAGTAATCTATTAAGTAATTAAATATAACCAATCCTTTTATTTCGCTCTTCATACCCATTAATTCAATTCCTGAGCGTTTACCACTGAATGAATAATAACTGGTATCAATTAAATTAAGTAATAGGGCAATTCCGTTCACGGTTAAAAAATAAATTTTTAACACTTGTTGGTACCATTCTTTTTGCCTTAAAGCTATAGGTATTATATGTAGTAAAATAAAAATAGCGTTGGTATATATAATGGCTGATGTGTCAAATAACAACCCGTAATAAAACGTGCTTATTATTTTTACAAACCCTAATTCATACATTGATGTATTAAACAATAAAAAAATCAGTCTACATAAAGCATAAAATATATATATAATGGCAAGCCTTTGTAACAATGCTTTTAAGTGCGGAATGTTATTAAACATAAAAGCAAAAATAATTTTTAAATTATGTTTAGGATATAATTTTTCTTTCATTTTATTTGAAGTATTGCATGATTATAAAACAAAATATATCGTTAAAACCATATAACACATTTGGAATAGAAGCCAAAGCCGCTGATTTTATTGAGATAAACTCTATTGAAGGTTTAAATTTTATTATTGATAACTTTAATTTAGCGCATAGAAAAATGATGATTCTTGGGGGTGGAAGTAATATTTTACTCACTAAGGATTACGATGGCCTGGTTTTAAAAATGGATATACTTGGCATTGAAAAAATAGCTGAGGATGATAATGCTGTTTTTGTGAAGGCCATGGCCGGAGAAAAATGGCACAACTTTGTTTTATATTGTGTAAGCAATGGGTATGCGGGAGTAGAAAACTTATCGCTTATACCTGGTTGTGTGGGAGCTGCTCCAATGCAAAATATTGGCGCTTATGGTGCTGAAATTAAAGATGTTTGTTTTGAGGTAGAAGCTTACCATACTGATACGAACGAACGTAAGGTATTTACGAATGCTGAATGTAAGTTTGGATATAGGGAAAGTATTTTTAAACACGAAGCAAAAGGATTATATATTATTACCTCGGTAACTTTTAAGTTGAATAAAAAAGCCAACCTTAACATTTCTTATGGAGCCATTGAGGAGGTACTAAAAAATAAGAACATCATTCAACCGTCTATTAAGGATGTGAGTGATGCTGTAATTGAAATAAGGCAATCAAAACTACCAAACCCTACTATTTTGGGCAATGCGGGTAGTTTTTTCAAAAACCCTGAAATACAAACTGAAAAGTATTTACAGCTGAAAGAACAGTTTACTGATATGGTTGGTTATAAAACTGGAGATAGCACTACTAAACTTGCTGCAGGTTGGTTAATTGAACAATGTGGCTGGAAAGGGAAAGTAGTTGGCAATACGGGCTCGCATAAAAACCAAGCTTTGGTTTTGGTTAATTATGGCGAAGCTACCGGCAATGAAATATGGAACTTAGCCCTTGCTATTCAAAAATCGGTATTGGATAAATTTGGTGTAACCATAGTTCCTGAAGTAAATATTATCTAACAACATCAATTTTTCTTCATTGATTTTCTCTAACCTATTATAAATAAAAAAAGCCTTTCACGAGGAAAGGCTTTTGAATCGAATATTGTAAAGTGTTGTTTAAAAATTTATTTTACTTTTTCAACAATGGCTTTGAAAGCATCAGGATGGTTCATAGCTAAATCTGCTAATACTTTACGGTTTAAACCTAAACCTTTTTTAGCTGCTAAACCAATAAATTGGCTATAGCTTAATCCATGAGTCCTAACACCTGCGTTAATACGCACTATCCAAAGTGAACGGAAATTACGTTTTTTGGTTTTACGGTCGCGGTAAGCATAGTTTAAACCTTTGTCTATGGTATGCTTGGCAACTGTTAATACATTTTTACGAGCTCCCCAATAGCCTTTAGCTAATTTAAGGAGTTTTTTTCTGCGCCTTCTTGAGGCTACTGAATTGACTGAACGTGGCATAATTTAATTTTTAGTTTTTTGAACCTAAGCGATCATTTCGGTTAGCATGATTCTTTGGGGCTTTTGTTCGGGTTAATACTTGTTTTGAAACCGATTTTAGTTTGGGTAATAATTTATTTGAAGACATTGCATGCAATGTCTCTACGAAAACTATTTACCTATTCCTAATAAATTTTTAACCAATCCCATATCAGGTTTACTGATATATGCAACCCCTGTAAGGTTACGTTTTTGTTTGGTTGATTTTTTTGTTAAAATGTGGCTTTTGTATGCTGAACCTCTCTTAATTTTTCCACTAGGAGTGGCTTTAAAGCGTTTCTTGGCCGCACTGTTTGTTTTTACTTTTGGCATTTTAATCTCCGATTCTTTTTATACTTTACAATTAACGATTTTTTATTTTTTAGGTTTAGGACTCATTATTAAAGTCATTTTTTTGCCCTCTAACTTCGGTAACATATCAACTTTACCCAGTTCTGCCAATTTTTGAGCAAACTGTAATAAAAGAACTTCTCCTCTTTCTTTGTAAACAATTGAACGTCCTTTAAAGAAAACATAAGCTTTTACTTTATGTCCTTCTTGTAAAAAACCTTCTGCATGTTTTAATTTAAAATCAAAGTCATGGTCATCGGTATTAGGTCCGAAACGGATTTCTTTGATGTCTTGTTTTATTTGATTTGCTTTTGCTTCTTTAGCTTTCTTTTTGCGTTCAAATAAAAACTTTTTGTAGTCAATTACTTTACAAACCGGGGGTTCTGCATTGGGTGAAATCTCAACCAAATCAAGTCCTTGTTCATCAGCAATCTCAAGTGCTCTTGTAATTGAAAAAACTCCTGGTTCAACTCCTTCTGCAATTAAACGCACTTCTTTAGCACGTATTTGCATATTGATGTTAAACTCGCCTTCTCCTGGTTTTGTAGGAAGACGTCTTTGTCCAGGAATGTACGCTGGTTTCTTTTTAGGTGGTAATGCCAATTCTTATTATATTTTTACTGTTTGTTCTTCTTTAAAATATTTGATAAACTCTTCTATTGTTAGTTTACCTACTTCTTCGCCTCCGTGTTTACGGACAGAAACGGTGTTTTCCAACATTTCCTGCTCGCCAACTACCAACATAAATGGTATTTTTTTCACTTCAGCATCCCTTATTTTCTTACCTACTTTTTCGTTTCTTTCATCTAAGGGGCCGCGAATATCTGCTTTATTTAGCACATTTACAACTTTTTGCGCATACTCATGATACTTTTCGCTAATTGGTAATATTGTAATTGGCTCAGGGGTAAGCCATAATGGAAAATTGCCTGCGCAATGCTCTATCAATACTGCCACAAAACGCTCTAGTGAACCGAACGGGGCTCTATGAATCATTACGGGGCGATGTTTTTGATTATCGCTTCCTGTATACTCCAATTCAAACCTTTCCGGTAAGTTATAATCAACCTGAATAGTACCTAATTGCCATTTACGGCCAATAGCATCTTTCACCATAAAATCTAATTTAGGTCCATAAAATGCTGCTTCGCCTAATTCAATAACAGTGGTTAATCCTTTTTCGGCTGCAGATTCAATGATAGCATTTTCGGCTAAAACCCAATTTTCATCACTGCCAATATATTTGGTTTTATTGTTTGGATCTCGTAACGAAATTTGGGCTGTATAGTCTTTAAAGTCCAATGCTTTAAAAACATAAAGTACTAAATCTATTACTTTGCAAAACTCTTCTTTTACCTGGTCAGGGCGACAGAATAAATGCGCATCGTCCTGAGTAAAACCACGTACACGGGTTAATCCATGTAATTCGCCTGCTTGCTCATAACGGTATACGGTACCAAACTCAGCATATCTTACCGGTAAGTCTTTGTACGATTTTGGTGACGCTTTATATATTTCGCAATGATGCGGGCAATTCATTGGTTTTAAAAAGAACTGCTCTCCTTCTCTTGGTGTTGAAATTGGTTGAAATGAATCAGCTCCATACTTCTCGTAATGACCAGAAGTGATGTACAAGTTTTTATTACCAATATGTGGCGTAACTACTTGCTGATAACCAGCTTCTACTTGTGCTTTCTGTAAAAACTGAATCAAACGCTCACGCAACATGGCTCCTTTAGGTAACCATAATGGTAAACCCATTCCTACTTTTTCTGAAAAAGTAAATAATTCTAACTCTTTACCTAACTTTCTATGGTCGCGTTTTTTTGCTTCTTCAAGCATGTGTAAGTACTCATCCAATTCTGATTTTTTAGGAAAAGTAATTCCATAAATACGTGTTAGTTGTTTATTGTTTTCATCGCCACGCCAATAAGCACCTGCTACTGATGTTAGTTTTAATGCTTTTATAAAACCAGTATTGGGAATATGCGGACCACGACACAAATCGGTAAAGTTACCTTGTGAGTAGAACGTAATAGTTCCGTCTTCTAAATCTTTTAATAAATCAAGTTTATACTCATCGCCTTTTTCGGTAAAGTATGCAATAGCATCTGTTTTAGAAACTTCTTTACGGTTGTATGCATTGGCTTGCTTAGCCAACTCAGCCATTTTTTCTTCTACTTTCTTTAAGTCATCGGTAGAAAATGATTGACCATTGAAATCAACATCGTAATAAAAGCCATTTTCTAAAGCAGGCCCTATTCCAAATTTTACACCGGGATAAATTACTTCCAAAGCTTCAGCCATTAAATGCGCTGATGAATGCCACATGGTTTGTTTGCCTTCTAAATCATTCCACGTCAGTAATTTTAACGTTGAGTCTTCATTGATAGCACGAGAGGCATCAACAATCTGGTCATTTACTTTTGCTGCGAGTACGTTTCGGGCCAAACCTTCACTAATTGATTTGGCTACATCTAAGGCGGTTGCACCCCGTTCAAACGTACGAACGGAACCGTCTGGTAAAGTTATATTTATCATAAAGGCCTGCAAAATACTATTTTTGCTTTTCAAATAGCTAAGAAAAATTAAAATCTTTTTTGCTGCTAAAATAAGCGGCTGAACTTCATAAAAATTAATGACTTTTGGTTTGCTAAAGAATGGACAACTCCTTACTATTGTTGTAATAGATAAGCACTCAATTTAATTTATGAAAATATTAATTACTGGTAGCAATGGCTTACTTGGCCAAAAGCTGATAGATTTATACAAAAAACACAGCGAACATGAGTTAATTGCTACTGCACGTGGTGAAAACAGGTATGCTGACAAAACAGGATTTTTATATGAAAGTCTAGATATAACAAACAGTAATGAAGTATCGGAAATAATTGAAAAGCATAAACCTGATGTAGTTATAAATACGGCTGCTATGACCAATGTAGACGCTTGTGAAACGGACAAAGAAGGTTGCGACCAGTTAAACGTAGCTGCAGTAAAATACCTGGTTGATGCTTGTAATGCGAACCAAGTTCATTTGGTTCAGGTTTCAACTGATTTTATTTTTGATGGTACGCACGGACCTGTAACGGAAGATGAAAGGCCAAACCCCTTAAGTTATTATGGCTTATCGAAATTAAAAGGCGAACAAATTGTTATTGGTCAGTCTAATAGTTGGTCTATTTTAAGAACGGTATTGGTTTACGGAGTAATAAATGATATGAGCAGAAGTAATATAGTACTTTGGGCTAAAGGAGCTTTGGAAGGCGGCAAAAACATCAATGTAGTTTCTGACCAATTCAGAACACCAACATTGGCAGAAGATTTGGCTATGGGTTGCAAATTAGCTGCCGATAAGAAAGCTCAGGGTATTTACAATATAAGTGGCAGGGATTTTATGAGTGTATTTGATTTGGTTTATAGGGTTGCCGATTTTTGGAAACTGGATAAATCATTATTATCTATTTCAACTAGTGAAGGAATTAATCAACCTGCTAAACGTCCTCCTGTTACGGGTTTTAATATTAATAAAGCTGTATATGAATTAGGTTATAACCCACATAGTTTTTCGGAAGGATTGGCACTGTTGAATGAACAATTGCAAGCAATTACTAAAAACAAAGGTTAATATTGCAGCATGCTAAATTTACTTACTTTATTGCAAACCGCAGTACCAGTGCAACCGGAACAAGAACAAGCCAGTTTTACTTTTTGGTTTATTACTGAATTGGTTGGTGCTGCTTTTGTTTTTATTCTGCTTTATGTCTTCTTTATAAAAAATCCTAAAATTAATCCTCCTCGACAAAAAAGAAGAGATGAAGATACTAAAGCTTAGACTAGAAAAATTTATAAAAATGTATTTCTACTTTTCGCCCAGCGAACGAAAAGGCATTATTATTTTATTGTTACTTACTATTTTGGTTGTATTTATACCAAGTGTTTACCGGCTTTTAAAGCCATTAAACAACACTTATGTAAGTATTAGTAAATTAAACAAATTGGATAGTATTAATGTTACAAATACTGCTAACGATCAGGAAAGTATTTTAACAAACCCCATTAACATTAATACTGCCAGTGATGATGAACTTAAACAACTTGGTTTAAGCGAAAAAAACATTGCTACTGTTCATAATTACTTAAGTAAAGGCGGTAAACTCAAATCGATTGATGATTTGAAAAAATTATATGGTATTAAACCTGATGTAATGGAACAACTAACACCATTTATTGTATTTACCAATGACACTAATTATACGCTTGATACTTATGCTGATAGTACAATAAAAAAGAAAACACCTTTTAAAGCTATTGAGTTAAATACAACTGATTCTGCAACATTGGTAAAGCTGTATAGAATTGGCCCAATAATGGCGGGCAGGATTATTGAATACAGAAATAAGTTAGGTGGCTTTTTAGACCTTAACCAACTAATGGAAATTTATGGTTTTGACGAAGACATTTTATATGATTTGCATGGTAAAATATATGTTGATGCAAGTAAAGCCAAGAAGATAAATTTGAATACTGTAAGTGAAGAGGAGCTAAAGCAACATCCTTATTTTAAATACAAGTTGGCTCGCATTATTATTAATTACCGCCTACAACACGGCAACTACAAAAGTTATACTGACTTATTAAATATTAAAATTGTAAATGATTCTATTTTAACGAGAATAAAAATTTACGGAGAAATTAAATAAACTACTTGAAACATTAAAACCAACAACACAGAAAAACTCAAAGGATAAAATTTATTATTTTAATTTTTAAAATTATCTGTGTTTAGCATTAAACCTTTATTATTGCCGAACTTTTAAAAACCAATAAATTACTATGCTTAATTTTGAGCAAACAGAAAACCAAAAAATGGTAGCGCAAATGGCGCATGACTTTGCAGAAAAACATATTCGTCCTTACGTAATGGAGTGGGATGAAGCACAACATTTCCCGGTAGAAACCATGAAAGAAATGGGCAAATTAGGCCTGTTAGGTGTTTTAGTTCCTGAAGAATATGGAGGAGCCGGACTTGGATACTTTGAATATATCACTGCTATTATAGAAATAACTAAAGTTTGTAGTTCTGTGGGCCTTAGTATGGCTGCACATAATAGTTTATGTACAGGCCATATTTTACAGTTTGGTAACGAAGAGCAAAAGAAAAGATGGTTACCTAAATTAGCTACTGCTGAGTGGATTGGTGCTTGGGGATTAACTGAAGCTAACACGGGTAGCGATGCCATGCGTATGCAATGTGTAGCAAAACAAGATGGTGATTATTGGGTATTAAATGGTTCGAAAAACTGGATTACGCATGGTATTACTGGTGATGTAGCTGTAGTTTTAGCCCGTACCGGTGAGTTATTGGATTCGCACGGTATTACTGCTTTTGTAGTAGAACGTGGCGCACCCGGTTTTAAAGGTGGCAAAAAAGAAAACAAATTAGGTATGCGTGCGAGCGAAACTGCTGAAATGATTTTTGAAGATTGCCGTATACATAAAGATAATATTTTAGGCAATGTTGGCGATGGTTTTAAACAAGCCATGAAGGTATTGGATGGCGGAAGAATTTCTATTGCATCTCTTTCATTAGGTATTGCCAAAGGAAGTTATGAAGCTGCGTTAAAATACTCTAAAGAACGCCATCAGTTTGGCCAACCTATTTCTAATTTTCAAGCTATTGCTTTTAAACTAGCTGATATGGCTACTAAAATTGAAGCAGCTGAATTGTTGACTTTACAAGCAGCTGATTTAAAAATGCGTGGTTTGCCAATGACCAAAGAAAGTGCAATGGCTAAATACTATGCATCGGAAGTATGTGTGTGGGCTGCTACTGAAGCTATTCAAATATTTGGTGGTTATGGTTATACTAAAGATTTCCCTGTAGAGAAGTTTTACCGTGATTCGAAATTATGTACCATAGGTGAAGGCACCAGTGAAATACAAAAACTGGTAATAGCCAGAAGTGTATTGAAAGACTAAACTACTATTCTTTTACCAATTGGTAATAATAACTTATAAAAAAGCCTTCAAGAAAACTTGAAGGCTTTTTTTATTCATAGCTGCCCTAATTCTGATGCAGCCAGTTTTGTATATCATTAATTACTTCAAAAGGTATATGGCGCATAATGCTATATTCGCTATAGGTTGACTCGCCTTCTCCTTCGTGCATAATGTGGTTCATTTTAGGGTATAGTTTAAAGCTGGCATTTTTCTTTTTGCGCAGTTTTTTTTGCCATACAAAAAAATTCTTTTCGTCCACCTGGTAATCTCTTCCTCCTTGCATAATAAAAACGGGAATACTTAATTTTTTTGCCACTTTTATTTGGTCATACTCATTAATCCAAAGCCAATAACTTGCCTGTAAATCGTAAGGTAAAATAGTATAGGAAGTATTTTCTTTTACTTTATGTTTCAATACTATTTTTGAACGCTCTTTTATTTCATCAAAATCGTGTTTTTTATGTGGAAGTATTTTAATTAAATAATCATTCTGATCATTCATCATTTCCAACGGATGATTGGCATTGGCACCTAACATAACAATTCCTTTTATAATTGATTTCTGACTGGCTACGTAAGGAGCTAAATAAGCACCTTCTCCATGTCCTAATAAATAAATTTTACTGCTGTCAACGTGTGGATTTTGTTTCAATAAGTCAATGGCTGCGTACAGGTCAAAAAGCACATCTAATTCCGGTGTATATTGGGTGCCATTCAATTTATATTGCATTATATTAAAACCATAATTTAAGCTCCGTTTATTATATCTGAATACGGCTATTCCATTGGAGGCTAAACCGACTGAAATATCTTTGTAAGGCTTTGATGCAAAAATACCGTCCATATCGGTTGGACCCGCTGCTGGAATAATAATAACTAAAGGTGCTTTTGCTATGGTAGCCGGTGATGTTAAAATACCTCTTAATGGCATAGTTGAATCGGCAGCAAATGTTATATTCTGTTCATTGTATAAACTGGCATCGGCATAAGCAGGAATAGCATATACTTTAAATGCTTCTCTTACGGTAAACATAACGAGCTTTTTGCTTGAACTCATAAAAGTAAGCTGAAATAATAGCTCCATACTATAAACTGTTTTACATACAAACTCCACTAATACCTGCGATTTATTATCGGTAAAACCTCCTAAACGATAAGATTGTATATTGCCATAAGTAGTTGTGGTGGGTGTATAGTTAGAGGCAATGGCAGCAGCACTATTATATGCTTGCTGATCTGCATTAAACTCTGCGGCAATGGAATCAAACTGGTTGGCTATAAATAAATCCAATACGTGCTTGCCTTTTTGCACAAACTCTTCTTTTGAGTTTTGGGCTTGGGCTACAAAACAATTGAACAGGGTTAAAACAATTATAAATATTTTTGTTAGTGACATAATTTAAAACAAGAATATGTGTTTTAATGGAAACTAAAATTTAAAAATTACTAAATAAAAAATGCAGCTTATTGTTCAACAAGCTGCATTTTTTATTGAGATTAAATTAATTACTGTTTAGGTACCAATATGGCCATTACTTTTACATCTAGCTCTTCAGCTATTTTAGCCAATACTAATTTAGGAATTTCTATTTTATGGTCGGCTACTTTAACTTTAAAGTTACTTACCAGTTCTATTTTACCCTCATGTACTGTTATGGTACCTGTTATGATTCTCTCCTGCTCTACCCCATGTATATTTAGTTTTCCTTTTACGGTTACATGGTAAGTTCCGGGTTTGGTTAAATCTATATTCTCCTGCACGGTTCCTCTAAACTGGCTTAATGGAAATTTTTCGCTTTCCATATACTTTTCGTTAAAGTGTTCCTGCATTAGTTTATTAGGAAACTGAAATGATATGTTTTGAATAACAAATGCGATATCTTTTGTTTTTACATTAATCAAAGTAGTAGCGCTTACTGTTTTAGCATCTATATTCTCAGCCGGGGTGCTTGAGAAGAAACTTACCTCTGCATTACTGGCTTTGTAAAGTGGTTGTGCCGTTAAATTGGCTAAAGCAATAGCGGCTGTAGCGGTAATGGTTAAAATTATTTTTTTCATACGTTTTATATTTTAATGTTTTATTTCAATAATAGTGCCAATGGGTGTATGTAGGCTTAGTTCATCTACTTCATCATTGGTTAAGGCTATACAACCTAATGTCCAGTCAAACAAGTGATGCACACTTCCTATAAAGCCAAAACCATTTTTTAAACCGTGTATTTTTATATCTCCACCCGTTGGTTTATTCAATTTTTGGCAACGCTCTACATCTGCTTTGTTTGGATACGATATACCTAAATTGTTATGGTAGCCACTGTCTTTATTTTTGGCATTGATAAAATAAACGCCTTCGGGTGTTTTTTTATCACCTTCATATTCTTTGGCTCCGTCTCCTCCCCTGCCAAAAGCAATTTTATATGTTTTTAGTAATTCGTTATTACTATAAACGTACATCTTATGTTGCGATTTAATTACTACTATTTTATCAATGACTATACCTTGAGGTATCGTTTTATTATTTTTTACTAATAAAAAACTTAGTAGTACTAATAAGCCTAATCCATATAATAGTAAGCGTTTCACTAGCTATAACATTTATACGTGCTACCTGTGCTCTTTATCAAACGAAAAGGTACGGGATAGGTTAAAGCCTATTCTTACCCCAAAATCGCCCCATTTGCCTGTGGTTTGTGTAACAAAACCCTGCTCGTACATGTAAGTGGAGTTACTTAGCATTAATTGAAAAACGTGCCCACCTGTTTCTATATCAAAACCAACAGCCAAATAATCAGTATAGTCTTGTCCTGATTCTGATTTTTCGTCTCTTCCGTTTAAACGGGGATAATATTCTATATTAAAACGGGTACTGCGTGTTAATTTAAACGAGCCGCCTAAACCTAGCGCAAAAACTGTATTCGGGTATGCCTTTTTCTCTACTAAATTTCTATGTACCATAGTGGGTGTTAATTGCAATGAAACAGCATTATTTACTTTGCGTGCAATGATTAACTGGTTACTGAAAGTTAAACGGGAAGAGAAATAATTGTTGATTGCTGTGTTTGTAAACGTTTCTGTTTTAATAGCCATATTACCATAATATGAAATAGCTAATGGAAAGTTTTTTTTGCCACCCGAAGTTTGCTGTGCCAATTTGTATTTAACACTGCCATCATACACCTTTCCAACTGTACTGCGTCCTGCTCCTATCATTAATTTATCGGTAATACCATAGTCAAAAGCTAAACGAACAGAAGCACCGTCTAAACCTAAAAAACTATAATACCAGGCATCATCTTTTAATTCACCAAAACGATGTAAAATCAAAAAGTTTAAATGCTTTTTTGAAATATTCTCATTGCTTTGGCCTGTGATAATCCTGGTGCCTTTAAAAGTAGCTAATACTGGTGTAGCTTTTGTATTTTCATCTTTTAACAAATCCAATAAATCATCTTGAGCCCAAACAAAATTTACAGCTAACAACAGCGTTACAAGAAGTATGTTTTTTTTCATTTTATTTCTATTTTATTCCGGCATTCCTGCCTTTATCCAATTATCTAATTTTGATATATTACAATCCGACATGCTTGATGGCGGCATATTTTTAACGAGAACAACCCTAGTATTTATTTCACTTGCTTTTGACGATAACAACTCATAGGTAGTTAAATCGCCAGCCCCCGTTCCTACTACATGGCAACCACTGTATGCACAATTGGCATCAACCAATGTTTTTATACCCCCTGTATAGGTTAAAGCGGCATTGCAACTATCTGTTGCGTTTACTATTTGCTGTTCTTCCTTTTTATGTTGGCAGCTAACGGCAACAACTATACTGCATATAAGCATTAAAGCAAATACTCTTTTCATAGCACTAATTTTCGGGCATTCCTGCTTTTATCCAGTTATCAAGTTTTGTAATATTACAACTTGACATGCCTGACGGTGCCGGCATATTTTTTTGTGTAATAGCCCTGTCGGTAATTTTTGATGCATTATTTTTCACCAATGTATAGGTCGACAAATCAATAGCCGTTCCTCCTGCAACATGACAATTTGAAGTACTGCAATTATTATCAATTATGGTTTTAATTCCGGTATTGTATGTTAAGGATGCGTTACAATCGGAATTAAGGTTCGGGTATAACTCTTCTTTGTTATCAAAATAACACCCTGATATAACTACAAAACTGAGCAGGACGCCTGATAGTATTATTTTTTTCATATATATCTAATTCACTATTATTTTATCGGTTGATACTCCATGGCAACTATTACATCCACCGCCATTAAAAGATTGACTCATTGCTACTGTGTCAACTCCGCTGATAGCTATGGGGTAACAACCGCCATTAAATTTTATAATTTTTTCGCTGTAAAAATTAGCCTCTTTATCTGTTGCTAAACTTAAAATACGAAATCCTTTACCATTTGGTTCACTCCAAAGCTCAATGCGTGCTTCTGTGTTCAATGCTCCTGAACCTTTAAAAATTGTTCCTGCTACATTCCACCAAGCATAAAATGAAGCTTCATGCTTGTCATCGTTATGGCAACGCATACAATCCTGACCACTATTGTGGCTACTTTTATTTGCACTGCTTTCTACCCCATTTTTTTGCAAACTATCATAATGGGAGCAAGCAATAAATAACAGGATTAAAACAGGTAATACAATTTTTATAGTTCTATTCACTTTTTTAAACACACCGCAATATGTTCAAAAATATTATTTTATTGATTGAATAACATAAAACTTATCAATAATCCTTATAAAATAATAATTTTTTTATACGTATTACAATTTGAAGATGATACGCTGATGATGTAAATACCTGCCGGGTATTCATTAGCAAATGTTAAGTTTAATTGTTGTTGACCAACCGATAATGTTTGTTGCAGTAAGGTTTCTTTTAGTTCGCCTTTTAAGTCTAACAATGTTATTTGGTAGTTATCTTTTGTTTGTACATCAAACTGCAATGTAACATCATTATGGACCGGATTAGGAAAAATACTTTTCCAGTTAATTACATCTAACGAATTAACTGTTGTTTTTGCCCCCGGTAATAAGGTTTTAGATGATGTATAAGTCAGGTCACCTGTATTTTGCTTATTATTATTGGAGGCTATTCCACCTGCATAAAACACAACGGTATCCATTGTTTGTGGAGCAGTCCATTTGAAAGTCCATGTTTTATTATTGCTTGCATCTATACTGGTTGACTCATGGGTAGCGTAGCTATTTGCACTAACGCCAGAACCGCTTTCTGCCAATAACTCTCCAACGGGTAAAAACAAAACACCTTTTTTTCTTACGTTAAGTGCAAAACCAAATCTATTTCTACCCGGATAATTAACCGTTACATTTACATCGTAAGTTTGTCCAGGGGTATAATGAGTTGGGTTGCCTGCAATGGTAATAACAATAGCACCTTTTGAATCGCTATTAGCCACTCCGGGGTGGCATCCGGTGCAATTATTTTCTTGCGGTGCACCTGTTAATGCTAATGCCCCTGACGACATAGAATGAATTTCAATACTCCAAACGCTTATAAAAAATAGTAGTATACTAATGGTTATAGTTTTTCTCATGCTCATATTAATAAAGTTTTAATAAGCAAAACTAACGGTATGCACTAAGAAGAAATTGTCAATTCCTATTCATTTCTTGTATATTTTTTATGCCTTTCCTATAACCAATTGGCGATATACCTGTGTGTTTTTTGAAAAAATGGGAGAAGTGGGTGTAGTCATTAAAGCCATGCTCAAAAGCAATATCCTTTAAGTCAATATCCGTATTATATAATAACCTTTTTACATTTGTTATCAGTAAATCATCCTGCATTTGCATAATGGTTTTACCTGCAATTTTTTTAACTTTTGTGTTTAAATTAAGTGCTGTTAAATTAAACATGGCAGCATACTGTTCGGTTGATAGCCGTTTCATGAAATTATTTTCCAATGCCTTTCTTACCAAGCGAGAAAAGTTGTTTTCAACACCCAAGTTATGGTCTATAAAAGGAATTAATTTAAGCAAAATGGCTGCACATATATTTTGTCTGTATGCATCGTTTATTTCCAGTTTCTGAATTTCATTTAAGAAAAAATCAAATGATTCAAACTCGCTGGCTGATAAATGAATCATGTGTTCTTTTTCAAACAAGGCTCTATAATTTGAATCACTATCAAAACGACTTAATTGCTCAATAAAAACATTGGTAATAGCAACGGTAAATCCCTTGCTTTCTGCATCGCGTGTAAACTGATGTGAGAAAAAATGAGGTACTATTTGAAAAGACTTGTTTTGTAATGGATAAATAGTTCCATCTATCTGGTGTAAACCATTGCCTTCTAAAATAACAAATATTTCGTGGTATTCATGACAATGTGGTTTTTCAACCTGGTAAAAATTAGGATCGTCCCATACAATTAAATCAACCAGTTTTTCTTTACGGCCAATTTTTTGAAAATTGTATGTTGGAATTTTGGTCATAGCTCAATAAACAAATAACTATTACAAAACCGGTATTAATGAATCGACTTAAACAACCTGCTCCAGCGCACTGTTTTATGGCCGGCATCCCAACTCATCCACACAAATAATGCTTTACCTACTATATGTGTTTCCGGTACAAAACCCCAGAAACGGCTGTCGGCTGAGTTGTCCCTGTTATCACCCATCATAAAGTAATAGTTATACTTAAACGTGTATGTTTTTATGGGTTGTCCGTTTAATAAAGCTTGTCCATTTTGCCATGTTAAACTCGGATTGTTTTCGTAATGTTTAATAGCAAATTCATACACATCGTAATTGTGTTCATTCATTTCTATTACATCGCCTTCTTTAGGAATATAAATAGGGCCAAAATCATCTATGCTCCATTTAAACTTTTCCTGAAAGGCTGTATAACCGCTAATATAACTGGTATCGTTACGTTCAACAGAAACAATGCCTTTATAACCTTTTAATTGTTCTTTGGCTTTATTGGTTAAGTTAATCAATAAATATCCTTTATCTGTAGATCCACCTTCTGTTATATCATTATCGTCAACAAATTTTTTGCTAATGCCTTCGGTGCTGGTAACTTTATAAAAGTGCTGCATCAAATCAGGATTATCGGCCGGTTTGTTATTTACAAACAATTGCTGATTCACTACTTTTAAACTATCGCCTGCAATACCAACGCAACGTTTAATATAGTTTTCTTTTTTATCTGTTGGCTTATCTATTTCAAATGGATAATTGAAAACGACTACATCGTTATTTTTAATACTTGATACGGCAAACAATCGTTTATATGGCATTTGCATCCACTCTAAATACGATTTTTTAGTATCGGAAAATGGCAATTTGTTATGTACGAATGGAAAGCTTAATGGCGTTTGTGGTAACCTGTTTCCATAGCTGTATTTACTTACAAATAAAAAGTCACCTACCAATAATGATTTTTCCATTGATGAGGTAGGAATGGTATATGCCTCCATAAAATAACCTCTGATAATAGTGGCGGCTATGGTGGCAAAAATTAAAGCATCGGCCCACTCATACGCTCTTTGCACATTCGTTTTTGACGAAGGCATAAAAATGCGGAATGAAAAGAAAAACAATGGAGAAATGACCAAGGCTATTAACCGGGTAAAATATCCGAATATGATAGCTATACCATAAATACAGTTAAGAAGCGCTAAGCCAAAAGAAGCTCCTGCCGCCATATACAAAACCATGCATATTAAATTAACCAGTATCCAAACAGTAATAATAATCCACTGTTTTTTAGAAAATAGTTTGGGGCTTTTATAAAAATAATTAAACAAGTCACTAAAATAATTGCTCTTTACCGCTTTGCTTGTTTGGTTGTTGGTGCTCATGAAAAATTTATTAATCCTACATAGGTAAAGCTATTTTTACTTACCGCCAGTAGGTTTTGTTAAGTTGTTTTAAAAATATTTAAACGGTAAAATTTAAAATTGTAATATATCATCTAAGGTGTAAATACCTTTTTTACCTACTATCCATTCAGCCGCCATAACAGCTCCTCTGGCAAAACCATTACGGCTTTTTGCACTGTGTGTAATTTCTATGGCATCAATAACACTTTCGTACCTAACGGTATGGTCGCCCATTACATCGCCTTCGCGGTGGCTTTCAATAAGCAGTTCGTTTGGTTTGGTACTTTGTGCTGGTGTTTCGGTATCAAACATTAAGCGGTCTTTTATTTTTTCTTTCGTATCTATTTCACTCATTATTTGTTTGGCTAAACTTAAAGCCGTTCCGCTTGGGTGGTCTTTTTTAGCCGTATGATGCACTTCGCTTATCATTACATCATAGTTATCGTGTTTTTGCATTATTTGTGCTAATAGTTTATTTATTTTATAAAATATATTAACACCAATGCTAAAATTACTGCTGTATAACATGCTTTGACCTTCGGTCAAACACTTGTCTTTAATAAAATCAAACTGATCGTACCAACCGGTAGTACCAATTACAATAGGTACTTTGGCTTCAAAACATTTTAAAATGTTTTCAACTGCTGCTGTAGGCATACTAAAATCAATAGCCACATCAACGTTTTGTAAACTAAGCGGTAAAAAATCAAACGCGTTATTTAAATCAACTCTATATACTATTTCGTGACCTCTTTCCTCTGCAATTTTTTCAATTGCTTTTCCCATTTTGCCATATCCGAGCAATGCTATTTTCATAAGCGTATTCTGTTAGTTGACTTTTAATTTTTAATTGATTGCACAATATAAAACTAAATTATAAAAGGACAAATTAATTGTTGACTATTTTGACCAAAAAACTAGTTTTAATAAGGTTTTCCATGCGTAAGGCTTACTAATTTATTAACTACAAATGGCATAGGTTTAAGTGCACTTATAACCATATTTGTCATTATTTTATTTCCAAACAATAGTTGAAACTGTCTGCCAAACCATAACCTGCTCTTAAATTGCTGATTCCATTGTTTTGTATATTCATTGGTTAAAGCGTGCTTGGTTATTTTTTTTTCAAAATACAACGGCAACAATTTACTTAACATATAGGAAGCATGCATGGCCATACTCATGCCATTTCCGCACAATGGCGTAATTAACCCGGCAGCATCTCCAAGCATAAGCACTCCATTCTCTGATTGGGTTTTAGCAGCAAAACTAATTTGCGATATAACCAGAGGCTTATCGTAAAATGATTTAAACTCGGTTAAGTATCTGTGTAAAAAAGGATTTTTCATCAGTATTCCTTTCTCCATTTCTGCTATACTTCCATTGTATTTTTTAAGGTTTGCGGCATTGGTTAAATAACACAGACAATATCTGTCGTCTTCAATTTTTGAAATACCACAATAGCCATTTTCAAAATTATGCAGCTCAATTATATTGGCAGGTAAATCGGCCTTTACATGGTACTTTACCCCGACATAATTGTTTAACCCCTGTAGTTTATTATTTATAAAATTACGCTGTAGTTTTATATCTATATTACTTCGTTTGCCATAAGCACCTATTAGTACTTCTGATATAAAGGAACCATTGCTCGTTTCTATCTGGTAAGCATTATCAGTAAATGTTACCTCATTTACTTTGCAGTTTTCTATTACTTTTACGCCACTTCCAATGGCTAGTTGTGCTAACGAATAATCTAACTTGTAACGCGATATACCAAAGCCCCCCGGCTTTAACGTATGTGTTAAATACTGCCCGTTGGGTGCTGATATTTTTAATTGTGTTAATGTAGGAAGATTGAATGCAGTTAGTGGAACACCACATCGTTCTAAGTAATTCCACGACTCCATAGAGACATATTCGCCACATACTTTGTGATAAGGATAATTTTCTTTTTCGAAAAGTACAACCTGATAGCCCTTTTGTGCCAATTGGATAGCCAGTGTTAATCCGCCCAGCCCACCTCCAATTATTGCACATTGAAAATATTGCATTGGCTTTATCTTATTATTTCAACCGTACCTCTTACTTTTCGTTCTTTGGTACCATCTAAATAATTTTCGTATATTTTTATTATATAGAAATACGTGCCTGCTACTAATTCTTTTCCTGAAGTTTGGTCTTTACCATCCCAGTTAATATCTATATCAGTAGTTTCAAACACGGGAGTTCCCCATCTATTGTATACCTGCAATTCTATTTTCTCAATAAACCTATATGGAAATGGTTTGAAAATATCGTTAGAGTTATCAGTATTAGGTGTAAAAGTGTTTGGCAATACATAATACGGGCAATTGTCAATACAAAAACTATTTCCATCCGGACTGCTCACATTGCCAACTGTATCAATAGCAATTACGGCATAGCAACCTGCTATTCCATAAGTTAACTGTGGTCTGGTATCAATATATGAATTGGCTCCTCCACTCAATGTGGCTAATTCTATCCAGGTATCGGTTACTTGTTTCCTGTACAATACTTTATACGACTGAATATCCTGCTTGCAATTGGCCGGATAAGTCCAGTTCAAAATAATATCGTTGATATTAAATTTATTACATGGTGTTGTATAACTTAATACGGGCGGACAAGGTGGTATGGTATCAACGGGAGTACCACATACAACTTGCGAATTATTGTATAAAGTATCTGGCCAAAACTGCTGATTATAGTTACCAACGGTTTTTACATAGTAACAATAGGTTTGGCCATTTATTAAACCGGTATCAATGTATGAACTGGATGAAGTAGTAGCAATGGAATCAAAATTTAATCCATTTTGCCTATACACTACAAACGAAGTATTTTTCCAAGGCACATCATATTGCAGGTTTAACACTACAGCCTGATTGGTATTGTATGGCTCTAAAAATGGTGAACTGGCAATAATACTTTCATCTACCAAAGTGGTACCGCTTACAAACGAAACCTTATAATAGTATTGTGCTGATTGTGTATTGATATTTGAATCGATTAAGCTGTCGTTTATAATATCTGCAAAGGTGCTGTAGTTTTTTGCTGTTCCTACATTTGTAAAATTAGTGGTTCCAACAACAGCTCTTTTTACCTGTACGGTATAAGGTGGCGGATTTTGATTGGAATCTAAAAGAAGTGGCTTTAACCATTTAACCAAAATAGCACCCGTAGCAGCATTGGTTTTTAAAACACTTACATTGGTTATAATGGGTTTGGTTCTTTGTATAAGTGCACATACTTCAATACTTGCTTTGCTTTCTGAAGGTTCGGCTAAATTAACAATGCCACCTACATCGTTACGGGCTAAATAAAATGCAGTAACTCTATAACAGTAATTAATCAAAGGAGAAATTCCTTTGCCAAAATCATTGTCAAAATAAGTATTGTTATTTACTCCCTCAACGGTATCTAACAAAACAAAACCTGTTGATGCGGGCACTCCAATCTGGCAATAAGCAGGGTTCCAAAACGAAGAATCAATGCGTCTGTAAATTCTATAACCAAAAGCATAACCACAGGTATCAACAGTCCAGTTTAATTTAAAGCCGTTATCTTGTATAACAGGAGTTAGGTTACGTGGAGCGGGACCATTTACTTTTATTTTAAATGATTGTACATCTGTTAAAGGAACAGGGTCTCCATTGTCAATGGCTCTAAAAACAGCTTGAAAAGAATCAGCTCTTATAGAAGTACAAGCAGGGCGCCATCTAAACAAAAAGCCTGCGGGATTACCCACTGCAGTTGACGGCAGGGTAAAAGCGGGACTGGTTTTTTGGGCAAATGGCCCACCAAAACCGGTTAAACTTATTTGGTTACCAGCATCATTGTCTTTTGCTGAAATATTTTTTTCTAATAAATCACCTGCTATTACGCAAGCATTACTCATAGATGCTATAATTGGAGGATTATTAGTACAAAGCAATATTCTTATTTGAATATCTCTATCTACATAACCAACTAATATGGGCTGTATAACACCATTTCGTCTGTATTCTTTTATACGAATAACTATATTGTAAAAACCAGAATATTTAGGGGTTCCCCAAGTTAATTGCCCGGTAAGCTGGTTAATGGTAAATGAGTCGGATGTTTCGGGTATAGTAAAACCCGGTACCGGCATATTGGGACCAATGTTTGGGGCTCTTATTTCGTATACTAAACTATCGCCATCGGGGTCGTAAGCACTTGGATTATGTACAAATACTTTTCCAACACATCCCCTGTCAATAGGTACCGAAAGTAAAATGGGCGACTGATTGGTATAACCTGCATCAATAATAATTTGTGACTGTACGCTGAATGGAATGTTAACTGAATTACCATCATTTATATTCCGGATGGCATCAACCCTGTTTGGATCAGAAATACTTACCACAAAAACACCTGCACCTTTGTAAGTATGGTTGGTTTTATAAGCATTACGCTTTACACCATAACTGGTACTTGGGTTTAAAATATCAAACGAGGTACGTTCAACTCTCAATGATGTATTATCGCCAAAATCAACATTTATACCATCTGTGCTCGGATCACCCGCACCAAATTGATCGGTATAGGTGTAAACAATTATTTCGTAATTTAAACCCGATATATTTCTAAAAACAATTTCACCTGCCCTATAATGAGTAGCTAATAAATTACTTGTTGAAAACAACAGTAATATGAATAATAGTAATTTACACTTATTAGTAAATTTAATCACTTGAATAGATTTGATAAAATATTTGTCAGCAAATTAGCACTTTTTGTTGCACTTTATATAAATAAAAAATCCATTAACAGTAAAATTATTGTTAATGGATTTCAGAAAAATGTGGTTTAGGTTTTATTTATTTAGAAGTCAACTGGGCTACTAAATACTCTCTGTTTAAACGGGCAATATTGGTTAATGATATTTCTTTAGGGCACTCAGCTGAGCAAGCACCTGTGTTGGTACAAGCACCAAAACCTTCGTTATCCATTTGGGCAACCATGTTCAACACACGTGAGCTACGTTCAGGAGCTCCTTGTGGTAATAATGCCAATTGCGAAACTTTAGCTGAAACAAATAACATAGCTGATGAATTTTTACAGGCTGCTACACAAGCACCACAACCAATACAAGCTGCTGCTGCAAATGCTTCATCTGCATCATCTTTTGGAATTGGCAAATTATTTGCATCCTGCGCGTTTCCGGTATTTACCGAAATAAATCCACCTGAAGCTATAATCCTGTCAAATGCGGAACGGTCTACCGCTAAATCTTTTATAACCGGGAATGCAGAAGCTCTCCATGGTTCCACTACTATGGTATCGCCATCTTTAAAACTACGCATATGTAACTGGCAGGTAGTAACACCTTGGTTTGGCCCATGCGGACGACCATTGATATACATGCTACACATACCGCAAATACCTTCTCTACAATCGTGATCAAAAGCTATTGGCTCATCTTTACCTTCGCTTACTAATTTGTCGTTTAAAACGTCAAACATTTCAAGAAAAGACATATCAGGCGATACATCTTCTACTTTGTAATCAACTAACTTACCTTGACTGTTGCCATTTTTTTGACGCCAAACTTTCAAGTTGATTTTCATATTTCCGCTCATTTTTTTAAGTTTTTGGTTAATGGTGATTATTGCTGATGGTTTTATAATACCTATCAACTTTTATTAACTGATTATATTATTTATAGCTACGTTGTGCAATTTTAATGTTTTCGTAAACTAAATCTTCTTTGTGCAATGTCCAGTTTCCTGTTTCGTTAAACTGCCATGCAGCAACGTGTTTGTAGTTGTCATCATCACGCATCGCTTCACCTTCGTCTGTCTGGTGATCTTCACGGAAATGGCCTCCACAACTTTCGTTACGCTCTAAAGCATCTTTACACATTAATTCTCCTAACTCTATAAAGTCGGCTACACGCCCTGCTTTTTCTAGTTCAGGATTAAACTCATTGGCTTCGCCCGGAACGCGAACATCTTTCCAAAACTCTTCCCTTATTTTTTGAATTTCAGCTATAGCCCAGGTTAAACCTTCTATATTACGAGCCATACCGCATTTATCCCACATAATTTTACCTAAACGTCTATGGAAATAATCAACCGGCTTGGTTCCTTTAATGGTTAATAATTTATTCAATCTGTCGCTCACTTCTTTTTCGGCAGTTACAAACGCTTCGTGGTCGGTTGAGATGGCTTTAACACTAATTTCGTTCGATAAATAAGAACCAATAGTGTAAGGAATTACAAAATAACCATCAGCTAAACCTTGCATTAAAGCTGATGCTCCTAAACGGTTAGCACCGTGGTCAGAGAAATTAGCTTCACCTAAAGCATATAAACCGGGAACAGTTGTCATTAAATTATAATCAACCCAAAGACCACCCATAGTATAATGTACCGCTGGATAAATCATCATTGGGTTTTTATATGGATCAACACCAGTAATTTGTTTGTACATATCAAACAAGTTTCCGTATTTTTCTTTCACTACTTCATATCCAAATGCAGTTAATTGCTCTTCGGTAGGATTTGCAATATGTTTTAAAGTAGCTACTTGTTTACCGTATTTATACTTCATGTTAAAAGCAAAATCCAAATAAACAGCTTCACCTGTTTTGTTTACACCAAATCCGGCATCGCAACGCTCTTTTGCAGCACGTGAAGCCACATCGCGCGGAACTAAATTACCAAAAGCAGGGTAACGTCTTTCTAAATAGTAATCTCTGTCTTCTTCTTTTAAATCGCTTGGATTTAATTTTCCTTCGCGAATAGCAACTGCATCTTCTTTGCGTTTTGGAACCCAAATACGTCCATCGTTACGTAACGACTCACTCATCAAAGTTAATTTTGACTGGTGATCACCAGAAACAGGAATACAAGTAGGATGAATTTGTGTATAACAAGGATTACCAAAGAATGCACCTTTTTTATGTGCTTTCCAAGCAGCAGTTACGTTACTTCCCATTGCATTGGTTGAAAGGAAAAATACATTTCCGTAACCACCGGTACATAACAATACTGCATGACCAAAGTGACGCTCTAATTTACCCGAAATTAAATCACGGGCAATAATACCACGGCATTTTCCGTCAATGTTTACTACGTCTAACATTTCATGACGGGCAAGCAATTGAACATTACCTAAACCTACCTGGCGTTGTAAACCAGAATAAGCACCTAATAATAATTGTTGGCCTGTTTGGCCTGCAGCATAAAAAGTACGTTGTACCTGTGTTCCACCAAACGAACGGTTACTTAATAACCCTCCGTATTCGCGTGCAAAAGGCACACCGCTTGCTACTGATTGGTCAATAATATTACCACTTACTTCAGACAAACGATGAACGTTTGCCTCGCGTGCACGATAATCACCACCTTTAATAGTATCATAAAATAAACGGTAAACTGAATCACCATCGTTTTGATAATTTTTAGCAGCATTTATTCCACCTTGCGCTGCAATTGAATGCGCTCTACGAGGTGAATCTTGAAAACAAAATACTTTTACTTTATAACCTAACTCAGCTAAAGTAGCAGCAGCCGAAGCTCCAGCTAATCCAGATCCAACAACAATTATTTCTAAACTACGTTTATTTGCAGGATTTACCAAAGGAACTGTTGAACGGTACTTTGTCCATTTTTGTTCTAGTGGGCCTTGAGGAATTTTTGAATCTAACATCGTATATAATTGATTAATGATGAATTTTTAATAATTTACTTAACGAAAAAATAAATAGGCATAGCTGCAAAACCCAGAGGAAGAATAATAGCAAATACCCAAGTGCTTACTGCTTCAATTAAGCCATTGTATTTTTTATGGTTTAAACCCAAAGTTTGGAAAGCCGATTTAAAACCGTGGTATAAATGGAATGCGATAGCACCCATAGATAATACGTATAATGCCACTAACCACCACTCAGTTTTAAATTCAAAAGCTACTTCGCGGTACAAATCTTTAACGATGGTTACCTTCATTGTACCTTCCATTACCTCTTCCATTTTTGAATGCATGGTAAAGTCTTTTGGTAAATTATCAGCAAACAATTCTCCTGTTTGTATATTCTCTGTATAGCGTGTATAAGGCACATGCCCAAACTTGTACTGAAACCAAAAGTTACTCATATGAATAACAATAAATACTAAAACAATAGTACCTAAAACACCCATATTTCTGCTGGACCAATGGCTGTTGGCTTTCCCATCAAATGCCTGGTATTTTACCGGTCTGGCTTTTTGATTTTTATAGGCTAACCATAAGCCTTTAAAAGCATGGAATAAAATAGCAGCATACAACAAATATGAGACTGTTTTAATTAAAGGATTGGTGGTCATAAAAACGGCATATTTGTTAAATGCTAAACCCATATCGTTTTTAAACAATTGTAAATTCCCAATCATGTGAATGACTAAAAACGAGCACAAAAACAGTCCAGTAAGTGCCATGATTAATTTTTGCCCTAACGAGGAGCCAAACATTTTAACTATCCAATTCATTTTTTAATTAATAAATATTTTGTTGACTGCGAATGTAAACCTTGCGTAAAGAAGAGTGTAGCTGATTAAAATCAAAAGGTATATTTAGAAAGAGTTTAAATAGCACTATAACATTTTGAAAAACAAATATTTGAATAAAATAAATTTAAATCTGTTTTAGTAAACAAGAGTGGTTTGGTCTTTTAAAAGCATGAACCGGCAAATTGCACCTAAAATCAATAAGGAAAAAAAATTGAAAAAACACCTTTTAAATCCATCCGCTAATTTTTTACGTAAATCAAACAAACTGAAAAATTACACGTATGAAAAAGACTTTACTAAAAATTGCAGCTTTTACCTTTTCAGGTATTTTTATTTTACTCATTGTACTTGGCGTACACATATACCAGGTAACTCATAAAAAAAATAATGACTCCCGCATACGACAGTTAAGCAGAATAGATTTTATTCAACCTATCGACTCATCAGAAGCTATAAAAATAAGAAATTTTGTAGCCGGTTTAAATGGAGTGGAAAGCGCTTACTTTAACCATAAAGACAAAATTTTAGTTTACACTTACTTAGTAGGTACACAAACCACTGATGGTGTTTTTACACAGGTGACACAGTTAGGAAACTATCAGGCAAAAAAATATACCGTTAATGAAAATGATTTAAAAACAGGCTGCCCTGTTATGAATGACAACAAATCAATCAGCGGAAAAATTATTGCTTATCTATCAAAATTATAAACCCAAAACATTATTATGAAAAAACAATTTATGCTGACAGCTGCTTTAGTGGCAGCCCTAGGCACATTTCAATCGTGCTCAAAAGATGATAACAAAACTACCACCACTCCTGCCGTTACTTTATACACCAGAGTTGGAGGTACTGAATTGGTTACAGACCCTAAAAATTCAGGGATTATGATTGAAAAAGGACGTTTAACACTGAGAGCCGTAGTTGACAGTTCTATCAATGTAATTGCAGCAGATGCACAACTGGCAAAATACTTTCCGGTTCTTTTTGCTGAATTAGGCAATGGTAACACTACGGGATTAACTGCATTAAGTGAAAACTTTACTGACTTTATGTGTGCAGCCACAGGCTCAACCAATACGAATTATGCATACTCCGGTAAAAACATGAAAGATGCACATGACCCTGCGAAGAACAGCCGCATAGCAGTAAAAATTAACAACGCTGACTTTGATAAATTTGTTGGAGATATAGGCGAAGGTTTAGCAAAAAATGGCGTTACCGCAAGCAATTCAAAACAGTTAGTTGATGACTTAGTAGCTTTACTTTACACTACCCAATCAGATATAGTTCAACAATAAGTAATAGTTATATGCAATTAAAAAGCCATTCAACCTAAAGATTGAATGGCTTTTATTATTTATTAAAGATATTACTACTAGTAAATTTTAGCGCTGTTACGGTAACCTGAAGTGTTTTTATACCAATCCTGGAATTGAACTCCTCCTGATTGTGCCCATGTTGCAAATTTTAAATGAGCTAAAATAATAGCTTCTCTTTCTGCTGGGTAATCAAAGCTTTCAGGAATATTGATTGCAAAAGGCAAATTGTTTTTAGTTTTATAATAAGTGTTATTCAATACACTTGAATTATCAGCACTTGTTCCAAATATAGCTGTATTAGCTAATTCAGTAGGCTTGTAGTCCGGTAAATGTACTTCATGTCCACGTCCTTTACCTATTTCATCCACATAGATAAACGGATTAAACGAACTTAAACTAAAGCTTTGTGGTGTTGTAAAACTCATTGCTACCGATATTGTATCTGTTACCTGTGCTGTTTGTCCTTTTACTGTATTGTAGTTAGGAATAATAGCAATTGAACTTGCAAATACTCTTAAAATAGCTTTGGTAGCTGCTGCTTCCAATCCTAATCCACCGGTTATAGTTGATACATCCGTTCTGTTTACAGGCAACTCAACGGAGAATGCATTTTTGAAAATTCCACCGGCTGCTCTTAATTTATATTTAGCTGACATATCAACCATTTTATTGCTGGCATTTAAAATACCTTTGTATTGGTAGTTTACAACTACATCGTTCATATCGTAATCACCTTTACTTGGCCATAAGTCTTCAAAAGCAACACTGGCAAAAGTGGTAGCACTTGGATAATAAACATTGTAAGCTCTTGCAGGGTCTGTTGGGTATTCATCGTAAGGGTTTAATACACCATCGCCATCGGTATCAGTTCCTGCTGCAGGTGTAGTATGTATAATATTTGTTTGATCAACTGCGGTTACCGGATTTGCAGTAGCGTAAACGATACAATCGTTAAAATCCTGATCACTACCTTGTTCACGGTTTATATCTTCAAAACCAATTAAAAAACGTTGTGTAGGATTATCGTAAAGCATAGCAACGTGTTCTCTATTGCTTGCACTTGTTTCAGGATTTAAATCGCGAAGTGTATAAAAGAAAGTATGGCTAGAAGCTACAGTGGTACCATTCCAAGCATCTTGAGCAATTGCAAATCCGATAGCAGTATCTGCACCAAAACGACCTATATATACTTTATCACCGGTAGTCATACCTCCTCCACTTCCACTGTATGAAGTATTAGGCATAATAGCAATTAAAGAATCAATTTGGTTGGCACTTGTTGGCTTGTTGTTTTTGTTATAAGTAAAGTAAAATAAAGAGTTTTTGTAACCTGCTCCTTCGTGTACAAAAGTAATCCAAACATCACACTGTGCTGTTAATACTAAATTTCTTTCTAACGAAGTATTTAAATATTGTGGGTTATAAGTTGGAACTGGTCTTTGTTCAGGTAAAGTAGCATTTACGTCAGCTAAAAACTGGCTGGTAACAACATCGCGTGGTTGTAATAAATAAGTGGGTACTCCACTGTTTGTTCCTGTAGAAAAAGTTCCTAATTTATAAGATAAACGACTAAAAGATTTACCTAAAGCTTTTGTACTTTTTAGTGAATATTTTTCAATTACAGTTCTAACCGTTTGTGGGTGTTTACCACCTAAGGTAAGTTGAACAGTACCATTTTGGCTTACCGGAACTATTACATCATTTACTACACCAACGTAATCGGTATTAATGACTACTTCTTTTAAAGCGGTTGGAATAGTATAATCCATATTTAAAGAACCTGCAGCATTGGTTATTCCCGTTGCTAAAATTTTTCCACCATTAGCAGGACTATCATCCATTATATCAATTCTAACTCCACCTAAACCTTGGTCGTTATTTGATAATAAAGTAATTTGAAAATTAGTATTACTAGTTGTTTTATAAGCAAATCCGGGAGGAACAACCATTTCATCCATAGTAGTTGGATTTGGGTTTACAGTAGTTCCATTTTCTTTAGCACTTGATACATCTTTAGTACAAGAACTTAATATAGATACTGCTAGTAATACAGGGATAATTAATTTTTTCATTTTCGGGTGTTTGTCTGTTTTAGTTACAAATATAAAAACACAAAGCATGCCACCAAACCAAATATATGGTTATCAGTCAATTATTTTTTCCTTATAACTGAAAAGATTCCCAAAACAGGAATCCATGTTCTTTTTCGCCACAAAAACACCCCATCTAACTGCTTCGCTATTAAGCAAAAAACTATTCTATATGTTTGAGTACTTAACCCGATATTAATTATGAAAAAAATTTACACTTCACTTTTAAGCTGTTTATAAAATTTTTAGGTGCGTGTGTAAATGAATTTAGTTTCATTCATAACCCAAGAAATAAAAACTTATGGTACAGGCTTTAAAAGATGGTTAGAAAAGAGGAGAAAAATACTATCGAAGGAAGTGTACGAAATAAAAAAGGAACACTTACTGTGTTCCTTTTTTATATTATTTGTTATCGAATACAAACTGTTGGCTGCTGTCTAAACTGATCATTATACTGGAATCTTTTTTGATTTTTCCTGCCAGTATTTCTTTAGAGAGCTCATTCAATATTCTACGTTGCATTACCCGTTTTAGTGGTCTTGCCCCATACTGTGGGTCGTAACCCAATTGCGCTAACCAATCCAGTGCTTCGTCAGTAATATTCAATTCTATTTGCTGATGCAATAAATTTGCTTTTAAGCCTTCAAATTGTAGTGCTACTATTTCTTTTACATGCTCACGGTTAAGCGGAGTAAACATTATAATATCATCAATTCTGTTTAAAAACTCAGGCTTAATTTGTCTACGCAATAACTCCATTACATTGTTTTTAGCTTTAGCTGTTATTGATTCTATATCAGCATCCACTTCGTCCATTTGTTCAAAGCTTTCCTGTATAATATGCGAACCAATATTCGAGGTCATAATAACAATGGTATTTTTAAAATTGGCCATTCTACCCTTGTTATCAGTTAACCGGCCATCGTCCAATACTTGCAATAAAATATTAAATACATCCGGATGTGCTTTTTCAATTTCATCAAGCAATACAACCGAATAAGGCCTTCTACGAATAGCTTCTGTTAACTGTCCGCCTTCTTCATATCCAACGTATCCCGGAGGGGCACCAATTAAACGACTCACGGTATGCTTTTCCTGATACTCACTCATATCAATACGCACCAAAGCACTTTCCTGGTTAAACAAAAACTCTGCTAAAGCCTTGGCTAATTCTGTTTTCCCAACACCCGTAGTGCCTAAAAATATAAATGAGCCAATTGGTTTTTTAGGGTCGCTTAAACCTGCTCTGCTTCTCCTGATGGAATCGCTTATGGCAGCAATGGCTTCTTCTTGTCCAACTACACGTTTGTGTAATTCTTCTTCTAGGTTCAGTAATTTTTCGCGTTCGCTTTGCAGCATTCTAGTTACAGGTATTCCCGTCCAGCGTGCTACTACATCGGCTATATCATCAGCAGTAACTTCTTCTTTAACCATTGGTGAATGGTTTTGTGCTTCATCCAGCTTGGCTTTAAACTCATCTAATTGTTTTTCGGCTTCTTTTATTTTACCGTAACGTATTTCGGCCACTCTTGCAAAATCGCCATTGCGTTCCGCTTGCTCTGCTTCGTATCGTAAGTTTTCAATTTCTTTTTTAGTAGCTTGTATTCCTTCTACTACTACTTTTTCACTTTGCCATTTGGCTTTTAAATCATTTCTATCGGCTTGCAAATTGGCAATCTCTTCCCCTAAATTTTTCACTTTATCATCATCACCCTCACGCTTTATAGCTTCTCGTTCTATTTCCAACTGCATAATGCGTCTGTCCAATTGATCTAACTCTTCAGGAACTGAATCAATTTCTAAACGTAATTTCGATGCAGCTTCATCCATTAAATCAATAGCCTTATCAGGTAAAAACCTGTCTGAAATATAACGTTGCGAAAGTTCTACCGCTGCAATAATTGCATCGTCTTTTATACGTACTTTGTGATGCACTTCGTAACGTTCTTTTAAGCCACGTAAAATAGAAATTGCATCTTCTGTATCCGGTTCTTCTACATATACTTTTTGAAAACGTCTTTCTAAAGCTTTGTCTTTTTCAATATAACGCTGGTACTCTGCTAAAGTAGTAGCACCAATACTGCGTAACTCTCCACGCGCTAAAGCCGGTTTTAAAATATTGGCGGCATCCATTGCTCCTTCACCACCTCCGCCTGCTCCTACTAATGTATGTATTTCATCAATAAATAAAATAATCTCGCCATCGGCACCTATTACTTCTTTCACTACTGATTTTAATCGTTCTTCAAACTCTCCTTTAAATTTTGCACCAGCAATTAAAGAGCCCATGTCTAAAGAAAATATTTTTTTTGTTTTTAAGTTTTCAGGCACATCACCATTTACAATTCTATGTGCTAAACCTTCGGCAATAGCTGTTTTACCAACACCCGGCTCTCCAATTAATACGGGATTATTTTTTGTTCTTCTACTTAGTATTTGTAATACCCTGCGTATTTCCTCATCGCGGCCAATTACCGGATCGAGTTTTCCTTTTTGTGCTAATTCATTTAAATTTTTAGCATACTTATTTAGAGCATTGTATTGGTTTTCGGCTGTTTGCGATGTTACTTTTTGCCCACCTCTTAATTCGTTAATAGCTGCCTTTAAATCTCTTTCATTTATACCTGCATCTTTTAACAAGGTAGCCACTGCATTTTTACCATCTAACATGGCTAAAAACAAATGTTCTACTGATACAAACTCATCGCCAAACTCTTTCAGGTATGATTGTGCCTTCATTAATGTTTGGTTGGCATCGTTCGAAAGGTATTGATTTTGTCCTTCCACTTTGGGAAAGCCTTTTATCATCGCATCTAGTGTTGATTCTATACGATTTTGATTAGCATTTAATTTTTTTAGTAAATAGGAAATAACATTTTCATCTGTTTGAATCAACGCCTTTAATAAATGTGCTGGTTCAATAGCTTGTTGGCCATTTTGTAAAGCAATCTGAACTGCTTCCTGTACGGCATCTTGCGATTTAATTGTAAAATTATTTAAGTTCATAATAATTATAAATTCTAAATAAGAAATATCGTAATTAGAATCTTTCTCAAATCGTCAATATCTGCTCCACTAGCAATTATCTGTACTATTGACATGCCGGAATGAAGCAAATAAGAATAGTTGACTTAAGTATGAATTAAATGCAAAGAAATAACATTTAAAAACAGTCAAAAAGTCTTTTCAATACATACTTCATTTAGCTAATTACATATTACTTTATTTTATAGGTTAATGATAAATAAGGATAAGCTACAAATTCTTCTTGTGTTCTTTCATTAGGTGTTGGGCTTCCATAATACTCATACACGGTTTGCTGGTATGTGTTCCCCATTAAACCAAAATCAAATACTGTATTTCTGCCCGACAATCTAAATGCTACACTCAAAAAATTATTATGATCACTGTTATTAATAAATAAATTATCAGTTATTAAGGCAAGTGTATTACCTACCTTTACATAACCGCTTACTGAAAAGCCGTTAATCGGATCCGCACTGGAACCACCCAGTCTCTTGGCCTGTCCTATGCTGGTTGTTATGTTTAAATCTTTAGTTCCAATAGTAATACCTCCACTTAAAACACCTGTTGATGAACTCCTGTTTGTATTAAACCCATTATTAGGTGTAAAAAAAACATTATAAGCTGCTCCTATTTTTACCATTTCTGAAATTTGAAACTGTGTTCTTAAATGTATATTGGTAAAAACAATCACACCCAAAAAGAAACCTCCTCCTCCAATAGAAAAATTATCGCTAAGGCCATAATCTACGCCATTATATAATACCCAAATGTTTTGGTAAATAAATTCTTTCTTTTTTAAGCCCATATAATTATTGCTGACTAAATATTTATGCTGGGCTAAATAAGGAACATAATTACCATTTGACTTTGATCCACCAAATGAAACGATAGGCAGATTATTAGGGTTTTTATCGTTTACGGCATTGGGGTTAGTTGTTACTGGCTGACTTACCCCACTATTTTTAACATTTACTATACTCGCTATATCTTCTTGTTTTAAAACTACGGTTCCGGCAAACGTGGTTCTAAGCGTTAACTCTTGCAAACTGATAGCTATGATACTTCCTTTTAACACTGTTCCATCTTTTAAAGTTACGTTTACTTCCTGTAAACTATCTTTTCTTTTTTCTGAATTTATTGTTGTGTCTTGCTGCTGCGCTTTTACCCGTGTAAAGCCAATCAGTAAAAAACTTATTGCTATTAAAATTCTTATTCTTTCTTTCATAATTTTGTTCTATATGCTATAAAATGTTTCGTTAAACTTTGCTCTGTTATAAATTTTCCTATCAAATCTAACTAAAGTTTTGAATTATACCCAAACGATATACCTATCCTGAAACCATCATTATTGGGTATTGTACTCCACACATTGATAGGTATATTCAATCGTCCGCTTTTTATTGTTTTACCACAAGCCACCACAATTGCTCCAGTTAATTCTACATCACCACGGCTGTCTATTCTTTTCTCCAAACTATAACCTTTTGCACCCATTATATCTAAGTCCTTTTTACTGTAAAACTTTCCGTTATAATCAGCTCCCTCCATTCTTTGCACAATACTAACAGTAGGTCCAAAAGCTATTTCCCAACCATTTTTGTTATTTCTAAAACCATTTAAAAACGTTAAACTAGGAATAAGCAATTGTTGGTCCAAACCTGTAATCATGGGTAAAAACTCAAACAATGCCTGGTAATTTCCTTCATTCAAATATTGTTTTTCAAATTGGTAACCAAACTGAAACATAGCCGGAGCAGCATTGTAACCTCCATCTTTCTCACTCTTTTTTATAATGTCATTTTCTTTACCAAATAAATAGGTATAACCAAAACGGGGGCCTTCTAAATTTATTCTATTCTTATTGGGGTTGTTGATGCTGTTGTCATAATCAAAACGCTTGGTTAGTTTCACCAACAAATCTTCGTTATTGCCTAAATTAAACATTTTTCGTACGGTAATTTTAATCATTGACTGTACTTCATTGGGTAAATTGTTAAACTCTTCAATCGTAGTTTTTTCTATAACCTGTTTCTTTACATTAATCAATCGTAAAGTAACTACTATATTTTGGCTTATTAATTCAACGCTTCCCGTTATCATGTATTCTGTTTGAATTACTTTAGCTACTTCCAGCAAACACATTTTACCATAACAATTACCAATGTTTAAATTATTCTTTTCTATTAAATAGCTTACATCATACCTGTCCGTTACATCAAAAGTGTCCAGCTTTTCTACCTCTGTTCTTAAAACATTACCTAATTGTTGTGCATCCAGAGTCAGTCCTTTGCTATCAACGTTTAATATAGTAACTGTTGGTTTGGTTATTTGCGCTGTTAAACTTGTTATGGCAAAAACGAAGGCTCCAACAAAGGCCATTTTAATAGTGTGTGAAATAGTTTTCATAATGTTTGTGTTTAAAATTTATGGTACAAACAAACCACTTATTCATAGCCTGTTAAAATTGAAAACAAGCGTCTTTTATAACAATTGAAGTGTTTTTTCTTTGAATAGTTCTTTACAATACTATCGGTAACACTGGTTTTACGCTTTTTGCAAATGAATTTTCTATAATTTGCATATTTTGCAAAAAATACCATTTTGAAATATTGCTAAGTAATTAAATAATGAGCTCAGAACAGACAAAAAACATTCAAAATTCTTTCATTGAAAAAATAAAAGCCGCCATTCCTCAAAATGAAAACCTTGTTCAAAGCATTGCCGATGTTTTAAATATTAGTGTTGATAGTGCTTATAGAAGAATTAGAGGTGAAAAATTGTTTAATATAAATGAGGTAGCCTTGTTATGTTCTACGCTTAAAATAAACTTTGATTCAAACATCAATGCCAATTCAAACCAAGCCTACTTTAACTTTAATAATTTAGAACGCGATAAAACAAAATTTAAAAACTGGTTAAATGCCATTTTGGATAACTTGAAACAAATTAGTGCCCGGCCGGAAAACAGTATTATTTACTCGGCAGACGATGTTCCTATCTGGCACCATTTTAACGATGATTTATTAATCAGGTTTAAGCTGTTTTATTGGTTAAAAACTATTTTGTGCGATGCAGACTTTATTGACAAAAAATTTGATACGCAATTAATCCCTGAAGAATTAGTAACAATAGCCAAAGAGGTTTCTCATTACTACAATCAAACTACCTCTACTGAAATATGGACCGAAGACACCTTTAACTCTACGCTTAAACAGGTAGAATACTTTTGGGACAGTGGATTTTTCAATACACAGAAGGATGCATTTGATGTTTGTAGCTCTATTAAAAATGAAATTACCTTACTGCAGAAAATGTGCGAAAAGAGTAGCAAGCTGGAAAATGGGAAAGAGAACTTTACCATGTATTGCAGCGAAGTAATGGTTGGGAATAACAGCATTGTAGCACAAATAGGCTCTACAAAATTATCATACGTAAGTTACAATACTTTTAACATGATGATTACAGCTAATGTCTCGTTTGTAAACGAAGCGGAAGAATGGTTAAAAAACTTAATGAAAAAATCAATATTAATAAGTGGAATCAGTGAAAAACAACGCAATCAGTTTTTCAATAAAATCCATCAAAAAATTGATAAGCTGGAACAGTCTATTAAAGTAGATGCTTAATTAAAATTTCCCAAGTCAGTTTCAAATAGTATTATTGGAGTCCATTTTAAACTCAAAAAAAATATAAAAACTGCGCTTATTTATTGGAATAAAGCAGTCGATAATTTGTTATGCTAGAAAAATTTATACCCGAAAAATTCCATAGAAGCATCTATCTCTTCAAAAAAAGCTTAATAGGATTCTCCCAAAAATCTTATGCTCAGGAAGGAGAAGATATGGTATTGCAAAGAAAGTTTCATAGCCAGAAAAAAGGCTTTTATATTGATATTGGAGCCCATCACCCACACCGGTTTTCCAACACCCATCTTTTTTACAAAAAAGGTTGGAGCGGTATCAATATAGATGCTATGCCCGGCAGCATGGATTTGTTTAACAAATACAGAAAACGTGATACCAATTTAGAAGTAGCTATTTCTGATATATCGCAAACACTTACTTACTATGCATTTGTTGAACCTGCTATTAATGGCTTTGACCCTGTTTTAAGCAAACAAAGAGTAGAAGCCGGGGAACAACTTTTATTTACCAAAGAAATTAAAACGCTTACACTACAGGAAATATTTGAAAAACATTTACCTGCTCAACAAGCAATTGATTTTATGAGTGTAGATGTAGAAGGAATTGACTTACAAATTTTAAAATCAAACAACTGGGCAAAATACCGACCTAAGATTGTTTTGGCTGAATGCCTTAGTAAAAATGTATTGGAGGTAATGCAAGAGGATGTATATAAATATATGATTGAGCAGGGCTATAGCTTTATAGCTAAAACCATTAATACTTGCTTTTTTGAGGATAATAAAATCTAAGATTTATATTATTATAAAAGAGTTTAATACTAACAGAAAATAAAAAAGGAGGAATTTAAAATTCCTCCTTTTTTATTTTATTTCAAAACATAATTGCTTGAATGAACCATATTATTGTCTATATACAACTCAACGGTATAGGTACCGCTTTCTAAATTTCGCTCTTCCCCTTCGTAGGCTAAGCAAATACTTTGTTTTTCGCTTTGGTAATCAATTTTAATATTTGATGTACACTCTAACGTTTCTCCGTTTACAACCACATTACCTTTGTTTACACCTGATAAAGGTTTTCCGTTAGGTGCCAATATTCTTAAATAAACAGTTCTCTCGCCTTTAGGAGCTACTTTGTTATCCATAATAGTCAAACAAGTTTCTATTTTATTGGTTCTTTTAGCCAATGTGCTTTCCACTAATTTACCGCTACTTTTCTTCTTAAACGAGGCTACTTTAATATACTCAACCTTTAAAACACTGGCTGTTTCAACTGTTTTTTCTAACTTGCTTTTTTCTTGGCTTAAGCCGCTAACAGCATTAGTCAATTCCTGGTTTTGTGCTTTTAACTGACCATTTTCAGTCATTAAAACATCTATTTTTTCTAAATACTCATCGCGTAATGCTTGTAATTTAGCCAATTCAACTTTTAATTTTTTACTTAATTGATTAGCATCTTTTTCATTTTTCAATATTGATCTTATTTTTCTTTCTTGATCATATATTTTGCCATTCGCATCAGAAAGTAAACTATCTAAATTACCAGCTATTCCTCTGTACTTATCTAATTCCATAGAGGTTGAAACTAATTCGCGTTCCACTTCAACACGAATATTAATAAGGCTATCAACTTCGGTTCCATGACTAATAATAGTAGTGGTATGGTTTTTATATTGGTATACATTAAAACCAATTGAACCTAATAACAATAATAACAGCAAAATCAATGCTGTCCGATTGTTGTTTTTTTCTTCTTCTTGCTTATTCATAATAATAGGTATTTTTTTATGCAATGTATAACATTTTTCCTATACAAAGTACATAGTTATGTCAATTAACCTTTAAATTTAAAAACCATTATTTTGATAAAATTACTTAACAATGCTATTATTGTAACTTATTTATGCTAAATAATAAAAAAATAGTGGTTGTTATGCCGGCTTATAATGCTGAATTAACACTTGAAAAAACATACAACGAAATTCCGTTTGATATAGTGGACGAAGTTATATTAGTAGATGATACCAGTAAGGATTTAACCAGTCAATTGGCTAAACAAATAGGTATTCAACACGTTATTCGCCACGAGAAAAACAAAGGATACGGAGGCAATCAAAAAACGTGTTATAACAAAGCGCAAGAAATTGGTGCTGATATTGTAATTATGTTGCATCCGGATTATCAGTATACACCCACACTTATTCACAGCATAGCTTCAATAATAGCTTACGATGTTTACCCTGCGGTATTTGCATCGCGTATTTTAGGCAAAGGTGCCTTAAAAGGGGGAATGCCTTTGTACAAATATTTCTTTAACAGATGTCTTACATTGTTTCAAAATATTTTAATGGGCCAAAAACTATCGGAGTACCACACCGGATACAGGGCTTTTAATGCTGAAATATTGAAAAAAGTAAATTACAATACTTGTAGCGATGATTTTGTTTTTGACAACCAAATGTGCGCGCAAATCTTTTATGCAGGATTTGAAATTGGTGAGGTTACCTGCCCTACTAAATATTTTGACGAAGCATCTTCTATTAATTTTAGCAGAAGTGTTAAATACGGTTTAGGTGTTTTAGCCACTTCGCTCCAATACCGTTTTCAAAAATGGGGAATCATAAATCTGGACCTGTTTAAACTAAATACTATTTCTAATTAACTCAATATGTCGAATTTTAATCCATGGCATGATGTAAGTTTTGGAACTGATGCCCCCAATCACGTAACTGCTATTATAGAGATACCTAAAGGCAGTAAAGGCAAATTTGAATTAGATAAGGAAAGTGGTATGTTAAAGCTGGACAGGGTTTTATTCTCAGCTGTTCATTATCCGGCCAATTACGGCTTTATTCCTCAAACCTATTGCGATGATAAAGATCCGCTTGATATTTTAGTCTTTACATCTATTGAATTGCCTCAACTGTGTTTAATTGATGCAAAAGTTATTGGCGTAATGCGTATGGTTGACCAAGGCGAAGCTGACGATAAAATAATTGCGGTAGCGCAAAATGATATGTCTGTCAACTATTTAAATGATATTAGTGAATTACCTCCACACACTATTATTGAAATGCGCAGGTTTTTTGAAGATTATAAAAAATTAGAGCATAAAGAAGTTAAAGTGGAAGAATTTCTTGGCAGAGAAGAGGCCTTAAAAATTATAGATGAAAGTATTGTTTTATATAAAAAGACTTTCGGTAACCAAGTTTAGAAAACTTCAAACTGAACAAGAAAAGTGTATTTATTTTTAAAATTTAGTACACTTTCCGATACACGCTAGAGCAGACCAACAAACAACAAAACAGAAAATACCTGTAAAACAGCATATTATAAATTCAAAAGTCGATTTAGAATATTATGGCACAGTCCTTGCTAAGTATTTATCAATAATACTTTTTTCTAAATTCATATAAAAGCCCCTTGTTTATAGCTAATCAAGGGGCTTTTTCTTTGGTATTATAAAACGTGAAACAATCAAAAATTAAATTGTTCCACAATTATTTTCCTATTTACTAGCTAACTGCAAAACTACTTGCCAGTTATCAACACCTATGTTGACAAGGCGTTAATTAATTGCTTTACACATTGAGTTTATTTGATGCAAATGCTGTTAACCTATTTAGGCCATTCTTGCTTTACTTTAGAACTAGAAAATAAAATAATTTTATTTGACCCCTTTATAAGTAACAATGAGCTAGCTAAACATATAAATATTGAGACTATAAAATGTGACTACATTTTACAATCTCATGGACACGAAGACCATTTATATGATTTAATAGAAATTGCAAAAAACAACGATGCGCTTATTTTGAGTAGCTGGGAAATAACTACTTGGTTGCTTAAACAAAACTATATCAATACCCATCCCCTGAATATTGGAGGAACCAAAAAGTTTGAATGGGGTTCCATAAAAATGGTTTATGCTGCACACAGCAGTAGTTTACCCGATGGCACCTATGGTGGAATTTCGGCAGGATGGATTATTGAAGCAGAAAACAAAAGAATATACTACAGTGGCGACACTGCACTTACTTTTGATATGAAGCTGATTGGTGATTATTGGAAACCTGATATTGCTCTTTTATGTATTGGTGATAATTTTACGATGAATTATGAAGATGCAGCTATTGCTGCTGATTTTATTCAATGTGATAATATTATCGGTATGCACTACGACACATTCGGTTTCATTAAAGTTAACCACCAGAAAGCAATTGATTATTTTAAACAGAAACAAAAAAACTTAATGCTGATGAACATCGGTGAAAGCATTACTATATAAATATTGGACATAAAAAACATGGCAAAAATAATATCTATAGCAAATCAAAAAGGAGGCGTTGGTAAAACAACTACTGCTATCAATTTATCGGCAAGCTTAGCTGCTTTAGAGTACAAAACATTACTGGTTGATGCTGACCCTCAGGCAAACTCAGCCTCGGGTACTGGTTTTGACCCGCGCGAAGTAAAAACCGGTTTATATGAAGTAATGGTAAATGAAACTGAATGCAGCAAAGCAATTGTAAAAACTGAGCTTCAGTTTATGGATTTATTGCCTTCTAATATTGATTTAGTGGGTGCTGAAATAGAATTGGTTAACTTACCCAACAGAGAAAGATTATTGAAATTTGCCTTGGATAGCATTAGAAAAGATTATGATTTTATCATTATTGACTGCTCTCCAAGTTTAGGTTTAATAACTACCAATGCTTTAGTAGCCAGTGATAGTGTAATTGTGCCTGTTCAATGTGAATATTTTGCATTAGAAGGATTGGGTAAATTATTAAACACTATCAAAATAGTTCAGCAAAGCCTTAATACTAACTTACAAATTGAAGGTATTTTATTGACCATGTACGATATGCGTTTACGCTTAAGCAATCAAGTTGTTGAAGAGGTAAAAATGCATTTTCAACAATTGGTGTTTGATACCATTATTCAACGTAATACTAAACTAAGTGAAGCACCTAGCTTTGGCAAACCTGTTATTTTACACGATGCGGAAAGCAGAGGAGCTGTAAATTATATGAACTTAGCAAAAGAGTTATTGGCAAAAAATGGAATGATTGACGGCAATAATGCTTTAGGTTTTGATGGACAATCGTTAAATTAAAAAAGAAATAAGAGAAAAAGAGTATGAGTAATCAACGAAGAAATGCATTAGGCAGAGGATTAAGTGCTTTATTAGAAAATGCAGCAACCGACATAACCAGTACGGAATCAAAACCCGTTAATTCAATAAGTGAAGTTCCTATAGCCCAGGTAGAAGCAAACCCTTTTCAACCAAGAACAGATTTTAAAGAGGAAGAATTAAACGAACTTGCTGAAAGTATAAAAATACATGGCGTAATACAACCTATTACTGTTCGTAAAATTGGTTTTGACAGGTACCAGCTAATAAGTGGTGAAAGGAGAACACGTGCTTCGAGAATAGCCGGTTTAGAAAAAATTCCTGCTTACATAAGAGTGGCAGATGATCAGGGAATGCTGGAAATGGCATTAATTGAAAATATTCAACGTGAAAATTTAAATGCTATGGAAGTAGCTTTAAGTTACAAACGTTTAATGGATGAGTGCAAATTAAACCAGGAAGAATTAGGTGACAGAGTAGGTAAAAACCGTAGTACGGTAAATAACTACATGCGTTTACTTAAACTACCTGATAATATACAGGCGGCTTTACGTGACGAAAAAATATCGATGGGTCATGCACGTGCCATTATTAATATTGACAATGCTGATGAACAACAATACTTATTCAATGAAATGATTTTAAAAGATCTTTCTGTACGTCAGGTTGAAGCACTGGTAAGGGAAGCCGCTGAAAGGTTGAAACAAGATGGAAAAGACATTGAAGAAAAACCTACTGCAAAAGTTAAAAAAGCCAATGCTTTAAGTGGCGTTGTAGCTAATTACCAAAAACAGCTAAGTACTAAATTTGGTAACAAAATAAAAATAGTAAACGATGAAAAAGGTAAAGGTAATATTACCATTCCTTTTAAGTCGGAAGCAGAATTGAGCAAAATATTTGAAATGCTTTCTTAAATAAAACGTCATTTAAAAAACTCGCCTGAATAAAATTCAGGCGAGTTTTTTATTTATAGCTGTTTCTATACAGCAAGTATTGTCAACTAAATATTGAAAATTAAATTGATTTGTAATTGACAAATCCTCTAATCTTGCACTTCGCTAAATTATTATGACAACTGTAAACATAAAACGAAGTTTTAAATCCCGGGTAAAAAAACTAATTAACTACTTTTTAAAAGGATTGTTGGTGTGTTTACCACTGGTATTAACTTATTATGTAGTATCAAATATTGTTATTTCTGTTGATACCATTATACCTTTTGAAATACCCGGTTTAGGGTTTGTTATTGTTATAGTTGGTGTTACTTTTTTAGGTTGGGTTGGCTCAAGTATTATTTCAAAACCATTGTTTAGCTTAATCGATGATTTTTTATCGAGCTTACCATTTATTAAGGTAATTTATACTTCGGTAAAGGATTTAATGGAAGCTTTTGTTGGTGAAAAGAAAAAATTCTCAAAACCTGTTGTTGTTGAATTATCGCCTGGAATTTACAAACCCGGATTTATTACCCAAGACGATTTAACGGAGATAAATGAACCAACTTTAATTGGTGTTTACTTTCCCCACTCCTATGCTTTTAGTGGTAATTTATTTTTTGTAGAAAAATCAAAAATTAAGTTGTACGAGGGCAATCCAACTGATTTTATGAAATTTATAGTGAGTGGTGGTGTAACTGAAATTGAACAATAAACTAATGAAAAGGCTGGTTGATTTCTTTAAGCTTATTCGGTATAAGAATATACTTATTATATCAATAACACAGGTATTTGCTTACTATTTCTTATCGCCCAATATTGGCGCTGACGATATACTTTCTCAACGGTTTTTACTTTTGGTAAGCGCTACTTTCTTATCGGCAGCGGCTGGTTATATTATTAATGATTATATGGATGTAAAACTCGATATGATTAACAAACCAAACGATGTTATAATAGGCAAAACAATCAGCAGGCGTTGGGCTATTTTACTCCACTCTTTATTCAATATACTTGCCTTTGTATTTGCCTGGATTATATCTTACAGAGTTGCTGGTTTGGTATTTACCTGTTCGCTGTTATTATGGATGTACTCGCAGTATTTTAAAAAAAGCTATCTATTGGGTAATTTATTGGTAGCCACCATGACAGCTTCAACCATTTTTATATTGATTCCCTTTGATGAAAATACCAATAAAATAGCTTGTATTGCCTATAGCTTATTTGCCTTTTTTAGCAATTTAATCAGAGAAATAATAAAGGATACTGAAGACATAAGAGGCGACTCAAAATTTAATGCTAAAACGCTGCCTATACAACTAGGTGTTCGCAAGACGAAAAACATACTACTTACACTACAAATTACTTTTATGTTGAGCTCATTAGGGTTTATATTTTTATTCCCCCATTTTAGCCAAACGGGCCCGGTAAACTTTGTTCTCTTCTTTATTTACTTTGCTTTCTTTATTGAGTTGCCATCCATATACAGCCTTTATTTAATGTGGAAATCGGATGTAAAAAAGGACTTTACCAAATTGAGTTTTATTTCAAAACTAATTATGGTATTGGGCATTATCAGTATGGTTTTTTGGAAAATTTAGTCAGCTTATTTTTCTAAATAATCTAAATCTTTATGAAAGCTTTCTTCTACATACAAGGTTGAAACCAATGCCAATAACAAACAAATAACACCTACCAATAAGGCCGCATAAGTAATGTTAAAGCCAAAGCTATTTTGCAATGCTGCAAATCCTAATGTAATAGGCACAACTGCACCTCTAACAAAATTGGGCACTGTATTGGTTACTGTTGAACGTATATTGGTGCCAAACTGCTCGCAGGCTACTGTTACAAAAAGAGCCCAATAACCTGTTGCAGCACCCAATAAAAAACACATGGTTTTAAAATACGTTACTGATACCTGATTATTGAACAAATAAATAAAATAGAGTATAAAACTAAAACCTAAATAGGCATAGATAACTTTTTTGCGGCTCTTTAATAACTGGCTGAATAAGCCACTGAATAAATCGCCAACGGATAAGCCTATATAAGCAAACATAACACTATCAGCTACTTTAATTTCAATACCTAAAGTACGGGCAAACAAATGCGATTTATTAACCAATACACCTATGCTAAACCAAATAGGTAAACCAATGGCAATACATGCTAAATATTTAAGCAGGTTATTTTTATTGGCTAATAAACTTAACAAATTACCTTTTTTGATATGATGGTTATTGGCTACTTCTTTATACATACCACTTTCGTAAGTACCTGCACGCAACAATAGGAGCATTAAACCTAATACACCACCTACCAAATAAGTTACCTGCCAGTTTTTTAAAGTAACTGAAAAATTACTGGATAGAAAATCTACTATATAATGTCCGTTTTTAGCCACTGCTGCTGCTGCAATAGCACCCAAAGCACCAACGGTTACAATAATCATGGTGCCAATTCCTCTTTTCGATTTTTCCATGTTCTCGCTTACCAATGTAATACCCGCACCTAACTCACCTGCTAAACCTATACCTGCTAAAAAACGCATCAAAGCATACGAGGGAACATCTGTTACAAAAGCATTGGCTATATTGGCTAATGAATACAAAATAATAGAACCAAACAGAACGGATATACGTCCTTTTTTATCGCCTAAAATGCCCCAAATTAAACCTCCTAACAACATACCTGTCATTTGACAATTGAATAAAAAAGTATCTGTTTTATCCATTTGATTGGCCGGAATAAAATCCAATAAACTTTCTTGTTTTACTACATTGAAAACAATCAAATCATAAATATCTACGAAGTAACCGAGGGCTGCTACTATAATTAAAAAAGTAAGTTTTTTATTCATTTTATATCAAAGTTTCTATAGGCTTATTCAATTAGCAATATATCCATTTATTGTTTTAATAATAGTGGCTTCATCTAAATCTATCATACATTTAAAATGTTTTTTAGGACACTGATGATAACCAATTTTACTACATGGACGGCAGTTTAAATTGTTGTTTTCAATGATGGTTTGTTTCACATTGCTATTGCCATAATAAGGATACATACCCAGCAATGGTGTGGTGTTTCCCCACAATGAAATAATTGGTTTTTGGTAAGCAGCACCAATATGCATTAAACCGGTATCATTGGTAATTAAAAAATTGCTTTCTTTCACCATATAAGCTGATTGATGTAAACTCAACTTTCCGCACAAACTTTTTACATGACTACCAGTTGCAGCAATTATACTTTCGGCATTACTTATATCTTCTTTTCCTCCTAGCAGGTAAATGGGTTTATTTATCTGATTGCAAATATTTATTATTTTACTAACTGGAAACTGTTTGGTAAAATGCTGTGCACCGATGGCCCATGCTATATAATTTTCTTTCACATCAACGGGGTAATCCCATTCAAAATTGGACGGTAAAAAATAATCTAGGCCTTTGTTATCGTTTACTACACCAAGCTGTGAAGCTGGCTCAAAATACCTGTCAACTATATGTATGTCGGGCATTTTATTTACTTTTAAATTAACCAATAACCATTTTTCAAAATTTAATTTGGGGAATGACCAGGCTTCTACATCAATTGTTTTTTTGAAAATAAGGGTGCGGATATTATTGTGTAAATCTATTACGTAATCAAAATTTTGTGCACGTAATTCTTTGGCTTTGGCATAAACACTTTTATCTAATATATGCAGCTTATCAATGTATGGATTGGTTTCGAGTATGGGTTTAAAATTAGGCTTGGTTAAAAAGTGTACTTCCGCATTTAGCTGCTGCTTTATACACCTGATAACGGGTGTTGTCAAAACAATGTCTCCAATGGAACTAAACCTTACTATTAATATTTTCATCTTACACACTTAATCTTTATACAGTAAATATTTTTTACGCATGGTTTTGTATTTTACCAAACCGGGTTGCCAACTTTGTTTTATTTGCTCCTCGCTTAAACCTGCTATTATTTGCTTTCTTAGCTTATCAGTTCCTGCTAATTTTTCGAAAAAACTAGTAAAAAACTGACTGCTATCGTTGCGTGCATTATAAAAATCAAGTAACCATGACAGGTTTAATTGCTTAATATTTTTAGCTTCATTAGTTAATAAAAAACCTTTGCATAACTTGTCTTTCTGTGGAGGATTGTCAGCCACGCCTTTAATTGCTACTGGTGTAAACTCATAATTTCCAATTTTACTATTGGGTATACCAATACACTCAAAAGGCTTTTCGGTTCCTCGTCCTAAACTCACATCTGTTCCTTCAAAAAAGCACAAGCTGGCATATAATCTTATGGCTTCGTAGGTACGTAGATTAGGTGAAGGAAAAATGGGTGGTGTATATGGTGTGTGATGGGTATAATTCAACATAGTAATTACTTTCAGTTTGCACTTTACTTTTTTATGTAACCACCCTTGTCCATTTATCATTTGGGCATACTCTCCCATTGTCATTCCATGTAATATAGGTATGGTATGCATACCTATAAACGATTTATAAGCTGTATCTAAAATAGGACCATCTATTATATCTCCATTAGGGTTTGGTTTATCTAATACTATTAACGTTTTATTGTTTTCTGCACAAGCCTCCATTACATAATGCAATGTACTTATGTAGGTATAGAACCTGGCTCCAACATCCTGTAAATCTAAAATGAGTATATCTACATTTTTTAGCTGGGCAGCACTTGGCTTTTTATTATTTCCGTACAATGAAACAACAGGTAATCCTGTTTTTTCATCAATGGTACTTTTAACTTTTTCGCCAGCAGAATAATTGCCACGTAAACCATGTTCAGGAGAAAACAAGGTACTTACATTTACACGTAAGCTTATTAAAGTATCTACCAAATGGGTTTGGTTTAAAACACTGCTTTGGTTTACTACTAATCCAACTTTTTTGTTTTTAAGCAATGGTAAATACGTACTTAATCTTGCAGCACCCAAAACTATTTGGGCCTGCGATTGATAATTAAGCAGCAAAAGCATTAAAAAACAAATGCGACTCTTATATTTGGACAATTTATTTCTCATTTGGATTGCAATTAAGTTTTTTTATATCAAAACGTTTAAGCCAAAGTAAACAAACTTCGTTTTCAAAGCTTATTGTAAAAATAGCCACTTTAGCGGTGGCTTTAAGTATTGCTGTAATGCTTTTAGCTGTAGCTATTTCCAGAGGCTATCAACAACAGGTTAAAGCAAAACTGGCTGGCTTTCAATCGCATATTGTTATTAATAACTTAGATCAAAACCAATCATACGAAAGTTTCCCCATAGAACAAAACAAAACAGTTGAACAGTTTTTATCAACTCAGAATGGCTTTAAACATTTTCAAAAATATGGTATAAAAACCGGAATTATAAAAACGGAGAACGATTTTCAAGGTGTTGTACTAAAAGGTATTGATAGCACATTTGACTGGAGTTTTATAAAAAAGAGCCTGATTGCGGGTTCTCTTCTTAATATAAACAGCCATAAAACATCGAACGAAATAATTATTTCTTCATCGCTGGCCCAAAAACTGGGCTTTAAAATAGGCGATGCAATTATGATATATTTTATTCAGGAACCTCCACGGGTACGTAAGTTTAATGTAACAGGCATTTTTGATACGAACCTGGGTGAACTGGATGACCTTTATGCTATTGTTGACTTAAAACAAATACAAAAATTAAACAATTGGCCAAGTAATGTTATTACCGGCTACGAAGTTTTTATCAATAATTTTGATTCGCTTGATACGCAAATGGACTTACTCTCAGGTGTAACACCTTATACTATGGGTATTACACCAATTACTTCTATTTATCCTGAACTATTTAACTGGTTAAAAATGCTTGATGTAAATGTATTGATAGTATTGGTGTTAATGGCTGCAGTAGCTATTATCAATATGACCACAGCACTATTGATATTAATTGTGGAACGCAGCAATATGATTGGCATGCTAAAAGCCTTGGGAAGCAGCAATAAAAATATTATTAAAATATTTATCAATTTGGCTTCTTTCATTGTGTTCAGAGGGCTTTTATTAGGCAATTTATTGGCCGGGCTATTGGGCTATTTGCAATATAACTTTCAATTTATTAAGCTTTCTGAAAAGGATTATTATATAGGTGCAGTACCTATTTCATTTGCTGTAACTGATTTTATTATCATTAACATTGCGTGCTTTTGCATATGTATCATACTTTTACTATTACCTGCTAATCTAGTTAGTAAGATACATCCAGTAAAGTCAATCAAGTTCGATTAATCCTCCATTAATAAAAATATTAGCTGTTATAATTGCATTTTCTCCCGTTGTCGTTTAAACTACTGTTGCCTGATTATAAATCAAACACGCTGCAACTCATCAACTCTATCATTTTTAATGATAATTATGGTATATATTGCCATTGGAAAATTAAATAATATTCAAAAAAACCATACGTTTATTTTATACGTAAATTGATATAATCAATTTATAGCCCGATACCATGGATAATCCATTAGTAAGCATAATTACTCCGAGTTTCAACCAAGCTAAGTTTTTAGAGGAAACAATATGTTCTGTATTGAACCAAACTTACAAAAACATTGAATATTTTGTAATGGACGGTGGGTCAACGGACGGAAGTCTTGACATTATAAAAAAATACGATTCTCAAATAACTTACTGGCAGTCGAAAGCGGATAAAGGCCAAGCTGATGCCATTAACCAGGCATTTGATAGGTGTAAAGGTAAAATTATTGCCTTCTTAAATTCTGATGATCTTTTATTGCCAACAGCCGTTGAGTCGGCTGTAAGATGTTTTGAAGTGAACCCGAATATTGGTTTTGTATATGGCAAATGTGCTACTATAGATGAAACAGGTACAGAACTACGAGAACCTGAGGGAGAGCGTATTTCAGTAGAATGGGCTCTTGATAAAGGTATGCTACCAAAAGTATTTCAGCCTGCTTGTTTTTTTAATAGAAGCAGAATTGAACGTTCGTACTTTTTGGATAGTTCGTTGCAATATACTTTCGACTATGATTTGATATTATATCTGTTAAAGGAAACGCATAGTTTTTTCATCAATAAACAATTTGCATCTTACCGTATACACAAAGAGGCTAAAAGTCAAAATATTAAAGATGCTTTTCAGGAAAAACTGCAGGTACAACTACGGTATATGAACAAAACCTCACCTAAATGGATTATAAGGAAAATAAAAAGTTTGTTTATGCAAAACAAAAAAGCCCTTTAATAAGGGCTTTTTTGTTGGAGGTATCGAGCAGATTCGAACTGCTGTAGGAGCTTTTGCAGAGCTCTGCCTAGCCACTCGGCCACGATACCTTATGCTTTAAAGGAGTGCAAATATATAAATATTATTTACATAGGTATAAAAAAATCAATTGTGACTGTATTTTTTTAGTTAAGTACTAAAAATCAATCGTTATAATCAATTCTAACCGATTTTATTTCCGTTGAGGAGAAGGTAATTCTAATCTATCAAAAATGGTATGTGTTTTACTATTGGGTTTAAAAGTGTTTCTATTTCTTTTAGCAATTGCTATCGGCTCCCAATTTTCGGTATAAACTACATTTTTCCTAATAACAATAGGAATCATTATAAGTGAACTACCCCCTATTAGTATATTACAGGTAATCAGTGATCCTATGCTTTGATTATTATACAATATATCATAGTTTAAAAAACCTAATAAAACCATACTTCCGGTAAATGCAATCATGTTGGCGTAATAGGAATTTGATTTTGTATAAATCCATTCTAATTGGTTAATTGGAATATGGAGAGAGTCTTCAAAATATAAGGTATCTAAACTTGCAATTATTAAAGTAGCGATAAGGCTTCCTGACATTTTATGTTTAACCTGTATAGAATCACTTAATTCTTTTAAGTAGTTGTCTTTTATTTTAAATTCAGTCCTGTCATTAAAACACAACTTAATCATCTTATTGTTGTTTTTATTCCGAAAATAAATACCCCTTCTATCCTGTCCGAAAGTATTGATTGTAAATAGTATAAAAAGGAAAAGAATAACGTTTTTCATTTGTTTCTCCCCTTTATTTCAAAACCGGTATTGTGATATTTTTTGGTATATGGAATCCCTATTAAAAAGCCAACTCCGCCCAGCAAAAGAGGGATAGTTATTATATTTGTATCGTACTTATACTTAGGCGTAATTATTCCTATAAGCAACAATGAGGAAAGAAATGTAATATGGAATACCCGAAAGCCTCGCTTCAAAGATTGCCCGGATAGCTTTATTGAATTAACCACATTAAAGGGTACAGCTAATTGCTGTTTGGCATTCCTGGGATTGGTAATGTAAAAAGTATCATTGCTTACTGAATCTAAAATTACGTTGCTAAAAAAATTAGGATTCTCATCTATTAAATTAATTTCAGCCTGATGTGGTAGTTTATAGACTTCCTGCGAACCCTTTTTTTTATTGGTAAAAACCACTTCCTTTACTTGGGCATAACAATTCGTGCACCATACAAATTGCAACAGGAATAATATAATAGTTAAATTACTTTTCATTTATAATTTTACTGAAAAACCAATATATAAATTAACATAAACAAACCGTCCTACTCCCTGTCCTGGTGAGTATGTGGAACCATTCTCGATACCATTAACAACAGTAGTAAATGGTATTGGGTTCTGAAACTTAAAGCCAGCGGTATAACCAAAAGTTAATTCAAACAAAGATGTCCTGTAAAATGAATGATTAGCCTCGAGTTCTATTGATTGATAAGTATTGGTTTCGTTATAGGTTTGTTGTAGCGTTCCAAATAATTGATCCTGTGAGGTAATAACCATTTTATCTTTACTTTGAGCAATACAGTAATTTAGTATACAAGCAGACCTAAGAATAGCTCCCTTTTTAGCATAAAGAACAATGCCCGGTTTTATAAAATAGGCAGTAAAAGATTGGTCAATACTAAAGTTTGGGTCAGAAGGCGGATACACATATATTCCAGCATTTCCTACCGCATTTTTGTAACCTTTACCATACCCTAATTTTAATGCATATGACGGTAATTTTTTACCTGAAAGGTGTAAATAAGAAAGTTCAAATGGCATTAAATCTATAAGCCTGGCTTGGAGTCCAATTACATTTAATTTTTCCCTTCTACTACTGTACTGAGCATAAGTGGTTATACTTAAACCATGAATGAATATATAAGTAATTAGCAAATAAATTTTCATGTTTAAGGTGTTATTATTAAATCATCAAAATCAATTCTATCATTATACCAACTACTACGTTGATATGAACCACTTCTAAAATAAGCATTATTAAAAGTATGTGCTACTATAATTGGTTTTTTAACTACATATTTAGACATATCTGCACCACTACACTCATCTGCCTCGTTATAGTAATAGGTGACTTTATTGTATAAAACTATAGTATCCAAATGGGTTTTGGTTTTAACATAAATAATGTTCTCTACATTTTCCGAAATAACCAAATCAACTATCGTATCATTTGATTTGAATACCTTATCTGAATTGCTATAACTTATCTCTACTATTTTATCGGTAGTATCGGTAATTCTCACTCTCCTTTTATAACCTGGAATTGACCCATATCCACCATCATCACCGCAACAGCAAGAACTCATTGAAGAGAAAATTATAAATATGAAAAAGAGGTTTTTGCTCATTTAATTGTATTATACCTATACAAACAAATATATTCAATACCAGAATAAAACCAAGTTTTAAAATTTTACTTCATTGCATATTAAATTTATTATTTTGCCACCTTATTATACTTTAATATGAAAAAAATAATTTTAAGTTCTGCCATTGTTTTGGCTCTTTTCTCATGTGGAAATAACAATACACCAAAACAGGAAACAAAACCAACTGATAGTACTGAAGTAAAAAGTGACAGTACTGCTCAAGCGCAATATTTTGGCGACAAAATAACTGAAGAAGGTGCAATTGCTTTAGCTGATTTAAAAACAGCTATGGGTGATAAGAAAGAATTAAACACTAAAGTAACCGGTGAAGTAGAGGCTGTTTGCCAAAAGAAAGGCTGTTGGATGAATATAAAAAATGCCGCTGGTGAAAGCATGCGCGTTACATTTAAAAACTACGAATTCTTTATGCCAATGGATTGTGCCGGTAAAACAGCTATAGTAGAGGGTGTGGCTAAAATTGAAGAAACAAGCATAGCTGATTTAAAAGAATATGCTAAGGACGATAACCAAAGTAAAGAAGCTATTGCAGCTATTAAAGAACCTAAAAAAGAATTGGTGTTTGAAGCCAATGGTGTTATCTTAAGATAATTACTCATAAGCAGTAAATGCTAAAACAAAGTCCGGATATAGTGCCCGGCTTATATTTTCATTTACTGCTTATTTTTTATCCTATCATTTATGAAAAAAACAATATACTATCTGTTATTGGTTATTACTGTTGCTTTGGGCATAGCTGCCTGTAATAATAGCCCTGAAAGCAAGCAACAACCAGCAAAGGACTCTTTAAAAGTAGAAAATACCATTAAAGATCCTAACCATCCGAAACCAATGGCTTTGATGATGCGCCAAATGGCAGCTAATGCTGATAGTATGAAAGCTAAACTTTTACGTGGTGAAAGTTTAGATAGTTTAAGTTTTCCTTTCATTCGGTTTTATTTGGTAGAACCAACTGACAAGGATGTATTAGAACCTCAATTTTTTGAAAATGCCAAAGTATTTCAGGCAGCACACAAAGCTGTTTTTACACACCCAGGTGAACAAAAAAAATATTATAATTTAATGATTCAAGCTTGTATTGGCTGCCACGAGAACTACTGTAGCGGACCTTTACGTAGAATCAGGAAAATGCCTATTGACAATTAAATGGCAATTATATTCTGATTGGCTTTTGTTTTCATTTCCTCAGGTACACTATTTAAAATAATTTCTTTCAAGGCTTTTATCAGCTTTTCCTTTACGTATTGATGGTGGGTAACTAAACTTACTTCTCGTACCGGAGTGGGCGATTTAAAATAACGTAATTGCATTTTTTGTTTGGCTGAAATTTTTGAGCAAGCCAACTCGGGAATAATGGTTACGCCATAGTTGCTATCTACCAAATTCATTAATGTTTCAATGCTTCCTGCTTCATAAGTAAATTGCGATTGAAAATGTTGTTCTTTCTTTAACTCGCAAAAATTAAATATTTGTGAGCGCATACAATGCCCTTCTTCTAAAAGCCACAATTTATCGAGTGTTATATGTTGTGGTAAAACATATTTCTTGTCAAACTGTGTTTCATTTTTGTTAATGTATAAAAAATATTGCTCATAGTATAAGGGCATTTCTACAATTGTTTTTTCTGCTAAAGGTGTTGCTAAAATACCTACATCTATTTCACCTGATTTTAGTTTTTCTATAATAATGTTGGTAGTAAACTCGTATATAAATAAATTCAGTTTTGGATACTTTTTACTGATGTTTTTTAAAACCAAGGGTAATAAATAAGGTGCTATGGTTGGTATAATACCTACTTTTAAATCTCCGCTTATTTGCCCATGTTCTGACAATACAATTTCTTTCAATTGTTTGCCTTCGTTTAAAACTCTGCGTGCCTGTGCTATTATTTTTTCGCCTACCAAAGTAGGCACAACGGGTTGTTTACTTCTATCAAAAATAATAGCATTTAATTCTTCTTCCAGTTTTTTCACCATCATACTTAAAGTGGCCTGTGTTATATTACATGCATTGGCGGCTTTTAAAAAATGTCTGTAATTGTCAATAGCTACTATATACTCCAGTTGTTGTAAATTCATTTTACGTTCATTATTTAGTTATTACAAATATATTTATTATTAGATAACATCTATTAAGTATTAGAAAATATCAATTTGATTGAATTTATTATTCGCTTCATCTTTGTTTCACTAAACAACACCATTATGAAACATCACTTAACATCTATCGGCTTAGATACGGCATTGAGTAACGAGTTAGCTGTAAAGCTAAATACCCTTTTGGCAAACTATCAAATTTTATACATGAACACCCGCAGTTTTCACTGGAATATAAAAGGCGAGAAGTTTTTTGAATTGCACTTAAAATTTGAGGAGCTATACAATAATTTTCAAATTAAGATTGACGATATAGCAGAGCGTATTTTAACGCTGGGCGAAACACCATTGCACACGTATGCAAAGTATATACAACATGCGGATATAAAGGAAGTGGACACCACAAGTGATGGAAAGGAATGTGTTAAACTGTTGGTAGATGCTTTGCAAATAATTATTGTATTACAAAGAGAGATATTGGACTTAGCTGGCAGGGCTACTGATGAAGGAACGAATGCCCTGATGAGTGATAATATCAGAGAGCAAGAGAAACTGATATGGATGTACCGCTCTTTTCTGACTAAAACTAAATAAACTATATGAAAAAATTAATTACGATGGCACTGCTTATGGCAGCCTCTTTAACAAACTACGCACAAACTATGAAAACTAACACCGGTGCGCCCGTTGGCGATAACCAAAACTCACAAACTGTTGGACCTAATGGACCTGTTCTTTTACAAGATATTCATTTGGTGGAAAAATTAGCTGCTTTTGACAGGGAACGTATACCAGAAAGGGTTGTACATGCAAGAGGTGCTGGAGCCTTTGGAGAATTTGTTTCTGAAGCTGATTTCTCGGCTTTCACCAAAGCAAAATTATTTTCTGCTAAAGGTAAAACAACGCCTGTAGCAGTTCGTTTCTCCACTGTTATTCACGGAACGGGTTCGCCTGAAACTTTACGCGACCCAAGGGGTTTTGCTACTAAATTTTATACGGAAGATGGAAACTATGATATTGTTGGAAATAATTTATCTGTTTTTTTCATACGCGATGCCATGAAGTTTCCTGATATGGTACATGCTTTAAAACCTTCGCCTGTTACCAATAAGCAAGACCCTAACAGGGTATTTGATTTTTTCTCACATATTCCTGAAGCCACTCAAATGTTTACTTATTTATATTCTGATAAGGGTATTCCTGCTTCGTACCGCAATATGGATGGCAGCAGCGTACATGCCTTTAAATGGGTAAACAATAAGGGTGAAGTTACTTATGTAAAATATGCATGGAAAACTTTACAGGGTGAAAAGAATTTAACTGTAAAGGAAGCAGAAGCTATACAAGGCAAGGACTTCCAACATGCAACCAATGATTTATATAATGCTATTCAAAAAGGTGATGCACCTAAATGGGATTTATATGTGCAAATGATAAAAGCTGCAGACTTAAACAATTTTGATTTTTACCCGTTGGATGCTACCAAAGACTGGCCAGTAGATAAAATACCGATGGTAAAGGTGGGCACGATGACTTTACATAAAAATGCGGATAATTATTTTGAAGAAGTAGAACAACTGGCTTTTGCTCCGGGTAGCTTAGTGCCGGGTATTGAAGCTTCGGAAGACAAATTATTGCAAGGTCGCTTGTTTTCGTACTTTGATACACAACGTTACCGATTGGGCACTAATTTTCAACGTATACCTGTAAATGCACCGCAACAAAGCAAAGCTTCAAACCATAATCAGGATGGCAACTTTGCCAATAAGAATGTGCAGTCTGATGTTAATTACCAACCCAGTGTAAGTAGTGGCACTATAAATGACAACTCTGAGTACAAAGTAGCTCCTACTGTTTATACCAATGCTTTTATTGCGCAACAAAAAATAGAAAAAACAAACGACTTTGCACAAGCAGGTGTTTTATTCAGGTCGTACAGCAAACAAATGCAGGCTAATTTAATTGCCAATTTAGCAGGCGATTTAGGTCAGGTAAAAAACAAAGATGTACAAAAGAAAATGATTACTCATTTTTACCTGGCTGATAAGGACTATGGCATGCAACTAGCGAAAGCATTGGGTTTTACTAAAGAAGACTTTATGCATTAATTGTTTAATACTATGTATACACTTAAAACATTTTTAGTCAGTTTAATTATTTTATTTATGCAAACCATTCAAGCGCAAAGTATACAAACGCAAAGCATATTTTATGCCTGCAGACAAGGAGATACTGTTTTGTTAAAACAATTGTTAAAAACAGATAGTTCGGTAATAAACTCCATAGACAGCAAAGGATATACTCCGTTGATTATTGCGGCTTACAATAACCAAAAGGAAATAGTTGAGATTTTAATTGAAAATGGAGCCAACGTAAACCAACAGGATATGATGGGCAATACGGCCTTAATTGGTGTTTGTTTTAAAGGGTATTTTGGCATTGCTGAATTACTCATAAAACACAAGGCAAATATTAACCTGGTTAATTTTAACAATGCCAGCCCGCTTATATTTGCTGTTACTTTCGGGCATCAGGATATTGTACGTCTGTTATTGAAAAATAAGGCTGACCCTTATTGGCGGGACAGTAATAACAAAACAGCACTGGACCACGCCTTTATCCAGGGCAATAGTGAAATGGTTCATTTGCTACAATAAATAAAAAGCCTGTCAGATAGTATCGACAGGCTTTTTTTATGCTCACCAATTGTTAAAATCAGTTCTCTAATCCCTTCATTAACACATAGATTAAGGGGAATAAAACTTTGTATAATATTCTTTTGTAAAAAAAGAAAAACAACTTAGCATTGCGGCTGATTACATTTAACTTTTAAAACAGGAACAACCAATATGCATAGTACTTTTGAAATAACTGAACAACTTACTTTTGATGACATTATCGCTATTATTAGTCAAAACAAAACCATTCAATTAAGTCAATCGGCTAAAGCTAAAATTACACGTTGCAGAGATTACCTGGATAATAAAATGGCCAATAACCAACAACCTATTTATGGTATTAATACGGGTTTTGGCAGCTTACACAGCACTAAAATAAACAATGAGGATTTAGAGCAATTGCAGGTAAATTTATTGCTTAGTCATGCCTGTGGTACGGGCGATTATGTACCCCAGGATATTGTTAAGTTGATGTTATTGCTTAAAGTACAAAGTTTATCATACGGTCATTCGGCCAGTCAATTAGAAACTGTTGAAAGGTTGATTTATTTTTTCAACCACAATATTTTACCTGTGGTATTTGAGCTGGGTTCATTAGGCGCGAGTGGAGATTTAGCTCCCTTGGCTCATTTAAGTTTACCTTTAATAGGTGAAGGTAAAGTTTGGATAGAAGAGAACGGTAAATATGAAATGTATGATGCCGGTACTGTATTAAAACAGCATAATTTACAGCCTATAAAATTAAAATCGAAAGAAGGTTTAGCTTTGATTAATGGCACTCAGTTTATGAGTGCATACGGTGTTTATTGCTTGCTAAAAGCTAACCATTTAATAAACGCAGGTAATCTAATAGCTTGTGTTTCTATTGATGGCTTTGATTGCAGATTGGAACCTTTCCACCATTTAATTCACCAAGTGCGTCCACACGAAGGGCAAATTGAAACGGCTAAAACTATTTTAGCTATACTGGAAGGTAGTGAAATTAGTAAACAACCTAAAGTGCAGGTACAGGACCAATATGCTTTTAGATGTATACCGCAGGTACACGGTGCCAGCAGGGATGCTATTAAACACATTCGTACTGTTTTTAATACGGAGATAAATGCTGTTACGGACAATCCGAATGTGTTTGTAGAAGAGGATTTAATTATTTCGGGTGGCAATTTTCACGGACAAACTTTGGCTATTCATTTGGATTTTCTGGCTATTGCTTTGGCTGAATTAGGCAGTATCAGTGAACGCAGAACGTATCAGTTAATTTCGGGACAAAGAAATTTACCTGCATTTTTAGTGAGTAACCCTGGTCTTAATTCTGGCTTTATGATTCCTCAATATACAGCGGCAAGCATTGTAAGTCAAAATAAACAATTGTGTACGCCTGCCAGTGTTGATAGCATTGTAAGCAGCAATGGACAAGAAGACCATGTGAGTATGGGTGCTAATGCGGCTACGAAGTGTTTACGTGTGGTTAAAAACCTAGAACGTATATTGGCTATTGAATTATTAAATGCTGCCCAGGCACTTGAGTTTAGACGCCCCTTAAAAAGCTCTGCTCAGGTAGAAGCATTTGTGGCTGATTATAGAAAAAGGGTTTCGTTTGTGGCTAAGGACAGATTGCTGCACAACGATATTGAAGAGAGCATTTTATTTATCAATCAGAACTGATAAACAAAACCCATTTGGTTACTGCCTATAATGGGCATAAAACCTCCTTTATTCATTTTCCATTTATATTGATGGGTGCTGTACACCAATTTGGTTGCGGCTATACCTATACCTGCTCCTACTAATACATCGCTAAACCAATGGCGGTTATTGAGTATGCGCATGCTTGCAGCCACTGTAGCCATAGTATAACCACTTATATAAACAAGGGGTTTATTTTTAAATTCCTGATGTAATACTTCTGCTAAGGTAAAAGCAAATACAGAATGCCCGCTCGGAAATGAATTATCGGCTGAGCCATCGGGGCGTGTTACTTGTGTACTGTATTTTAAAATATTGGCTATACCTAAACTAAGTATAACTGCTTTGGCTGTAATAGCAGCTTGATTAGGGAAATTACTTGCACTTTTTACTTTACAAGCATCTAAACTTAACAACAATAAACCCGGACCAAAAACTAAAAAATCATCTGTTCCATCCTTAAAACCGGCAAAGTTATCATTACGCCACGTTTCTACTTGCTTGCTACTTGGCCAACCATTGTTATCAAAACAAACTAAACCATAACCCACTAAAGCTGCAGGAATAATGTAACTACTAACAGTAAATTGGGGTTTAGCTATACTATCTGTTTGGGCTAGAACAATTTGTTTAGCAAGCACAAAACTTAGTAGTATGGCTAATTTAATTTTATGCATTGTCTATTTGACTATTGATAACTGAACAAGCATACATAGCTGCTGTTTCTGTACGTAAAATAGTATTACCTAAGGAAACAGGTATAAATCCTTTTGCTTCGCATTGTGCCAATTCATTATCGGTAAAATCGCCTTCGGGGCCAATTAACACCATTATTGAATAATCTTTACTTTGTAGTAAGTGTTTGGCTAAACCTTGTGTGGTTTCTGTTTTGCACCACGCAATGAATTTTGTGGTTTGTACGGTTTCTTTACTTAGCAATTCTTTTAAACTTATAATATTGTTTAATTGAGGTAACCAATATTGCTTGCTTTGTTTAATGGACTGTACTAAAATTTTTTCGCTACGTTCTTTATTTATTTTATCTCTTTCTGAATTTTCTGCTTCAATAAAGGTTATTTCATCAATACCAATTTCTGTACATTTTTCCAACATCCAATCCATTCTGTCAAAGTTTTTTGTTGGTGCTACAACCAAGTGTAAGTGTCTGCTGTTTGGTTTAGGATGGTGTTTAATTTGTACTGTTTTTAAAATGCATTTTTTAGGATTGGCATTGGTAATTTCACATTGGGCTTCGTTTCCTTTGCCATCTATTAATGTTAAAATATCACCCAGCTGTTTACGTAGTACTCTTATACAATGTTTTGATTCATCTTCGGGTAATTCTATAGTTGAATCTTGTAAATTGGAATGAAAAAATAATTGCATGGTTTATATAAAAAAAGACGCATGAAATACGTCTTCTTTTGCATTTAATATTGTGTGATAAGTTTACTCTGCTACAACCGCAGGTTTTACATTAATTGGATTGGAAGGTTTTTGTGCACCATTTGATGATTTACTTATACCCATTTGGCTACGTCCGTTAAACTCAGCTCCTGATTCAATAATTAGTTTTTGTGACGTAATATCGCCTACTATTTTGGCGGTTGCTTTTACTGAAAGTAATTCGCCTATTTCCATATTGCCACTTACTAATCCTGAAATATCGCAATTGGCTGCTTTAATATTACCTTCAATTTTACTACTTGGCCCAATAACTAATTTACTCTTTACCACTATTGATCCTTTTACTGAACCATCTATTCTCAAATCTCCTTCTGAGTTTATATTTCCAACAATACTCGTTCCTGCATTAATAATATTTATTTCCTGCGGATTGAATGTTTGGTTTTTATTAGCATTAAATATCGCCATTGTTACATGTGTGTTAAGGTTAAAAATTGTTTATTTCAAACCAAACAAAAATATATTTTTTATTGCGTGAAACAAGTTTTTAGCCTGCAAAAAATAACACATTAAAATTTAACACAATCGTAATGCTTAATTTTACTACTGAAAGCAAAAAAAAATTAAAAAAAAATTGAGACTGTATGAAAATACAAAATTAATTTATTACACTTGTAAGAGAAAGCCACAAGGCTTTAAAACAATATAATATTTAATTAAATGAACATTTACGTTGCAAATTTAAATTACAGTGTTTCTAGCGAACAACTGCAACAATTATTCGAAGGATATGGAGAAGTTACTTCGGCAAAAGTTATTTTAGATCGCGAAACAGGACGCTCACGTGGTTTTGGATTCGTTGAAATGTCTAACGATTCAGAAGCTCAAAATGCTATTGAAAAATTACACCAAACAGAACATGTTGGCAAAGTGATTAACGTAACTGAAGCTCGCCCACGTACAGAGAATACTGGTGGTGGTCGTGGTGGATTTGGTGGTGGAAACCGTAACAACAACGACAGAGGTCCTCGCAGATTTTAATATTTGTAAGTACCGAATAAAAAAAAGCAGGATTAATTAATCCTGCTTTTTTTATGCTTATAAACCTAATGGTTATTTGGGCCTCTGTTTATTCCATTTAATTAATAAAAACTTATCACCTACTTCGGAAAGCACATAGCCCATATCTTTCAAATTATCTTTGGCTTCCATGTATTTCATTAACTCTTCATGGCTTAGTAATTCAACTTCGGGATTGCGTTGCAATATATCAGGGCGTACAACACCGTATTGTTTAACCCAATTCATAACGCTTACGTGGCTTACTCCTAACAAACGTTCTATATCTCTATAACTTAATCCTTCGTAATAAAGTTGTATGGATTTAGTTACATAGTAATTATCTATTCGCTTACCTAGTTTATCTACAGTAAAAAAGTAACCGCAACTCTTACACTTGTGTCGTTGGCGGTCTTGTACTATTCCACTTTTAATAACTTTGTCAGTAGCACATTTGGGGCATTTAATTGCTGTATCCATAAAATGGTATTTAGGGCTCAACAAATATTATAAATATTTCATTACCAATGCCATGAGATATCTCATTATTGAATTACGCCAACGTACAATTTATTTTTCTAATTCTATAATCTCTATCGTATCGGGTAAAACACTATGTGATTCATTTAAATTAATACTTTGTTCATTTATTATATGGTATGCTTTGGTATAGTTTTTTAAAATTTCGCTAAACCTGATAAAGTTGACCTGTTGTGCTTTTACATTTCTATTTAAAATAACCATTACTGCTTTTGTATTGGTATACCTGAAGTAAACGTATACTCCATCGTTGGGAGCAAAATGCAATGTTTTTCCTTGTGTGATAGCTGCATTATTTTTTCGCCAATTAGCTAATTTTTTCACATATTTAAATGCTTCATTCTCTTCTTCTGTCCGGCCTGCTGCTGTAAACTTATTTTGCTTATCGCCAGGCCATGCTCCTTCAAAATCCATGCGCACCTGCCCATCGTTTGTTCTTGGTAATTGTGGGTTTTTTACCAATAATTCTGTTCCATAATAAATACTTGGTACGCCCCGTAATGTTAGCAACAAGCCTATACCCATCTTAAATTTCCTGATGTCATTTTTCATGATTGAATAAAACCTGTTCAGGTCATGGTTGTCTAAAAATGTCATGTTTAAATGTGGCTCATTGTACAAGCCATCCTGGGTTAATGTGCGGTACAATTGGGCTGTTCCTTTATCCCAGTCGGGTGTATCGAGCAAGGCTTCGTGTATGGCCCAATGCAAGTTAAAATCTATGGCACTGGTTAAATTACTTTTGGGCGATTTTGAATAGGCTGTTTGTTGTGTAAAATAAGCATTGCTTAAAACACCTCTTTCCCATATTTCACCTGAGCTCCAAAAGTTAGGGTATTCTTTTTTTATATAGTCCATACACTTATTCATAAATTCATAATCGTTATAACTGTATGTATCTATTCTAAATCCGTCTATTCCTGCATAGTTAATCCACCATAAATAGCTTTGCATTAAATAGGTTGCTATGCGCGGGTTGCGTTGGTTTATATCGGGCATTTGGTTATCAAACCATCCATCAACCATTTGTTTTTTTTCGGCTGTACTTGCATAGGGATCAAAATGGGTTGTTGCTCTATAATTGGTACGGGTAAAACCCGGCCATTGGTTTACAAAACTTTTTTCGGGCATGTTTAAAAACATCCAATGCTTATCGCCAATATGGTTAGGTACTAAATCCATAATTAGTTTCATATGGCGTTTTTTTAATTCTTGTCCTAATTTTTTATAGTCAGCATTAGTACCAAAGCGTGGGTCTGTTTTGTAATGGTCGGTTAAGGCATAACCGTGGTAACTGTATTTAGGCTGATCGTTTATTAAAGTGGGGTTTAACCATAATGCTGTTACTCCTAATTCGTCCAGATAATCTAAATGGGTAATTACTCCTTGCAAATCGCCTCCATGGCGTCCATGATATGAATTTCTATTGCAGCTGTCTTCTCTTAAACCCGCCACTACATCGTTGGTGGTATCGCCATTGGCAAACCTATCGGGCATAGCTAAATAGATTAAATCGGCTTGGGTTATGTTATCTATATCCTTACTTAGTTTTTGTAACTTATAGGGGTAACGGAAAGTTTCTGTTCCTTTTGTAAACTGTATGATAAACTGTGTATCGTTACAATGTTGCAGATTAACGTACACATATAAGTAGTCAGGGCTCTCAACCTTTTCTATTCTTACCAGTTTTACTTTGGGATTGATTATTTTAACTGAGTTACTAGCTATATCTCTACCATACAATTGTAATTGCAATTCTTTGTTGTTTAAATTATTCCACCAAAACGGAGGGTCAACTCTGTTTAATGGCTTATACGATTGCGCCCAACTTACATTACTTATTAAACAGACAAGAACAAACAATACTTTTTTCATAGTAACTATTTTTATGAAAACGAATATAAAAATTGTGCTATGTTTTTACTAATAAATAATAGCTATGTATTTGCTATAAACGGGAACTTACCAAACGCAAAAAGGCTACCCTTTGCAGGCAGCCTCTTTCATTGTATTAATACTTACTTATACTAATCGACTAGCATTAGTTTTTTGGTAAATGTATGATTGGTTGATTTACCTGTAATTAGGTAAATACCTTTTTGCAAATTACTTACATCTACTTTTAAATGTCGTGCGTTTTGTTTTTGAAAACTACCTAAGTCCATTATCTGTTTACCACTCATATCAACTATGCTTATGGTTATATCATCCTCTAAACCCTGGTCTATATCTATTGCTACATTTCCATTCGATGGATTTGGATATATTTTGATGTTTTGGCTAATGTTATTTTCTATATTGTTTACACCTACTTTTAACGCTATCAAATCTTTATGTAAGTTGTATAGTAATGGTATTAAAACCATATCGTTATCAATGCTATCCTGATTGGTTAATATTGACATGGACACTGAATTAACGGGATCGTACAGGTTTTCATTAACGCCTCCTAGATTGCTACCTCCATGGCTGTATACAGTGCGTCCGTTAAAACCTGCGTAGGTAAATATGCCTAAACCATAAGCTGCCCCATTTCCTATATTACGGGTTACTTTCATTTTGGTAATCATACTATCGGCAATAATGGTTTTGGTATTAAAAAGCGCATTGAAAAATTTAACATTATCTTCTGCAGTTGCATACAATCCTCCTGCTGCCCACGACACTTTATCCATAGCTACATAACTTAATCCTAAACCTTCCCAATCTGTTAAATAGGGATTGCCAATTGATGTACTCCAATGATGCGCTACATCCATATTGGTTGTTTCTTCTGCAGGTAAAAAGGTTTTGCCTAAACTTAAGGGATTGAAAATATAAGTGCGGTATGCTTCTGACAATGATTTACCTGTTACTTGTTTAATAATAATACCTGCTAGTAAATAGTTAGAGTTGGAGTACTCCCAACTGGCACCGGGCGCAAAAGATGCAGCAGGAATATAAGGAAGTATTTCTTCGGGTGTCCATGGTTTGGCTAAATCATTATTTACTGTTGACCAAAAGGTATTATTGTTGGTATAACTGGCTATTCCGCTGGTGTGGTTTAAAAGCTGCTGTATTTTAGCAGTACCGTTTACATTGCTTACATTGTTAAACCATTTTCCTATTGTATCGTTTATGTTTAACATACCTAACTGGTGTAATTTTAATATAACGGTAGCGGTGTATGTTTTGGTATTGCTACCTAATGTAAACAACATTTCGGTATCGGTACTTTTACCGGTATGTGATATGCCAAAATTTCTTTTCCATATACCCACATTAGGAATAAGTATAGCTGCTGACGAACCTTTTATATTAAGCTTGGTGCATATGCTATCATAAGTTTTGTTTAACTTATCGTTAATGACTTGTGGAACCTGAGCCATAATGCTACCAGTGACAATGGTAAGTAGTAAAGTATTTATTATTTTCATAGTTTATTTTTTGAGCAATATTGTCTATAAAGGCTATATCATCAAAAATTTTGTGATGAAAGGTTAAAACATGGGTAATTAACAAGCATATTCATTTATGCGGTAAAAATTATGTTTTGAAAACAATAATTATACAATAAAAACAAATTATTATATAAGCTAAAAAGGCCTGCTAAAAGCACCTTTGTATTGTATTTTACAATCAAGAATACAACCAAATTATGAAAACAATTAAAATCACGCTTTATGCACTGCTAATATGCACCGGCCTTCTCACTTTACTTCCATCATGTAAAAAAGGATCTGATGATCCTATTGTTTCGCTTAGAACAAGGAAGGATAGATTTACAAATACCTGGACCTTGGCTAAATATGAAAAAAATGGAATTAACCAGGATTTAAACGGTACTTCTTATATTTATAACATATTTAACAGTGGTACTTTAACACAAACTATTGAAGGAGCTCTTTTTGGTGCTCCTGTAAAAACTGTTAAAAGTGGAACATGGGCATTTGAAAATGATGATGAAGATGTTAGAATCACTATAGATGGTGCGGCTGACGTATACAATATTCAAAGGTTAGCATCTTCCGAATTGTGGTTGCGCAAATCTGTTGATGGTAATACATATGTTTATTACTTTGAAGGGAACTAAAAAAATAAAGACTAGCTATAATATTATAGCTAGTCTTTTTAATTTAAAGGGTTAATGGTATATTTTATTTTCCTAATTCAATATGCCCTAAATCTTCTTCTTCTTTTAGTTTCATTATCTGGTCTAATGCATCCGGCACTACATCGCTGCAAATGGTAATAAAGCTACCTTTTTTAGCATGTTTAATGGCGTACTCAATGGCCTCTTTTTCTTTTTTAATGGTCGTTACTTTTTTATTGGCATCTATTTGGCTGATACCGGACGTCATCAAATCAATAATCTCTTCTTCGGTTTTACCTCGTAAGTTTTTATCCTGACGTATAATTATTTCATCAAACATTTTAGCGGCTACTTTACCCAGGTTAATGGTATCTTCATCTCTCCTATCACCCACACCTGCTATAACACCTACTTTTTCTGTTGCATCTATTTTACTTAACATTTCTGAAATGGCTTCAAAACCGGCAGTATTGTGTGCATAGTCAACCATTACATCAAAGTTTTTAAAACGGAATATATTCATGCGACCGGGTGTTTGTGCAGGACCGGGAATAAAGGTAGCTAATGCTAAGCGCATATCTTCTATTTTATAATTGCGGATGAACCCTGCTAATATTACGGGTAATACGTTGGCTATATTGTAAGTGGCTTTACCACCAAATGTAAGTGGTATGTTAATGGCTTTTTCTACTCTTATTTTCCAAGTGCCTTTGCAAATGGTTACATAGTCGTTTTCGTAAATAGCAGCTAAACCTCCTGCTGCTGTATGTGCTTTTATAATCGGGTTGTTTTCATCCATGCTAAAGAATGCATGTTTACAACGCAGGTCTTTGGTCATACCCACGGTATGTACATTGTCTGCATTTAATATGGCGTAACCTCCGGGTAAAACGCTTTCGGGCACTACTGCTTTTACCCTGGCTAACTGTTCTATGGTATCTATATCGCCAAGGCCTAAATGGTCTTCGGCTATATTGGTTACGATGGCTATATCGCAATTATGGAAACCTAAACCTGAACGTAAAATACCTCCTCTTGCACATTCTAATACGGCAAAATCAACGGTTGGATCTTTCAATACAAACTCTGCACTTACAGGGCCTGTACAATCGCCTCTCATCATTAACTGGTTTTGAATATATACACCATCGGTGGTGGTATAACCTACTTTATGTCCCATGGTTTTTACCATGTGCGCCATTAAACGAGTAGTAGTGGTTTTTCCATTTGTTCCTGTTACGGCTATAATTGGAATACGGGCGGTGCTTCCAATCGGGTATAGCATATCTATTACGGGCTCTGCTATGTTACGTGGTAAGCCTGAAGCAGGGTCAATATGCATACGGAAGCCCGGTGCTGCATTTACTTCTATAACGCCTCCTCCTGTTTCGCTTACAGGCTCGCTCAGGGTTTCGGCCATAATATCTATTCCGCATATATCTAAACCTATAATGCGTGCTATGCGCTCGCACATAAATATGTTATCGGGATGTACAAGGTCTGTTATGTCGGTTGCTGTTCCTCCGGTTGAGAGGTTGGCTGTAGGTTTTAACCATAACTCTTCGCCTGCAGGTAAAACGCTTTCGAGGGTTAAATTTTTATTGGTTAAAATATCTAGGGTAAACTGATCTACTTTTATGCTGGTTAATGTTTTTTCGTGGCCATACCCTCTGCGTGGGTCTTCGTTGGTAATGTCAATTAACTCCTCAATGGTGTGCTTACCATCGCCTGTAACGGCAGCCGGCTTGCGAATAGCTGCGGCTACAAATTTGTAGTTGATTACTAAAACACGGTGGTCTAACCCTGTTATAAATTTCTCTACTATTACTCCGCGTGAATATTTTTTAGCGGCTTCTAATCCTTTTACGGCATCTTCCCAATTGTTTATATTGGTTGTAGCTCCTTTACCATGGTTTCCATCAACGGGCTTGGTAACTATTGGATATTTTATACTTTCTATGGCTGCCTGTAATCCTTCTTCGCCATATACTATGCGGCCTTTGGGTACAGGAATTTCTGCTGCACCTAAAAGATTTTTGGTTTCTTCTTTATCGCAAGCTATATCAACTGCTATACTACCTGTGGTACTGGCAATAGTAGCTCTTATTCTCTTTTGGTTTACACCATAGCCTAACTGTACTAATGAGTTTCTGTTTAAACGTATGTATGGAATACCTCTTGCTACGGCTTCGTCAACTATACAACCAGTGCTTGGCCCTAAGCGTTCGTCTTCGCGTATTTCTCTTAACTCTTGTATATCGCTGGCTAAATCGTATTCGCTTGCACTGATTAATGCTTCGGCTATGCGCACGGCAGCACGGGCTGCAAACACGCCTGCTTTTTCTTCCATGTAGCTAAACACTACATTATACACTCCTTCTTTTCCGGTAGAACGTGTACGACCAAAGCCTGTTTCCATCCCCGCCAGTGTTTGTATTTCAAGTGCTATATGCTCTATTACATGGCCCATCCATGTACCTTCTTTTACTCTGCTAAAAAAACCTCCCGGTGCACCAACGGAACAACGGTGGCTATACATGCTTGGAAACATTTTTTCTAAACGCTCCCCAAAGCCTTCAATTTTGTTGGTTGGTTTTTGCTCCATGTCTTCTAAATCCAAACGCATTTGAATAAGCTTATGTCTGCGAACGCTCCAATAATTGGGGCCGCGCATTGTTTTTATATCGAGTATCTTCATGAGGAGGTTAAATTAATTTTTGCTAATAATACTATTTGTTTTTAAAAAGGACTAAAACAATGATAAAAAAATATTTTAGAAAAGAAATGAATAGGAAATTAAAGGGTATTTTAATGGTATTTATTATAGCGTGTATTTTTAAATTAAAATTTTAATACTAAAAAAAATATGTTTGTGTTATTGAAATAATATGCGTCTAATTTTTACCCTTATTTTTATTTGCAGTTTACATTTTTCAAATGCTCAAATTGTATTGCAGTTAAATAACTTACCGGGCAATACACCTGCCGGGGCTACGTACAGTATTGTGTGCGAACAAAACGACTGGAATGCTACTGACAGTCTATTTCAATTTAAAAAGATAAAGAATAAATGGCAACTTGCTTTACCTCCATTAAAAGATACTTTTTATTTTAAAGTAACACGTGCTTCTAATAACAGCATAGAGGTTGACTCTAATTATGAAAGCATTCAGAACAGGGTGGTTTATCCTTATCAAAAAAAATCGTTGGTGACTATTGATGTGGCTAACTGGAATGATTTACAAAAGGAACATTCGGCCAATAGGAATGTTGAAATGCTAAGTGATAGTTTTTATGCATCTATGCTTGGCTATGCACGCAAAATATATGTTTACCTGCCTAATGATTATTACCAGCAACCTGATAAAAGGTATCCTGTTGTTTATGCTTTTCAAGGGCAAAATCTATTTGACAACTATACAGCCCAATACAAGGAATGGCGCATGGATGAAACCTTACGTATATTCCAGAAGCAGGGTGATAACGGTTGTATTGTAATTGGCATTGAAGAGTTACCTAAATACACCAACAAAGAAATAAATCCTTTTTACAAAGGTTTTTTTGCTAACGATACGGGTACTGCTTTTCAATTTGGTCTCTTTATTAATTTTCAACTCAAGCCTTATGTTGACTCCGTTTATAGAACCAAGCGCAGTGATTACTACAATGCCATTGTAGGGGCAGGTAAATTTGCTTCTATGGCTTTGTTTATCGGGCTTAATAATCACTTTGGCTTTTCTAAGGTGGGGCTTTTTTCTCCTATATTTGAAAACCGCGATTCTATTTTTGGCTTTGTAGCTAAAAATAAACGTTTTCGACCCAAACGCTTTTATATTACTTATGCTTATAACGACAGCCTTGTGAATATTAAAGATTGTGAAGAGCTTGCTGATTATTTACAAGACAGTGCCAATTATTTTGATACGGAGGTAAATGTAGCAGCTAAAATGACGGGCTCACACAATGAGGTTTTTTGGTCGAAACAATTCAGGCCTGCCTATGAATGGCTCTTTGACGGATACAACCCTAATAAAGCAAATCTTACTAAGTTTGACCAACGACCCGGTAAAAGTGAGTTGATATTTGCCACTATTTACCCAAACCCAGCACAGGGAAATGTAACCGTTGAAACGGATGCTTTAAATTTTAAAATTTTAACGGATGATGGCCTTATGGTAAAGGAAATAAACAATCCTCCAACTCTTCATAAATATGGAAAATATACTGTAACTTACCAGGAAAGGAAACAATACCTGATTGATTTAGCGGGTATGCTACCGGGCAATTATTATGTGGTTTTTACGGGCAAAGAATCTACTAAAAGTATCAGCAGAATATTGGTAGTACGTTAAAAGGTTATTGTTATTTTAGTTAAATTCCATACTTTTGGAGGTATTACTTAACTCATTTATGGACCAACATTTTGGATTTTCTGAATTAGCAAAACAGGCCTCACTACAACCTAAAGAAGCATTGCTTGAAAAGCGCAATCCACACAATACACTTTACATTGGTGTTCCTAAAGAAACTACTTTACAAGAAGGACGAATTCCATTAACGCCTTCGTCTATACAACTTTTAGTAAGCAATGGTAACGAGGTTTGGATTGAAACGAATGCGGGTAAGCAAGCTCATTTCAGTGATAAGGATTTTAGTGAAGCGGGAGCAAAAATTTGTTATAGTAAAGAGGAGGTTTTTAAAGCCAATGTTATTTTAAAAGTTGAGCCGCCAACGGAGGATGAAATAAAATTATTGACTCATGAGCATTTGTTAATTTCAGCGTTACAACATGCCAGCAAGAGTGATTCTTTTATTAAGCAATTGATGCAGAAAAAATTAACTGCGTTGGCTTATGAAAACTTAAAGGATAGTGATGGTTTATATCCCATTATAAGAAGTATGGGCGAAATTGCGGGTATTACTTCTATAGCTGTTGCCTCTGAATTGCTTAGTACTACGCAAGGTGGCAAAGGGGAGATGTTAGGTGGTATAACGGGTATTCCACCCACTGAAATAGTTATTATTGGGGCTGGTACTGTTGGAGAATATGCAGCTAAATCTGCCTTAGGCAAAGGAGCCAGTGTAAAGGTATTTGACCACTCATTGGCTAAATTGCGCAGAATTCAAAACAACTTATCGAGCAGTATTTATACTAGTTTATTGCATCCTAAAATTATTCAAAAGGCTTTGCAAACAGCAGATGTAGTTATTGGCTGTATGCGTGGTGACGATGGACGAAGCCCTGTTATAATAACGGAAGAAATGGTTTGTCAAATGAAACCTAAATCGGTTATTATTGATATTAGTGTGGACCAAGGCGGTATTTTTGAAACCTGTGAAATTACTTCGCATAAAGAACCCACATTTATTAAGCATGATGTAATACATTACTGTGTACCTAATATTACCAGCAGAGTATGCCGTACGGCCAGTTATGCTTTAAGTAATATTTTTACGCCTTTATTATTAAAGTTAGCCAATACTAAAGACACTGCTACTTTCTTGTACCAAAATGCAGGCGCACGTAATGGTGTGTATGTATACAGGGGTAATTTAACTGATAAACATATTGGCAATAGATTAAATATTTACCACAAGGATTTGGATTTATTGTTAACAGCACATATTTAATGGCTATTCAATTTTATAAAGTTTACGACTTTAAACTGGACGGAACTGACCCACAAGCCATCAATACGGTTAGAACAATTGACATAGAAGGAAAACGTATTTGCTTAACTCGTTTACACGATGGTTATTTTGCTATTGATGATAAGTGTCCGCATGCGGGAGCACCTCTTGGATCAGGTAAATGTGATGAAAACGAAAATGTTATTTGCCCTATTCACCGCTACAAATACAACCCACGAACAGGAAAGGGTTTAGCCAATCAAGGTGATTACGTTGACACCTACCCTACGCAGTTAAAAGATGATGGCGTGTACGTAGGTTTAACGGTTAAATGGTGGCGAAAAATATTGGGTTAATCAAAGTGCAAACCTGAAAAAAAAGCTGTTTTATTTTTTCACATCTTTTAACAAGCTGGCCGAAAATAAACCCAAGGCCAATATGCCAACACCAATACATGCCCACATAAACCATTGTTGCTCGTAAAATGGTTTGATAGCTATTATCTGGTTTTGTGGCAATCTTAAATCTATTGTTTCGCCAACCAATACTTCCGGTAAAATGCTTGCATCTAACTCATGAAAATTGGCAATATCATAAATGGGTGTATTTAAGTTGTTATCGCCACACTGAATGGTGTAGTTGTTATTGGGAGCAAGTTCTGCTGCCAGATAATATGGGTTTTGATAAAAATTAATGGAATCAATTTGCAGTGGTTCATTGTCGTAATTCGCTATTTCAATGTAAAAATCGTTTTCAAATAAATTTACATCGTACATCAAGTTGGTCTTGGAACGAATTTGAAATGCTGTTAAGGCACCATTGTATTGTACCGTTTTATTCTTGTACTTATTGCTTACTATTTTATACAAATTGGCTTCGCGTACATAATAGCTGGGACCGGTAACATACAGTTTCATCTGGTCTATTTGTTGTGCCTGTTCAAAACGAATGTGTATGGTTGTTTTATCGGCTATGCTATCATTGGCTACAGTAAAAGTAAAAGGTTGTATTTTATCTAATGTATTGGCTATTACTTCGCTTGTTGAGTAACCAATGGATAATACGTTTAATGGAACTGAGGTGCTATTGTCTATATTTATCTTTATGTAGTTATAATCAACCAAAGGAAAATCAATTACTTTATTCACTGCTACTTCCTGGTTGTCTACATACAGGGTAAGGTTACTGGTATCGGTTAAGGCAAACCATTTTTTCTTATCGTTACTACCACTTACGGTATATTGTTTGGTAACGGCACTGTTTTTTATTTTTAAAACAACCTGACTCCAAGTTGGCTTATCACCTTTTTCTATAATAAACTCGGTATTGTTGTTATTTACATATTGCAAAGGTTCTATGCTGTTAACAGCCAGCTGGGTAATAAATTTGCTTACTTTATAAGGAACTTGTTTGTTTTTTTCATCTAATATTCTTACATCGTATAAATCGGGCCCGGCAAACTGGCGTAAACTATTGGGTACATGTATTTTGCAATAGGCTTTTTTGGCTACTTGATTTAATAATGCCTTATGGGTAAATTGCTGTGCTGCACTGCTGGAAACAATAAAAACCAATAAAATAAAAAGGCTATAAATTTTCTTCATTGGTAATTTCTTTGGGTTCATCGTTAATAATGATTGCTTTAATTTTTTGATACATGAATGATATAACAAGTAGCACAATGCCTAACAATATGAATGCCAAAATTTTTCCACCTTCTGAAACTTCTCTAATATCGTATACAAATAATTTTATTAGGGTTAATCCTAATAAATACAAAGCAGCTATACGTAAGTGTTTTATCTGGTTTTTTATACCAAACCATAAAAATAAAAATGACAAAACGCCCCATAGCACCGGTAAAAATACTTTACCGGTTTGTTTTATCAGGTCGTTATAAATATCGAAATTAACGTAAAATGCACTATCGGTTACATCTTTGGCCGTAGGCATAACCCGTACCATTTTTATTTTAACCACATGTAAAATTACTTCGCTACTGGCTAAAAATGTTATCGCTATAACGGAACTCCAATACAATATTTTGTTTGACATTTTTTTGGTTTCAATGTCTTGTTTAAACAATCCATAGGTGATAAATGCCTGGTAAAATATGCAAGCCAACGAAACGTAATGGAAGGCAAAAGCCAAATGGCTTGCTTTGTTAAAGGTTAAAACATCATTTATATATTCCCATGAAAAATTGTATTCGAGCTCTTTAAACGGAAGGCTATTAAAGTAGCATACATATATAATTAAATTAATGATACCGATTGTTTTAATGGTATTGGCAAACGCATGTGAAATTTGTTTATTGATGAAGAATATAAGAATGCTTGTAAACAGAAAATGATACATTCCGGTGAGGAAATAGGCCGCTTCAGGAGGGCTTAATCTTGTGTTTAACTGGTAACTTACTTCTAACAAACCGGCTATATAAACCAAAGCAACTAAAAGGAATTTACTCACTTTTAAATAGACAGCTGCTTCATAAATTACTCCATAAAAATCTAAAACCAGCTCTTTGTCTTTTTTCAATAAAATGGTATTAATCCATAAGCTTACACATACAAATGTGCCGGCTATAAAACCTTTGTTAATGATTATAGGTAATGTTGATTGTAATGCATATTGCTGATTCCAGTCTATTATCAGACTAAGCAAGGCTAAAACATAGGTAATAGCCGAGGTTACCCTAAATATATTCATACCCGATTTTTGCGATAACCATAATAACAAAGCTCCTTCAGCTGCCCAGAACAGGGTAATGTAATTTCCTTTTAACTGTATTGGTGCAGCCAGGGTTATAAATGTTAAAGCCAAACCTATTAGTACGTACAATAAATTTTTATCGGCTTTGCTGTTTTTAACAATAAACCAGGCCAGTAAACAATTACTCAAAGCAAGACCCAAAGTAAATGCCCCTTTTAGCTGCGGATTGTAAGCACTGAACAATGCAATGCCTATACCGTAATAAGCAAAAGTGTTGCTTAATAAAATGCCAAAATCAATGCTTTTAAAATACTGCTTGTGCTTAATATTGTAAGCAATATTCATGGCTACAAATACAAAGTAAAATAAGGTAGCAAATATAAATGCACTGCTAAAATACTCCGGATGATTAGGCAGGCCTTTGGTTGTTAACCATGCTATGTATAGTATTAAACTTAATACGTAAGTTATTATATTAACCAATGTCCATTTACGTACAAAAGCCAATACGAGCATACCTAAATCGAGTATTAAAACATAAGAGAATAAAACTATATAGTTTCCACTTCCTGTACTCACTATAAATGGTGTGGCAAAACCTCCTATAATAGAAAGTATAGCCAACTCCTGCCTATTATAACCTATGGAAATAAATACGCTAAAAGCTGTTATTACCAGCATAATGGCAAAGGCTACTGTTTGGCTAAATAAATGATACTCTTGAAAGGCTAAGCCTATGGTAAAGTAGAATGTACTGATACCTCCTGCTACTAAAACGGTACTGAATGCTTTAAAATTTTCGCGAAGTTTATGGGCAAAACCTAATATAATACCACCTGCCAAAATACCAATGCCAACACGCGCTATTTCGTTTATCCAGTTTTGGTCAATAGCATATTTTACAAAAAAGGCTATGCCTAAAACCAATATAGCTATACCTATTTTGCTTATCAGGTTTTCTCCAATAAATTTCTCTAAATCGTTATTCTCAACCATGCCCGCAAACCACGATTTTTCTTCTTCTTTTACAGGCTCTTCTTTTACCTGGCTAAACATGTTAATAGGCTTCTGCTCAGCTTCTATCTTCTCCTCTATCGGCTTAACACTTTCGGTTATATATTTATTTATTTCTGCTACAAACGTTTGCGGTTTTTCTAAAATTTCTTCTTTGGTTTCAACAATAGCGGCATTGTTTACCGCTAAATCCGGCTCCCTATTTTTATACGTTTCAAATATATTTATTGGTGCTGCTACCTCTTTTTCCTGTTTCTGTACTATCTCTTTTTGTGGTGCTGCTTCATGGCTTTTTTGATTGTGTATATCAAAAAGTTTTTGTTCTATTTTTTCTAACCTGTCCTTGGTTTGAAAATAAAAAATAACAATCAGACCGAGTATAATTACCAATAAGAATATTTCCATAGGGGGTAAACTTTAATGAACAAGTATAGTAAAAATAAACATAGTTTGTATGCTCCATTTGTTATTAGACATTGCGTTTTATGGAATTAAAAAAACACCTTTCAAAACAAGTTTTGTAATTTCAATTAACTATTCAATATTGCATTTTTATTTAACTATGAAATCAGATATAGAAATTGCCCGCGAAGTTAAGCTTCAACCTATTCAAAAAATTGCTGCACAAATTGGTATTAACGAAGATCAACTAGAGCAATACGGAAAATACAAAGCTAAAATCAGCTTTGATTTTGATGATGCTAAAATAGCGCAGAGCAATTTGATTTTAGTAACTGCCACTACACCTAACAAAAGTGGAAGTGGTAAAACAACTACATCTGTTGCCCTGGCACAGGGCTTAAATAAAATTGGCAAAAAAGCCATTGTTGCTTTACGCGAGCCCAGCTTAGGCCCATGTTTTGGTATGAAGGGTGGCGCTGCCGGTGGCGGTTACAGCCAGGTTTTACCAATGGAAGATATTAACCTGCATTTTACCGGTGACTTTCATGCTATTACTTCAGCTAACAATACGTTAGCTGCTTTAATTGATAACTACCAATACTATAATAAAAACAATGCAAACGGATTAAAACAAATATTATGGCGCAGGGTGCTTGATGTAAATGATCGTTCGTTGCGCTATATGGTTTCGGGCTTAAATGGTTCAAGTAATGGTATACCCACTGAAACGGGTTTTGATATTACACCTGCTTCTGAAATAATGGCTATATTCTGTTTATCAACTTCGCTTGATGATTTGCGTAAACGTATTGAACGTATTTTAATTGGCTATAAGTACGATAACACTCCTTTTTATGTAAAGGATTTAGGTGTAGCGGGTGCTTTGGTTACTTTGTTAAAAGATGCTTTTCAACCTAATCTGGTACAAACCATTGAAGGGGGTGCGGCTTTTATTCATGGTGGACCTTTTGCCAATATAGCGCATGGTTGTAATAGTATTATGGCGACCAAAGCTGCTATGCAACATGGAGAGTATGCAGTAACGGAGGCAGGGTTTGGAAGTGATTTAGGAGGCGAGAAATTTTTAAATATAAAATGCCGTGCAGCAGGAATAAGTCCTAAAGCAGCGGTATTGGTTACTACTACACAAAGTATAAAACTACATGGTAAAGTTGATGAGAAACTGATTAAACAACCCAATATGGAAGGTTTAAAAGCAGGAATAAAAAATGTAGAACGCCATATTGAAAACTTACAACAGTTTGGACAAACAGTCATAGTTGCTTTAAACAAATTTGGTTTTGATACGGAAGAAGAAATTAATTTTATACAAAACTGGTGTAAAGAAAAAGGAGCTGAGTTTGCTATAAATGAAGGCTTTGCCAATGGTGGTGATGGTGCTGTAGCCTTGGCTAAAAAAGTGGTTGAAGTAGTGGAGAACAAAGCGAGCAAAAGCATTAACCACACGTATGAATTAACTGATTCGGTTGAAGAAAAAATAAGAAAAATTGTTACTACGATATACAAAGGCAGTAGCATAACTTTGGGTAAAAATGCCAAAGCTGCTTTGAAAAAAATAACTGATTTGGGTGCCGATAAATTACCAGTATGTATAGCCAAAACACAATTTAGCTTTACTGACAATGCTGCATTGGTTGGTGCTGCGGAAGGTTTTAATATTCATATTGAAAATTTGGTACTAAACAATGGTGCCGGATTTATAGTAGCAGTAGCTGGTGAAATTATGCGTATGCCGGGTTTACCAAAAGAACCTGCAGCTATGGTTATTGATTTTGTAAACGGTGAAATTACCGGCTTGAGTTAATTCAATACTTTATCAATTAATTTCATGAAAAAGGCGCTAATCATTACACTGGCATTTATACTGTTTGGTGGTGTATTTATAAAATGGAAATACTATTCAACAAATACTTTATTGGTTAAAGCCAAAGAAGAAGTAAAGGTTTTAAGTGATTTGGATTTATTGAAGAACGGAGATATTATTTTCCAGAATTCAAAATCGACACAAAGCAAAGCCATTGAATTAGCTACTCATTCTAAATACACACATTGCGGAATGATTTATATAAAGGACCATGAGTATTATGTTTTAGAGGCGGTACAGCCTGTTAAAACAACTGCATTGGCTTCTTTTATTGCAAGGGGTAATGCGGGGCATTATGTGGTTAAACGTTTGAAAAATGCAGGTCAACTGTTAACCGACAGTATATTGAATAACATGAAAACAATTGGCAACCAGTTTTTAGGTAAAGATTACGATATTACTTTTGAATGGAGTGATGATAAAATATATTGCTCAGAGTTGGTTTGGAAAATTTATAAACGTGGTGCAGGAATAGAAATTGGCAAGTTGGCTACACTTAAAGAGTTTGATTTGAGTAACGAGTTGGTAAAACGTATTATGCGGAAACGTTATGGTAATAACATTAATTACCAAGAGAAAGTTATTTCACCTGTAGCAGTTTTTGAAAGCGCTAATTTAGAAACCGTAAAAGAAAACTAGATAGCCGGCAGCCTGAAAATAAATGCATACTTTAGCTCAACTTAAACAAGGCCAATTACAAGGCGCCACACATATAAAAATTGCTGCCGGCTTAACTGAATTTCCTACTGAAATTTTCAACCTGGCGGATACATTGGAAATTTTAGATTTATCCCAAAACGAATTAAGCAGTTTACCCAATGAATTTGCCTGTTTAAGCAAACTTAAAATTGCTTTTTTCTCTGATAATAACTTTACTGAATTGCCTGCGGTTTTAGGCAAATGCAAAAGTTTAGAAATGATTGGTTTTAAATCGAATCAAATAAAAACAGTAAGCGAAGAATCGTTACCAGAAATAACACACTGGCTTATATTAACCAACAACCAAATTGAAGTAATTCCCGCTTCTATAGGTAAATGTTACCGCTTACAAAAACTGGCTTTGGCCGGCAATAAAATAAAAGCATTGCCTGCTGAAATGGCAAATTGTAAAAGTCTTGAGTTGATAAGAATATCGGCTAACTTACTTACTGAGTTACCTGTATGGATTTTACAATTACCTAAACTTTCATGGCTGGCTTACGCAGGTAATCCATTTACCGAAACGCACCAAATACCCAATAAATTAGCACTGATTGATTGGAACAATATTCATTTACTGGAACAATTAGGCCAGGGTGCATCGGGTGTTATTTATAAAGCTTATTTAAACAAGGATACGCAAGAAACAGTAGCGGTTAAAATATTTAAAGGTGAAGTAACCAGCGATGGTTTACCACTGAACGAAATGAATGCTTGCATGGCTGCCGGTAACCACCCTAATCTAATAGCAGTAATGGGTAAAGTCCACAACCATCCTGAACAAAAAGAAGCCTTGGTATTGTCGTTAATTCCCGCTCATTTTAAAAACTTGGGTAATCCTCCCAACTTAGCCAGTTGTTCACGCGATGTATTTGATAATGGAACTTCTTTTAGCTTACAACAAATACTAACTATTGCCAAAGGCATGGCTTCAGTTGGCGAGCACTTACATAGTCTTGGCATTAACCATGGCGATTTATATGCACATAATATTATGTACGACCAGGCAGGAAATCATTTGTTTGGTGATTTTGGTGCAGCTACTTTTTACAACCCGCAAACAAACGAAGGAGCAGCCATAGAAAGAATTGAGGTAAGGGCTTATGGTTGTTTACTAGATGATTTATTGGGCTATTTGCCTAATGAAGACAAACAACAAAATGTGATAAATAAATTAAGTCTATTGAAAGATGATTGTATGCAAGCTAGTATTTCACAAAGGCCTTCTTTTAGCGAAATCAATATTCAATTACAGGCAATAAATAACTAGGCTTTGTTACTATCCGGATATTCTTCTATGTTTAAATGGTTGTTTATTTCACGGATAATATCGTCTAATTCATGAGCGCTTTGTGCTATCATTTTTACCACTTCCGCATTTTCCGACTCACTTGAATTATCATTGTTAAACAATTTTGTTAGCCCTAAAATATTGGCAACAGGTCTGCGCACCAAATGATTATTGGTAAAGGTATATTGTCTTAATTTGCTGTTTGCATTTTCTAAAGTAAGGGTACGTTCTTTCACACGTTCCTGCAAAGTATTGTTTAGCAAATCAATTTCGTTTTTTTGTTTTTGAATAGATTCATTGGCTAACTGCAATTGTGAATATGCCTGACGCAGTTTACGCCTGCTACGTAAAATCAAAATCAAGGTCAACACACTAAAAGCCAATCCGGTTAATATAATTACAATCAATGTTTTTTGCCTGTTGTTTTCACGTAAATAAGCAGCTTCTTTTTCTAACTGTTCAGTCTTTAATAATGCTGCTTTATTTTCAAAATCAAAAGCAGCCTCAAGCCTCGCTATTTCCCAATCTCGTCCGTTGTTGATTAGACTGTCGGAATACAATTTAAACTGTTCATAATGATACAGTGCTTCATTATAATTATTTGCCTTTTTATATAAAGCACTTAAATGTTCATTTATATCTCGGTTATTGTCTTTATTGCCCAATTGTTTAGCAATAATCAATGCCTGTTTTGCATAATAAAAAGCTTTATCATTGTTATGGAGCTTATCGTAACATTCGCTTAAACTAAAATAAACATCGTATACACCTGATTGGTTATCTACTTCCTGATGTATTTGCAATGCTTTTAAATAATACGTCAAAGCATCTTGGCTCTTTTTCAACAATGACAGCACATTACCTATGTTATGCAATGTTATAGCTAAACTTTTTTTATCATTATATATTTGCTGAATGATTAGTGCTCTGTTGAACAGCTTTAGTGCTTGTGCATAGGAACGGTTGGAAAGACAAACACTCCCTAAATTATAATAAGAATTTGAAATACTTAAACTATCTTTTAGTTCTATAAATATAGCCAACGCTTTTTGGTACGTTTTCTCTGCTAATTTATACTGTTTTAGTTTTCTGTATACAATAGCAATATTACCATAACTATTGGCAATGCCTTTTTTATCACCAACCTTTTCCTTTATATGCAACGACTTATAATATAAATTCATTGCTTCGGTATATTTTCCCTGGTATTTATAAACAATAGCTATGGAGTTATATAACTTGCCTATTTCTTTTTCAATCCTGTTTTCCTGAGCCAGTGCTAAGGCTATATTAAAATTAGCTAAGGCTTCCGCATACCTACCTTTGGTGGTTAATGCCAAGCCAATACCTCTTAAAGCCTCTACTTTACTACCCACTACATTTACACTCAAAGCAAAACATTTACGCGCTAACGCAATGGAGCTATCTGGATTAACCTGCTGGTATAAATGTGCTAACTGGTTAAGTGTATTTAAATAATTGGTGTCTGTTTTATAGTTATTGGTTTTTTCAAAAGCATACACCTTTTGCCAAACACTGTCAATTTTGTGGTTTTGAGCAGTGCCAGTAATACTATAAAATAATACAAGTAGTAGTAAGAAAAATTGTTTTTTCAAGTGTATAAGTATGTAAGCAATGAGTGAGTTTTAGTTTTACAAATCTATCGCTGTAGCTATTAATTCTGCTACATCCAATACCTGTACTTCCTGTTCTTTATTGTGGTGTTTTATACCATCACGCAACATAGTCATACAAAATGGACAAGCAGCTGCTACTATATTTGATTGTGTTTCCAACATATCGTCTGCTCTTTCCAAGTTAACTTCTTTAGTTCCGTTTTCTGCTTCTTTAAACATTTGTGCCCCACCGGCACCACAACACAAGCCATTGGCTTTTGAACGTTTCATCTCCACCAACTCCACATCCAACTTCTCAATAATATTTCTAGGCGCTTCGTAAATACCATTGGCTCTGCCTAAATAACAGCTATCGTGGTAGGTAATACGTTTGCCTTTATAGGGGCCGCCTTCAATGGAAAGTTTGCCTGTAGTTAATAATTCATTGATTAAAGCAGTATGGTGAACTACTTCGTAATTACCTCCTAAAACAGGGTATTCATTTTTTAAAGTATTAAAACAATGTGGGCAGGCAGTAACAATTTTTTTTACGCCATAAGCATTCATGGTAGTAATGTTTTGCATGGCTAGCATCTGGAATAAAAACTCATTACCTGCTCTTTTAGCCGGATCGCCAGTACAGGCTTCTTCTGTACCCAAAATAGCAAATTTTATATCTGCATGATGTAGAATTTTAGCTACGGCCTTGGTAATTTTTTGTGCACGTTCATCAAAACTACCGGCACAGCCAACCCAAAATAATATTTCTACCTCTTCACCCGCAGCTACTACATTAGCTAAAGTTTTTACCTTAAATTCCATACCAATAAATAATTGCTTTTTAAATGAACGCAACAATAATAAGCGCTAAAGGAAAAATAACCATGAAAATTTGTGCTTAAATTTTACAAACGGATGCCATTAATGTTTTAATTTTATGAATAGCACTTATTTACAAGAGGTCACAGGTTTTATGAATGATTAATTCGTCCAATAAAAGAGTATCCTCCTATTTTAAAATATTTAGTAATCCATACTCTTAATAGTTTCATAAATCAGGGCATTAAGAATTTATTATGTTTAAGCCTGGTATACAATACTATATATTAGCAACATAACCCAAGCCTATTATGAAAACAAAACACTACTTCTTTTTTTTTCTTTTACTTCTTATACTTGGAAAAACAACAAAAGCGGAGATATTAGGAGCCGATTTAAGTTACCAATGTACACCTACCTTAGGAGTGTATAAAGTAAACCTTAAAGTATATCGTAGTTGCCAAGGGGTGCCCCTCTGTAATGGGTGTTCGCAAGCCATACCAAATGGCACTACAGCCGGATGCACGACCACAAATGCGGGTTTTGGTACGCCTATTATTGGGGCAGACTCATCCTGTTTAGGAACTAGCTTTGGAAACTATACTTTAGCCATACAATCAGGAATCAATGGGTATGATATTATTCAAACATGTGATTCGGTAAAAACTATTTGCACCAATTGTAATACGCGCACTGCTGGTACTTTTGCGCCTGGTATAGAAGTATATATTTTTGAAGGCAATGTGAATTTAAACTCCTTACCAACTTCGTGCTGTAAGGTAGCTTTGGGTTTAAGTATATGTTGTAGAACTGAGGCTATAACAAATTTTTTACCTAGTAATCTTTATACGGAATGTATCATTAACCGTTGCTTAACAAGCTGTAATAATTCCCCCATTTTTACCAACGAAGCAGTTCCTTTGGTTTGTGCCGGTGTTGATTATGTATACAATTTAGGCGCTATTGACCCCGATGGTGATTCCTTAAGCTATACCTTTGGCGCCAGTTTACAAAACCCAGGTTCGTCAGTTACCTATAATCCTCCTTACAGTGCTGGTTACCCTTTTGCTTATCTGGGAGCACCCAACGCTAGTGGACCCTATCCTGCAGGCTTGCGAATTGACCCTATAACTGGTGATGTGATGTTCAGACCCAGCGGTGCATGGGTTTCAAATTTGGTAATAGAAGTAACCCAATGGAAAAAATCAGGAAATACCCGAGTAAATGTGGGTATAACAAGACGTGATATACAATTCCAAACGCAATTGTGTAATGGCAATTTAACACCCAGAATAAAAATATATCAAGATGGTATTTTACAAAACACCCAAAGCTTTTCTGTTAATGTTAATCAACAAATATGTTTAGATATTGTGGCGGCAGACCAAGCAAATTTAAGTGCTACACCCAATCCTATATTAGCCGATTCGACAGACTTAACATGGAATAACCCGCTACAATATATCCCCGTCATGGCTAATGCCACTTGGGCAAGAAACTATATACTATCACAAAGGAGTACATCTGGCCCTTTAAACGACAGTTTTAAATTTTGTTGGACGCCTCCTACCTCTGCTATTAGAGATCAACCTTATTTATTTACCGTTACAGGTAGAGATAGATTTTGTCCATTAAATGCTTCTGCCATACGAGGAATTAGTATAAAAGTAAATACACCTCTTTTCGCCAAAGTAAGTTTTGATAGTACCAATAGAAAAGTGTTTTGTGCCAATAAAATAATACCTGTAAGTATGAGTTATAAGGTAAGCGGTATAACCTTAACGGCTGGCAATATATTCTATGCGCATTTGTCCGATTCATTAGGTAATTTTAATACCCCTATTCTTGTCGGTTCTAAAATAAGTAATGCCAATACTGGTAGCATTAATTTAAATATACCCAGTGAACTAAGTACTACTGGTAATTATAAATTAAGACTTAGGGTATCCAGTGATAGTACTGCTTATGACCCCTATTTCCCTATTAGCATTGTACCTGGTTTTACTCAACCCATTATTTTCAGCAATACAGATTCTATTTGCAAAGGTTCCAATATTTTGCTTTCGGTATTACCCAATGACAGCAACTATACTTTTAAATGGTTATTCAACAATACCGTTATTCCTGCTGCCAATAATGATAGTTTATGGTTAGATACGACTGGTGCTATCAGAGCCATTGTAAGCAATACCGGTTGTAGTGATACTTCAGTAGTTAAAACTTTTCATTTTTATCCTCTTCCTATTCCTTCTTTTACCAGTGGCAATCTTATTTGTTTACCAAATAATCCAGTTAGTTTTATCAATACTAGCGCCATTAACAGTGGAACAATGAGCTACAACTGGAAGTTTAGTGATGGGACTAACTCTAATTTAACATCACCTATCAAAAACATGGTTGATACAGGGAGTTTAACGGTTAAACTAATTGCTACCTCTGATAAGAACTGTATTGATTCTATACAAAAAATAATAATTGTAAAACAAACAGTAACCCCTCAATTCAGTATCAATGATTCTTCGCAATGTGTAAAAAACAATGCCTTTGTGTTCACCAACCAAACCAATAATCAAGGTGCATCTGTTAATTATATTTGGAACTGGGGTACTGGTTTTATTGCTTCTAATAATATCACTCAAAACTATTCTTACCCAAATGTAGGTAATTACATTGTGAAACTGATAAGCAATAACAACGGTTGTACTGATACGCTTACAAAAAATGTGACTGTAATTGCCAATGCTACTAATGTTGGTTTTACGGTTAATAAAGCTAGTCAATGTTTAAAAAATAATAATTTCTTATTTAACAATTCCAGTACCCCTGATAACATTACTATAAAGTATATGTGGCAGTTTGGTAATGGTGATACTTCTACCCAACGTTCGCCTGATTATTCTTATAATACATTCAATGTTTACAGTGTAAAACTTTTGGTTACTGCCAATAACAAATGTATTGACTCTTTCAGCACCAATGTTGCTGTTATTGCTTCACCTAAAGCCAGTTTTACAATTAACGACTCTGCACAATGTTTAAAAAACAACAATTTTGTTTTTACTAATACCAGTACTCCAGATAACAGCACTGTAAAATATTATTGGCAATTGGGTAATGGAAACAACTCAATACAACGTTCTCCATCAATAACGTATAGCAATAGTAACACATACCCTATTACATTGGTAGTAACAGTTAACGATAAATGTATTGATTCTATAAGTCAAAATATTACTGTGTTCCCTAACCCAATAATAGGTAGTATAACGGGTAGTATAACGGGTAGTATAAATGTAAGTAATCCGGGTATTGCAATACCATACTCAGTACCTGCACAAAACAATGCTACCTATAATTGGAGCATTCAAAATGGTACTATACAATCAGGTCAAAATACCAATGCCATTTCTGTGATGTGGACCAGCAAAGGAACAGGTAAATTAGGTGTATTGGCTACCAATACCAATGGTTGCAAAGACTCGGCTTCTTTAAATGTGAACATTAATAATGTAGGTATACACGATATCAATATCAATCAGGAACTAAGTATTTACCCTAATCCAACTAAGTCAAGCATTCGTATTAACAATACCAATAACAACCTTGTAGGTAAAAACTATATTATTAGTAATACCATAGGACAAATGCTTTTGAGTGGAAAATTAAATGCAGAAGAAACAACTGTTAACTTAGAGTCATTGAGTGCGGGTATTTACTTACTAAGCATTGAAGGCATCAGTAACCAAAGTATTAAAGTAATTAAAGAATAAAATAGTTATTGAAAGTATTTCTCCATGCATAAAAAAAGCTCAACACAATGTGTTGAGCTTTTTTGTTTATTTAATTTTCGGTTAGTTTTCAACCGGCAGTATTCCGTATTGTTTACCCAACTGTAATTGATTTTCTAAAAAGTTCTTAGGGTATTCTACTTTTACATCAACCATTTCATTGCCTTTCATTACCGGTACTAATTTAGGTTGAATAAAACCTTTGTAAGGAGCTACATCTAATTTAGTAAAACGTTCTTTTACTTCTTTTAAAAGCTCCTGATCAACGTTTACACCGTAACCCTCAACCAAGGCAGTAGCTGCTTTGTAATCGCCTTCTGATTTTATACGTTGGATTTCTTTTAACAACTGGCCAAATAAGTCGCGTAACTTTTCATAGTTATTTACACGTACATAGGTTTTACCATCGCGTTTAATAAACTCTATTACATTGTCTTTTTTACCCATTTCGTAAGCCCATTTAGCATTTAATTGTCTGTTGCGCATGTGTGCTTCTTCTAAGTTTTCTCCAACATTTAAACGGGTTAATTGGGTAATTAATCCATTCATAATATAGTTATCGTACTCTGCTTTACCTACCTCAAGGCTAGGCATTACACCCATATCAACTAGTTTTTTATCCATGATATAGTATAAAGCCACTAAGTCTGCACGGGCTTCTTCTAAAGTACTTGCGTAATTTTTTAAAGTTTGGTCAGGGTCACCAACACCTTTGTTTATTTGTCCGCTAGCATGTCCGATTACTTCATGCAAATCGGTATGTAAATCGCCTGCCAATGCACCATGTAATTTAGCACGCTCTATTTGTCCTTTGTTTTCAGCAAACTCTTTTGACATAGGACTTTTAGCGGCCACTATATTATAACTGTGTACTATATTACTTAACGATACTGATTTACTACCGTGTTGCTGACGAATCCAATTGGCATTTGGTAAATTAATACCTATTGGTGTAGAAGGTGCAGCATCACCTGCTTCTTGTATTACAGTAATAACTTTAGCAGTAATTCCTTTTACTTCTTTCTTTTTATGCTCAGCCATAATGGGTGAATTATTTTCAAACCATTGTGCCTCTTTAGCTACTGCAGCAATACGTTTGGTGGCTTCCATATCTTTCATAGAAACTACACTTTCGTAGCTGGCACGTTTGCCTATTGCATCGCCATATACTTCAATAAAACCATTTACTACATCTATGCGGCTTTCGGTATCAGCTACCCAGGCTATATTGTATTCGTCCCATTTTTTCAAATCGCCTGTTTTGTAAAACTCAATTAACAATGATAAGGCTCTTTCTTGCTTTGCGTTTTCCGCCACTTTCACCGCTTTTTCTAACCAATAAACTATTTTATCAATAGCAGCACCGTACATACCGCCTGACTTCCAAATTTTTTCTACTGCGTTACCATTCTCTTTTACCATTTTGCTGTTTAAACCCCAACTAATAGGTTCTGCATCGTCTTTTTTCATACGGGCATCGTAATAGGCTTCTACTTCTTGTTGGGTAAGGCCCTCATAAAAATTATTAGCCGATGCTTTTACATTGTCAATACCTGATGCTAAATCAACCGATTTGCTTTCAAAGTTAGGATCGAACATGATGTTTTTCATCGAACCTAAAAATGCATCAACAGTCTCTCCGGTTTTTAATGGTAACAAAGCTGCATTTGTATTTTTAACTAATCCGCTAAAAAACTCGAACGAGCAGCTTGGTACAAATTTTAAATTAGAATAATGGTGGTGAATACCGTTTGAGAAAAACACGCGCTTGGCATAAGTTTCAAATTGTTTAAACTCTACCGATTTCCTGTCACCTTTATAGCTGCTGTAAATGGCTTCAATTGTTTTACGGATAGCTAAGTTGTGTTTATACTTCTGGTCGTAAATAATATCGCGGCCTGCGTTAGCTGCTTCAAATAAATAATAAGCCAGCTTTTTTTGCTGTATCGTTAATTTTTCAAAACCGTCAATATGGTAACGTAGTATTTGTAAATCGGCAAACCGATCGCACTCTACTTCAAAGCTGTCTTTCTTTACCACTTTTTCTTTTTCACTCATACCTTTTATGTTGTTATTACTACCATAACTGGTTAATGTTAAACTTACTCCTGTTGCTATTGTAACTAGTAAACCGTTTACTTTCATATTATTTATCAATTATAATTTTTTGAATATGGATAATTTCGTTATTGTTTAATAACTGTAGCAAGTAAACATCTTTTGATATATTGGTTACATCTATTACATTAGTGGTAGGCATTGGACGACTCAATATCAGTTGTCCGTTTATATTGAATATTTTATATGTTTCAATTTTTTCATCAGTAATTACTTCTACACTACTGCTGGCTGGTTGTGGATACAAAGTAAATACTTTTGTTTTGCTTAATAATTTATAACCAACACCCGTCTGTCCTTCGTTTTCGGTAGTTAACGCCAAATTAGGCTCACTTTCCATAGCGGTTTTTAAAATACTTAATTGCGAACCTGTTGAATTTACATTAACCAATATCCAGAAATAGAAATAGTCAGTACCGCCTGTTAAATTCATGCGACCTGCTATGTATTGATTACCGGTACCTGCAAAACCTGTATAACCTAAACCGGGGCTATGGATAAATATGCCATTCGATTTCCAGTTTGGTAAACTGGTAAAAGTTTGGTTGTTTGACACCTTGCAAGGACGGCTGTTGGAGCCGCTTATTGTTTCCGTTGCCAACATATAAGCATTGCCATTACCAACGCGGGTTGTAATAGTAAAAGCACCATTGGCAAAATAATTAAAAGTAGCATCAAAGGCTTGATCTCCATTAATGTCAAGCTGATACGATGTTACAGTAGAATCAAGCGTTTGATTAATTACTTGTTTTGTTATAGTTGCCCACGTAGCTTGGCAAACAAAAAGTAAAAATAGGGGTAGTAAAATGTGTTTTTTCATTTTGGGATAAAGAATTGATTTTATATTGCAAATAAAAAGCAAAAACAAAACTCTTAAAACTATATTAGTAATCAAGTTATCACAATCTCATGCACAATGTCCAAATTTTCAAATCGTTCGTTACAAAAAGAGTTATTAGACAATAGTGATATACCCACTGCCGATTTATACCAAAACCTGAAAGAGCTGGCTTTCATCAATACTTGGCTGGGCGGACACAAAGTAACCGTTAAAGGCTTGGAATATCTTAATTTATCGAAACAAAAAACCTATACCCTCATTGATATTGGCTGCGGAGGTGGCGATAATTTAATTTTTGTGGCAAAATGGGCTAGGAAAAATGGATACACCTTTAATTTATTAGGGGTTGATTTAAAAAAAGATTGTATTGATTACGCAAAGAAGCAATGTGCCGCTTTTTCGGAAATTAGTTTTATAGAAACCGATTATAGAAACTTACCACAATTTAATTACTCGTTCGATATTGCTTTGGCCTGTTTGTTTACCCACCACTTAAGCAATAATGAAATTAGTGATTTAATCAGTTGGTGCGATGAGAATGCTCAAGTTGGTTTTGTTATTAATGATTTGCACCGGCATTGGTTTGCCTATTACTCCATAGCATGGTTAACAAGTCTATTCAGTAAATCTTACTTGGTAAAAAACGATGCAAAACTATCTGTACTGAGGGCTTTCGGTAAAACGGACTGGGAAACTATTTTAATGCAGGCGAAAATAAAACAATTGCACATTACCATCAATTGGGCCTGGGCTTTCAGGTGGCTAATAGTAGGAAAACGTAAAGCTTAAAACTTTAACCTTACTGATGCTCCAACAAAGGCGTGTCCGTAAACTACTTGGTAACTAGGATCCCAACGTAGGGTTAAATTCTCGCTCACATCAAATTCTTGCAAATGTGCATCAACAGCCGCATCTATTATTTGCAATGCATATAAACCGCCAATTCCTATCCACGATAAATCGCGGCTTTCCCTGTAAAAATCTCTCAATTCAATCAAATAAGAATCCTGTAGCGGTTCTATTTGAGGATCGCCAATGGGTTGTTTTGCATTGCGCTTTTGAACAGCTACCCTATATATATCGTATTGATTTTGGTAAAAACTAACCGAATAAATTAATGCAGCAAAGCCACCATATACAATAGGTAGTTTCCAATATTTTTTATTGTAAATCTGACCCAAACCCGGTACGAAAGCCAGCAAGGTAGCTTTCTTAGGGCGGCTCATTTTAGTGGTATCGGGTGTGTAAGTAGTATTGGTTTGTTTTTGTGCATATACATTTTGCAGTAAAACAAGCGCACATAAAACAAAAAACAGTTTACGAAACATGGTGGTAATTACTTTTAAACAAAGCACAAAAGTAGCCAATTCAAAAGGTTAAGCAAGTTTATTTCTGGCGCAATTTATCGCCAAATACTTTTTTAAACTTCTCTAACTTAGGGGCTATTACAAACTGGCAGTAAGGCTGATCCCCATTTTGATTGTAATAATCTTGGTGGTAATCTTCGGCCGGGTAATAATTATTCAGCGCTGTAATTTCAGTTACAATAGGGCTACTAAAAGCACCTGACTGGCTTAATTCTGCTTTGTATTTTTCGGCTATTAGTTTTTGATTTTCGGTAGTATAAAATACACCCGAACGGTATTGAGTACCAACATCATTGCCCTGTCTGTTTAAAGTAGTTGGGTCGTGTGTTTGCCAAAATACGGAAAGCAGTGTTTCAAACGAAACTTTGGAAGAATCGTACCATATTTTACATACTTCTGCATGGCCGGTTTTACCATAACATACCTCGCGGTAAGTTGGGTTTTTCACATCGCCATTGGTATAACCACTTTCTATTTTTACGACTCCGTCTATACGTTGAAATACGGCTTCAACACACCAAAAACAGCCTGCGCCAAAAACAGCGGTTTGTAAAGTATCTAAATTTTCTGTTGTCATATTGTTTGTTTTGCTAGTAGTGGCTTTATTATTGTTTTGTGCACAGCCTGTATGCATACAAATAAGCAATAAGGTAATTACATAGGTAATATTTTTAATTGTTTTCATCTTGGTAATTTTTACTGCTACAAATGTGTAACTTTAAATAACAAACGATTTTTTTAATTGTTTGGATTTGTAAGACAGATTACATTACACAATAAAAAAGGGTTATTGCACACTACATGCAATAACCCCCATAAGTTACAATTTTTAAACTTACTCTATTATTAATTTTTGAGTGCTGGTTCCGTTATCAGTATAAGCTTTAACAAAATAAATACCTTGTTTTAAATCGCTTACATCTACGCTATTCATAGTTTGTGAACTTACCAGTTCTTTCATTGTTTTACCACTTAAATCAATAATCTCTATGTTTCTTAAGATGTTATTGCTAAACTCTATATTTACTTTACCATTAGTCGGATTAGGGTATAATTTTAAAGTATTAGCTGTTACACTTTTTACTCCTACCCCGTTTGTTTTAATATCATCAAACAAAAAATCGCTTAACATTCTTTCGGTAGTATCCATATAAGCAGTACTGCTTTCTGCAGAACCTACACCCGGTGAAAAAGGAACATGCGGTGCATTTTGGAAAGTATAGAAAACGGACTTCATGCCCAATGCTTTAGCCATAGAATCTACCACAAAACTGCCGCTTAATCTGGCTACTTTAATACCTGAAGCATAAAAATAATCTGTTTTATAAGGAACAGTTTGGTCATTGGTTCCGTGCACGCTGAATATAGAAAGGTTTGTATTGTTTCGCATCCATTCTATATCGCCTAAACCACCACATAAGTTAATAATACCTTTTACTCTCCAGCTATATCCGGGCGAACCTGTTGAGCCTTCAACTCCACCAATACTGGTCGTATCAATTTTAGGTGTGCTGTTACCTACTTCTCCCGGTAAATCTAAAAAGGCTTCATGCAAACCCAATACACCACCTGCTGAAACACCACCTAAATATACTTGTCCTGCGCTAATTTTATAAGTATTTAAATGGGCTCTTAAATATCTTACAGCTGCCCTACCATCAAGCGTTCCGCGCCATACTGCATTGGCAAACTGAGGGCCCGCTTGGTTTTGGTCTAATATTATTTCGGAAATGTTAACCCCTAAACGGTATTGTAAAGAAATACAAACGTAACCACGTTTTGCAAACTCATTACAAAGGTAAACCACATCTGCATCGTATTGGGTTCCATTAACAAAAGAACCACCGTGTGCCAATACCAATAAAGGACGGTTGGTAGCAGTGTCTCCCATTGGTTGGTAAATATTCATTTTAAGGTCAATAGCTATGTTATTGTATTGGGCAGCATTGCCATACACAACACTATCAATAGTAACATTGGTAAAAATTTTATCTTTATAACGTTGGGCCTGGCTTACAAAAAATGAAAGGGAAAGGGCTAAAATTGTAAATAGTTTTTTCATTAACTTTAGTTTGTTTTGAATGGCAAGTTTAACAAAATATTCTTTTACTTCAATACAATAAATTTAGCATATTAAACCTATTATTTTAAAATAAAGGGTTACTTTTGTACTTCTTTTTATGAGTGATCCTATCAAACACGAATGCGGAATAGCCCTTATCCGCCTTTTAAAACCGTTAAGTTTTTATGAACAAAAGTATGGCTCTGTATTATACGGTTTAAAGCGCCTTTATCTTTTAATGGAAAAACAGCATAACCGGGGGCAAGACGGTGCCGGTGTTGGAACCATTAAAATTAATGCTTTACCGGGCGAAACTTATATTAACAGGCAACGTGCCAATGGCAGCAACGCCATAGCGGAAATTTTTGAAAAGCTAAATAAAAAAATTACCAAATCGGGTACCAAAGAGCAATTAAAGGACCCTGATTACTTGCGCTCCAATGTACCTTTTGCGGGTGAGTTGCTGTTAGGTCATTTGCGTTACGGAACGCATGGTGGCAACAGTGTTGATTTGTGCCATCCGTTTATTCGCGAAAACAACTGGATGAGCAGAAATTTAATGCTTGCAGGTAATTTTAACTTAACCAATGTTGACGAGCTTTTTAATGTATTGGTAGAATTAGGACAACATCCGAGTGAAAAAGCTGATACGGTAACGATGCTTGAGAAATTTGGACATTTTATAGATGAAGAAAACCAACGTTTGTTTACGCGCTATAAAATTGAAGGACACAGCAATCAACAAATATCGAGCTTAATAGCCAGCGAATTAAATATTGAAAATATATTAAAACGCTCCTTACGCGATGCGGATGGGGGTTATGTAATGGCCGGTTTATTAGGTCACGGAGATGCATTTGTAGTGCGTGACCCGAATGGAATAAGACCTTGCTTTTATTACTACGATGATGAAATTGCAGTAGTAACCAGTGAGCGCCCTGCTATACAAACGGGTTTCAATATTCCGCTGAGAGATATTAAAGAATTAGGCAGAGGTAATGCCTTAATTATAAAAAAAGATGGTAAAATAAGTGAGGTAAATATTATTCCTCAGGCCGAAAACAAAGCATGCTCGTTTGAACGTATTTATTTTAGCCGTGGAAACGATAAAGATATTTACAAGGAACGCAAACAATTAGGATTTTTATTGGCTGATAAAATTATGAAATCGGTTGGTAACGATTTTGAAAATACGGTTTTCAGTTATATACCGAATACAGCAGCTGTTTCATTTTACGGAATGATTGATGGTATAAACGATTTACTGAACATTCATAAAATTGAGCAGATAAAAAAATTAGGTTCTGAAATAAACGAAGGCCAGCTAAAAACTATTTTAGCCATGCACCCGCGCAGGGAACGAGTAGCTGTTAAAGATGCTAAACTGCGTACTTTTATTACAGACGATACTAACAGGGAAGATATGGTAGCACACGTGTACGATGTTACTTATGGTATTGTTAAAAACCATGTAGATACGCTTGTTGTTATTGATGATTCTATTGTAAGGGGAACAACTTTAAAAAGTTCTATCTTACGTATATTAGACAGGTTACATCCTAAAAAAATAGTGATTGTTTCATCGGCTCCGCAAATACGTTATCCTGACTGTTATGGAATTGACATGAGTCGTTTAAAGGACTTTGTGGCTTTCCAGGCCATGATAGCTTTGGTTAAAGAACGTAAATTAGATAAGAAAATTGATGAGGTTTACAAAAAATGTAAAGCGCAGGAAAACTTACCTAAGGAGCAAATGAAAAACTACCTGATTGATTTGTATAGCTTATTTACTGATGATGAAATATCGGCTAAGATTGCTCAAATTGTAACGCCTGCTGAAATTACAGCGGAGGTAGCCATTATTTTCCAAAGCATAGATAATTTACACGAAGCTTGTCCTAACCACAAAGGCGACTGGTACTTTAGCGGACACTACCCTACTCCGGGCGGAACCAAAGTAGTAAACAAAGCTTTTATTAATTATTACGAAGGCAGCAATGCCAGGGCTTACTAATAGCTCTCATAACATTCAAAAAAAGAGTCCGCGTATATTCAATTATACGCGGACTCTTTTTTTGCCCCTACTTTTATTGACTGGTAGTATAAATGCACCTGAACCCTAACCAAAGCCGGGGTTTAGTATATATCTGCACATTATCCGGTTGGCATTGCCAGGCATATAAATTGTAGTTACCTCCTACTGCTTTGCCTTCGTCCATTACCATTTCTGAAACATTGCCAAAGAAATTATCTAAACCTAAATTATTACCGGGAAACATTCCGTTGGGTTGAATAGCGGTTTTAAAAGCAGGCCACTTTTCTACCAATTGATTGTTATAGTTAAACAAGGGATACTTGCCTTTAAACAGTGTATCATTTTTGTTTGCTGTTAAAACATACGTAGCTATTCCTGTCCACTCCTGCAAATTGGCTAACCTGTATGCATAGTTGGTTGTGGTAAATAATGTGGAACGCCATTTACAAAACTTCATTACCTGTTTGTGATTAATGCCTGTAATGGCTACATCTAATAATGCTGACTCATCTTTACTTAATTTGCTGGTTTGGTAATAGCCTAAATAGGTTTTTAAGTCTGATACTTTTACAATATCTAATTCGGTTTTTGATTGCTTTAACCTGATAGCGATATCAAACTCCATACAGCTTCTTTGTATAAAAGTCCATATAGCGGGTTCTATGGCACTGCTATCGGGTAATAATGCATTGGCTGCATCCAGCGTTTCATGTTTCAATGTCCAGTTATAAAAGGCCAGCCACATGCCAACGCTTACTTCTGTTTCATCCATGTATAAAGTATCGTTTATTTTAACCATCCCAAACGGACGATTACTAGGTTCTTCTGCACGGCTTGTTAAAGTTAAACCAATACATACAGCCAGTACAATCATCCATTGAGCGAGGTATCTATTTATAACCATCATTACACTTGTATTCCATTTATTCATGCTTCGAAAAACAATTATAGTTAAATCCTGAATACGAACATAAAAACCCAAATGTCAATTTTCACAACATGCATTTTAATTACATTTGTTATCTGCTATTTTTGGCGCATGGATTTTGAGATTTTACATACGGAAAGGCTTTTATTAAGAAAATCATCGATAGAGGAATTTCATTATATTTTTAAGCATTATACTGATGATGGATTGAAAACTTTTTTCGGATTGACTACAGACGAGGAATTACAAAAGGAAAAGGATAAATATAATAACGGGTACACTTCTTATAACCGCTCTTTTTTGTTGTTTCATTTAATTGATAAGGCTACGCAACAAAACATAGGTGCCTGTGGTTTTCATAATTGGTTTGCCATGCACAGCAGGTCTGAAATTGGTTATCATTTACGTGATGATAACAATAAACGCAAAGGTTTTATGAAAGAGGCTTTGCAAGCTATTATTGCTTATGGTTTTAACAATATGAACTTAAACCGCATAGAAGCTGTTATAAGCCCTAAAAACGAGCCTTCGCTCAAGTTGGCAAAACATTATAACTTTAAAGAAGAAGGCCTCTTAAAGGAACATTATTGCGTGGATGGTGTACCGGAAGATTCTGTTATCTTCGGATTGTTGAAAAAGGAATACGCAGCCTAATGGCTTTCATTAAAAGCCATTCATGATTACTTTTAAATTACCTTCGGTAATTATATTTATGTTGAGTGCATTGGGTGTAATATAAATAGTTGATGGTTCTATATTTTTGATGGTACCGTTTATATCTATCATATCAATCCATTTTTTATTAACTGCTTCGTTGGCTACTTTCTTAGCTTCGGCTAACTGGTCGGCAATGGAGAATACCATTTGCTTCTCTATGTTCTCCCTGAATTTTTTGGAGTTTACTAACCAAGAGGCGCTTTTTACCAATATATCACGGGTTTTTATATCAAAATCAAACTGCTTTATTTCTATTGATTTATTGATTGGGTTATAGGATGGAATACCGGTAACGTACACTATTCCTTTAATGCCTTTACCCATTTTCCCTTTTTGCACCTTGCCTTCTAAATCTATTGCTATCATTATTTTGGTGCCGTATGCAAAGGCTTTGGCTTCTTTAATATTTATTTTATACTCGTTTGATTCGAGCACCATTGGCTTAGCAGTAAACTGTTTATTTATGCTTGCGTTTATCTGGTCAAAGGCAATGGTGGCTGCCAGGTTTATCTTCACCTCATCATTTAACTGATTGGCTTGCCTTAAAGGTGGCAAGGCTAAATTAAATGAATCGTTGGTGGGTTTATAACCAGAAACTACTTCTATAATACTTGCTATGCCTAGCTTAATTTGCATTTCCTGCTCGGTATAGGTAATGGGTGTAATAAATATGTTTTTAGGTTTTAATACTAACCAAGCATTATATGCTGTATCTAACAAAGTGGGTTCTGCCAAACTTTTCCAGGTATCGCCTACCATTTTTTTGAGTGGAACTGATTTGGGAACTTCTTGGTCTATTTTACTGGCCATTTTATTTACCTGGCCCTGAATAATGGCACCAAACAATTGTGGTAAATCGAGTTTGGTAATACCCAAATTGATAACGGGTAAATCGTCCCAATAGATTTTACCTTTGCTGTTTAAATTTAAATTCCAATCTCTGTCAATGGAGGGTGTGGTATTAAAAATAACGGTTAGGTTGAGGGATTGGCTGATTGGTTTTTCGAAACCACCGAATACTTTTATATTGTATACAAAATCTATATGCAATGGTGCGGTAATGGTCAATCCATCGTTGGCTGTATTTACAATAAAATCGGTTCTTTTGAGTACGGTTAGTTTTAAATTATCGTTGCCGTTGTCGTCAAACTTATCGTCTTTATATAACTCTATAGTAAATTTTTTATTGATGGATGAAGCGATACCGGCTGTATTAATATGAATAGGTAAACCAATAATAGAGGTTGGCTTGGGTGGCACTACTATACTTACAGCGGGTGGTTTGGGTGCTGTAATTATTTTTGTTTTACAGGCATGGATTATAAACACTAAAAAGCAGGCAACAACGAAATAAAACTTTCTCATAGTGGGCGCAATATATTTTGCATTGTTTACATTATAAAAATTATGCCGTTTTTTTGTTTTATGCCTATTGATAACTGTTTTTTCCTTTTAAATAAAAACATATGCGAATTGACAACTTACTCTTATTTTGCATCGCACTTTATGTTGTTTTTATAAGCGCATGACATTAACCGAAAATATAAAAATTGCTTTTACCTCTATCAGTGCCAATAAAACAAGGGCTGTTATTACTGCCCTTATTATTTCTATTGGTATTATGGCATTGGTTGGCATATTAACGGCTATTGATGGCATGAAAATAAGCATTAATAAAAGCTTTAACAATATAGGGGCTAATACGTTTACCATTAAGAACAGGGGTAATAATGTGCGGTTTGGTGTGAATGGAAAGCCGCAGAAAAAATATAAAACCATTACGCAACAGGAAGCAGAGAAGTTTGCTGAGTTTTTTCAATTTCCCTGTGTTTTCTCAACTTCGGTAAATGCCAGTTTTGCTTCCACTGTTAAGTATGAAAGCTTTAAAACGGAGCCTAATATTATGGTACTGGGTGGCGATGAAAATTATTTACAGGTAGCCGCCTATGAATTAAGTATTGGTCGTAATTTTTCGAAACAGGATGTTGCTTCGGCTGCCAATGTTTGTATTATTGGTAAAGATGTAAAGGATAAACTTTTTAAAACCAAAATACCTTTAGGCGAAATGATTGCCATTGGCGGAGCCAAATACAGGGTAATTGGCGTACTGAAAGAGAAAGGCTCTTCGATGGGTTTTGGTGGCGACAGGATGGTGCTTGTACCTATTAATAATGCTTACCAGGTATTTACTGATAGGGTAATGAGTGCGGTAGTAACGGTAGCTGTTTCTAATGTTACCAATATGGAATTTGCGGTTGATGAGGCGGTGAGTGTGTTTAGAAGGGTGCGCAGGCTAAAAGCTACGGAGGAAAATAATTTTGAAATAATGAAAGCTGATAATGTAGCCAACAAGGTTATTAGTCAGCTTAGTTTTATAACTATAGCCGCTACGGTTATTGGCTTTATTACGTTATTGGGTGCTGCTATTGGTTTAATGAATATTATGCTGGTTTCGGTTACGGAACGTACGCGCGAAATTGGTATTCGTAAATCGTTAGGGGCTACGCAAAGTACTATTCGCAAACAGTTTTTAATTGAAGCTTTGGTTATTTGCCAGATGGGTGGCATTGGCGGTATTATATTGGGTATTATTGTTGGTAATATTGTTACCTCGTTTATTGGTGGGGGCTTTGTTGTTCCGTGGGCTTGGATATTGCTGGGTTTAACTTTGTGTTTTATTGTGGGTATTGCCTCGGGTTATTATCCTGCAAAAAAAGCGGGTCAGCTTGACCCGATTGAAGCACTCCGCTTTGAATAAGAAGTATCGCTTTACACCGATACAAATTCAAAAGCTCTTTTCTCACTATAATAAGCACCAGTTGCATGACTTAATGCAAAACCCACATGCCCTCCTTTGGGTGGTGTTTCTAAAAACAAATAATCACTTTGTTTAGCTATATCAACCGGATAACAAGTTTCTGAAAGAAAAGGATCGTTCATGGCATTTACCAGCAAGGTAGGAATGGTAATGGCCGGTAAAAACTGTAACGAGCTTGATTGTTTGTAATATTCGTGTGCACTGTCAAATCCATTCAATTTAGCGGTATAGGCATTGTCCCACTCATAAAATGTTTTAATATGTTTTATTTGGTCGGTACTAATTTGATTGGGAAACTGTTTGGCTTTAAACACCATCTTTTTATTGAGCGAGTTTAAAAACCTTTGCATATATACTTTGTTTGATGTTTTGCTCATGGTAATGGCACAGCCTACCATATCAACGGGTACTGAAAAGGCAAAGGCTCTTTTTATTTTTGTATTGATGTTTTCGGCTTGTTCGCCCAGGTATTTAAGCAATACATTACCGCCCAAGCTAAAGCCACCCATAATGTATTGGGAATAATTGTACTGTTGTTCTATGTGTTTTAATACGTGTGTTACATCGACTGATTTGCCACCGTGGTAGGTGCTTAGCAAACGGTTGTTCTCACCGCTACAGCTTCTGAAGTTAACGGCACAAATATCGTATCCTCTGTTGGAGAAGTATTCTGCAAAGCCTTTTATATAACTTGATTGGGAGCTGCCTTCTAAACCATGGAACAGTATGAGCAGCTTATCGTGGTTGTTTCTTTTCCAGTCTAAATCTAAAAAATCACCATCGTTTAATTCTAAACGCTCCCGTTTATAAGCCACGTTTGTTTTTCTAAATAAAGCGGGGTAAATAGTTTCAAAGTGCCTATTGGCAAAATATTTATTTCCTTTAAAACTACTTATTAAATAAGGCATGTTAGAGTTGTTTAACGGTGAAACGGAGTACAAATCTATTATTTAATCCGGCACCTCCATACATAATTATGCTCAACCATTTAACTAATAATTACCTAACTATTTGCAAAAGGTAACTTAATATTAATTTGTTTTGGCACAGGGTTTGTAAATACCGAAACAACAATTATTTTCGAACAATAAAATTATTATTATGAAAACCACAATGATTAAATCAATAGGCGTTGCTGCTGTGGCATTAGCCCTTATTTTACCTTCATGTAAATCAAAAAAAGGAGTAACTTCTATTGAGAAAAGCACAGGTGCTGTTGAACTTTCGTTACCTTTTAGCAGTAAGGAGTTTTTTAGCGATAAAGAAAACTTCCGCTCTACTTCAAGTGGTGCAAGCCCTGATTTACAAACTGCCAAGAAAATTGCTTTGCAAAATGCAAAATCGCAAATGGCCAGCTTAATTAATACTACTGTTAAAAAGGTTACGGACCAATATACGCAACAACGTAATATTGATAACAAAGTTGAGTTTAACAATAAGTTTGAAGAGTTAGCCCGCGAGGTTACTAACCAAGAGTTGAGCGATATTAAGATTATTGGCGAGAAAGCTTTTAAGGAGCAAAACGGTGCTTATACTTATTGGGTTGCTATTGAAGCTAACAAACAAGATGTATTGAACGGCTTGCAAAAAGGTATTACTAACAATGCTAAATTGAACCAAGACTACGACAAGAAAAAATTTGAAGATACTTTTAACTCTGAAATGGATAAGTTAGCCAAAGAAAGAGGTAACTAATTCTAATCTGAAAATTTGATACGGGCTGCCTCAAAAGGTTATTTAATTAATACTTTTGATGCAGCCTTTTTATTACAACAAAATACTTTGAAACACTTATTTACATATTATTTAGCTTTACTGTTAATTGGGTTTGGTGCCTGCGGCACTACCAAAAACGGAGTTAACAGAAAGGACCGGAATGCACAGCCTGACTGGGTACAACAAAGGCCTGTGAACAGCCTGTATTATGTTGGCGTGGGTTATGTAAATAAATCGTTGAACCCAATGGATTACCAACAAATAGCTAAAAAGAATGCTTTGAATGATTTGATTGGGGAGATAAAGGTAGTGGTTTCAACCAATTCTATTTTATCGCAATACCAGAACAACAGTAATTTTAGCCAAATATTTGCCAACGATACGAAGGTAAATGCACAGGCTATGGTGGAGGGTTTTGAGGTGGTGGACAGCTGGGAGAACAAAAGTGATTTCTGGATTTACTATCGCTTATCGAAAGAGGAATATGAAGCGGCTAAAAGAAGAAAACTGCAGGCTGCCATTAATCAGTCGTTGGATTATTTGGAGCGTGCTGACAGGCTTACGGTAAATGATAATTTTATGCAGATAGTACGTTTGCGTGTAAAGGCGCTTGGTGCTTTGCAAAGTTATTTGAACGAGGATATTGCCACTGTTTACAATAACAAAAAGGTTTTTTTGGTGAATGAAATTATTAATGAATTGCAAGACCAATTATACAAGCTTCAGGTTAAAACGGATATTATTGAATTAAAAGGTAAAGTGGGAAAGCCTATTAAGAATACTTTTAAAGCTTCGGTAAAAGTACGCAGCAATAATACTGTTGTACCATATATGCCTTTGACTTTGATTGCTGAAAAGGGTAATGTAAGTTATGGTGGCAATACTGAAACTGATCAGTTGGGCGATGCTACGATGGCTATTGCTCGTGTAATTAATAAGGACCCTATTCAGCAAATAAAGGTTTCGGTTGATATAGCAAGCATTATAAAAACGGATAGTTTAAATAACTCGCTTAAAAATATTTTACTGAGTATTGATGCACCGAGTGCCATTATCAGGTTATTAGTGGAACCTGTAAAGGTTTTTACAAATAGTACTGAATTAATATTGGGTAAGAGGATTGAGTTTAATATTATGGAGCCTCAGCTAAAACGTAAATTGGTGGAGAGTGGCTGTAATTTTGTAGGCACTTTAAAAGAGGCTGACTACGAAGTAAAAATAAATGCCAACACTACTGACTTAGGGGTTATGTGGGGCAAAATGTTGCAGGCTGAAATAAATATGGAAATAAGTATTGTTGATGTAAAGAACAATGCGGAGATTTATAAGGATGCCATCAAAGGTGTTAGGGGTTTTCAATTAACGCCTGAAAATGCGAGTAAGGATGCTTATAACAATATGCTAAACCAGTTTTGGCAACAGGACTACCCCACTTTTTTGGATGAGCTTTTATTAAAAGAACGCTAAGCTTTAATAGCTTTAGTTTGCTTCAGCGGCTAACTGTTGCATACAGTTAGCACACAAACAATCGGTATATTTACTAGCTATATAATTAAGTTGGTTGGCATTTAGCTTTACGGTACTGCACTGGCATTGGCTTATATCATCAACCTTACATTTAAAATAGGTGAAGCAATGGGGACACTTTTTGTATTGGGTATTGCTTGGGTCTATTAAACTTAATTCGTTGTACCAAAATCCTTTGGTTTTTATTTCTGTATTGCAAACATCGTTATCGGTATTGACAGGAAGGGTTAATGGCATGTATATTTTTTGTTCTGCTTCTATAGGAATGGCTTGGTTAAATATGGGGCCATCAAAACAAAAGGTATGGAATTCGCCATTTTCACCGCAAGGGTCAACTCCGACAGGTAGTTGATTGATGTAGTCGTGGGTAATTAGCTGACCTACATGTTCGGCTGTTAAACAGGCATCGTTAATGCAACAGGTAATTGTTTTAAAACCGGTATCTATAAATTTATTGACAAGGTATGTGGTGTCTTGTTTCCATAAGGGAAACACGGCTTGCATTTGTACTTTGGCTAAATTGTTTTCGCGATAGGTACGCAGGTCTTCTAAAAATATATCGCCAAAAATAACATGCTGTATGCCTTCGGCTTTTGCTTGCAGTAGGGTTTGTTCCATGGCTTTTTCATAGGCATCGTTGGTGGCTTCGTATGTGTATACTTTTAATTGTGGTATACCTATGGCTTGTGCCTGCGCATCAAGCAAAGCTTCTTTTACGCCATGCATAGCTATGCGGTGGTTTTGTCCGTTTATGGTGGTTAGCAAATACTTTACTTCGTATTTGTTTTCCTGCAAAATGGTATACAAAGCCATAGCGCTATCTTTACCCCCGCTCCAACAAAATATGGCTTTTATTTTTTCCATGTCTTCATTTTACTGCATAAAAAAACACCAGTTTAGTTAACTGATGTTTTTTTAAAATTCTTTTATTTATTTAAAGCTTTTACTATTTCTTCTTTCGTAGTTAAACCTATATTGGTCCAGGTTGCTTTTTTGTTGCGGTATATTTGTAAGGTAGGTAATTCGTCTATTTGCAATTGGTCTAACAAGGCTTTATTGTCGTCTGCATTGATTGTAATTACCTCTACTTTGTCTTTCATTTCTTTGGCAATTTCTTCTATATATGGTTTTATTTTTCTGCATGGTGCACACCAGTCTGCGTAAAAATCGACCAATACTATTTTATTGGTATTGAGTAATTGCTCAAATTGTTGTTTGGTTAAACCGCTTGTGTTTATCTGGGGAGTGGTGCTTACTTCGGGCAGCTTAGCGGCTCTCCATTTCATCATGCCTCCTTGCAACTCATATACTTTGGTAAAACCTGCCTTACGCATTTTATTGGCTGCTGATGAGCTTCTGCCTCCACTTAAACAATATACCATGTATTCTTTGCTTGTATCAAGTGCAGCTATTTGCTTATCAAAATCGGCTCCGTTGTAATCTATATTATGGGCATTAGCAATATGGCCTTCGGCATATTCGCCCGGGGTTCTTACATCTACTATAATGGCTTGGTTTGATTGTTTTATTTTCTCGCTGAATGCAGTAGCGGTTAGCGATGTATTGTTTTGTCCGTTTGAGCAAGCACCTAATAAAATGCTGAGTACTATGAATAAATATGTTCTGATCATTGTTGTGTTTAAATGTGGCTGCAAATTAATTATTATCCTGCAATATTGTGCTACAATATTTCTTTGGTATGCCGGCCAATATTATTTAAAATGTATTGCATAATTTGCCCTCACAATAAAATTGAAAATGGATAAAATTAATATTGCCGAAAAGCTGGCTTTGTTTACTGATTACTGGAACCCGCGTATTGTGGCGGAGTTGAACGGGCAACATGTGAAGCTGGTTAAGTTTAAAGGTGAATTTGTATGGCACCAACATGAGCAGGAGGATGAAATGTTTTTGGTGGTTAAAGGCAGCTTTGTGATGGAGTTTCGTAATAAGAAAGTTACGCTTAACGAAAATGAATTTTTGGTAGTGCCCAGAGGTGTGGAGCACCGGCCTGTAGCGAAGGAGGAAGTTTCTGTTTTATTGTTTGAACCGAATACTACTTTAAATACGGGCAATACAAAAGGTGAGTTGACGAAGGAGAGTTTGGATAGAATATAGTTGTGAATTCCTTGCTTTTTTCTAATCATTGTGAGAGAAGTAAAAATATTATATTATTGTCTATAATTTGAACAAAATAATATGCTGATGAATAAAATATTAATAATTATTGGATTAACTATCTTGGTTGGATGTGCTTCGAAAAAGAACTCAGCTACTTCCTCCGTTGGGCAAGGAGACACCAGAACCAAGCCAGTAGAGTTTATAAATGAGAATACATTTTTACTGACTGAAATAAGTGAGGATAAATCTTATGGGTTCGATAAATTAAATCCAATTAAAGTAGGTGGTGAAGGTGGTGGGCCTAGCAATGAAAGGAAGTTTTTAAATGCTTTATTGGGACCCAATGGCGAGGAATCAAAATACTTTAGAGCCGGAAGTTGTTGTCCGTTTAAAACACCTAATGGACTTTTTGATAATATGGGCTTGTTAGATAAATATAGAGTAACTTGGATAGGCTCTAAAGACACTGTTACTATTTTTATAAATATGTATGATAAGGGTGACCTAAAGATACCTGTTGGATTAACAGCTAAGAAGAAGTAATTATTAAAATAAATAGAGACAATAGCTGTAACTATTCTAATAAAAATAGTAAAAAATTATGCATTGGAAGGTTAAAGTAATTGTTTTTCTTATTTTATCTGCAATTGTAATTAGCTATCCATTTTTTGCCATTAAATATTTTGAAACAGAAAAAGCCTTGAAAATAACTGCAAAATATTTTCTTGGGCCTACTTTCATTTGTCTCTGTTTATTTGGACCAAGATTTTACTTCAAAAAAGTAAAACCACTTGATAGTTATTTAACACAATCTAAATTGAAGGAAAAAGCAAGAGACATTTTTTCTATAATAATAATGATATGTTATAGTTCAATAATATTTTGTGGAATGTTTTTTTCATTAATCATAACAACAAATAGTTTTGGCAAATCACAATTAGTTATAATTAGGCAAACAATAATTAAATACAGACCAGAGGTGACAAAAAATGGAAGATTAAGACATTATATTGATATTAGCAATCCTTATGACAATGACAACATACATTTAGAGGTTTATCGAGAATATAAGCCGGGTGAAATTTTTGAGAAAGAAATGAAATATGGCCAATGGGGCATTTTGTACTCGAAAGAATAGAAATATTAATTGGTAATAAGCATTTGACAAAAGTTGAAACTCATATTCATGTAAACTCAAATCTTGGAAAAATATGGGCAAACTATTGCCAAAGGTTGACAAATAACAATGAAAGTTTTGTAGCCGATGCAGGCGTCCTCGCCTGCAATTGCGGAAATAACAAACTTATACAATTGCTATCATAGTACTTAAATTCATCATTAAATTTTGCATTTATTTTTATCTTAGTTACGGACTTTCGTTTTGCAACTCGCAACTAAAACTGTTTAGGAAACATTGCTGATAATTTTATGACAACTCGATTAAGCATACTATTACTTCTCATCTTGACCGCTTGTAACTCAAGTGTGAATGATAAAACTAGTGTCAATAATCAATCACCTATTAAAAGTGATATTCAAAGACGAGATACTTTAAGAATTAATAACTACCAATATGTTCAGATTTTAAAGGACGATAAATTCTATTGTTTATTTTCTATACAAGGCGATACAATAGTAAAACCTGCAAACTATTACCATGAAGCTTCGTTTTTAGACATTGATGAAGATGGTTACAAAGACATTCGCGTTTTTGTAGTTGGTAATACTCCAAATGAATGTGACAATTATCTATTTGACAAGGAACTTAGAACATTTAAACTCATTGAGCATTGTGACCTTGATATACAAAAAATAAAGAGTACGCCTTTTTATTACTCTTATAACAGGGCTGGATGTGGAGACTTGAATTGGGAAAGTTATTTAAGTAAAATTGACAATTATAAATTGGTAAATTACGGTTACCTTTATGGACAAGGTTGCGACTTTGAAACAAAAGCTACTCCACAAGTGATAGAAATATATAAAGTAAGTGATTCAAATAATGGAGAAAAGAAATTAGTTGAGCGTCTTTCTTATTTAAAGCATATTTCAAAACAAGATGATAAATGGGTATTTATCGAAACATACTGGAAAAACAACTTCAAAAAGTTTGATCGATGAAAAATGTTTTTCTATCCATGCAGGCGAGGACGCCTGCAATGGCTAATTGGTAATAGATGTTCTGTTTGCACCTTTTTTAGTACACTTTGTTTTATTCACCATAAAGTATTTGTTTGACCCTTGAAGCAATTTGTTTGAGGTTAGGAAGCATTTGTTTGAGATTAATAACAGGCGTTTATTTGTGGTTGGTGAGGGACACCAACCACGGACACAAGACAATTTACGAGCTATTGTAACAAAAGTAAAAACTACATATTATTGTATAACTTATCAATTATCCGTAATACCAAAAACAAGAAACTATGCTATTGACTATAATATTAATTGTGTTTTTTCTCCTTGCTATTTTAATGTGTTGGCAAGAGAGTAAAAAACGTAGAATCAATTTCTTTGTGGCCCTTTTTATATGTGTAATAACTACTCCTTTAATCGGCTATTTTATTATCTCTTCGTTTGGGTTAAGAAACCCTCGCGGATGTAAGTGGTGTGGCAATGAATATAATGAAGCTGAGTATTGCGGGATTTGTAAAAAAAATGAAAATGGTGAACTTAAAAATGAACCAGCTATATGAGAAAAATAATTGCAGCCATTAATATGACTCTGGACGGGTTTTGCAACCACGATGCCGATGGAATGATTGTAGATGATGAGATACATGAACATTATAATGAGCTACTCCGGAATGCTGATGTTCTTTTATACGGAAGGAAAACTTATCAATTAATGGAAAGTTATTGGCCAACGATAGTAAAGGAACCTACGGGTAACAAAGCTACGGATGACTTTGCGGTGCTTATAGACAATATTGATAAATTTGTTTTTTCGCGCACGCTTGAACGGGTTGACTGGAAAAACTCAACATTGAAAAGAGAAATTATTAAAGAGGAAATTTTAGCGCTTAAGCAACAGGCTGGTAAAAACATTTGTGCCGGCAGCCCGAGTTTAATAGTGGCTTTAACGGAACTGGGCTTAGTTGATGAATACCAGCTTTGCATACAGCCCGTTATTTTAGGTAAGGGCTTGCCATTATTTAAAAACATAACTGACAGTGTTAGCCTTAAGTTTTTACATACTAAAACATTTGATTCGGGACCGGTAATACTTTACTATGAAACGGTAAAATAACCGTAGAGGCGTTGCATGCAACATCTCTACAAATAATTACTTTTATAGGTTGAATAGTAGCGGTTGGTCGGGAGACACTTCCCGATAGCTATCGGGAGCGGACAATATTAGTAGTACAGATTCTTTCTATTTTAACAAAAAAGACGTTGCAATGCAACGTCTCTACAGGTAATTGCGGTTACGCAATTTTAAAAATAGCTATACGTGCACAAACGTGATAGTCGGACCCACCAATTCGCAGGTAAACTTTAGGGTACGGTGCTTGCGGATTGTTATACGAGCATTGATGCCCGAGTGAAATTTCGAGTGGCTTATCTTTTACTTCTAACACGCAATCGAAAATACTGGGTGTACCATCGTAAGCTGTGCCCATGGTTCCTACGCATAAAGCTCCTGTCATGTTATTGAGTGTTGGTGGATTATTGGCATCATACAATATGCAATAGCCGGGATATACATCGATAAGGGGACTTACGGGAACGGGTGGCACGGGTGGAACACCTGCACTGAGCATGGTGAGGAATGAAAGGCCATTTACGCGATATACTCCACGCTGCAAACAAATCCGTTCGCCCTTGAATTCTTTGGGAATATGGATTGCATTGCCTGAAAATGCTTCTACTTTGTTGAAGATGCGGTTGGGCATATTCTCTTTCATCTCTTCGGTTCCGAGGTCGGAACCGGTACATTCTGCGTAAATGGCATACGCTTCGTAAATGGCTGGCATAGGCTTTTGGGTTTGTTAAATAAAAAATAATATCTATAAAACGTGGTTGGTAAGGACGCCAACCACGGACAAATAGTTTAACAATGTAAAATATAAAGACGTTGCGTGCAACGTCTCTACGGGTAATTTCTATTTAATGATATTCTTGTTTTTCCAATCGGTTTTTCTGAAATCCATTGCATTTTTTTGCGGATTGGTTGCTTCAAAACGGAACACTTCATTGCTCACCACTCTATGCAGTACTATATCTATGAGTGTTGTACTATTAGGCTTAAATACCTTATCGAGTAATTCATCATTGGCTGTTATCTGGCAAGGCACAAAACGAACAAAACCTTCCAGTGGCCTTGGGTTAATTTGTAATCCTAACTTGGTGATTTTATCTTTAAAATTTGTTTCCTGTGAACCGTTCTTCAATACATCGTAATTGAAATAATAGGTAATCATTTCGGGGTTATTACTGTTTCGCTGACGGTCGGCAGCAAACCCTGCAGGTAAATGATTTGGATTGTTGTTGCCTGCTGTTAAAAGCAAATCAAAATCGGTTACGGGGTGTCCTTCTGAATCGGTTACTCTGAATATTACCTGTGAATAACGGTTATGAATAAACGTACGTGTTGTTTTGAAAATACCTTTTACTTCTTCTATCAGTTCGTCTTTTTGTACTACATCTGTTTCTGTTTTAAATTTTTCAACGAGCTTATTGTAATCATCATTGTTCTTCACTTTTATACAATCAAAAATGGCATTTACTGTTTCAGCGCTCTTCACATCATCTGTGCCTTTTTTTACGCTTTTCATAATACCCATTTCATCACCTGAATGTGATTTACCTTTAACTACTCGTAAAGGTGCTGAGGGCGATTCTTTGTATTCTTGTATTTTTAATTCGGATGACAAAGCATATTTTTTTGCTGCATCAACGGTTATGTCTTGTGTTACTTTTATGTAGGTTGAATTTAAGCTTGTACTTGATGTACGCACCACACCATCTGATCCTAATTCACCGGTATAGCTGTTCAAATTATCATAAAACTTTCTATCTATTGATTGGCCTGTTACCACAAAAGGGAAAACGCCATTATTGCTTATTTGAGCACCATCACTCATAATCCATTTCTTATTAAGCTCCCATGCCTGCATGCTGCCCAGCTCCAACCAATCTAATACTTTTTGTCCGGGTTCTACATCATCAAACCAAGCTTTTATACGGCTTAACTTGCCTTTTCCTAATATGGCTAAAGCTGAACCAAAATTAGCGGGAGCAAGCATAATAAGATGACTTACGGGTGGAATACGGTCTGTATTGTATCTTTGCCACCAGTCTCTTAATACAGGAGCTCCTGTTGAGTGGGTAATACATACATATCGTTCTTGCTTAACACTCAGTTTTTCATTAATGGCATATTCAAATGCGCGTGAAATATCCTGCAAACTAACTTCGTCATGAAAGCTGATATAACGGCCAAGAAATATCTCTTCTACTTTAATATCTATATTGTTTTTTTGTGCTTCTGCCTGAAGTCTTAATGGTAAATCGCCATAAGTGTCTATATTGGTTACACTCCAGCCATGAATAAATAGAATTGTTGTTGCCATTGTATTTCTGTTTTTAATACCGCCTGCGCGGAATTGTTTTATATTAGGTTTAACTCAAACCTATTTATAAAAGTGTATTGAAACAAGTACTTGCTTTTGGGGAAACAAATTGATTTAACTACACTCGCAAGCGAAAAAAAGCTTAAACCACTGACAACAAAATAGATAAAACAGATAACTGTATTTTACAGTTAAGAACTGTTCCTAAAAAAAGAGTATTTATACTACTAAAAAAGGGTATTTATACTACGTGTATTAAGTCTATTTAACCATGGTAATGTATAGTGTACATGTAACGTCTTAAAATATTGCAGGCGAGGACGCCTGCAATGGCAGCAACAAAAAAGACGTTGCATGCAACGTCTCTACGACTTAAAACTCGGCATGGAAACGGATGGCAAATACATGTGCGGGGCCGCGGTCTTGGTTATAAGCGGGGTTTATTACCAATTGGTAATCGGGGCTTAACCAAAAATGGTCTTCGTGTAACAAGGCATTGTAAAACAATTCTACTATCATTTCGGGTGCATAATTAAGCGTACCATCACCTATCATAAATCCTTTGCCTCCCGCTTTTAAATAATCTTTGTGTTGTGTTGAAATACCATTGGCTACAAAGGCTAACCCCAACACATCTTCATTGCGTTTCCATTTACTTCCGTTAATGGAAATTCCTGCACTTATGCTCTGGTCTATTTCGGTAAAAGCCCAGGTTTCATTTAATCCATCGTTCCAACTTACTCTGCTAAATAAACCCATGTAATTGTTTAATGCCTGCTCATAATTTAAGCTAAAACCGTATTTGTTTCTTGCACCATTTCTGGTAGCTGTAATATCGGGTGTGAGCATAGTGGTACTTGGAGCTATTGCCTGGGTATAATTACCCATGTGGGCCTGATTATTGAAAAGTAATAATTTTAAAGTGCCTTTTTGGCTTCTTACTTTTACCTTTTTTTCTACCTCTACTACTTGCGAGTTGTATTGTAACAAATCTGTTTCTAAAGTAGGTCCATTAGCATACTCTGGCACCATAGCCAATGCATACCTTACACTCCAAACGGGTGTTACATATTGCAGTACTATACCTACTGTATATCCACGGGTATTGGCTGCATAATCCCATGCACCGGTACTCATTAACGACCAATTTAAAAACTGTGTGCGTGGATCGTGTGAGTATTGGTTGTTATCAAAATAATCGGCTAAACTGAACTTTCCTGCGGTAATGGAAATGTATTTTTCGGGCTGGTAGGAAGCTAATTTATTCATGCCATCGTCTTGCCAGATTTTGCTATTGCCTAATGCAATTTTTTGGGTAACAAATGCTCTTGCTATGTATGGTTGCGGAGCAGGGTTTCCAATTCTAAATGTTTCGCCATTGGTAAAACCGGCTACGCCACGTGCTGCACTCAAACCGCTACCACCGGCTAATTCGGGGTTAAAATAGGCTTCGGCTCCTTTCCATAATTTGGCTCCTAAAAACAAGGTGGTGGTTAATGAAACAGCATCTTCTTCTTTGGGACTTAAACTAAAATCGCTAAAATAGTTTCCACTTACACCGGGCTGCATTTGGTAAACGGTGGTTTGCTGAAAATGAAAACTTAACTTCTTATTTATACTGTCATTATTGTTTTGACTCATTGCTTTGTTGAAGGAAGCAATGAGGCATATTGCTATGTATATTTTATTCATGTTGTTATTCATTGGGCTCTTCTTTCATTGAGTTTAGCAAACTCTTCCATTATTTCTAATTGTTGTCTTTGTAGTTCATGCAAATGTTGCCCTTGATGGTTTAAAATAAAATCAATTTTTTCATGGAGCATGCGTATTTCTAATTCGGCTTTTAAATTTATTTTGTAATCGTTTTTTGAGCGTAACCTGTCGCGTTCTTCCTGCCTGTTTTGGCTCATCATAATAATGGGAGCCTGAATAGCCGCCAAACACGACAAAACGAGGTTTAATAAAATAAAAGGATAGGAATCGAAAGCTTGTTTACTTAATAAAATGGCGTTAACAAACATCCATAAAAGTATAATAGCAAAGAATATAATAATGAATTTCCAACTGCCACCAAACGCTGCAATCTTATCAGAAATTTTTTGCCCGAATGTTAAGCTGGTATCAAAGTTTTCATCTACATCGGTAGTCATTAAATCCTGGTCATCAAAGCTGGCTAAAACATCTTTTTGTAATGCATTGAGCTCCCCATTTTCTTTGGCTAAAAGTTCCTGCAACTGAAGCTTTTTCATGGCATTATATGCTTCATGGCTTATGTATCCATCGGGGTTTAATTCGTACCCTTGTTTTTTTATAAATGCAGCCATGGGGCTCGCAACTGAAAAATTAGGTTTAAGTTCATGGGGCAAATAGACTTTACCATTAACTGAGCACGGCATTTGGTTTTTACTGTTTTGCATAGCCTGATTAAAATATGTTTTGTGTTTTTATTTTCTATTACTGCAATGATAGAGCTATATCATTACAACATTTAAACTCCTTATAGCGAAAAGGCCGACTCTTCAGACGACCTCTCCAATTAACTATTTAACTTAAAATAAGTACTATATCGCTATTTGAAACTGCAATACTACCATGCTTTTTCTATCGCTTTCTTTTAAATCTGTACTGCTAAATACGGGGCGATTCTGATAGTTTAAGGTCAACTTACTTCTGTATCCATTGATGTACCAGTTTAGCCCTGCATCGTATTGCAGCATGCTTTGTTGTAGTCGGTCAAAATTACCATGCAGCACCATAATGTATGGCTGCAACTGACCATTTTTTTCACCTAATACGTTTTGTGGTAATAACACGCCAACTTGCCCTGCTATAATAGTACCTGTTCCCATCATTGGAAAAGCATTGCCTGCCCCGTTAATGGTTGGTGTACCGGCAGCTACTCCATCAGCCGGATTCATAACGCCCAGGTTACGGATATAGTTTTTACCATAACCTAAATACATAGCTGTTACATACGCACTAATAGCCATTCCTTTTGTGCCCATGGGTGCATCGTAATAGACATCTATTGCGTAGTTTAGCATATCTTCCTGTATGGTATCTTTTAACACTGCATCGCCATAACGCCACATGGCATTGGCTTGATATTGAAAACCTGCACCAACATTAAACACGCGCTTTTTACCTAAATAGGTTCCGGTCATGTAGGGTGTTAAATTGCTTTCTTCTTCTAAAAACTGATACATTACATAGGCACTTGTTTGCATATGTGGTGGCTTATAGCTGAAGTCTGAATTAACACCAATGGTTTTAACTACACTGCTTGCTGCTTTGCTTGCCAATAATGGGTCTGATACTATAAAGCGATAATCTAATTTACCTGTTTTTCCTTTGGCATATATACTTAACTTACGTAAAAACTGGTCGTTGGCATCGTTGGTATTTTGCTCAAACAAAGGGGCATCGAAACCCATAATACTGGCTACTGCAGGCGATGCAAAACGGGTAAAACCTGTCCACGCTGTTAAGCCCATACCTACTTGTAATGCTTTGGGTGTAACGTAATATTCGGCCAATACATCGTGGAAAAATATACCGGGTTTTCTATCGGCTATATTGTTAAAATTATTGATACCTAGTTGTGAATAGAAAAACACTTTATCGGTTACCATACCAAATATTTGCTGACGCATGCGCCTGATTCCAATATCGAAGCTTGATGGATTGTTAAAGCCTCCAATGGTGCTTCCGGGGTTCATATCGGTATAACGCCCCCACAACTGAGCGGTAAGTGTTGTTTTTATATAATGCGTTCCTTCATCATTTAAATTCAAACGTAATTCTTTATCGGGTTTGGTTTGTGCGTTTACATTACTGTTAATGCTTAAAGCACCAAGTATTAAACAAATTACTATTGTATACTTTTTCATATGACTGTTTTGCTTGTAGTGAATGTCAATGATTAAACGGAAAGTCTAATCATAACCAACAATGAACATTGCAATATATATAACCGCCATTTAAAACCTTAATTGCAGCTTTACATTTAACCTGCGCGAGGTTAAATAATTTGGTACCGCCCAGGTCTGTGCGGTAGCGTCTTGCAACCAGGTATAGCTAATGGTATTGTTCACGCCTAAAATATTAAATACTTCTAAAGCCAGGTTAGCATATTTTATTTTACGCTTTAAAAAACTGTTTTTGTTTTTATTGTCTTCGGAAATCAAATCCTTGGTAAATCCTATATCAACCCTGCGGTAACTAGGCATATCGTTAATATCGTTATACCTGTCTTTATCAGGTACACCAAAAGGAAAACCGCTACCGTACACCAACATTAAATTAACTTTATAGCTTGGATTATTAGGAAAATAATCCTGAAACAAAATAGCAAACTGAAACATTTGATTGGTTAAACGCGGTATATATCTTTCAGCTTCGGCTTGCCCTTGCGGGGTAACCTGATTGCTAATAATTTCCTGGGTATTCATTAAACTTAAACTAGCCCAACTTTCTGTACCTCGTACAAACTCTCCGTTTACCCTAAAGTCAATTCCTGTGGCATAACCACGCGATGAATTTTCGGCAAAATAGCGTATGCGTACATTGTCTATTTCGTATGGAATAAGGTTGGATAAATCTTTGTAATAACCCTCCACCACAAATTTAAATGGTCTGTTCCATGCTTTAAAATTCATATCGGCTCCCAGTACATAATGTATAGAGCGTTGTGCCTGAATGTTTTTATTGAGCACGCCATCAAACCCTCTTAACTCACGGTAAAATGGAGTTTGGTAGTACCAGCCGTAAGCCGCTCTTATAACCCAGTTTTTGCGTAATTTTCTATTGCTGTTCGAGTCTAAAATTTGTTTGTTGTGACGCCTGTTGGGTTCAAAGGCAAACTGTACTCTCGGGCTCACCACATTCTCATTGTTATAACTCCACCAATTGCTTCTGATACCATAGGTTAAAGTCATGTTGGTTGATTTTTGTAACAAGGTGGTATTTTGTATATAGCCATTTAACCTAAATGTGTTTAAGGCCAAACTGGTTCTTAAATAATCGGGTAAAACAATGGCACTGTCACCAACCAGAGTGGGTTGTGCAAAGCCTGCACTATCGCGGTAATTCCATTCTTTTATTTTATCGTTAATGCTTTCGGTTTGTACAAATGCTCCCCATTGTAAGCTATTGTTTTTGGTATTGGTGGTACCTCTGTGGCCTATGTTAATTACTTTGGCTTCTATGGTATTGCGCGCATTGTTTATAAAATAGCCCACCCCTAACAAGTTTTTAGCACGTCCAAAATTACCACTACCCTGGTCTGTTTCTAATTCACTTAACCTGTAAGCTCCCTCTATGGTAAAAAACTCATTTTCGTTGCTATAAAAAACAGAGCCTATTAACTTAAGTTGTGTTTTACGTGTAGGGTTAAATACCAAACTGGCAGCTCCTGTAGCGGTTCGGTATTCCATTAAATCGGCTCCGCCAAAATATACGTTTAACTGCAGTGCTTGTTTTACGGTACCAAAGGTTGTTTGCCTGTCGCTAGGCACTAAAAAATATCTGTTTTGTGCATAGCTGCCTAATACACTTAAACTTAAGTTTGACCTGAAATGATAGGTTAAAAGGGTTTGCACATCGGTAAATGAAGGTTGGTAATCGCCCTTGGTATCTAAGGTTGAAACTACGTATTTATTGGTCCAGTAACGGGCACCTAATAAATAGGTAAAACGTAAGTTTTTAGTGGCTCCTTCTACATGTGTTTGTGCACCTAATAAACCAACATTAATAGAGGAAGCAAATTTCTTTGGGTCCTTGTATTTAATATCAAGTACGGAACTCATTTTATCGCCATACTTGGCTTCAAAACCTCCTGCACTAAACTTTATGTTTTTTACCAACTCGGTATGTATAAAACTTAAACCTTCCTGCTGTCCGCTGCGTGGTAAAAACGGGCGGTATATTTCAATATCGTTTACATACACTAAGTTTTCATCAAAGTTTCCGCCTCGTACATTGTACTGCGCACTTAACTCGTTGTTTGATGAAACACCCGGCAATGTTTTTAGTATTTGCTCAAAATTACCCGATATATTGGGTAAGGCACTTAATGGCTTAGGGTCTAAAGTAAATGTGCTGGCAAACTCTCTGTTTTTTTCTTCTCTGATTTGCACTGCGCCCAGTACCAAACCTAAATTTAAAACCACGTTGAGGTCGTACTTTTGTTTGGGGTTTAAAGCGGGTACAAAATAAATCTGGCCCTGACTACCTACATAGGAGAATTTAAGTTGAATGGGGTCGTTGGCATCTACCTCTATTTTGTAATAACCAGCACCATTGGTTACAACGGCTTTACCTTGTGATGAGCTAACGGTAACGCCTTCCATTATTTGTCCTGTACTGTCGCGCACTACGCCACTAACACTTGCAGGATTATTTTGTGTTTGCGCACTGGAAACTAACTGAACACCAAAAACTAAAATTAAAAAACAGACTAACTTTTGCATTAAGTGGTTTAAATAAGCGTAATTGTTACTATTCAGATGCGGTATTGTTTTGGTGTTTGGCAATAATAGGGGTTTCGTTTTAAAAATTTGGTCTTTTTTAAACGACAATGGGCTTATTTTAGTTCAGCAGTTATTTTTTTGCTTACCTTTTTCTTGGGTCAACTTGTACGTAATGGTTTTTCAATGCCTGAAACTTTTCCATATCTACCGGCCTGAGCTTTTTATTGGTTTCTGCCGGAAAGTTTTTAAGGCAATCTGGCGTAACACATTGGGTTGGACGTGAAGGTCTTTTTTCAAAACCGCCTCCGCAATTAGGGCATACATTTTCAAAAAGGTTTGTTGCACACTCTTTACAAAAAGTACATTCAAAAGTACAAATCATAGCTTCGTGGCTGTCGTTAGGCAAATCTTTACCGCAGTTTTCACATATAGGTCTTAGTTGTAACATATTATTTTGTTATTGTTTTACGGCCTGTATAATCAGGTAAGCATTCTTTACGGGTTCTTCAAAAAACACCAAATCGGCTTCTTGTTTTAAAGTAGTGTTTACAATCTTAAAACCGTGTTGTGCTAGTAAATCTAAGCAATCGGCCTGGGTGTATAATGTAAACCCATGTGGTGTAAATGGAAAATGTTCCATTACTTCTTTGGGCCTTAAAGCAAGTACTAACTGTCCTTGCGGTTTCAGCACTCTTTTTATGGTGGCTAATACTGCTGCTACATCATCCCAAAAGTAAATGGTATTAACAGTAAAAACGGTATCAAATTGTGCTTCGGCATAAGGCAATTGATGAGCTTCAGCCTTTACAAATGCTGCTTGCCCGTTTGTTATAAAATGCTGATTTATGGTTATAGCTTCTTCTACCATTGCAGCAGAAAAATCGCATCCATTATAAATTACACTTGGGTTTTGTGTGAGTATATCTTGCACAAAAAAACCATTACCCATTCCTATTTCTAATAGCTGTTGGTTAGCTTGTATATTAAGGCACTCAATGCTTTCTAAATTCATGAGCTTATTGCTTTCATTCATTTTTTCGCCTACTGTTTTACCTAAATCGCCTGTTGGCTTACGCAACTGTTCGGCCAGTGTTTTAAAAAAGTCTTCGCTCATGGTGTATGGTAGTTTTAGTATATGTTTTATGCAAAATAAAGGGCTGCAAAAAAGCACTATTCTATTTGTTTACAAACAGGGTTTGTGTAAAATTTAACAGGCAAAAACTAATTGCATAAAAAACGCCTGCAACAATGTTTTTGTTGCAGGCGTTTTAAAATTAATGGTGTTTACTCAACTATTAGTTTGTTTACAAAACTTTCGTTGCCATTGCTTATGCTAATAATATATAAGCCTTTTGAAAACTGGTATTCATCCAGTTTAATAGCTGTACTTACTTGTTGTGTATTGTTTGTACTGCTAAAGGTTTTGCTATATACCAGTTTGCCTAATACATCGGTTACCATAATTTTTACAGGTAAATTCTCCTTAAAGCTGTAATCAACATATACAGCGCCTGTAGTGTTTGGATTAGGATATACATTGGCAAAACTGGTTGATCTTTTATTTACAAGTGCTTTTTGAGTTTCATCCTTTGCTTTTTTTCCAAAATCTATACACCTGCCACATGATATAAAATTACTTTGGTTTTGTGTCCAGCTTCCGTTAAATGGCGACCATCCCTGATACGAAGCAGGATTAAAAACATAATTGATATTCCACGGTGGGTTATGGCCCCAAACGTCATACCTAAAATCAGCATTTATATTATCTCTTATGGCAAAGTCGTTGGCTTTTGAATAAAAGCCCGGTTGCATGCCACCTCCCATACCATTTGCATACCTATACCAAGGGTTGCTGAATGTATTAATATATGTTTCATATTCTGCTTCGTATATACTACTTCTTGAACAATCATAATTATCGAAATAAACTATTTCATCACCAATTTCTCTGTTTATCCAATGTCCAAATATGCCAGTTCCATTGCCTGTAAAACCACAGTCTCTGTATCTAAAATGCCATTCCAGAAAAACATCTTCTCTTTCGTATTTCACATATAAATGGCTTCTGTTTAAATTATGCACTCCTAAATGTGTATCATCCTTTTTGCCATTTGCCACTATTACATCAAACGGGGTATTGCTGTTTATAATTGCCGGGGTAGACTGTAAATCTTTTTCAAAATCGTAATTGAGTGGTACAGCTGTTAACTTGCCATAATCCAATGCACTTTGTACGGGTACAAACCCAAAATGCATCCCATCGCTACAAATAGATAAATCATAATTAATACTTGAAAAACCTTCAAAACCAACATGGGCCTTACTACCCCAACAACCTGCACCATCTGAACCTGACTTAAATGAGGCAACATTCAATATCCAATACCTACTTACATTAAAATTGGTTCCAACATTTGTTGATTTCCCAACCACTTCCTGTAATCCATCTCCAAAATAACCTCCCGCATTTACACAATACGGTTGTACATCGGCAAATTCGCTAATATTAACAAGGGTATTATAGCCTCTTATTAAACGTACACCAAACCAATAGAATTTTAAACGGATACCCCAAGCTCCTACATTTAATTGAAAAACTTGTCCTGCACCTGCCGGATTGGTTTTTAATTCTAAATCGGCTCCAAAAATAGGTACTTTAATAAACCATAATATTTTAGCAAATAATTCGGTGTGGAAATCCAATAGCCGGTCGTTGGCCACCCTATCAGTAAAACTATAAAACCGGGTTTGCATTTCACCATCTAAAGCTCCATCTGACACAGCCATTTTCTTGCAAAACTGAGGGTAATTGCCCATCATTGCTAAGTCGCTCATAAAATTGGTTCTTTCTTTATGCTCTGTATAGTTTTTATACAAACCCCAACCGTTTTTTGTATCAATATGGTATATTAAAAGTTGTTGAGCTGCCCTGGCATCTATAAACAAATTAAAATACCTGGTAACAAGACGTGTGGCCATAGGCATACCAAACAAAGCACCACCCAACACCTTAGCACTTACATCGTACATATGTTGAAGTGATAAAGGAATATTGGCTCCTTGGTGTGGGGCATCTATCGTTATCATTAACCTGCAATTGTGCATCCTTTCTCGCCTATTGGCATCAGGCCAGTTTTTAGGGTCCATATAACCTGCCGACTCCATGAAGGTTAAAGCATAGCGTGCTATTACGCCTCCCATACTTTCCCCTATAATTACAAACTCATAATCGTTTTCTACATCTTTCTTGAGTTGATCAATCATATTGACGACTCGCATAGCATTGCTTCGCATATCAACCCGGCTATTTGACCAATCAACTATATAAAAATCGTAACCAAAATTAGCCAGTTGACTGATATTAGGTACCTGCAGCATGCTATAATACATATCCTCTGCCGTTTTATTTTGCTTAGGTATAAAATCTAAAATATCAATTCCTTCTAAATAAATAACTACTCTTCTGTTTTTAGGGTCAGAATTACAGGCTCTGTAAACAACTACTGGCATATCATCGTAATAAATAATTTCGGTGTAAGGTCTTACTGTCGGACGCGCTTTACCTAACAAAAATTTACTGCGTGAGTGTTTTTTTAACTGCCCGTCTTGTGTGATACGTGCATTTAAATAAATTTCATCGGAAATACCTAAAGCTCCATAATCTATAGTAGTATAGGTAGTGGTAGTAGGGTCTATTAAATGAAAACCGGTACCATCTCCAAAGTCTACTTCAAAATTATACATGGCAGGATTATAAAAAGGTGAATTGACTATATCGGTAAAAAGTGCCCCGCCAATTACCCAGGTAACTTTTGCATACTTAGCTTGGTCATATAATGGAGCACAAGCAAATATATTTTTAACAAAATAGGGCTCCATAGGCCTGTTAGGAATATCCGTTATTTCATCAATGATGGTATCAAAATCAAAATAAAGATTTGATTCCAAAGCTTTATTTACCAACTGGTAATAGGACACATCCATAATACCAAAAGGAACCGTGTCGCCTCTGTATTGTTGTGCAGCTTCGTATACATCTTCATCGCGTGGTAATACGGTTGTATCGTAAGCCATATAAAAGTGTTCCCAATACAACCTGAACCAATTATCGGTGGTGCTTGAGTCGTACGAAATTTTATTCCAATACTTATCATCGGTTACGTGTGCCGACATATCGTACAAATACTCTTGCACCGGTAAAGGGGGTCTGAAAAGTGGAGTAAACAAATGGCGTAGTTGTGCATTTACATCTTGCAGCGGATTGTAAACAGGAGGTGGCGGTGGTATTTGTGCAAATACCTGTAGCGATAGCAATACCAAAACGCTTAGCATGGCTAATTTGGAGAGTAATTTTTGTTTCATTTTTAAAGTTTATTTATAAGTGAATAAATAGGGGTTTCAATAACCATTACTTCTAACAAAAACGAGTTTCATTTTTGTTTCTTTTGGCTCTCGGCTATTGCATTTTGTTCACTGCATGTAAGCCATTTTATAGGTTGTGTAAAATAAATGAACTTAATTTTACAGACCTAAATTCACATTAAAAAGAGGGATATATTTATTAAAAAAGAGTATTTACACTACAACATGGCATAGGCATGTAGGGTGCATAAAAAAGCTATAAACAATTACCAATAAATGATTTACAGGTTTACACGTTAATAAACACAAAAGTTTATGTGTTAGTCAAAAAGATTAAAAAAGGGAATTGTGTAGGGGTTTTGATACGCCAATTAAGAAAAAATAAAGAAACAGTACTTACTATATAAATTCACTATCCCGACTTCGTTCGACATGCCTGACTTGTAGCGAAGAAACAGAACAGGCACAAAAAAAGCCCTGCGGGTGGGCAGGGCTTCGTTTTATTTAAACAGTGGCGTGTGAAATGCGCTCCAATGCTTCTTTGTTAAGTATTTTTATACGTTTGCCTTCAAAATCAATATACTTATCGGTTTTAAATTCCGACAGTAAGCGGATTAAAGTTTCGGTTGCGGTACCTACTATATTGGCTAAATCTTCACGGGGTAAACTGATAGGAATAACGGGTTCTTCTTCTACTGATTTTTGTGCAAAGGTTTGGTGTAAATATAAAATGGTTTCTGCTACGCGTTCTCTTACACTTTTTTGAGCCAGACTTTGTACTTTTTCGTTGTTTAAGCCCATGTCATGACAAAGTGCTTTAAACATTTGTTTGTTTATTTCAGCGTTGCTTTGCAGTAAATCTAAAAAAACCTGGCGGGGTATAAAACAAGCTGTTACATCTTCAATACATGTGGCAGTAGCGGTTAAAGGCTCTTCAGCTATTACAGCACGGTAACCTAAAAATTCACCCTCTTTTGCAAAACGTAAAATTTGTTCCTTACCAAAATTATTGCTGCGGGTTAATTTTACTATTCCTTTGGTTATGCAGTATATACCTAATGGAACATTGTCTTCATAAAAAACGGATTGCCCTTTTTTATAATAACCACACGATTTTGCCATAGTCACCTTTAAGGTTTCTTCTGGCGTACAATACTTCATAAATGAAATGGCCTTTGAATTGCACATTTCACATTCAAGTTTTACTTTTTGCATAGTAAAAAACTATTGGTTTTAAGGTTCAAATATATAGACCTAACGGTTTAACAAAAAATTAAAAAGCGGATTATTTTCTGCAGCTTCTGTTTTTGTTAATTTATTATTATCTATATAACAACCAAAATGGGGCAAAATGTTTTGTAATTCAGCAACTATATTGCCTTTACCCCAAATTATATTTTCGAAATAATGTTCAAAACTTTCTTGCCCGTATTTCTCCAGCAGTGCTTTATAGTCGGCTTCGGTGTATCCTTTATTTTGTTTATAGTATTGGTGGTACAGATCGTGCAGCACATTATCCAAACTATATTTTCCGGCTGAGTTTTTAATAATGGTCAGGTCGGCTATCATGGCGGCCAGCATACCTTCTACATAAATGCTTGTTTTGCGGGCAGGTATGCCGGGCACGTATCCATCTAACCAGGTATCGAAACTGGATTCGGCTACGGAATAATTGTATATGCCGGGGTTGTATATATGCCTTAAAAAATCTCCATTCCAGCCATCTGCGTATTGTTCCCAAGTCCAAACGCCACTGCGCAACAACATTAAATCGCCATAATAGGTAGTAACACCTTCATATACATAACCTAATTCGCTGTAGTTTTCTTTGGTAAAATCATAAGGCCACATAGCGGCAGGGCGTATGCGTTTAATATTCCATAAGTGAAACAGCTCATGGCTGCTAATGGCTAATAAATCGTTGTAAAACTCGGCTAACAAAGTATCAGCACCTTTACCCATAGCTATCACGGTGGAGTCAGCATGCTCTACCCCATGTCGGAATCCGTTGGGTAACATTTGATACAGGAAATGGTAATCTGCACAAGGTAACTCGTTAAATATGGCTGTTTGTACCAAGGTATATTTTAAAGTATCGGCTTCCAGTTGGGCTATGTCTAACTCGTGCTTACCCTGAAACCAAAAATGAATGTTTGTGCTGGCGTTTAATGCAAACCGATGGTGTTGTAATGTTGGGCTGGCTATAAACGGACTATCGGCCAAGTGATCAAAATTCTGCGCCAACAGGGTATGCCCTTTTTGTGGCAACTGGCAAGCTATGGTATAATTTTGTGGTACGTTTAACTTTACTTCAAAACTGTTATTTTGTTGTCCTACTTCGTACATAAAACAATGTACAGGGTTTACGTACACTTGTTCCTGATTAATAAAACAAGCACCTGCATCTAACTGATTGGCATAGTACTCATAACTGATTTTAATTTCATTGTTCTGCGGAATATTGTAAACCGTCCAGCAGTCTTTGGTGGTTTTGCGTACTTTTAAAGCTTGTCCGTTTTCACTGTAAGCACTGAAACACCTTATATTTTTGGCAAAATTGCCTAATTCGTATCGGCCGGGGCGCCAGGCCGGCAATTGTAATTCAATTTGGGTTTGACTACTTATAATAATGGCCTCTAAAACAATAAAATTTTCAGAAGCCTTGTTTATTGATAAAGTGTATTTCATATTTGTTGCAAAATATGAACATAGCTATCATAACTGCAATTTTTTCTGTAACAATGTTATTAATTTTTACAGCTCTCTCTCTTTTAAAAAGTCAAAACATGTTTATACAACTCATTTTTGTGGTGGTAGCGGCATTTAATATTGGCATTATTTCATGCTTATTGTTGGTTAACTACGACAATAAAACGGCACTCATTTGGCCGGGGCTTTTTATTATTATGTTGGTGAATAAAGTAATTGAGTTGCGTAAAAACTTACGTTCATAATTTAATAAGTATATGTACCCAAAAACAAAGTATAATTGCATGGTGAAAAATTGGATATTTATTTTAATTAGCTTATTTGGCTTACAGATAGCAAGCGCACAAACAAGCAAAGAAGCGGATGCTTTAATTGATAAAATAAGCAAACGCTATAAAAAGTTTAAATCAATAAAAGCCGACTTTACTTACAGCATAGAGAGCAAAGCGGAAAAAATAAACGAAAAACAAAAAGGAACTATTGTTATAAAAGGCAATAAGTTCAGGCTTGATTTTGCGGGTCAAACCATTATATGCGATAACAAAACGCAATGGACCTACAGCAAAGAAATAAACGAGGTAAACGTACAACACTATAAACCCAAAGAGGGTATTATAAAGCTGGATGATATTTTTACCATGTACAGCAAAGGTTTTTTCAGCAAGGTATTGGAAACGGTAAAAGAGGGTGGACGTGAGTTAACGGTATTGGAACTAACACCAAAGGATAAAAAGAAAAACTACTTTAAAATAAAATTGTACGTAGAAAAAAACAACCAGCAAATTATTAAGTCGGTTATTTTTGACAAGAATGGCAGTATTCATACTTACTCTATTACCAACCAAATTCCGAATATTAAGTTTGATGATGGCTATTTTGCTTTCAACACAAAAAAATATCCGAACATTGAAGTGAACGACATGAGATAAGATGAAAAAGCAACTTGGCATATTAATTTTTTTACTGGTATTAACATGTGCTGTAGGTGGGTATTTTTTGTTTGAAAACTCGGCTAAAGCCAACATGAGTGAAGTGGACTCTATAGTTGACAAACAACTTAAAGCCTACCCGAATTATTATACCAGTTCCGATAAGTTTACTGACACGTTAAGTTTGGCTATTACTGCCATGAAATATTATACCATTGGTAATTACAACTCGGCTTTAGATGCTTTTCAAAAGTTTGAACCTTTGGAAGAAGATGATGGGTACTACAATTTGTATTTGGGCATTTGTTATTTAAAAACAGGTTACAGTAGTTTGGCTATTCGCCATTTTGACGAAGCCCTTAATTCATTTACTACTTTTAACGAAAAAACGGTAGTGCGTTGGTATTTGGCTTTGGCTATGTTAAAGTCAGAGCGCATAAACGAAGGCCGTGAATTACTTGACGAGCAAGTAAAACAAAATACCCCTTACAAAAAACAAGCGGCTGAGATTTTAAACCAGCTTGATTAATACTGCTGCGTGTTTAATTTACTGTTCTTCTTACTGTAAGTAAAATAAATAATAAGCCCTAATACTAACCAAATACCAAAAGCTATCCAATTGCTTTTGCCTAGCTGTGTCATTAAATAAAAGTTGGTTATCATACCCAATACGGGTAGTAATGAAAAGCGGTGTAAAAACGATAGTATGGCTACCACAGTAAACAATATCCAAAAGCTATAGGCAGGAAAATTTACAGCCCAATCAAAGTTCAGGAATATTTTATTTTCATCAAACACAATAAATAAAAACAGGCTAATTAAATACACCAAAGGCATAATAATGCGCCCACTGATATAAGGTACTTTAAAACCTTTGTGGCTGGTATTGTGGTGCGATTGCATTTGTATAACGCCTGCATTTACCAATACAAAAGCAAACAAGGTTCCAATGCTGCTTAAATCGGTTACCTCGCGTAAGTTCATAAACAAAGCGGGTATAGCTACTAAAGCACCTGTAATTAAAGTAGAGAAAAAAGGTGTTTTGTATTTGGGGTGAATGGCACTGAATTTTTTAGGCAATAAACCATCACGGCTCATGCTCATCCATATACGTGGTTGTCCGTTTTGAAAAACCAATAATACGGAAGCCATAGCTATTACAGCACTTACTGCAACTATACCACTCATCCAGGTTACATTTAAGTTTTCAAACACAAAGGCCAACGGATCGCCAACACCTAATTGTTTGTAGCTAACCATACCTGTTAATGTTAATGAAATAAGAATATATAAAACGGTACATATAATGAGTGAGGCTATCATTGATTTAGGTAAATCGCGTTCAGGGTCTTTACACTCTTCGGCTGTGGTAGCCAAAGCATCAAAACCTATATAAGCAAAAAATACGGATGAAACGCCTTGCAATACACCTGCCAATTTATTGGGCATAAACGGAGTCCAGTTTTCCGGATTTACATAAAAAGCACCTACTATAATAACAAGTACTATTACGAAAAGCTTAATGCCTACAAATATGTTACTGGCTTTTTTGGTTTCGTGTACACCTCTATAAATTAAAGCGGTAATGGCTAATACTATACCTACTGCCGGCAAATCAAAAACTATGCGTAAGCCTAGTATATCAGGTGCATTTTTCCATGCTAAAAACTGTTCCTTTACGATATTTGTAACGGTTTCATTTTTCAATACTAAATCCTGGTAATGTATAAAGCCTTGTTTGGCCGAAGCATAATCCATGGTTAAGTATTCAGGAATATGTATATGCAAACCCTCTAAAAGCCCGGTAAAATAATCGCTCCAACTAATGGCTACAACTATATTGCCTATGCCGTATTCCAGTATCAAAGCCCAACCAATAATCCATGCTATTATTTCGCCAAAGGCTGCATAAGCATAAGTATAAGCACTACCGCTTATAGGAATAGAAGAAGCAAACTCGGCATAACTCATAGCCGAAAAACCACAGGCTATGGCAGTAAAAATAAATAGTAAAATAACAGCAGGACCTCCACTTGCGCTTGCATTGCCTATGGTGCTAAATATACCTGCACCTATAATGGCAGCTATACCCATGGCCGTTAAGTCGCGTAAGGAAAGGGTGCGGGTTAACTGGTGGTTTCCCTCCTCTACTTTTTTTGCTTCGTTAAGTATATGGCTAACTGATTTTTTTCGTAAAAGTTCTTTCATGCAAGTTTTTAAATTTTAAACTTTTTGTGCTGCGCAATTAATTAAATTTAATTGAATAATTATTGATTTAAAGATAGCTTCTTTACCACAATACCATTGTTTGTTTGTATTTGCATAAAATACACTCCGCTATTGATGTCGTGGTAGCTTATTTTATAATGCTTTGCATCTATTTTATGGTTTGTTATGTTTTGAATGGCCTTTCCTTCTGCATTAAAAATACTTATTTTTAAAATATCGGCCTGAGTAGTTTTTACCATTACTTCTTTTAACGATGGGTTGGGATATACGCTGATTTGATTTTCCAAAGCATCCACCTGTTGAACTTGGGTAGTGTTGGCAAACAACCAATCGTAACAAGCACCAAACTCAGCACTCCAAAACGATTCGGAATGGCTGCCATTGGCTTTAATTACATTTTTTAACTCTATATTATTGCGGTATCCTTTGCTTTGCAACAGGCTGCTCATACTACCCTGCCACTTGGCCATATTGCTTCCTTCTGTTAAACCACATACAAAATATATTTTCTGGTTGGTGGTTTTACTTTGTGTGGCTATGTAACTATACAAACTATCGCTAAACCAAAAAGCAGGCGAAAAAACACCTGCCTTACCAAATACATTTGGATATTTAACCATGGCATACATACTGATGAGCCCACCCATGCTGCTGCCTGCTATAGCGGTATTGGGTTGGTCATTTAAGGTACGGTAAGCGGAGTCAATATAAGGCTTTAGTGTGTTTACTATAAAATCTACATACTGGTTTCCTTTGCCCCCACCGTATTGTTTGTTTACATAAGGCGAGTATTCATCTAAGCGGCTTGCTCCTCCATTGTCAATAGCTACTACTATGCATCCGTAATCGCCATTGGTTTGTTTGGCATTTAAGGTTTCATCTACCCCCCACTCACCTGCAAACGCGGTTAGTTTATCAAAACAATTTTGGCCATCGTGCATATACATAACGGGGTATTTTTTTTGTGTATTGGTTTCGTAATCCTTGGGTAAGTATATCCATACTTTTCTGCCAGTATTTAACTGCGGTATCCAAAATGCATTGTTTAGTATTTTAACATTAGCAGCAGCGGTTGAATTATTGCCCCCACCTGTTTTTAAATCTTCCCATCCTTCCACAGTAATTGTTTGTGTACTGTTAGGTGTGTTTATATTCATGGTGCGGTTTGGAATAAAATTTCCGTTCTTATCACCCTCCACTGTAGCCCAACTGCCACGTGTAATTTTGTATTCTGCCGGGGTAACACTGTTGGCTATAGTTAATGTATAAGTATTGCCGGTTTTGGTAAAAGCATGTGGGTTACTTTTGGCATTCCAGTTGTTAAAATTACCAGCCAGATACAAGGTATCGTTTGCAGGCGTATTACTGGAAACAGAACTGATGGTAATAATTACCTGCGCTCGCGTAATGGCAACAGAAAAAAGTATTAAAATAAATGTACTTATTATTTTCATAGGGGCAAGTTAAGCGAAAGTTTTTAAATAGGTTCATAGCCCCATTTGCATACTCAATTTTTACACTTACACTATTTATAGCTTTATTTTTTATACTATTGACTCATGAAAAAATGGATACTCTTCCTTTCGGTTTTGTTTTTAATAAGCCATTACCAAACGGTAGCGCAAACGATTATTCTTATCTCAAAAGATAAAAGCGAAAACATTAAAAAATGGTTGTTGCAAAGTGATAGCTCGGTTGTAACCAAAGAGTTTTATTTTTTATCGCCCGACTCACAACAATACTACTTAGCCAAGAGCAATGGCATTGTTATAGGTGGTGGCGAAGACATTAATCCAGGTCTTTATAAACAAGAGGAATTAATAAGCGATTGTGGTAAAATAGATAATTACCGCGATAGCATTGAGTATATTCTAATAAAACATGCACTGAAAAACAAAAAGCCTATTTTAGGTATTTGCCGTGGGCAACAAATATTAAATGTGGCAACCGGTGGCAGCTTAATTGTCGATATTCCCAAAACGGGTAAAACTACTATGCAACACTCACAACCGGGTATTGATTCAGTGCATTGGGTTTTGTTTGATAAAAAATCGTGGTTGCAAAACACCACGCATTTAGACAGCATCATGGTAAATAGCTCGCACCACCAAGCGGTAGATAAAATTTCGCCTTTGTTTAAAGTAACGGCTCGTGGCAACGATGGTATTATTGAAGCCATTGAATGGAAAGACAATAACCATCCTTTTGCAGCGGCTATTCAGTGGCATCCAGAACGCTTGTATAACCAAGCTTCGCGCAACATGAGTTTATCGTTTGTAAAAAAGGTAAAAGCACATTGATGCTTTTAAGCCACACTTGCTAAGCTTACAGTAAAAGTACTTCCTTTACCTAATTCACTTTGCACCTGAATGGTGCCACCTTGCGCCTCTACAAATTCTTTGCTAATGGCCAAGCCTAAACCCGTGCCTTCGGTTTGTGTACCAGGTACGCGAAAGTATCTGTCAAAAATTTTATCCTTGTATTCCGATGCTATTCCTTGTCCGTTGTCTTGTATTATAAAATTAACTTTGTTTTGGCTTTCATTGGTTTTTACCTGTACCGTTACGTTCCCCTTTTGCGGAGAGTAACGAATAGCATTGGATAATAAGTTGGTTAACACCCATGCTGTTTTTTCACTATCAGCCATTATAGGTGGCAATGGTTCCAGTTTTGTTACTAGCAATGTTATTTGCTTTTGTTCTGCTTGTGTTTTTACGGATTCTAATGCATAGTGCAAAATGCTTTGCGCCTCACTTGGTTTAATCGTCAATTGAATATTACCACTTTCTACCTGAGTCATATTTAACAACTCCGCTGTTATTTTTAACAGCCTGTTAGTATCGTCATTAATGCTTTGTAATAAGTTTTTTTGTTCTTCATTCAATGTGCCTACTTTATCGTTATCCAGTAACTGCAAGCTCATTTTTATAGCCGAAATGGGTGTTTTAAACTCGTGCGAAACGGTAGCTATAAAATTGGTTTTTGCAAAATCGAGTTCTTTGTAATCGGTTACATTGCGGAGTATAATAACATGCCCAATCAATTTCTCTATTTGTTCACCAGTAGGTATAATGGCAATTGGAAACGTTTCTTTTTCAAAATAACTCTCCTTGTTATTGGCATAAATTTTTAAGGGCTTTGTTTTATCGGCATTCTTATCTGTTAAATCTTTTATCAACAACCTAATTAAGTCATTATTCACAGCTAACTTAAAAGCATTTTGCCCAATAAATTCATGCTCTTTTAAACCTACTGTTTTAATAGCTTCTTCGTTCACAAAAATTACATCCCATTTTTCATCTAAACCAATCACCGGGTCGTGCATATTATTAATGAGGGTTTCAATGCGCTTTTTACTCATCATTAACTTGGCTAAATTGCTTTGACTGTACTCTTGTAACTTTTGCGCCATGGTATTAAATGATTGAGCCAACTCTTTAAACTCACCGTGGTTATCAAAATGAATGCGTTCATCGTAATTTTTAGCAGCTATTTGTTTAATACTATCAGACAATTTTTTAATAGGATTGGCTATGTATGCAGGTAAATTAACGAATAGTGTAAAGGCAATAACAAAACATAAAGTACTAACCATAGCTATCCAAAAAGTAGCATTGCCTGCTGTTATTTTAGCCAACACATTTTTTCTTTCTATGGCTTTCATATTTAAATCTATCACTTCATAAATCTGATTACGCAATACATTTTTCAAACTATGACTATCTGGTTTGATTTTATATATTTCAAAAACACGCCTTACTCTTCGTGTACTTTCTTGCTCTCCTTTTTCAGTAATATTGGCTTCCTGTTTTTGTAAGTTAATCTCAAAAGAGTCAATCAATGAATTGTTGTTGACTTCTAAACTAGCTAGCATACCACTGGTAAATTCTAACGTATTGTAATTATCAACTAAAATATTTTCGGTATCGCCTTTTAATAAGTTAATATACCATGCACTTACTCCTCCCAATAATATAATCAAGGCAAATAACAGGCCTATGCCTAATGTAAGTTTTGTTTTTATTTTCACGGTAGTCAACAAAATATTATTTGAATTTAAATGTTTACGTTAAATATGATTTGGCAAAAGTATGTCATTTATTTATTCAACTATTTTCTTTTTCACTACGGTTAATTTTTAACTCAATATAACAAGGTCAATATCTGTTGATGACAATTTCTTTAACAACTTATTAAACTGACTAGTAGCAAAAATAATCCTGAGTAAGTTAATATGTGGTTTGCCTATACAAATTGTTTTTATCTGCAATTTGTCAGCCTGCTCTATTATTGATTTAGCTATAGATGCACTCTCCACTTTAATAATTTCGGCACCCAACTCTGTAGCTAATTTAAAATTATTGATTAAATGGCGTTGTTTAACCAATGTTATTTTATCGCTCCGTTCATAGGGTGTTTGTACATATAGTACAAACCATTTGCTGTTATAGTAATTAGCCAATCGGGCTGTCTTTCTAATTACATTTTTAGCGGTTTGTTCATTGCTGCTTATGCAAGCCATTAACTTATCGTGCTTAAGGGTATTGGTTATTTCAATTTCTACTTTACGCTCAACTTGCGAGGCTACTTCTTTTAAAGCCAACTCTCGTAATTGCAAAATGTGATCACTTTTAAAAAAATTCTGTAGCGCAGTAGCTATTTTATCTGCCTGATATATTTTACCTTCCTTTAAGCGTTCTATCAACTCATCGGCAGTTAAGTCAATATTTACAACCTCATCGGCTTGCGCCAATACGCTATCAGGTATTCGTTCTTTTACTTCTATGCCCGTTATTTTTTTTATTTCGCTATTTAAACTTTCTATGTGTTGAATGTTAACGGCTGAAATAACGTTGATACCTGCTTCCAAAATTTCCAATACATCTTGCCAGCGTTTTTCGTTTTTACTACCTTCTATATTGGTATGGGCTAACTCATCAACAATAACTACCTCGGGTTTTAAATTAATAACGGCTTGTACATCTAATTCATCAAGCTCTTTCCCTTTATAAAAAATTTTTCTCCTACTTATAATAGGTAAGCCTTTCAGTAATTCTTCTGTTTCTTTTCTATGGTGTGTTTCTATAAAACCAATTTTCACATCAATGCCATTGCGCAACAAGGAATGCGCTTCCTGTAACATACGATATGATTTACCAACGCCCGCACTCATGCCAATGTAAATTTTAAATTTACCTCTTCTCGATTTTTTAATTAAATCAAGAAACTCTTGTGCTGATTTTCGGGTTTGTTCCATCGTTACTAAATATAAAACATAAGGAATGTTATTAATAACATTCCTTATGTTGGGATTTTCAAAAATTGTATTACTACAATCTAAATAACATAGCCAATATAATCCTGCTTTCCGATTTTACTAAATCAGGTCTCCAATTAGGATCAAGTGGAGTGGTAGTATAACCCGTTTGCGAAGTTACGCCTCCTTTACCTGCAAAATAAGGCACATTCGATTCGCGGTATACAAACTCCGCACGAAAAGTAATATGTTGTGTAGGCATAAAATCAATATTGGTAGAGCAATCCCAACCTTCAAATTTGTCGCCCGGGTTGGCACTAAAAGGAAATGCTCCTGCTGTTTGCGTAGGATTATTTGGATTAGGCAAAGGACTTGCCTGCCCTGTAGGATACAATACTAAATAACGGCCTGGATTAGTCATAATACCACCGCCTATAGTCCATGCAAATTTGTTTTGACCAAACCACATACGGTTATAAAACATGGCACTGGCAAAATACTGAGCAGGGCCTTTTACTGCATCATCGGTAAATCCATTTACGCCACCTCCATTTTCAAAACCTATATCGCCTGTCAATGAAAAAGCCATTTTATTGATTCCTCGCTTAGCGGGATTGTTGTAATACCTTACCAATACGCTATTATCTGAGTGAAATCTTTTTCTATCAGCAATACCGGCCGCATCGGTTCCATAATAATTATTGCTAACTACTTTTAAGTTGCTATTGTTTGATAAATAAGTGATGCTTCCTCCTAAACCTGGCATGCTGTTAAACTTACCATAACTTTGCCATCCATTGATAAGCCATGGTTCAATTTTCCAGTTTTTATTCGGGAATATTTGAATACGCAAACCATTGAAAAACCATGGTGTATTATCAGAAGTAAATGATGCTTGGTACTCCCAATTCTCTGCCTGATAAAAGGAGTTTAACCCAATATAACTCATAAACAAACCCGCATCTATATTGATACCGTTCCATTTATTTATATGATAACCTGCATAAGCTTCACTTAAGTAACGGTATACATTGGCTAAATCATACTGACCACGATATGGGCTATAATCATTACGAGGTACCACAGTTGAACGGGTTCCAAATTGGGTCATAATTCGGGCACGGGCATTGTTAACATTAAAGTCTCCACCAAAGTGTATGGCCGATAATTGTATTTCATTGTTACGAGCCAATGAAGTAGAACCCACTACCGTATTGTCATTAGGGTTGTTAAACGAATACGTATAGTTGGCATCAATAAATATACTCGGTGTAAAATATTTCATGTCTTTAAAAACAGATGAATCTCTACGGTCGTTTCCGTTTTGCCATGTTTGGTCAATACCTTCAAATGGTTCGCCCTTTTGTTGTGCATGAACTGTTTGGTAATTGCTTACTTGCAATCCAATCAAGCATAGTATGCCTATTTTTTTAGTCACTTTTTTCATTCTATAATTGTTTGTTTAATTGTTGAAATAGATAATTGATTTGATATATACCGTTTGCTTCGTTATAAACTTACTCTTGTTCATTTTAATACTATTTATCAAGCGCTGTATTCAATTTTAACACATTAATTTTAGTTGGACCGAATAATCCAAGAAATGGTTTTTCGGTATTCTGATTGATTAAATTAATCAAAACCTCCTCATCTATTTTACGTATAAATGCAATGCGTTTTACCTGCACTTTTGCTGCCTGAATAGATATATGAGGGTCTAAACCACTTCCACTTGCCGTAATTAAATCAATAGGAATTTCTTCTTTATGTACACTTGGATTATGTACTAAAAAAGTATCTATTCGTGCTTGTACTTGTAAAAGGTATTCGGCATTATTAGGGCCTTTATTGCTACCACCTGAACCTGCAGCATTGTATGCCACCGCTGATGGTCTTCCATTAAAATAAGCATCACTGGTAAACGATTGCCCGATACTGGCATAAAAAGTTTTGTGTTGATGTGTAATCATTTCACCCTTTCCACTATTGGGCATTAATTGTGCTACACCCCAGATAAAAACAGTATAAATACCGGAGAAAACAATGATTAAAAGAAGAGATAATTTAATGCTTGAAATAATATATGATTTCATAAAAAATGTGTGTTTTAAATAAATACGGAAACAAGAATATCAATAAGTTTTATACCCATAAATGGGATAACCACTCCGCCTAAACCATAAATTAAAAGGTTTCTGCGTAACAAAGCACTTGCGCCAATGGGTTTGTACGAAATGCCTTTTAGTGCCAATGGAATAAGCACCGGAATAATAACAGCATTGAATATAACGGCTGAAAGGATAGCGCTTTCTGGGCTATGTAGGTTCATTATGTTTAATGCTCGCAAAGCAGGTATAGCCACGATAAACAAGGCGGGTATAATGGCAAAATATTTAGCTATATCATTAGCTATACTAAACGTAGTCAATGCACCTCTTGTCATTAACAATTGTTTTCCTATCTCCACTATTTCAATCAATTTGGTTGGATCATTATCAAGATCAACCATATTGCCTGCCTCTTTAGCTGCTTGTGTCCCGCTATTCATAGCCACTCCCACATCTGCCTGAGCCAAAGCAGGGGCATCGTTTGTACCATCTCCCATCATGGCTACCAGTCTTCCTGACGCTTGTTCTTTTTTGATGTAGTTCATTTTATCTTCTGGTTTTGCTTCAGCTATAAAATCATCTACTCCTGCTTTTTCAGCTATAAATTTTGCGGTTAATGGATTATCGCCTGTAACCATAACTGTTTTAATACCCATCTTTCTCAAGCGTTCAAAACGTTCTTGAATACCCGGCTTAATAATATCTTGTAATTCTATTACACCCAACACCTCTTCGTTTTCAGCCAAAACCAATGGTGTTCCTCCATTGCTTGAAATCAATTTTACTTTTTCAGCCGAATCACTTGGAAAATAATTTCCTGCTTCTTCACACAAGTGTTTAATAGCATCTGATGCACCTTTTCTAATTCTAGTATGCCCAAAATCAATACCGGAACTACGCGTTTCTGCCGTAAACTTTATAAACTTAGGATTTTCTATTTGGTAACTTAAAGGATCAATATTAGCCAGTTCAATAATTGATTTCCCCTCAGGTGTTTCATCGCTCATGGAACTAAGGACTACACACTTTTTAAAATGCTTTTCATCTACGCCAAATGTTGGATAAAAATGGGTTGCCTTTCTATTACCAATGGTAATGGTTCCTGTTTTGTCTAATAATAATACATCAACATCACCAGCTGTTTCTACCGCTTTACCACTTTTAGTTATTACGTTTGCACGTAAAGCCCTATCCATACCCGCAATACCAATAGCTGATAGTAAACCGCCAATGGTGGTTGGAATTAAACATACGAACAAGGAGATAAAAGCCGCAATAGTAATAGGTGTATGTGCATAATCAGCAAATGGTTTTAATGTAACAGTAACTATAATAAATACCAGCGTAAAACCTGCTAATAAAATATTGAGCGCAATTTCATTAGGTGTTTTTTGGCGACTAGCCCCTTCTACCAAAGCTATCATTTTATCTAAAAAACTTTCTCCAGCTTCAGTTGTAACAACTACTTTAATTTTATCAGATAATACTTTGGTACCACCTGTAACTGAGCTTTTATCGCCTCCCGATTCGCGAATAACGGGAGCACTTTCACCTGTTATAGCACTTTCGTCTATGGTAGCCAAACCTTCTATAATTTCACCATCTGTAGGAATAGTATCACCCGCTTCACATACAAACACATCTCCTTTTTTTAATTGTGATGATGTAAGTTGTAAAATGTGAGATGGCTGTATTTGTGATAAACTTAACATTTCACTTTTCACATCTAACATTTCTGCTTTAATAACTTTTGCAAGTGTTTCTTCTCTGGTTTTTCTTAAACTATCGGCTTGTGCTTTACCACGTGCTTCGGCAATAGCTTCGGCAAAATTTGCAAACAAAAGTGTAAGAAATAAAACGATGAATACCGTTAAATTATAGGCAAAGCTGCCTTGGGTAGTTTCGCCAAACAGTATCCAAACACATACAAAAAACATAACTACTGTTCCAATTTGCACCGTAAACATAACTGGATTACGAAACATACTAACAGGATTCAATTTAACAAAAGCTTGTTGTAAAGCCTTCCGCATTAGAGGTTTATCAAATAAATTATTTTTCATAATGTGAAATGTTGTTTGTAAAATGTAAAAGGGTTTTAGATTTGAAGAAATTATCAATTATGAAACCACATAAGAATTTAAATGCTTGGCTAAAAAGCTTTGAAATTGTTAAAGAATTATATGAGGTAACAAGTAACTTTCCTATTGAAGAAAAATTTGGATTAGTTTCCCAAATCAGACGTGCTGCTGTTTCTGTCCCCGTTAATATTGCTGAAGGAGCTGCTAGAAAAAGTAAAAAGGAATTTATACACTTTTTACATATTTCTCTAGGGTCTTTAACCGAATTAGATACACTAATTCTCCTTTCTACAGATTTGGGATTTATCAAAAAAGATGAGTCCGAATTAATTATTTTAAAATTTGACACGATTGGTAAACTAGTTTATGGTTTAATTAAAAGTCTTGAAAAAGAAGCATGAGTTTCCTTTATAAAAGTTGGATATAAATAAGGAGCGTTTTACATCTTACAAGTCACATTTCACGAAGAAAAACATCTCCCTTATCACGATTAGCATTTTATTTAATTGAAAAATATTCAGTTATTGGACCCAATGTTAATGCGGGGAAAAACGATAATGCTGCCACTAAAACAATAATGGCTAATACCATCATACCGAATGTAGCAGTATCCGTTTTTAAAGTGCCTGCATTTTCCGGTATATATTTTTTGTTAGCTAATATTCCGGCAATAGCTACAGGACCAATAATGGGTAAAAAACGAGCAAGTATTAATACAATACCTGTACTTATATTCCACCAAGGTGTATTGTCTCCTAATCCTTCAAATCCGCTGCCATTATTAGCTGCCGATGAAGTGTACTCATAAAGCATTTCTGTAAAACCATGTGCCTCAGGATTATTGAGTGTACTGGTTGTAAACTCAGGAAAAATTATTGCCAAAGCTGTTCCTGTCAATATTAAAAACGGATGTAACAATGCTATAATCATGGCTATTTTCATTTCTCTGACTTCAATTTTTTTACCCATTAATTCAGGAGTACGGCCAACCATTAAACCACTTATAAATACGGCCAAAATGATAAAGATGAAATAATTTAAAATACCTACACCGCAGCCTCCATAAAAACAATTGGTCATCATTGCCAATAATTGATTCATACTTGAAATAGGCATAAAACTATCATGCATAGCATTTACTGAACCTGTAGAAATAACAGTAGTAGCAATACTCCAATAAGCAGAAGCAGCTGCCCCAAAACGAACTTCTTTACCTTCCATTGCCCCTCCATTATTGCTAATACCCATATTAGTAATAACATTATTTCCCTGACTTTCGGTAATAACAGTGGGTACTACCAATGCTAAAAAACCTATCGTCATTACACCAAAAATGGTCCATGCTAATTTTTTGCGCTGCAGGAAATAACCTAAAGCAAATACCATGGCAAATGGAATAAGCATTTGACTTATCATTTCAAGCATATTGGTAAAGTAGTTTGTGTTTTCCAATGGATGCGCAGAATTGGCGCCAAAAAATCCGCCACCATTGGTGCCTAAATGTTTAATTGGAACAAAAGCGGCAACAGGTCCCGTACTTACTTGAATGGTGTCACCTTGCAAAGTTGTCATTACTTGTTTGCCTTCAAAAGTCATTGGCATACCATTTAATAAAAACAACAATGCCAATACCGTTGATAATGGTAATAAAATACGGGTGCACGACTTAACAAAAAAACTATAGAAATTACCCAGGGTTTTATAAGTTCCTTTACGCAATGCATAAAAAACAGTAATTGCAGCAGCCATACCTATAGCAGCAGTAACAAACTGTAAAAACATTAAATATAGTTGCCCTAAATAACTTACTCCCGTTTCTCCCGAATAATGTTGCAAATTACAATTGACCAAAAATGAAATAGTGGTATTAAAAGCTAAGTGAGCTGATTGGTTAGGGTTGTGATCGGGATTTAGTGGCAACCATCCCTGATTCATAAAAATAAACATTCCTAACAAAAACCAAAGAAAATGAATACCTAACAATGCTTTTAACTGCTCTTTCCACGTTTGTTCTTTTGCCGCATCAATACCACTTAGTTTAAAAATGCCTTTTTCTATGGGAGCAAATATTTTATCTAAAAAAGTGGCTTCATTTCGATATACTTTAGCCATATATTTACCTAATGGAATGGCTAAAATTAAGGTAACAAAAAACATGGCCACTATACCTACTATTTCTGTATTCATACGTTAAAATTTTTCTGCTTTAATTAATACGTAACACATGTAACCAAACACGGCAACCGATATGATGAATAATGCTATCATTTTTTAATTATTTAAATGTTATCAAACCAATGAATGGCTTTATAAAAAAGAACAAAGCACAACAGTACAAGTCCTATTAAAAAAACTGTTTCCATCATTAAACCCCACAGCTATTCACTTGCAAATCGTATTCGCGTTTCAACGAAAATGGTAGAATAGCAAACACTTCATTGCTCATTTCATCGTGCTTATCTAACACCCTTGAAAGTGAATACACAAATACATTGGCAATGGCATTTTTTATAATGATGTTTCCTGAACGGAATAACTTATCGGCAATTTGCAGGCATTTAGCAGCCCTGTTTAACTGTCCGTTTAAAATGAAGTTTACTGTGATATCAGCGAAACGTTGCATTACTTTATAAAGGTTCTTTGATTTTTGGGTTTTCATAGCAAATACTATTTTGCTAATGCTATAATCAAATGGTATTCCTGCAATCCTTTTAATCTATAACTAACTGATAATCCAATCAAATAAAAAAGGAAAGCCCAAAAGGCATAAAAAAACCCTATCGTTTTGATAGGGTTGGCATACTGTTTTGATAGTAAATGATTATCTACCCAATTTTAAACTCCTCTAACTTGCGGTATAAGGTAGTTAAAGCTATACCTAACAACTCCGCTGTTTTGGTTTTATTGTTATTAGTATAATTCAATATTTTTTGAATATGTATTTTTTCAGCAGAGGCCAATGAAAATGCTGACAATGCTTTTGCATTTATATCGTTACAATTTACATCCAATTGATTTAATATTTCAAAAGGCAAACTTTCTAATTTCAATTCATTGTTATCGCTTAATATCACACTGCGCTCAATTACATTTTTCAGCTCTCTAATATTACCAGGCCAATTATGTTGAATCAATGCAGCTATATAGGCATTGTTTAATACTTTAACAGCCTGATTGGTTTTGGCTGAAAACACTTCACAAAAATGCAATGCCAATGCCTGTATATCGGCTGCTCGCTCCCGCAATGCAGGCAACGGAATGGTAAAAGTAGAAAGCCTGTAAAACAAATCCTGCCTGAACTGGTTGGCCGTTATCTCTTGTTGTAAATCGCGGTTGGTAGCAGCAATTAATCGTACATTTACTTTGCTTGTTTTGCTATCGCCTACTTTAATAAATTCTCCATTTTCCAATACGCGCAACAGTTTGGCTTGGAGTTCCAATGGCATTTCGCCTACTTCATCTAAAAACAAAGTTCCCTGATGTGCTTCTTCAAACAAACCTTTCTTGTCTTTTAATGCACCCGTAAAAGCTCCTGCTTTATGTCCAAACAATTCGCTTTCTAAAAGTTCTTTGCTAAAGGCTGAACAATTAATGGCTACAAAGTTTTTATTGTTTCTATTGCTTTCTTGGTGGATGGCTTGTGCAAATACTTCTTTACCCGTTCCTGTTTCGCCTGTTAATAAAACAGTAGCCTCCGTTGTACTTACTTTTTTAGCCAAATAAATGGCTTGTTGAATAGGCTTTGACTGACCAATAATAGTATCAAATGATTGTTTAGTACCTAATTGCTTTTCTAAATGATAAACCCTTTTGGCCAAGGCTACTTTTTCCATGGCTTTATATAACAAAGGTATAATCTTGTTATTGTCATCGCCTTTGGTAATATAATCGAAAGCGCCATTTTTTATAGCTTGCACACCATCGGGAATATTGCCGTAAGCGGTTAACAGAATAACTTCTATAAAAGGGTAAACTTCTTTTATACTTTTTACAATATCAATACCACTTGCATCGGGTAATTTAACATCGCATAGCACCACGTCAACAGCAGTTTGAGCTAATTTTTTTTGTGCCGTTTTGTAATCTTCTGCTTGCAATACTTCAAAACCCTCTAAGCTAATTATTCGGGTTAGCAGTGTTCTTAGCTTCTCTTCATCGTCTATAATAAGTACTGTTTTCAAAATGTATTTAATAACGCTGGCAAATAAACATCTTATTTATTGCATAAAAAAAGCGACTACCTTTTTATGGTAGCCGCTTTTAATCTAAAACCTAAAACATGAAATTATCTTTTATGGACGTACGTATATTTTCGAAACGTCTCTGTATCCTGTACCATTGGTGTACCAATCTGCATATTGAGCTCCACCTGATTGTACCCAAGTAGCAAATTTTAAATAAGCAGTGTTAATGTCTGATCTTTCAATTGGGTAAGCAAACTTAACCGGTATGCTTATAGCCCATGGTAATCCATTACCTGTAGTAACATAATAACGGTTAGCCGTTACGTTCGAATTATCTTCTGCAGTACCAAATAAAGCTGTATTAGCTAAACTGGTTGGTACTTTACCCGGTAAATGAATTTCGTAGCCACGGCCAAAACCTGCTGTATTGTTCCATATAAATGGATTGTATTCGTTCAATCCGAATGTTGCCAATGAAGGACCTGCTGTTACATTGAAACTCATTGTATAGTTAACTGTATCTGATGCAGATGCACCCGGAACTGTATTGAAAGTAGCCATTTGTGCACGTGAGTTATTAAATAAAGTAACTACGGCTTTGATTTGCCCTGCCTCTAAAGTACCTCCTGTTAAACCTGTTGCTTTTGCTCTATCAATTGGAAATTGTACACCAAAACCGTTTTGTAAAGCACCACCTGTTGCATGTAATGTATAGTTACCTATTACTTGTGCTACATTGTTTGCAGCGTTTGTTACAATATTGTATCTGTATGTCATAACGATATCATTCATATCGTAATCACCTTTACTTGGCCATAAATCTTCGAATGAAACGGTGGCTACGCCTGTAGATGACGGGTAATAATTATTGTATGCTTTTGTTGCATCGTTAGGATAAGCATCGTTAGTGTTTGCTACGCCATCGCCATCAGTATCAACCGGAGCCGGAGCTGATCCGTTTCCTTCAGTATTACAGCTTGTAATTGGTACATATAATGAACATCCTAAAGTAGCACCGCTACCTATTGTGCCTGTATTGGTTTCAATTCCGTTTGCATCACAATATTGAATAGCGTTGATTATTTGACCACTACCATTGATTAATGTATTACCGGTTACTTTTACCAATGATGTATTGCTATAACCTTTTATTATTCCATCAACAATAATGCTTGCAGTTTTAAACATGGCACCATTGTACATACCTAACTCCGAACCGCTGTTAACTTTTGTTTCAGCATCTACACGGATGTAGCTGTAATTTTGCATTGTTTTGCTATGGTTAAAGTTTCTTTTCACCCATAATTTGCAATTATTGATAAATGTAGCCTGGCTGTTTACCTGTAAATCTGTAGCAGTAATAACAGTACCGTTATTAGTAAATATAGTAGAGCTGTTTACCTGCATTGATTGGCCAACATTAAGTGTACCATTATTGGTTTGAGTTGATGTTGTATTTAAATTATAATCACCACTGGTTGTAATTGTTCCATTATTTACACATGATCCTGCAGGAGAGAATGAACTTGAAAAATTCATGGTTCCCCAATTTTGAATTGAAGTTGAAGAGCTGTTTGTATTTAAATTTGAAAAGTTTACTGAACCTGTACTGGTAACAATTAAGGAAGCGCTATTGTTTAATGAAGCATTTGTTACTGTTACGTTGCTACCACATATTTTTAAAGTTCCGCCATTGGCATTGAAACCAATAGTAATATTGCTTCCTGTTACACAAACTACATCACCATTGTTTAAATTCAAATTGGTATTGCTTGTAGTAATAGTCGAAGTACAACCGCTACTGCAATCAGGACTTGAAGTTTTACCAAATGCACCTTTACCGGTTTTTACTACAAAGCCTAATTGTACATTTACAGTAGTTCCTTCAATTGAAACTTCTTGCGATAACTCAGAGTTATCAGGTGAAGTTTTAATAATATAAACTGATTTTAAAGTATTGGCTAAATTTAATTTAGAAGCAAAAGGAGTACTTAAAGTAGCTGAACCGCGGGCTATTAAATTTCCACCAGCCAATGGGTTAGCATCGTAAACTGAAACTACGTGCACTGCTTCCTGAAAACGGGTATCTGTAATACCAATGTTAAAATTAACATCGCGTGAGTTTTCCCATGTAAAGCCTGCAGGAACAACTAAATCATTCATATTACTGACATTGTTGTTTGGCGTAGTGTTCTGTTGTTCAGATTCTACTTTGCGGGTACAAGAAGCTAAACTTAGTAACCCAATTAAAATAAGTACGGTTTGAATTTTTTTCATTGTTTTTTTATTAGCAATACGAATATAACAAAAACTCAACCAACAAACAACATGCTGATTATCAAATATAAACAAATAAACATTGTTCAAAAAAACCTCAAAACGAAACCTTTTATTCCAATTTTGGGACACTTCCAATTGGTCAACCCTTTATACACTTGCGTTTATACTCAAATAGTAAAAAAATAAAAAAGGCGATTACCGTTTCCTGTAATCGCCTTTTTAGCTAATAAATTTCGTTTATCCTTTACGGGCGTATATATACTTTGGATACATCCCTGTATCCCGTACTATTGGTATACCAATCAGCGTATTGTGCTCCACCTGATTGTACCCAAGTAGCAAATTTTAAATACGCAGTGTTAATGTCTGATCTTTCAATTGGGTAAGCAAACTTAACTGGTATGCTGATAGCCCAAGGTAATCCATTACCTGTACTTACATAATAACGGTTAGCTGTTACGTTTGAATTATCTTCTGCAGTACCAAATAAAGCTGCATTAGCTAAATTGGTTGGTACTTTACCCGGTAAGTGAATTTCGTATCCACGACCAAAACCTGCTGTATTGTTCCAGATAAACGGATTGTATTCGTTTAAGCCAAAGGTAGCCAATGAAGGACCTGCTGTTACATTGAAACTCATTGTATAGTTAACTGTATCTGATGCAGATGCACCCGGAACTGTATTGAAAGTAGCCATTTGTGCACGTGAGTTATTAAATAAAGTAACTACGGCTTTGATTTGCCCTGCCTCTAAAGTACCTCCTGTTAAACCTGTTGCTTTTGCTCTATCAATTGGAAATTGTACACCAAAACCGTTTTGTAAAGCACCACCTGTTGCATGTAATGTATAGTTACCTATTACTTGTGCTACATTGTTTGCAGCGTTTGTTACAATATTGTATCTGTATGTCATAACGATATCATTCATATCGTAATCACCTTTACTTGGCCATAAATCTTCAAATGAAACGGTAGCCACACCAGTAGCCGAAGGATAGTAATTATTATAAGCTTTTGTAGCATCGTTAGGGTAAGCATCATTTACATCAGACACACCGTCACCGTCAGTATCTGTTGGAGCTGGAGCTGATCCATTTCCTTCTGTATTACAACTGGTAATTGGTACATATAATGTACATCCTTGAGTAGCACCGCTACCTATTGTTCCATTATTGGTTTCAATTCCGTTTGCATCGCAATATTGAATAGCATTGATAACTTCACCACCTCCGTTTATTCTTGTATCGCCATTTACTTTTACCAATGAAGTATTGCTGTAACCTTTAACTCTTCCATTAATAACGATATCTAAGGTTCTAAACATAGCTCCATTATACATACTTAATTCAGCTCCACCATTTACCTTGGTTTCTCTATCTACTCTTATATATGAGTAGTTTTGCATGGTATTACTATGGTTAAAATCTCTTTTTACCCATAATTTGCAATTATTAATAAATACACCTTGACCGTTCACTTGCAAATCTTGAGTGGTTGTAACTGAACCATTATTGGTAAAAGTAGTATTACCGTTTACTTGCATTGATTGACCAACGTTTATAATACCGTTGTTAATTTGCGATGATTGTGTATTTAAATTGTAATCACCATTGGTAGTAATTGTTCCATTGTTTAAAACTGAACCTCCCGGTGAGTATGAACTACCCATTGTTACAGTACCCCAATTTTGGAATGATGTTAATGAACCGTTTTGATTTAAATTGGAAAAACTCACCGATGCTGTGCTAGTAACAATAAGTGTAGAGCTATTATTTAGATTGGCATTGTTTACAGTTACATTGCTACCACATATTTTTAAAGTTCCACCATTGGCATTGAAACTAATACTAATGTTGCTTCCTGTTACACAAACTACATCACCTGTATTTAAGTTTAAATTGCTATTGCTGGTAGTAATAGTTGAAGTACAACCAGTGCTACAATCAGGACCTGCTGTTTTTCCAAATGCACCTTTACCTGTTTTTACAACAAAACCTAATTGTACATTTACAGTAGTTCCTTCAATAGCTACTTCCTGCGATAACTCAGAGTTATCAGGTGAGGTTTTGATAATATAAACTGATTTTAAAGTATTGGCTAAATTTAATTGAGCAGCAAAAGGAGTACTTAAAGTAGCTGAACCGCGAGCTATTAAATTTCCACCAGCTAACGGATTAGCATCATAAACTGAAACTACATGCACAGCTTCTTGAAAACGAGTATCTGTAATGCCAATGTTAAAATTAACATCGCGTGAGTTTTCCCATGTAAAGCCTGCAGGAACAACTAAATCGTTCATGTTACTTACATTGTTGTTTGGTGTAGGGATCTGTTGTTCACCAGATTCTACTTTGCGGGCACAAGAGGCTAAACTAAGTAAGCCAATTAAAATAAGTGCAGTTTGGATTTTTTTCATTGTTTTTTTATTAGCAATGCGATTACGGTTCAAGTAAGCGCTTTTTTTAAACTGAAATTTTATCTATAAGTTTATGGACGCACGTACACTTTTGAAGCATCTCTGTATCCGGTACCGTTTGTATACCAATCAGCGTATTGAGTTCCGTTTGATTGTACCCAAGTAGCAAATTTTAAATAAGCAGTATTAATATCTGATTTCTCAATTGGGTAAGCAAACTTAACTGGTATGCTGATAGCCCAAGGTAAACCATTACCCGTAGTAACATAATAACGGTTAGCTGTTACGTTTGAATTATCCTGGCTTGTTCCAAATATATTTGTATTAGCTAAACTGGTTGGCACTTTACCAGGTAAATGAATTTCGTATCCGCGGCCAAAATTAGCTGAGTTATTCCATATAAACGGATTGTATTCGTTTAATCCAAAGGTAGCCAATGATGGGCCTGCTGTTACATTAAAGCTAAAATTATAATTTACCGAATCAGAAGTCGGTAAACCCGGTTTAGTGTTCCAATTAGCCATTTGTGCACGTGAGCTGCTAAACAAAGTAACTACTGCTTTGGTTTGTCCTGCTTCTAAAGTACCACCTGTTAAACCTGTTGCTTTTGCTCTGTCAATTGGAAATTGAATACCAAAACCATTTTCAAATGAACCACCTGTAGCTTGTAAAGTAAAGTTACCTATTACTTGTGCTACGTTGTTTGAAGCATTTGTTACAATATTGTATCTGTATGTCATTACTACATCGTTCATATCGTAATCACCTTTACTTGGCCATAAATCTTCGAATGCTACTGTAGCCACACCTGTAGCTGAGGGGTAATAATTGTTGTATGCTTTTGTTGCATCGTTAGGATAAGCATCGTTAATGTTTGCTACGCCATCGCCATCAGTATCAACCGGAGCCGGAGCTGTTCCGTTTCCTTCGGTATTACAACTGGTAATCGGTACATATAATGTACATCCTAAAGTAGCACCGCTACCTATTGTTCCATTATTGGTTTCAATTCCGTTTGCATCGCAATATTGAATAGCGTTGATTACCTGACCACCACCATTTATTCTTGTTTCACCGGTTACTTTTACTAATGATGTATTGCTATAACCTTTTACTGTTCCATTCAAATCAACATCCTTGGTTTTGAACATGGCGCCATTGTACATTGACAATACTGAACCACCATTTATTTGACTTCTGTTATCAATTCTGATATAACCATAGTTTTGCATAGCACCATTTTGTTGGTAATTGTTCTTAGCCCATAATTTGCAATTGTTTACAAATGTACCTTGTCCATTTACCTGTAAGTCGCTGTTAACGGTAATTGAATTATTGTTAGTCATTGAGCAATTACCATTTACTTGCATTGATTGGCCTACGTTAATAGTACCGTTATTGGTTTGGGTTGATTGTGAGTTTAAATTATAATCACCAGTAGTAGTAATGGTTCCATTATTTAATACGGTACCTCCCGGTGAGAATGTTCCACCGATACTAACAGTACCCCAGTTTTGGAATGAGGTTGACGTTCCGTTTTGGTTTAATTGACTAAAGTTTACCGATGCAGTGCTGGTTACAATAAGTGTTGAACTGTTATTTAAAGATGCGTTGTTTACTGTTACATTGCTACCACATATTTTTAAAGTTCCGCCATTGGCATTGAAACTGATACTGATATTGTTTCCTGTTACACAAACTACATCGCCTGTGTTTATATTTAAATTACTATTGCTGGTAGTAATAGTTGAAGTACAGCCTGTGCTGCAATCAGGGCCTGCTGTTTTTCCAAATACACCTTTACCTGTTTTTACTACAAAGCCTAATTGTACGTTAACAGTAGTACCTTCAATAGCTACTTCTTGCGATAACTCTGAATTGTCAGGTGATGTTTTTACAATATAAACTGATTTTAAAGTATTGGCTAAATTTAATTGAGCCGCAAGAGGTGTGCTTAAAGTAGCTGAACCGCGGGCTATTAAATTTCCACCGACAAGTGGATTAGCATCGTAAACTGAAACTACATGTACTGCTTCCTGGAAACGGGTATCGGTAATACCAATGTTAAAATTAACATCGCGCGAGTTTTGCCATGTAAAGCCAATAGGAACAACTAAATCATTCATATTGCTTACATTGTTGTTGTTTGGTTGCTCTTTGGCTGATTCTACACTAGGTAAACAAGAAGTTAGACTTAAAAGACCAACTAAAATAAGCGCAGTTTGGATTTTTTTCATTGTTTTTTGCTTTCATGGCAAACATAACAAAAACCAAACCAACAAACAAATAGCTGATTTACAATGCCAATAAAAAACAAAAAAACAAAAATAGCCCCAATAAGGAACGCATAGTTCCAATTTTGGGATAAAGAAGTGTACTACTTAATCCTAGTATCCAGTTTCAATCATTTATCTCTTTAATTAATTGAATGGCTTTGTACTTATTTATTTATATTATCTATCCATAATCAAATTATAGAATACAAAAAACCAACCATCAAATTAAACCACTGAATAGCAGATGCTTAATTTGTTCCGCTTTAGGGAATGAAGCCCAAAATAATAAATTAAAATCATTTTGGGACAAAATAATACTTGTTTTTCGAATTCAAAGATGCAACCATTCGACATAAACATCTAATAATTTAGGTAAAGACACCTTATCAAAAAGATGATAGAGTATTACCAATAAAAAAGAGGTTAGTATATAAACAACACTAACCTCTTTCTAGTTCACGTTACATTAATTAATCGTGGTGTTCGCCACGTTTTAAATTGTACTTCTCTATTTTGTTATACAAATGGCTTCTTTGTATATCTATCTCTAACGCAGTTTTAGCCACATTCCAGCCATTTTTCTTCAGCTTTTCTTCAATAAAAATACGTTCTACATATTCTTTAAAATCTTGCAGGGTGCTAAAGCGCTCGTAAATATTTTTTTCTTCTTCGCGTGCGCTTAAGGGACTTGCAAATTTCTGAACATCTTCCACACTAATGCGTTGTTGACCTAATATAACCAATCGTTCTACTACGTTTCTTAATTCTCGTATGTTTCCATAGTAATCCAGCTTTTTCAATTCATCTAAAGCTTGTGGCAAAAACATTTTACGCGTTAAACCATTGTCTTCACATACTTCTTTTATAAATTTTTCAGCCAGTGTTGGTATATCTTCTTTCCTGTCATTTAACGAAGGAACATGAATTAATATAACACTTAAACGGTGGTACAAATCCATTCTAAAATTACCTCTTTCAATTTCCTGTAACAGGTTTTTATTGGTAGCCGCTATTACGCGTACATCTACGTCTATATCTTTATCGCCACCTACGCGGGTAATTTTACCTTCTTGCAAAGCTCTTAAAACTTTGGCTTGTGCAGCCAAACTCATATCGCCTATTTCATCTAAAAATAAAGTTCCTCCGTTGGCTTGTTCAAACTTACCAATGCGTTGTTTAATAGCCGAAGTAAAAGCCCCTTTTTCGTGCCCAAACAATTCTGACTCGATTAGCTCAGTAGGAATGGCCGCACAGTTAACCTCTATCAATTGATTCTTAGCACGGTTACTTTTTTCATGTATCCAACGTGCCACCAATTCTTTACCAGTTCCATTTTCGCCCGTAATCATTACCCTTGCATCAGTAGGAGCCACTTTTTCAATGGTGCCCATAATATTTTGAATAGCGGGACTATCGCCTATTATTTCGCGGGTTTTGGTTACTTTCCTACGTAATACTTTTGTTTCAACCGTTAGCGATTTTTTATCAATAGCATTGCGAAGGGTAATTAATAGTCGGTTTAAATCAGGTGGTTTTGAAATAAAATCGTAGGCTCCTTTTTTAGTGGCTTCTACGGCTGTTTCAATCGTACCATTTCCCGAAATCATAATAAACGGTAAGTCATCATCAATTTCATGGGCTTTACTCAATACTTCAATACCATCCATTTTAGGCATTTTTATATCACATAAAACGGCAGCATACTCATCGTTCAATATTTTTTCTAAGCCCTCTTCTCCATTTGCAGCCTCATCTACCTGATAGCTTTCATACTCTAAAATCTCTCTTAACGTATTGCGAATAGCCTTTTCATCATCAATAATTAAAATTTTACTCATCGTGTATTTCGTTATTTGCCTGCAATGTGAGCATTTTATTAGACAGTAAAAAGCGTGTTGATATTTGGTTGATTTTTTTGACCTTACAGCAAACTTTTATCCTTAATTATTTGTCTAAATACTATTCATTTTCAACCCAAACAAATGGATTGGCAGCCCAAAAGTTTTCATTAAAATTACTTTGTATTAATAAAAATGGGATTATTTTTGGTCGGCCAAAATTCATACATGCACAGTTTCAGAATTTATATATTTATATTATTGAGTGTTATAAGCAAAATATCCTACAGCCAGGGTATTAACACTACTTTTGGTCAAAACAGGGTGCAGTATGGCAACTTTGACTGGAACTACCTGCGGTCTGAAAACTTTGATGCTTACTATTACAGCGGTGGAAGGGAATTAGCTACTTTTAGCATCAAATATATTAACGAGCATATTCAGGAACTGGAGAACCGATTGGAGCATCCATTAAGTGGTAGGGTTGAGATTATTTGTTTCAATACTTTATCTGATTTGAAACAAAGCAATTTTGGATTGGAGGACTTGGCTCAGAACACCGGTGGTTACACGCAGGTAAACAATAATAAAATTTATATTTATTTTAATGGTGACCATGCTGATTTGGCGCGCCAGATTAATGAAGGCATTGCTTTGGTTTTGTTAAACGAAATTGTGTATGGCGGTACTTTACAGGAGCGTTTGCAAAATGCTGCTTTGTTAAACTTACCGGAGTGGTTTTTACGTGGCCTTACTTCTTACCTTTCTAAGGAATGGGATGCTGATATGGATAACCGCATGAAGGATGGGGTGCTGACTAAGAAATTTAAAAAATTTAATCGTCTTAATCAAAAGGATGCTGTATTTGCAGGCCACAGTATATGGAAGTATATTATTGAAACAAGTGAACGTCCTGATGATGTAATAAAGGAAGTGGTGTATGCGGTTAGGGTAACCCGAAATTACGAATACGCGCTAAGCTATGTTTGTAATAACCGTTCGTTTAAACAAATTCAAAAGGATTGGTTTGAGTATTACCAAAAACTATATATAAAGGAGGATATTGGACGCAGTATGCCTTTGGTTAACTTAAAAATTAAACGTAGGGTTGCCCAATATTTAGAGCCTCAACTGAAAGCTTCCAGCAAAGGTGATTATGTAAGTTTTACTACCAATAAAAATGGTAAATACAAAGTATGGTTGTTAAATACTAAAAACAATAAACTTAAAAAATTATTGAAAGGTGGTTTAAAATACTATCAATTGGAACTGGATCATAGTTTCCCCATTATAGCTTGGCAACAAGGTGGCGATAAACTAGCCATGGTATACGAGAAAAAAGGTAAGCTATTAATTAAAACACTTGACCTTGTTACCAAACAAAAGGAGATAGTTGAGTTTACCAAGTTTGATAAAATAACCGGTTTTGATTATAGCGATAACGGAAGAACAATTGTAGTAAGTGCCATTAGAAAAGGCCAATCGGATTTATATACTTTTGATATTCCAAGCAGAAGGGAAAAACAACTGACCAATGATATTTATGACGATGCACAACCACGCTATACCAATGGTTCTAGTCGTATTGTTTTTAGCTCCAACCGCCCTACTGATTCATTGGCAATGGGTGTTAACCCAAAATTAAGTGTAGATAACAATTATGATGTTTACTTATACGATATTGAGGAAACACCTAAAACGCGTATGTTAAAAAGGTTAACCAAAACACCTTATATAAACGAAACCAATCCTATTGAATATAACAGAACTTACTATGCTTATATAAGTGATTATAACGGTACTAAAAACAGGTATGCAACACGTTTAGAGGAAGAGTATGACTTTACTGAAATAAACATTAAATATTTAGATTATACCGAAAAGCCTAACGATACTTTGCGTTATGTAGATACGCCTAAATGGAGTGGCTCTTCTTTCGACTATTTTGGTAAAACGATTGTATTGGACTCGACCGTTGAAAAAATAGATACGATTGTACACAATAAGGATTTGGTTTATACTTACCCGCTTACCAATTTCCAAAGGGGTATTATATCGCACGATGTTTCAGCGCAAGCCAGACAGGTTTACGATTTAATGTTATTTGAAAACAAATACTATGTAAAGTTAAGTCCGCTGGAGAAAAACATTGAGGAACTAAAAAACATTGAAAGTTACCCGAATATGTTCCGGTTAAAAAGTGGTGTAACCAATAAACAATATGTGAGTGGCTTACACATTTTCAGAAGCTTTGCCGAAAGCATTAACAATACTGATTCGTTTGCCAATATTAAACCAACAACGGAACTACCTACTGAAGAAAGAATAGCGCAGGATACTAACTTGTTTTTCTTTTTAAGTGAGTTTACTGCCGAAGATTATAAACGCCCTGCTTACATTGTAGTTCCAAAAGTAAATTTAGCCACAGAAACACAAAAGCAAGGTTTAAAAATAAGCTCACCTAAGTTTTATAATGTTACCTATTTTGCTGATGAGGTGGTAACGCAGATTGACAACTCTATTATTAATAGTTATTACCAACCTATAAGCCCTGCGGCTGCTCAATTATTTAACCCGGGTTTAAATGGTATGTTTAAATTGGGTATGATTGACTTAATGGAAGACTACCGTTTTACAGGTGGCGTACGTGTAAGTTTTGATGGAAGTGGTTTTGATTATTTTGCTTCGTTTGAAACGTTAAAAAAACGTTTGGACCATAAGTTTGTTTTTTATCGCCAAAGCAGAAGCGGTGGTTCTGCTGAAAACAATTCGGCTGTTAAAAGCTTTAGCCATGAAGCCCGTTATATTTTAAAATATCCGATTAACCAGGCAAGCAGTTTAAGGTTAAACTTTTTCTACCGTCAGGACAGGGATATATTAAGAGGTTCGAACACTGCAACGTTAGAAGTACCTGACAGGGTTACTAACTGGGTGGGTGGTAAGCTGGAATATGTGTACGACAATACTACACCTAAAGGATTAAATCTTTGGAACGGTACACGTTTAAAAATATTTTACGAACGTTATGCCAGTGTAGACAATTGGGACTTACAATTAAATGCCCTTGGTTTTGACGCAAGACATTATGAAAAAATACACCGCCAGATTATTTGGTGTACGCGCTTTACAGCCAACACATCATTTGGACCCGGTAAAATTGTTTACTATTTAGGTGGGGTTGAAAACTGGATTTCGCCTAAATTCAATAATGAATTCAGTACTTCGTCAAGCGAGAATTATGTGTTTCAGGCATTGGCAGCCAACTTAAGAGGATTTGAGCAAAACATCAGAAATGGAAACAGCTTTGCTTTAATTAATACAGAAATACGTGTTCCTATTTTTCAATATGCCTTTAACCGTCCGCTGCGCAGCGAGTTTTTAAACAACTTTCAAATAGTGCCTTTCTTTGATGTTGGAACGGCATGGATTGGCTCAAACCCCTATAGCGATGACAATACTTTTAACCAGAAAACCATTAATATAACACCTGTTATAGCGCGAGTAACCAATGTACGCGACCCATTGGTAGCAGGGTTTGGTGGTGGCTTACGTACTAAACTATTGGGTTACTTTATTCGTTTTGATACGGCTTGGGGTATTCAGGATGCGGAAGTAGCATCCAAACCGATTTATTATTTTGCGCTTGGTTTAGATTTTTAAACTACATGAACGCTTACTGTTTGTTTCAAAACATAAACCTATAAAATGTATACTGAAGACACTCTTTTTGAAAACGAAAACTATACTTTAAATCCTCTTCCTAAAGGCGAATACGAGCATTGTACATTTATTAATTGTGATTTTTCGGAATCAGATTTAACACAAATGTTATTTATAGAATGTAGCTTCAGCAGTTGTAATCTAAGCTTAGCTAAATTAAATAAAACAGCTATCAGGGAGGTAAAATTTAAAGACTGTAAACTGTTAGGTTTGCGTTTTGAAAACTGTCATCCTTTTTTATTTGCCGTATCGTTTGAAAACTGTTTACTCAACTTATCATCCTTTTTCAAACTAGGTTTAAAGAAAACTCTATTTAATAATTGCAGTGTTAGAGAGGTTGATTTTACCGACTGCGATTTAAGTTTATCTGTATTTAAAAATTGTGATTTGGGTGGGGCTATTTTTGAAAACAGTGTATTGGAAAAAACCGATTTCAGAACGGCCTTTAACTACTCTTTTGACCCGGAGCTGAACAAGATAAAAAAAGCAAAGTTCTCTGTTGCAGGTATTGCAGGCCTGCTTAACAAATACCAAATAGACATTGAGCAATAATATTAATGGCTTGTATTAGCTTGTCGTAATCAGCCTATACGATTGTCGTATTTACACATTGTTGGTATTTATTTTTAACCCTATGTTTGTTTAACCAAATTAAAACAAAACTATGGCAACAAAAATTTTCATAAACTTACCCGTAAAAAACTTACAGGCTTCTATCGACTTTTTTACTCAGCTAGGCTTTACTTTTAATCCTCAGTTTACTGACGAAAAAGGTGCCTGTATGGTTATAGTAGAAAACAGTATTTATGCTATGCTTATTACCCATGATTTTTTCAGTACGTTTACTAAAAAAACCATCAGCGATGCTACTAAAACCACTGAAGTATTAATATGTATTGATGCTGAAAGCAAAGAAGCTGTACAAAACTTAGTAAAAAAAGCAGTGGCAGCAGGTGGCAGCACTTATATGGATGCACAAGACCACGGCTGGATGTATCAACACAGTTTTGCTGACATTGACGGGCACCAATGGGAAGTAGCCTATATGGACATCAGCAAATTTCCAAGCAATTAAAACCAACATAACCATATGAAAAAAGATAAAATTATTTACTGGGCAACTACCATTTTCATCTTCTTATTTGAGGGTGTAATGCCTGCGCTTACCTCGCAAACTGAATTAGCCAAACAAGGCATCAGCCATTTGGGTTATCCTGAATATTTTGGAAACACGTTGGTTGTTTTTAAAGTAATAGGTACGCTATTATTAATTATTCCTCAAGTTCCCCGCAAATTAAAAGAGTTGGCCTATGCAGGATTTGCATTCAGCTTTACTTTTGCTTTTATAAGCCATTGTGCGGTTGATGGATTTAGCGGTATGGCACTGTTTCCATTGGCAATATTAGGTATTTTAATTGTTTCGTATATTTATTACAACAAGCTAAACAAAGCCACAGTATAAGTTATAAGCAATATCTTATTTAATCACCACTATCAATCATAATTTGGTAGTGGTGATTTTTATTTAAAATCTTTTCATACAACTTTATTTTAAATGCCGTTGACTAATAAATAGAGCGCGCTATTTCCAACCATTTAAATTTTATTGTTATGAAAACTAAATATACAATCGGATTATTTTTTTTACTATTAGCGACCGTATTACAAGCGCAAAATAAAACCTATCCGGTTTCGGGGACAATAATTAGTAGTTATTATTGTTTGGGGGCTGTTGTTGGTATTGCAGATGTTACAGTTACTATAACAGGCAACTCAAAAGTTTATCAAACAAAAACAGATTCAAATGGCAATTTTCTCCTTCCCGCAATTGAAAACGGTTCATATAATTTAATTGCTAAATATGAAAACAAAAGTATTGACCTCCACTTTATTGTATTTAATCAATTTATTGCAAAGAACTTTTTAATCGATTTAAAATCAGACATTAGAGCATTTTGCATCTCCTATTCTTTAGAACAAAATTTGTTAAAAAACTTTTATCCAATTGCAACAAGTACTTTAAGCGTAAATATTAAAACCAGTGAATGTCCAAGTATCAAAAAGCTTACACAGGAAAAAACTGTAAACTATTTTGATGGAGTTAGACTTGCCGGTATAAATGAAGAGAGAATAATTGGTAAACAGCAACTATATTAAATTATGAAAACTAAATATATCATTGGCTTACTATTTATCTTTATAAGTAGTTTAGCAATAGCACAAAATCATACCATACCTAGATATAGTGTAAAAGGTTATGTTAATTACCATAGAAAAAGTGTAGACCCTACTTCTATTTACGTTACTGTTTATGGTAACAATAAATTGTTTCAAACCAATATAGATTCAAACGGGTATTTCTATTTAGAGAATATAGACTCCGGGTATTATCATGTTATTATAAGTTCAAATGATGGAGCGAAAACATTCTCTCATGTTATTATTGACCATGAAGGTACTGAAATCCATCTTAACTTACCCAAGTTACCTTATTATTGTGTTGTTCAATCTTATTCAAAAGGTAAAGTTATAAACTACCCCCCAATACAAAAAGCACCTAACCAACAAATTGAAGCATTGGCCGCTTATTCAATAATAGTTGACTACCGCTATAGCAATACTATAAACTTTGGAAATAGTAATGAAATAATAATTGGCAAGCAGTAATGAACTATTACAAATACCTATTAACTACTGTTTTGTTATTTATAACTATCATTTTGCATTCTCAAAACGACAGCATTATATCTATTCAAATAGCATCCAAAATCATTGATGCCAAAACAAAAAAGCCAATTGAATTTGCACTTATAATAATTGAGCGAGACACTTTTAAAAAACAGAAATACTCCAACCAAGATGGAGAATTTTTGTTTGATAGTATTCTACCAGGAGTCTATAGTATTAGTGTATCTTTTCCAGGATATACAAAACAGACTTATCAATGTGTTCAAATCACTAAAAAAAATATCGTTAGTTTCAATAGAATTTTGCTCTCACCAAAAGTTATCTATATAGATTTTGACATAATAGGAAGACCAAAATTAATATCAACGGACAACCCCACACATGATAATTTTAATAGCAGACAAATTATGCGTATGCCTTATTAACCTATTACTTTAAACCCAACTCTGCTTTTAGAAACGGGGCCGTATGGCTGCGTGGTTCTTTACAAACTTGTTCAGGTGTGCCTTCGCATAATACTTCGCCTCCGTATTTACCGCCTTCCGGGCCAATATCTATAATATGGTCAGCTACTTTTATAATGTCTAAATTATGCTCAATTACCAAAACGGTATTGCCTTTTTCTACCAATTTATTAATTACATCTAGCAGTACTTTTACGTCTTCAAAATGTAAACCAGTACTTGGTTCATCCAATATATAAAAGGTATTACCTGTATCGCGTTTGCTTAATTCGGTCGCCAGTTTTACGCGTTGTGCCTCTCCTCCGCTTAAGGTGGTGCTTTGTTGTCCAAGCGTTATATAACCTAAACCTACATCGTTCAAAGCTTCTATTTTACGAAGTATTTGTGGTGTGTTTTCAAAAAACTTTACGGCATCTTCAATGGACATATCTAAAATATCGTTAATGGACTTGCCTTTGAAACGCACCTCCAATGTTTCCCTGTTATAACGTTTGCCATTGCAGGTTTCGCACTTAACATATACATCGGGTAAAAAATTCATTTCAATGGTACGCATACCTGCTCCCTGACAAGTTTCGCAACGGCCGCCTTTTACATTGAATGAAAAACGTCCGGGTTTATAACCACGTATTTTTGATTCGGGCATGGCTGCAAATAAATCCCTGATGTTTGAAAATACTTCTACGTAGGTAGCAGGGTTACTGCGCGGTGTACGCCCAATTGGCGACTGATCTATTTCTATTACTTTGTCTATATGCTCAAGGCCATCAAACTTTTTATAAGGCAATGGTTTTTGATGTGAGTTATAAAAATGCTGGCGTAAAATAGGATACAGCGTTTCGTTAATCAAGGTTGATTTGCCGCTTCCGCTTACACCTGTTACGCAAATTAATTTACCCAAAGGAAACTCAACTGAAATGTTTTTCAAGTTATTGCCGGTAGCTCCTTTTAGTACTAATTTTTTGCCGTTTCCTTTTCTGCGTTGCTTAGGTACTTCAATGCTTTTAGTGCCATTTAAATACTGTGCCGTTACTGAGTTTGATTGTAATATTTCATCCCAGGTACCTTGCGCAGCTATGTGCCCGCCATGTATGCCTGCACCATAGCCAATGTCTAAAATATAATCGCTTTCAGCCATCATATCTTTATCGTGCTCCACTACTATTACACTGTTGCCTACATCGCGTAACGATTTTAAGGAGTCTATTAAACGGTTGTTATCGCGTTGGTGTAAACCTATGCTTGGCTCATCTAAAATATACAATACACCTACCAGTTGCGAACCAATTTGGGTAGCCAGCCTGATGCGTTGTGCTTCGCCCCCACTCAAGGTTTTTGATGGTGAGTTTAAAGTAAGGTAATCAATACCAACACCCACTAAAAACTGTATGCGGCTGCGTATTTCTTTTATTACTTCGCTGGCTATAATACTTTGTTTGCTGTCTAAATGTTGTTCTACTTCGTTAAACCATTTAGCCAAAGCGGTTATTTCCATTTGTGCTAAATCGGCTATGCTTTTATCACCAATTTTATAATGTAGCGCTTCTTGTTTTAAACGTGCTCCATGGCAATCAGGGCAAGGTAATATTTGCATAAACTCTTCAGCCCATTTAAATATGGCATCGTTGCTTTTTTCTAAAAAGTTTTTAGTAATAATGGGTACTAAACCATCCCAATGCGAAGTATAATTTTGGGTATAACCGCTGTTGTACTGGTAAGGGATAACCAAGGCATCATCACTTCCGTAAAGTACTACTTGTAATGCTTGCTCTGACCATTTTTCAACCGGGTCGGCAAAACTGAACTTATATTTTTTTGCTATTTCTCGTAATTGTAGAAATGTCCAGTTTTCGCGTACCTCACCCAAAGGAACTAAAGCCCCTTTGTTAATGCTTAATTTTCTATCGGGTATAATGGCATTTTCATCAATAATACTTTTTACACCTAAACCATCGCAGGTAGGACAAGCTCCGTACGGTGAGTTAAACGAAAAAGTATTGGGTTGCGGCTCATCATAACTAATACCGCTTTTGGGATCCATTAAAAACTTACTGAAATGGAATGATTTGTTACTTTCTGTATCTAACAATACCAAAGTTCCTTTGCCTATTTTCAAAGCGCTCTTTACACTTTCGGCTATCCGGAAACGGGCATCTTTTTTAGGTTCTATTCTATCTATTAAAACTTCAATATCGTGAATTTTATAACGGTCGGCCTGCATTTTGGGTGTTAAGTCAACCACTGCTCCATCTAACCTTACTTTAGTATATCCTTGCTTGCGTATTTGTTCAAACAGCTCACGGTAATGTCCTTTACGGCCTTTTACCAATGGTGCTAATATGCTTATTTTTTTATTTTCAAACTGGGTAATAATGCCACTTATAATCTGCTCCTCGGTCATCTTCACCATTTTTTCGCCCGACACATAACTATAAGCATCGGCTGCCCGCGCATAAAGCAAACGCAAGAAATCGTAAATTTCGGTAATGGTTCCAACGGTTGAGCGCGGGTTCTTATTTACTGTTTTTTGCTCAATGGCAATAACCGGTGAAAGCCCGTTTATCTTATCTACATCGGGTCTTTCCATATTGCCTATAAACTGGCGTGCATAGGCTGAAAAACTTTCCATGTACCTGCGTTGTCCTTCAGCAAAAATGGTATCAAATGCCAATGACGATTTTCCGCTTCCGCTTAAGCCGGTAATAGTAACTAATTTGTTACGCGGTATACTTACATCTATATTCTTTAAATTATGTTCTCTTGCTCCTAAAACCTCAATAAACTCATCTTCTAACATTGCGTTTATTTCCGGTGTTTTTACGTTCCCTTTTGTGCTACTCATTGCTTATTAAAACTACCCATTTGGGTAAATGTTTCATTTTTTGCAAAAATGCACATTTTTATCGGGCTTTACATGGTATTTTAAAATCAATTTGTAATTGAAACACAAAAATTTAAACCCGCAATTTGTATTGGTTGTTTATCTATTAACTCTTCCGCAAAACTGCTTTAAAACAATTTAATTAGCATCAGTCAATATTTTGTTTTATAGTTGAATCCTGTTAATTATTTAATTGGTCAAATTGGTAGCAAGGCTATTAATTATATTGAAACATTTATTTAACCTGACTATACATGTTATTTAAAAAGTTCACTTTACTACTTATATTAATCGGGTTTAACCTACTGTTACCAGGGCAACAGGTAACATTTAAAAAGCTGGGCATTGACAATGGCCTTTCTCAAAGTTCGGTATATACTATTTTTCAGGACTCTAAAGGCTTTATGTGGTTTGGTACGGGTGATGGGCTAAACCGATATGATGGCAACCAGATAAAAACATATAAATTTGACTACAACCCCAGAATGACGGGAAATGGTAACTTTTATGGTCTGCACGCCAAAGAGGATACTAGTAACAATATTTGGTTCAGTAACCGATCGGGATTGGTTATGTACGATGTAAAAAGCAACACGCTAAAACGTATTTTCCCCAATAACGATACCACACAATTTACCACTTTATTGGAAGTAATCAGCATTAGTAAAAACAATGAGCTTTGGTTTTCTAACTGCCACAACTCCATTTTCAAATACAATATCAACTCAAAGAAAATGGATACTTACAAAATATTAGATCGGTCAATGGGTGAGAAAAAATCGCATTTCAGACAAGTAGCTGTTGATGACGAAAACAATATTTGGTACTCATTACGGTTTGGTATTGGCCGCTTCAATATGCAAACTTATCAAATGTATAATTATTTAATACCTGAATACAAACTGGATGGTATTGAAGCAACGGGTGATTTTATAACAACAGCTAAAAACACTTTATTGGTTGCCAATTATAAAAACGTATTTCAATTTAATTACATAACCAACTCGTATAAAATTTTACTGCATTCGCCCAAGCTTGATTTATACCACCAACTAGCTAAGGACAAGCAGGGACGTATATGGGTAGGTAATTTACAAAACGGCTTGTTTGTAATTGATACCAACGGACATATTTATAATTACCGTGCAAACAAACTAGACAAAGATGGCATAAGTACCAATATTATTACTGCTTTATACATTGATGCTTCACAAAACTTATGGCTTGGCTGTGATGGATTTGGATTGTGTAAAGCCAATTTATTGCCTCCTAAATTCAGAACTTACAAACCAATTAATGAATCAAGTACAGGCTTGCTTCCTAATTTTATAAAAGCTTTTTATGTTGACTCCAGTGATAAACTCTGGATAGGTACGCATGAGGATGGCATACAAATTATTGACCGCAAAACGGGCTTGCTGAAAGTGATTAAGCAAAACAAAACCGGGGCAAACTTAGTGGGCTGTTTTGTGGGCGCTGATAACCATAAAATATATGTAGGAAGTGGTGCGGGTGTTTACACCATACACGATAAAAATTATAATATACAGCACATTCCCATTGCTGATAAACTGTATTATTTTAATGGTATTAACTTAATCAGTAAATTAATTGTTTGCCCAAACAACAAAGTAATTGTTGCCAGTAAAGAAGGACTTTTTGAAAGTTTATTAAAAACCAATGGCAGCCCCTATTTTAAAAAGTTTGAAGCCATTGGTACTCCTTATCTGATATCTATTTATCAAACCAGCGATTCTGCTATTTATACATCGGAAATAGATGATGGTTTTGTATATAAATTTAAGCTGGTAAATAATAAACTGGAGCTGCAGGAACAAATACTGGAAGGCTTTAATGTACGTTGTATGTACGAGGACAAAAACAAAAAAACACTTTGGCTAGCCAGTGAAAAGGGATTAATTAAATATAATTTACATACGAAACAGTACCGGGTTATTACTACCAATAATGGCCTATCGAACAATTATTTATATGCTGTAGTACCTGGCAATAATGACGAATTATGGTTGAGCAGTAACTTTGGTATTATGTGTTACCACACTCAAAGTGAAAAGGTAATCAGTTACGACAAGGATGATGGTTTGCAGTCGAACGAGTTTAATACCGGGGCTTATTATAAAAGTAATGATGGTGAAATATTTTTTGGCGGTATCAATGGTTTCAACAGCTTCTTTCCTGACCAGATAAAAACAAATCCATTTGTGCCTAACGTGGTATTGACCAACTTAAAGGTAAACGACATGGATTATAATAATTTCAATTATGGCCATGTTAAAAATATTAGCTTAACGCACTCACAAAACACCCTGTCGTTTGAGTTTTCAGCTCTTGAATTTACCAATCCGGAAAAGAACAAATACCAGTATAAACTAGAAGGCGTTGACAAGGGTTGGGTGCAGGCGGGTAAAGAACATTTTGCACGTTACCCTTCTTTAAAATCGGGTAGCTATGTATTTAAAGTAAGGGCTTGTAACAACGATGAAAAATGGAGTAACGAAATAGTTTTACTGGACATTGTTATTCTTGCTCCCTGGTGGCAAACATGGTGGGCTATCGGCTTGTTTGCATTTGTCTTAATCAGCTTATTTATTGCTACTATCCGGTATTTATCAACCCGGAAGTTAAAACAGCAATTACAGGAGCTGGAAAAGCAACAAGCGGTTAATCAGGAACGCACGCGTATTTCAAAAGACATGCATGATGATTTAGGGAGTGGCTTATCAAAAATTGCTATCATGACTGAATTACTTAAATCGCGGGTAAAGCAAGATGATGAGTTGACCAAACAAGTGGAGAAAATATCGTTTGCTGCAGGTGAGCTGGTTGACAATATGGGACAAATTGTTTGGACCATGAACATGAACAACGATACGCTCGAAAACATGCTGGCTTATGTAAGAGAATACGCAGTAGACTTTTTTGAAGATACAAGCGTAGCCTGTGAAATTAATTTTGAAGATGTAGCTGATGACATTATAATGAGTCAGCAACTGCGCAGGAATATTTTTTTGGTGATAAAGGAAACTTTAAACAACAGCTTAAAACATGCACATGCACACAAAGTAACCATTACTTTTACATGCCAAACAAAAATAGCATCTATTGTTATTACTGATGATGGTGTAGGCTTTAACATAAACGATACGCGAAAATTTGGCAATGGCTTAATCAATATGCGTAAAAGAATGGAAGCCGCCAAAGGTTCTTACCACATTACCTCCACACCACAAAATGGAACACAAAGCACTATTATATGGTTAATATAAATGTACGTACAAATACGTATTTGATGCGATAACCAAATTGAAAATTTAGTTGTTCATTTACAAAATAAATTATGTCAAAAATTCAAATTGCAATAGTGGAAGATAACCACGATATCAGAACAGGATTAATGATGATAGTAAATGGCACGGATGATTTGGAATGTCGCCAGACTTTTTCATCGGCCGAAGAAGCTATTAAAATACTTCCGTTAAATTGTCCTGATGTGGTGTTAATGGATATTGATTTGCCTGGTATAAATGGTATTGAATGCATTAAATTCTTGAAGGAAACCTGTGATGTTACCCAATACATGATGTTAACGGTGTACGAAGATGATGAGAAAATATTTCGCTCGTTAGAAGCTGGTGCTACCGGTTATATGCTCAAAAAAACACCTCCATTGCAATTGGTTGAAGCCATCAAGGATGTGAGCAGTGGAGGTTCACCCATGAATGCACAAATAGCCCGAAAAGTAGTAGCCTCTTTTAATAAACCAAAACCAAACAAAGCGGCCGAAGAACTAACCAAACGTGAACTGGAATTACTGGAGCTTTTATCGAAAGGATACCGCTATAAAGAAATTGCCGATAAGTTATTTATAAGCCAGGATACGGTACGTACACATATAAGAAACATTTATATAAAACTACAGGTAAACTCAAAAATTGAAGCTATCAATAAAGTTTTTAAATCTTAAGCTATTCCGCATTTCTTTCTAAATAGGTATTGATTCGTTTGGATGAATAAACAGAATCTATTTTTATTAAATGATTATTTAACCATTTGTATTTAACCCGGGCATCCCAGGTATTGGTGAAGGTATCGTCCACAGCTTCTGAATACCACATATCTTTAATAAACATATTCTTTTCACCTAAACTATCTGCAGGGAATAAATAGGAATAACCTTCATGGTATATATCGGCATCACCAACACTTCCTTCTTCTAATTCCTTTATTACTCTATTATCTCTCAGCAATAATATTTTTGTTCCGTTCCAATAACCACAAGCATCTATTCCTCCACTTACTTTTATTATATGTTCTACACTATCCAACCCTTTATTATTGAATAAACTTAGTTCTAAATACCCTGATAAGGCTTTTCCAATAGTATCTGTTTCAACAGGTGAATAGTGCTCATTAGCAGGTGCTTTAAACGTGTGCTCCGAAACGAGGTTAAACTTATTTAATACTTTAAGCGAAAAAAGAAATGTTCCTTTTTGATACTTTTCAATAAACACCAAATAAGTTTTCGTGCCCTGTTTTATCTGTAAAGGTGCTAAAAACTGACTGGGTACATAACCAAAAAATCTTTTACCTTTTAAAGGGAAAGTAACTTTGCACCACTGGCCATATACATTTTTGAATTTTGAATATTTCCCTGCTAATACTTCTACTACTTTTAATGAATCGGCAAAAGATTGTGTTTTCGTAAATACTTTTGATTGCACATCGGGTCGGCTGTAAACATTAATATAACGGTAAGCTGGCAAGTAATACTGATTCACTTCCAAACTCATCGGATTTCCAATAGTGCTATTGGTTATAAATCCACGCTCCGAATCCTGAGCACATAGTTGATTGCAGAAACACAATAAAAGAAATAATAATACCGGCATTTATGTATGAACCATTGAATGATTATACAAGGATACGTATTAATACAAAAAAATAAAATTTGCATTTATTATTCTAATACATAGATTTGCGATGTATTACAAATCTACTTATCATGTCATTTACACAAAAAGAACTGTTAAAAGGAACGCTGGGTCCTATTATTTTAAAGCTACTGAGTGAAAATAAAAAAATGTATGGTTACGAAATAACCCAACATATAAAAGAAACCAGTGCGGGTAAAATTTTAATAAAAGAAGGCTCTTTATACCCAGCTTTACACAAACTGGAAGCGGATGGTTTAGTAACCAGCGAAGAATTAGCGGTAGGTGGTCGTACCCGCAAATACTATAAACTTACTAAAAAAGGAAAGCAGGAATCAATAAGCGCATCGCAGGAACTGCTTAGCTTTTTGCAAACTATACATAGCATTATTAACCCCGATAATACTTTAGCACATGGAGCTATTTAACAAAACACATGTAATACGTGTAGAAGAACGTTTACGCCAATCAGGCTTAAGAAGTGAATCAATGCTTAATGATTTACTGGACCATTACTGCTGCATTATAGAAGCTGAAATGGAAAAAGGTATGGACTTTGAAACTGCTTACAAAAAAGCATGGAGCACTATTAGCCCCAATGGGCTGGTAGAAATAGAAGAAGAGTTATTTTTTATGTTAAACTTTAATAAACAAACTACAATGAAAAAAATCGTTTATGCATGTGGCTTTTGTGCCGCAACCTTTATTTCTGGCGGATTATTATTCCGTGTTTTTCACTGGGCCGGCACCCCAGCAATTGGCATTTTAGGTTTTGCCTTTTTAATTATTACCTGCTTGCTGGTATTAATTAGCAGCACAAAAAAAATCAGTCAATTAAATCTACAGGGAATGGTCAGGCTTTTATCAGGTAATACAGCTGCTATTTTAATTGCCATCGGTTCTATTTTTAAAACCCTTTCGTTTCCTTACGCTAATTTAATTACGCTGATCGGGTTTTTATTCCTTATCTTTTTATACATCCCGACTTTCTTTTACCATTTATACCAACAGTCGCTTAGCGAAGCTTAAAAGCTTATAACTACTTGCAGGTATGGGTTACAACCTGCATTATCTTCATATAAAAAACACCCGCAACAGCCGGCAATTCATCATGGATTAGCCGGCTTTTTGTTTGTATCACTAACAAACAAAATACGTATTTCATGCTATATGAACCCATTTTTATTAGTCCACCTTTGATGCTTATGAAAAAACTTACAAAAGCTTACACAACCCTGATGATTAGTTTCATCAGCCTTTTTTCTTTAGCTCAGCCCACTATGGTGAAAGATATTTTTGAAGGCACAAACGGAGCAAGCCCTACTAACTTTACCACACACAACAATAAGCTGTACTTTTCGGTTCGCGATACTTTAAATCCAACTTATTCTAATTTTCTATATGAGAGCGATGGCACTAGCAACGGAACAAACAAACTTCCAAACACGGGTTACATGACTAATATAACCACCTTTGGAAACAAAATACTTTTTTCGGGAGACCCAACAGGCGGAAACAACCACGAACCATGGATTACAGATGGTACCACTGCGGGTACAGTATTGCTTAAAGAAATAAATCCGGGTTTTAATGGAAGCAGCCCTAATTTTATAGCACTTAATAACCAAACTGCATTTATTTATAATGGATATGGCATTTTTAAAACCAACGGAACTGCAGCAGGTACTTCATTACTTTTACCCATCATCTTAAGTAATAAAGTCATTGCATTTAAAAATAAAATTTATTTCTGGGGAACTTATAATAGTGTACAAGGCTTGTGGTCGTTTGATGAAAACTCAACAGCTCCTACACTGATGGCGCAACACACCAACTCTACTTACAACTTTGCTTTAAGCGTTGGAGCCAATTCTTTTTATTATGTTGCTACCGATGCTGAACATGGCTACGAGCCTTGGGTAAGCGATGGAACAGCAGCAGGAACTCATTTATTGAAAGACATAAGACCGGGTACTGCAAGCAGCTGTGATGATGGCAGCTCATCAAGCTACACAAGTTTTGCCATAGTGAATGATAAAGTATATTTTAATCCGGTTGACAATACTTATGGAAGAGAATTATGGGTAAGTAATGGAACAGAAGCCGGAACCAATTTATTTTTTGAGCTAACACCGGGCGCTACTTCGGGCAATCCACGCAAGCTGATTAGTGTTGGCAACCAGTTTTATTTTGCGGCACGTTACCCTGGTTACAATACTGACTTTGTTTGGGTAAGTGATTTAACTGCAGCAGGCACTAAAATAGTAACTGATAAAAATGATTCTTATATAGAAGAAGGAGGCATGTTTGCTTTAAACAATAAATTATTTGTAAAAGGCCGTGACAGATCAAATCAAATATTGGGATTTGAACCTTTTATAACGGATGGAAGTAAAGCAGGTACTTATATGTTAGCGGATATTGACAGTACTCCATTTGCTGAAAGCATTTCAAGTACATTTAATCAATTACCCTTTGTAGTTGGTAATACTATTTATTTTGTAGCTGATGATGCTAAACATGGTAATGAGCTTTGGAAATATACTGACAATGGTAACGGAGGTACACAGGTAAAAGAAGTAAAAGCTACTTATAACAATAATAATATTAGTGTATACCCTAATCCGGCCCACAGCCAATTAACGATAACAAGCCTTATAGCTATTGATAAAACTGAGCTTTACAACGTAACAGGTTCATTGGTATTATCAACAGCGGAAACAACTATTGATATAAGCACTCTTACCAATGGTGTTTATTTTACCAGAGTATATACAGCGCAAGGAATTACTACACAAAAAACAATCAAAAACTAATTAAATACAGGTATAAAAAAGCCGTTTATTTTTCAGTAAGCGGCTTTTTTAAAATACGCATTTCATGCGATAACAAAAAAGTAAGCCCGTATAATTTTGTACATACAAAACACTTATAATTATGAAAAAACATGTTACTCTTTTTTGTGCTATGGTTACATTTATAACATTACATGCACAAACAACCATTACCAGCACAAGTGCTATTGGTTACACCGCACCTTTAATGATAGCATCGGCAAGTACGGCTGCTACCGTACCTGTTAATACCAGTGGCGCAGCAGTAACTTGGAACTGTGCCAATTTACAACAGGAAGCAGGCACACCCATTATTAACTACACAGTCAGCTCCCCAACGGGAACAGCTTATGCAAGCGATTACCCAAAAGCTAACTGGTATTTTACTGATCCAGCTCTTACTGCTGTATTCGGACATCATTATTATAGCTTAACAGCAGATAGCCTTGTACTATGGGGCGAACATACTGCCGGTAAAGATTATGATATTTACGATGACCCTCAAATTGATTTAAAGCTTCCTTTCAGTTATAACAACACTTATGCAAACACTTACAGCAAAACAAGCTACAAAGCAAATGGCAGTGTAAGCAGCAGCCAGACAGGAACAGTTACTTTAACTTACGATAGTTATGGTACATTAATTTTACCCAACGGCACCTTTACGAATGTAGCCCGTATAAAAAAAGAAAGAACCAACTCACTTGGCCCTACTACTGTTTCTTATACCTGGTATTCTACAGCTACCGGAGCTCAATTAATGAATTATGGAACCAATGGTGGCATACAGGTCGTGTACAACAATGTTGCATCGACAGGTATTAATACCATACAAAACAATGACTACGCTATTCAGTTATTTCCCAATCCATTCCATGATTATACCACTTTAAAAATTACAGGTACCAATACTATTAACAATGGACAGCTTGTTATTTTTAATATATTAGGTCAGTCTATTAAAACATTGAACGTGATAAATAACGAAGTGAAAATTGAGCGCAATAACCTGTTAACAGGAGTTTATTTTTACAGCTTAATTGATAACAGCCAGATTATTTATAGTCACAAACTTGTTATAGAATAAAACATACAAAGCCTGCAGAAAAGCAAACATACTTATGGTGTGTTTGCTTTTCTGTTTTAACATCATTTCACTATGCCAATACCTCAACTAAGGGATTTACGGTATATGAAAAATACGTAGTACTGCGTATAGTATTCAATTAAAGCATAGAATATGTTTGTCTACCTAAAACAAACTGTCTATGAAAAAAACAATACTCACATTATTGATTGCCTTAGCAACGGTAAATCTTTTTGCACAAAATGGCGAAAAGTACTTTAAAGACAAGGATTATGCACGTGCTCAATTCGCTTATGAGCGGGAAGTGCAAACCAATCCATCGTTATATTTAAACTTAGCTAAAAGTTATTTTGCTCAGCAAAAATTTGATGAAGCCATACAAGCTTTAAAACTATACAAAGAAAAATACAGCGGTGCTGATAAAGCAGAGGCTGATAAGTTGATTGGCTTATTGGAACGCAAAGATGAAATGGTAAAAGTAGAAAACTTAGGTGCTACTATTAATAGCAGCGATGAAGATTTTTTACCTCGTATTTTACAAGATGGAAAAACACTTTACTTCATTTCGGATAACAGGCCGGGAGCAAGTGGTAAAGAAGATGTTTTTGTAAGTAAGCTGGACGATAAAGGCATTTGGAAAGCGCCTGAACAGGTTTACCAGTTCAATACCAAAAGCAACGAAGGCTTATTATCTATTTCGCCTGATGAAAAAGTAGCTATACTATTTGGTAACTATCCCGGTAGTTTTGGTGGTGGTGATTTATTTTATAGTGTAAAAACAGAATCAGGCTGGAGTACACCTTGTAATATTGGAGGTAGTATTAATACCAAAATATGGGAGTCGTTAGCCTGTGTTGGGCCTGATGGAAAAACACTTATTTATTGTACAGATGTAACCGGTAGAGGCAGTGAAATGTTTATGACCACACTAACTGAAAATGGTTGGGCAAAACCCATTTCATTAGGAACAACCGTGAATACGACCCAGAGTGAAAAGTTTCCGTTTTTAGCTGCCGATGGTAAAACACTTTATTTCTCATCAAACGGTTTACCCGGCTTTGGTGAAGAAGATATTTTTGTAAGCCGCAGGCTTGATGATACCTGGACCAACTGGAGTACACCTGTTAATTTAGGTAAATACATCAATACTTTGGATGGTGATATGGATTTATCAATTCCTGCTTCGGGTAAGTTAGCTTATGTAGTACGCAGCGATGCACCCGATGGTTATGGAAAAGCGGATATATACAAATTTCTAATGCCTTTTAGTTTACGTCCGGAACAACTATTTAAACTTTTCGGAAATGTTTACAACGAAAAAGACAGTGCCGCACAGGTAAACATTAAATTTATTGATATGGCTACCAATACCGTTGTAACCAAAGCTACCAGTAACGATAGTACCGGGTATTATTCAGCAGCCTTGCCATTGAATAAAAAATACTTAGCCGTTATTGATATGAAAGGTTATTTATACTACAGCGAAGTAATTGATTTAACCAATCCTGACAAGTACCGTAAACGTTTTACTTTTCAGCAGAAAATAACTTTACAACGCAGCAGACTAGATGCCCTTAAAATTAAAATGGATAGTTTAAACTACCAGTTGGGTGTGCTTAACCAAACCAACACAGAAAAAATAAGAGAAACTTTTGATGCCTACGAAAAACAAACCCATGCATACAAAGCTGCTGTGGAGGAAATGGAAAACTTGCTTTACCAAGCCAAATACGACTGGATGACGGAAAACACGGAAGACCTGCAATTGCAAAAAGACTTCCAGGTTAAACGCGCGCAAATTGGTGTAACCTTTGAGCTAAAAAATATATTCTTCGACTTGGGTAAAGCAACGTTACGCGATGACTCTAAAAAGGAATTAGATAAGCTATATGAAATATTAAGCAATAGCGATATAGTAATAGAGTTAGGCGGCCATACGGATAGTATCGGTAAAGACGAAGCTAATCAGATTCTATCGCAGGAAAGGGTAAACAGTGTAAAAACATATTTAACCAATAAAGGTATTAACGGCAACAGAATTATGGCAGTTGGTTATGGCGAAAAGACACCCATTGCCAACAATGCAACTGACGAAGGCCGACAACTAAACCGAAGGGTTGAGGCTAAAATTTTAAAACTACAACAAGACAAAGAAGGTGCTGATGTAGCAACTGAAGATGATAAAAAGAAAAAAGAAGATCCGATAGCTGCAGCCGCTATTAAAAAAGGTGAGATGCTACCTTTACTACAAGCCGCTGCACGCAAAGGAGGTTTACCAAGCGGAAGCGAATGTAACACGGTTTACAAACCTATTAGTAACAATATACCTTATACACCTAATAAATATAACGGCTCATTTAACGGTACTGCTTTAAATATTGATGACAATATTTTAAAACGTTTCAACATTAGTTTGCTTAACCATGGCTACGAAATAAAAGGTATAAGCCAAGGTGTATCTATAACCTTTGTACGCGATGCAAAAAACTTAGCCGAAAACCATTTAGAATATTATTACAATAATCCGGATAGTATTGACTGGGGTGCAGGTTATACCAATATCAGGAACATTCAATTAAAACCACTTATCAAACTACCGTTAAATATTTTATGGGGTTGGGAAATAAAATACTTTGCCAGTAAAGGAACCGATGGTTTATACAACATAAACATTCCTTTAGGCTTAAGATATATTGCCAAAGTAAAACAATTTATAGTTGGGCCTGAGTTTATTTACAGCATAGGCGCACTGCGCAACGATAAAATAATGGATAATGTAAACCACACACGCATTGGTGTAAACGCCAGATGGAAGTTTATACAAGGTGGTTTATACAAAGCCTCAGGTAGTGAAATTAACTATTGGGGTTACAGAGTAGGATTAAGCTTCTAAAAACTGTTTTATATGCACTAAAAAGCTGTTTCATTGAACCGAAACAGCTTTTGGTGTTTTATAAGGTTTCCATAACACACTTATTACGTACTACAAAATACGTATTTCATGCGATAGATAGCTTATACATTTCATGCAATTTTGAAATACAAAATTTCCTTATTCATCATGAAAAAATTATTGATTATTTGTTGCGTTTTTGCACTCACTGCAAACCAATATGCACATGCGCAAAAAACCTTTCCTCAAATTTTAACTGCCAAATTTACCCTCAATGCCGAATGGAAAACCATTAGCGATGATGTAAGTAAAGTACTGGCCGGTGACTTAGAAGATATTGGTATGTTTAGTTGTGTAGATGGCAAAGAGCTTTGGAAACTGAACATGAAAGCAAAGTTTGGCAAGAAAAAATGTACCGACTGGCGCTGGTTAGAATCAAAAGCTCTGGTGAAAATTGAATTCAAAGGTGAAAAGAAAGGCGATGTTGTTACTTACTTCATAGATGATAAAACGATGGAAGTAGTTGCTGATGCTAATTCACGTACTGAAAAAACAAAACCAAATTCAAAATGGCAAGACAAAGGAACGCTTTCACTGAGTAATCCAAATGTAATTATTAATGCCAGTTACGAAAAAAGCTGGGGTGGTTCAGCCATGAGTTCATCAAAACGCAAAGTAAACTTAACCTGTGCAGGTGATATTAACTGGACACTTACTTTTGATGCCAGCCTCGTAGCCAGCTTATGTGGTAATACCAGTTCAAGTTATTTTGACAACCAATTGAGTTTAATGGCGCAGGACAATAAAGTATTTGCCATTTACGAAGGCATTACTTGTATTGATTTACAGTCAGGCAAAATACTGTGGCAAACCACTTTCGATAATTCACAATTTAACTTTGGTCTTTTTAAATCAACACAAACAGTAGGCCGTGCCGATTTTCCATTATTGGTTGGTAACGCCATATACATTGCCGACTTATCAAAAAACAATTACTGTATCAAAAAGCTAAATGCAGAGAACGGGAGTGTATTATGGAAATCAGAACCTATTGATAAAAATGCAGTAGTACCACAATTAATGATTGTAAATAATACATTGATAGCCCGTTTTGGTGGCGACATCATTACCCAATCGTACATTCCTAACCCAAACAGTTCAACACTTGATGTATGCAAAACCGAGTTTAAAATGATTGGCGATTTCGGCTTAAAAGCCTATGATTTAAATACTGGAAAACTGATTTGGGAAACGGAGAAAACAAAACCTGCCGGTGATAAATTTAGCAGCAGCATTAGCAATATTATTACCGATGATAAAAACATTTACGTAGCCTCTAATAAAAATGTTTTTGCTTTTGAGCCAAGTACAGGGAAAGTAATATTTAATGTAGAGAACAAAGGTCTGGATATAGGAGAGCCTATTAATTTACAATTCTTTAAAAACGATATACTGATTGAAGGACGTGAAGGTGTAGCCCGTTTAAGCAAAGCTGATGGTAAAAAAATATTTGGCACCAACACGGGTAATTGTTTCAGAACACAATTTGTAAGCGATGCCTTTTTTGTATGGACAGGTAAAGAGCCCGGTGACTTGAAAAAGTTTATCAGACTAGATATAGAAACTGGAGCTATACTGGGTAAAATAGACGACACCTATCGCCCTTGGTTTACAGAGGATGGAGAAGAGTTTGTAAAATTTGATGGTGGTAAAATATTACGCTTTAAAACAAAATAACAATACCTATGAAAACAGTAAAAAAACTAAGCATCACTATTGTATTGATAAACTTAACTGCTTTTTGCTGGGCACAGGAATATATTTATTTAAGCAGAGAAGGTATAAGAGACGTAATGAGAGTAAATATAGGTTATAGCAATTGGACATTAACACCTAAAGACAGCAACAGCGGCCATTCAGCTAACGGCATACATTTATCAAACGAAGTAAAAATAGTATCGGCCCTTTGGGATAAGAAAAGTGCATTCACCGTGCATGATGCTTTTTATTTCGATATTAACTTGGGTCTTTTACAAGGTGATGCACGCAAACCAACTGCCGGTGCTTCTGACAAGGAGAAAACATTCAGCATGAACACCAACTTCGGTTATTTGCTTTTAGCGGGCTACCGCAACAAAAAATGGGGTGCTTTGGCAGGTTTTGATTTCAGGTGGCAAACTTGCAATGCGGGGGGCTTTGGCACACCTAATTTAGATGGCGATTTATTTAACTTTACAAGACCTTTTGTAGTCCGAGGCGAATATTGTATTTCCGAATCGGTAGCCGATAAACGAGCCATTGGAACCATTTGGTACGACAGCGGCACCGATAATTACAGCAGGGCAACTTACTTTAGCTTCAGGGGAGAATATCCAATAGGTTCGCAAGGGCGTTGGTGGCTTTTAGGGCAATACACTTTTATGCAAAGCATAGGTGATGATAAATTTTATAGTGGCTCTGCTCCTTTTGTCAGCAACATGAATCAATTTATTATTGGTTTTAGGATACAAAATGCCTTGTTGTAAAAACAAAAAAGAGGTTGTTTATGGCAACCTCTTTTTATATCATTTTATACGCTTGTAAATTTAGCATGGTATAGAAAAATAAAAACAACTTCCTTTTCCTAACTCACTCTCCACCCAAATATTTCCATTGTTTTTAGCCAGTAAATCTTTACATAATTGCAAACCAATTCCGGTACCTTTTTCGTTTTTAGTACCGTATGTGCTTAAGTGGGTAGTAGCCGAGAACAATTTTTCAATATCACCAGCCGCTATCCCTGTTCCATTATCTGCTACACATACAATGGCTTCATTACCTTCCACAACAGCTTTAAGCGTAATCTTTCCATTGGGATTACTAAACTTAATGGCATTATTAATTAAATTACGGAATACTATTTTAAGCATTTCTATATCTGCTTTCACATTGATTGATTGGGCTATGTCAACTTCAAAAGAAATACCTTTATCTTCTGCAACGGATTTAAATAAGCCTACTTTATTTTCAACCAGTTCAAGCAAATTAACTTCTTGGAAAAATGCCTCCGTATTATTGATCTGGGTTTTAGCCCAACTCAATAAGTTATCAATCATATCGGCCGTTTCTCTTACTTTATGACTTAACGATTTAATAAATTCGGCTGCTTCATCTTCTGAAATATCGCCATCTTTATACATTTCTAAAATAGAGTTTATATTACGCAAAGGTGAGCGTAAATCATGTGCCACAATACTAAAAATTTTATCTTTTACTTTATTGGCTTCTTTTAACTCAACAGTAGTATTTTCAAGCTGCTTACTGGTTTCTTTTTCTCTTAAAACACTCAATTTCAACTCCAACAATTTTATAACCTGTTTGGCTATTATTTTCAAAGCTTCTTGTTGGTGATGGTTTAATATACGGGGCTCTCTGTCTATTACACAAATAGTACCCAAATTATATCCATCTTCAGTAGTTAAAGGCATACCCGCATAAAACCCTATATTGGGGTCTCCGGTAACTAAAGGATTGCTAGCGTATCGTTTATCATGCACAGCATCTTCAATAATATACAACTCATTGGTTAAAATAGCATTTTGGCAAAATGATATTTCTCTTGCCGTTTCTCTTACGGATAATCCAATATGCGCTTTAAACCATTGTCGCTTATCGTCAATCAATGAAACTAAAGAAATAGGTGTATTACATATACTTGATGCTAATTTAACGAGTTCATCAAAATCCGCTTCTTCTGGGGTATCAAGAATCTGATATTCCAGCAGTTTTTTCAATCTATCTTGCTCCACGTTTTTAGTCATAATGCTTGGTTTTGAGCAAATTTAACAATATAAAACTTTTTAGCAAGTCCAAAAAGTTTTACCTAATACTTGTTAAAATTCCTTCTAATTTTATTAATAAAGTATTGAAAAACAGCAAGCCATCTGCTATCTTATTTATATTAACCAATTGAAGTTGTAAAACTTTACCCGTTTGTTTCAATTTACTGCTCGAACCATTTTGTTGGATGAATTGTAGCAGTTGGCTGAACAACTCTGACTGATAATAAGCTTTGTTATTCTCGTTAGGAAAAGTGGCTATCAAAAGCTTATTTTTCAAAACCAGTTTCTCAAAACCAATGCGTTTAGCATACTCACGTAATTCTATAATTTTAATTAAATCAACTACCTGCTTAGGTAAAGGTCCAAACCTGTCCACCAAATCGTTGGCAAATTTTTCCAGTTCGCTACTTTCATTAATAGACGACAACTGGTTGTATAAACTTAAACGTTCGCCAATATTGCGCACATACTCATCCGGAATCAATGCCTCAAAATCAGTTTCAATTACACAGTCTTTGGCTTCTATTTTATGTATTTGCTGATCTTGAAATACATCGGCAAATTCATCTTCTTTTAATTCCTGAATGGCTTCGTCTAAAATTTTATGGTACATTTCAAAACCTATTTCCGAAATAAAGCCACTCTGCTCACCCCCCAGTAAATTACCCGAACCACGTATATCCAAATCGCGCATGGCCACATTAAAGCCACTGCCCAAATCGCTAAACTCTTCAATAGCATGCAACCTGCGTCTGGCATCAGCACTTAAAGTAGCCACACTTGGCACTAACAAATAGCAAAACGCTTTTTTATTATTACGCCCTACCCTTCCACGCATTTGGTGTAAATCACTTAAGCCAAACATTTGTGCATTGTTAATAATAATGGTATTGGCGTTGGATATATCTAAACCCGATTCAATAATGGTAGTAGCCACCAACACATCATACTCACCTTCAATAAAACGGACCATTACATCTTCCAGCTTATCGCCTTCCATTTGTCCGTGGGCCACACATACTTTTACCCCCGGGCATAAAAACTCAATTCTATTGGCTATATCATAAATATCCTTTACCCTGTGGTGTACTAAAAAAACCTGCCCTCCCCGTTCTACTTCGGTAAGCACCGCATCACGTAACAGCTCATCGTTATAAGAATGCAACTCCGTATTTACAGGCTGCCTGTTAGGTGGAGGTGTGTTAATAATTGATAAATCGCGGGCACCCATTAAACTAAAATTCAGGGTACGCGGAATAGGTGTAGCGGTAAGTGTTAAGGTATCAACATTTACTTTGATGCTTTTTAGTTTTTCCTTAGCAGCTACACCAAATTTTTGCTCTTCATCTATAATCATTAAGCCTAAGTTTTTAAACTTAATATCCTTACTTAAAATTTTATGCGTACCAATCAGTACATCTACTTTTCCCTCTGCAGTTCTCTTTAAAACATCCTTTTGTTCACTAGCTGTTTTAAACCTGTTTATATAATCAACCGTACAAGGAAAGTCTTTAAACCTTTCTTTAAAACTACGGTAATGTTGGTTAGCCAAAATGGTAGTAGGAACCAATATAGCTACTTGCTTACTATCACTTACGGCTTTAAAGGCCGCACGCATAGCTATTTCTGTTTTACCAAAACCCACATCACCACAAACCAATCTATCCATTGGGTGTGGGCTTTCCATGTCTTTTTTCACATCGGCAGTAGCTTTGGCCTGGTCAGGCGTATCTTCATACATAAAGCTCGCTTCTAACTCTACTTGCAAGTATGTATCTTCACTAAACTGAAACCCGCTTTGTGCTTTTCTTTTAGCGTATAATTGAATTAAATCTCGGGCTATATCTTTTACTTTCTTTTTAGTGGCTGTTTTTAATTTTTCCCATGCATCGCTACCCAGTTTATTTAAACGAGGCTCAGTGCCCTCTTTACCCGTAAATTTAGTTATTTTATGTAGCGAGTTAATGCTCACATATAACAAATCTTCGTTTTTATAAATAAGCCTCACCGCTTCCTGCACACGTCCGCTTACTTCTATTTTTTCCAAGCCGGCAAACTTGCCTATTCCGTGGTCAACATGCACTACAAAATCACCGGGCTTTAACTCCCTTAATTCTTTCAGTGTTATAATTTTCGAATTGTTATAACGTGTTTTTGATTTGCCTCTGTAAAACCTGTCAAACACCTGATGTTCCGTATAGCAGGCCAGTTTTAAATCATGGTCAATAAACCCTTTTGATATACCGTGGTAAACAGGATTAAACTCAATGGTTTTATCCAAATCGTTAAAAATAGTATATAACCTTTCTATCTGTTTACTGGTATCGCTAAATATTAAATTACTTAATTTTTGTTGTTGATTTTGTTTTAAATTTTCAATCAACATTTTAAAGTTTTTATGGAAAGTAGGTTGTGGTGAACAATTAAACTGCACCACTTCATCGTGGTCAAAGCCACCCTTTACCCCCATTTCAATACAGGCATAATTAACCAAACTACCTACCAGCTTCTCTCCACTTATCAGTACATCGTAAACAGATTCATATGCTATGGCATTCTCTGTATCCTTTTGCTCTTTTATACGTGCCAGGCCTAATTCAGCACGTTCTATTCCCGTAGATAATATCTCTGCACTCAGTCTTATATTTTCGGTAAAAAAAATAGTATCATCAGGCAAATAATCAAAAAAAGTCTGGCGTTGTTTTTCAGCCTGCTTTTGTACGTTGGGAATAATAAAAAATCGATCTACTTTGGTAACCGATAGCTGATCAACCGGGTTAAACACGCGAATACTTTCTATTATATCATCATTAAGCTCAATACGGTAGGGCATATCGTTGCTAAACGAAAATACATCAACAATACCACCACGAATACTGAAATGACCTGCTTCATAAACAAAGTCGCTTCTTTCAAAATGATGTTCCGTTAAAAAATCAATAAAAAATTCTAAGTCAAAAGTAGAACCTGCTTTTATCTCAAAAGTATTTTGTGTTAACTCCGTTTCGTTAATTACCAGCTCAGCCAAGGCATCAATGGTAGTAACTATTAAATCTCCCTTGCTCAACCTTTGGTTTAGCCTGTTTAATACTTCAGCCCGTTCCAATACCTGGTTGTTTTCAAGCATATCTATTTGAAAACTTCTTTTGTAGGAAGCAGGGAAATACAATACCGTTTTCCCTTCCATTAAACTTTCTAAATCAGCATAAAAATATTTGGCTTCATCAACATTGTTAAATACAAATACCTGTGTTCTGAAATTAAACTGATATATACAAGTGGCAACAATAGCATCAATACTACCTACCATTCCTTTTGCATGTACTTTAGCCTGTTTAGTTTTGTTTAAACTTTTAGCTATTTTATTTACACTTTCGCTTTGGCTGTAAAGCCCTATTAATTCTTGAATTTTCAATTATAAAATAAATAACAAAAACCCGAATAAAACTTATCCGGGTTTTTAAAATTAAAAATATACTTGCTTTAATTGCTTAAAGCTTTAAATAAATTATTTGGCTACTGCCATTCCATGTATAGCTTCAGCTAATGCCAAAATTAAACCCGGATTTTCTTCAAAAGCATTTCCCACCACTACCACATCAGCACCGGCATTTGCGGTTGCTATGGCTTGTTCAGCTGTTTTGATACCACCACCTACAAACAAAGGTAAACTGATACTCTTTTTCACTTCACTGATCATGCTGGCAGATATTGGGCGATGAGCTCCACTACCCGCATCCATATACATTACCTGTAAACCCAACATTTCGCCAGCCATAGCTGTACAAGCTGCAATACTATCTTTATCGTGCGGAATAGGCATGGTATTACTCATGTACATTACACTAGTTATATTACCTCCATCCACTATCATATAACCCGTAGGCATTACTTCTATGCCAGATTTTTTTAAACCCGGAGCAGCCAATACATGTTTACCAATTAATAAGTCTGGGTTTCTGCCACTAATCATACTTAAAAAAAGTATGGCATCGGCTTCATCGTGCACTTGCATAATATTACCCGGAAATAATACCACAGGAATTTTGGTATGTGCTTTTATAAGACTTACACATTTACTCCAAAAACCATTTGTAATTAAACTGCCACCCACTAAAATCAAATCGACATTTGCCTTGTTGCATAACTCGCAGGTAGTAAGCAATTGCGCTTCACTAGCTACACTATCAGGGTCAATTAAAACAGCCAATTGCTTGGTTCCTTTAGTCTTTTTTTGTTTTAATGCATTTAGTATAGTCAATGTCAAAATTTTGAATGGGCTTAAAAATAAATTTGCAAGGCAAATAAAGGCTAATTTTTTAATTTAATAATAATGCCTTTCGGTAAATTTATAGAATAGTAAATAAATTAAGGTTAGAATAATATTCTTAACTAAGCCATTACACAAACAAACAGTGCTGTTTAGCTAAAATAGTAATTCATATTACTTTGTTTTATTTTATACTATTCAACCATAAAACAAACTATAAACCAGTAGAATAAATAAACAAAAAAGCATAAAATAAATTTTACAAAAACTTAATCTGCCGTTTTCAAGTGATTGCCTTTTTCGTGCCATGCACTAAAAATTTAACACCGCAAAATTTATATTATTTGCCAAACCCACAGAAAAACACCTAGGTAATACTGGGTTTTTCAATCATTCTCAATTTGGTGTTGAAAAGTTTATCAATTAAAAAAAATTAGAAAAAAAACCGTGGATTACTTGTCATAAAAATTAGACAAACCACTGAAAACGTGTGTAGTTATACAAGCCGCTAAAGCCTTACCAACACTCACTTCGTTTTTGTGTAAAACTAGCTTATTAACACCCCATTTCTCAATATTTACTATATACTGGACACCCTTCTATTATACATTGTGGAAACACGAATTTGATTTAACACATTTTCGAGTGCACTTTTGGGAGACAAGTAAACAAGATTTCTATCGAAACTTTTAACAGATAAAACCTCGTCTATTTGAAACATAAAATAATTAATACCCTTATAACAATAAAATTACCAATATAAATGAGTAAAGCCAGCAAAAAAACCACCGATGCTAAAGGTCTTAAAATTGAAAGACACTTTACCAAAGAAGGTGTAAGTCCTTACGACATGTTTGAGTATGACTATCGCACCTCAATTATTAAAAATCCAAACGGAAGCGTTGTTTTTGAAATGAACAATGTAGAGGTCCCGAAGAGTTGGAGTCAGGTTGCTACCGATGTGTTAGCTCAAAAATATTTCCGTAAGGCTGGCGTTCCGCAACCCGATGGAACTATAGGTCGCGAAACAAGTATTAAACAGGTTGCTCACCGCATGGCTCATTGCTGGATGAAGTGGGGTGAAGACTATGGTTACTTCGATTCGCGCGAAGATGCTCAGATATTTTATGAAGAAATGGCTTACATGATTGTAGGACAATATGCAGCACCTAATTCACCACAATGGTTTAATACAGGTTTGCATAGTTCATACGGCATTACAGGTAAACCACAAGGACATTATTTTGTAAACCCAAAAACAGGCCAGTTAGAAAAATCAACTTCGGCTTACGAACGCCCGCAACCACACGCTTGCTTTATCCTTTCAGTAGATGATGATTTGGTAAACGATGGCGGTATTATGGATTTATGGGTTCGTGAAGCACGTATATTCAAATATGGTTCAGGTGTTGGTACCAACTTCTCACGCATTAGAGGTGCCAATGAAAAACTATCAGGTGGAGGTTCATCATCAGGTTTAATGAGTTTCCTTAAAATTGGAGACCGTTCAGCCGGTGCTATTAAATCAGGTGGCACTACAAGACGTGCTGCTAAAATGGTTTGTTTAGATTTAGACCATCCTGAGATTATTGAATTCATCAATTGGAAAAAGAACGAAGAACGTAAAGTAGCTGCTTTAATAGCTGCGGGTTATGCCAGCGATTATGAAGGCGAAGCTTATGCAACCGTTTCAGGTCAAAACTCAAATAACTCAGTTCGTATTCCGCACGAATTTTTCGAAGCATTAAACGAAGGAAAAAACTGGGATTTAAAAGCCCGTACCGATGGCCGTGTAATGAAATCAGTTCCTGCACAGGATATGTGGGATATGATTGCCAATGCAGCCTGGTCATGTGCCGATCCCGGTGTACAATACGATAGTACCATTAACGAGTGGCATACATGCCCAGAAGGTGGCCGTATCAATGCATCAAACCCTTGTTCAGAATACATGTTCTTAGATAATACTGCTTGTAATTTAGCTTCGTTAAACTTAATGAAGTATTTCAATGCAGAAACATTAGAGTTTGATGTAAAAGGATTTGAACACAGCAGTCGTCTTTGGACAATGGTGTTGGAGATTTCTGTATTGATGGCTCAGTTCCCATCAAAAGAAGTAGCTCAATTATCTTACGAATACCGCACCTTAGGTTTAGGTTATGCTAACTTAGGTTCATTGTTAATGATTTCGGGTATTCCTTACGACTCACCAAAAGCATTTGCTATTTGTGGAGCTATCACCGCCATTTTAAATGGAGTAGCTTACCAAACCTCAGCAGAAATGGCTAAATACCTTGGACCATTTGCTAAATACCAAGAAAACAAAAAACACATGTTGCGCGTAATGAGAAATCACCGCTACGCAGCATATAACGCTACCGATGCATACGAAGGTTTATCAGTTAAACCGGTAGGTATTGATCCTAAATATTGCCCTGATTATTTATTAACCGCTGCTACCAATGCTTGGGACAAAGCAGTACAAATGGGCGAAGAATACGGTTACCGCAATGCACAAGCTACAGTTATTGCGCCAACAGGAACCATTGGTTTAGTAATGGATTGCGATACAACAGGTATTGAGCCAGATTTTGCTTTGGTTAAATTCAAAAAATTATCAGGTGGTGGTTACTTTAAAATCATCAACATGGGTGTGCCTGCAGCTTTAAAAAGCTTAGGTTACAGCGAATCAGAAATAGATGCCATTATTAAATATGCTACAGGACATGCTACTTTAAAAGGTGCTCCACATATTAACCCTGAAAGTTTAACATTCCGTGGTTTCAACGAAGATGAAATTGCTAAATTAGACAAAGCTGCTGCTGGTGCATTTGAAATTGGCTTTGCATTTAACCAATGGACATTAGGCGAAGATTGTTTACTACGTTTAGGCTTTACCAGTGAAGAATACAACCACCCTAACTTTAACTTATTACGTAAATTAGGCTTTACCAAATCAGAAATTGAAGAGGCCAACGATTACATATGTGGTACCATGACTGTAGAAGGTGCGCCTTACTTAAAAGACGAACATTTACCAGTATTTGATTGTGCTAACAAATGTGGTAGCAAAGGCGAAAGATACATTGCTGCAACAGGTCATATCCGTATGATGGCAGCAGCACAACCATTTTTAAGTGGTGCTATTTCAAAAACCATTAACGTTCCAAACGAAGCAACCGAAGGCGATATTAAAGAATGTTATTACCTAAGCTGGAGTTTAGGCTTAAAAGCAAATGCTATTTACCGCGATGGCAGTAAATTAAGTCAACCACTTTCAAACAAATCAGATGTGAAAGATGAGGAAGACATCCAGGAAACAGTTGAATCAGTATTAGGCGAAGATGCTAACAAACCAGTTAGTGAGTTAAGCCCTGAGCAAGTATTGGAAGCAGCTACAGCTATATTAAACCGCACACACGATACAGCCTTTAAACATAAATTAGCAGGCGTTGTAGCCCGCAAAGCATTACCGGGTAAACGTGGTGGCTTTACACAAAAAGCTACCGTTGGCGGACAAACTATATTTGTACGTACAGGTGAATATGAAGATGGAACATTGGGTGAAATATTTGTTGACTTACACAAAGAAGGAGCAACTCTTCGTAGTTTAATGAACTGTTTCTCTATTGCTGTTTCATTAGGTTTACAATACGGTGTACCGTTAGATGAATACGTAGATAAATTTACCTTTACCCGCTTTGAACCTGCAGGTATGGTAAGCGGACATGATAATATTAAGAGCGCAACCTCTATTATTGATTACATGTTCCGTATGTTAGGATTTGAATACTTAGGCAGAGAAGACTTTATTCAAGTACCGCCAACTGAAACACAACGTAGTCATTTGGCAGTAAATCAACATAAAAACATTACGCCTTCGTCAGTACTTGTAAATCCAATTTACAATAGTAACGAAAGCCATATAACAGCCAAAGTAGAAACAGCTGCACCTACCATTGGTTTTGTTAGAGTTGAACCAATGCAACACGAAAAATTAAGTCCTGTTACCGATACATTGATAGCTCCAACAAAAGCAAAAACAGGTAATTTATTTGGCGACAGTTCAGCACCGGCATGTAGAGCTTGTGGTAACATGACCATGAGAGCAGGTACTTGCTACACATGTATGACTTGTGGTACAACCACAGGTTGCAGCTAAGCCACAATTAACGAGTCCGATGTGGGGACAAATTTATATATACATCAAATCCCTCTGTTGCAAAACAGGGGGATTTTTTTTGTATTTTGTTAAAGTGATTTTATCATTAGCTTCGCGCCTATTTTTAGAATTAACAAAATGATTAATTTCCTTAAACACTATAAAATAATACTCTATAGGTTCATTATAGTATTTATTCTTATTATAAATACTACCTTTTTATTTTCACAAATACCAATTATTAATTCATTTTCTCCTGAAAAAGGAAAATATTATGATTGGGATACAATAACCGGAACTGGATTTCATACAAATCCAGATAGCAATTTTGTGTTTTTTGGTAGTATAAAAGCTACTGTTTTTTCTTCAAGTACGACTCAACTTATTGTTAAAGTTCCAAGATCGGCACAATCAGGACCCATTACTATAACAAAAAGTGGTTTAAGCACTAAATCTTCTACCCCATTTATAATCTATAAAAATGGCGGAAGCTATGCAGACAGTTCAGTAATTTTATTTGGTTCATTTACCGGCTATGTTGATTACAGTCAAATAGTTCAAGAAAATCAAATTGCAAGTGGTGATTTTAATTTGGACAATGAAATAGACTTTGTTGAAACCAATTCCTCGGGCGGGTCAAGAGTTTTTTTAAATAGTAAGACATACCAAATTGCAAATTCTTTTCAGTCATATATTAGCCTGTCTGATAGTACCGGAAACAAAATTTTAGGCGTTGCTGATATTAATAATGATGGAAAAGATGACATTATAAGTATTAATAAAACATTCAAAAAAATCTACTACTTTAAAAACAATTCTACGGCTAACGTATTTAGTTTAAGTAGTCCTTTAATATTCAATCTAACAAACTCACCAAGAGATTTTAATATTAATGATTTTAACAACGATGGCAAGTTGGACTTAGCCATAACCTTTGACACAGTATATTCGAATACGCAAGGAACAGTTATATTATTAAATACATCGACCAATTCGAATACGTTGTTACTTTCTACACCATGGACAGTAAATACCCTTTTAGGCTCAAAAATTTTAAATGGCGATTTTAACCTAGATGGCAAACAGGATTTAATTGTATGCCCTGCAACCGGATCTGCATCCAATACCATTTTTTTAAATAATAGTACAACTAGTAATATTTCCTTTATTCCCTTCAGTTTCGGTTTCTCAGCAAGTAATAAATTCCAAATAGGTGACTTTACTTTAGATGGCAAAATAGATTTCATTTTACATACTGATATGAATACATATCTTTTTGAAAACAGAATAACCGGATTCAGCGGATCCATTGTAACTTATGGCAGTCCTATTTTTCTTATGAATAGTAGTAACAGCAACAGTAAGTTTGTCGATATAAATATGGATGGATTTAGTGATTTTATTGTTAGCAACTTCCAAACGGGTCTCTCTAAAATTTATTTACAAAATAAAGAACCTGACTCACTCAACAGAAGGCAATTTTCATTTTCAGTAAATATAAATAGTCCTTATACCACCAATAGCCTAATTTTAGCTGACTTAGATACCAATTATTCTCAAGATATGATTTCTTATTGGAATGGATTATGGATAAAAGAAAATAATTTTTTAAAGCCACAACCAACCATTAAATCATCTAATGTGAATATAATTTCTATTGAAAGCTTCAAAGCTAAGTTCAATGTAAATAAAGGCAATGGCAGTCAAAGACTTGTTGTTTTAAAAAAAGGAAGTCCAATTACACAACTGCCCGTAGACTATTCAAATTATCTGGCTAAAGATTCTTTTGGTTTAGGCACATCATTAGAGACCAATGGCTATATAATGTATATTGGCAATAAGGATACTTTTACCTTTAATAACTTAAGACGAAATACCACCTATTATGCAGCGGTAATAGAAGCTCATGGTCTAGGACTAGGCGCTAATTTTATGGACTCTGCTTATTATTGGAATTTTAGAACTGAAGATCAGATTTCTGTTCAAGTTTCAAATGTAACAGTTAGCAATATAAGTGATTCTAGTGCCAAAATAAGTTGGACAAAAGGTGACGGAAATAATCGGTTGGTTATGGCTTTACGCGATAATAAACCAAACGTGCGTCCCATTCAAAATAAAATATATTTAGCAGATGATAAATATGGAGATGGAGATACCATTAAAGAAACAAACGGAAATATTAATTACATTATTTATAGTGATAGCGGCTCTTATGTTTATATAAACGGGCTTTCCAGCAGTACCACTTATAATATAAGGATGTTAGAATATGAAGTAAAAGCCGATAGCGTAAACTATGCTCCTAAGCTTGCACCTATTGATATAGTAATTAAAACGCTAGTAAAAATACCTCGAATTGATTCCATAGTTCCTCTAAAAGCTAAACCAGGAGATAAAGTAGTTATCTATGGTGATTATTTTGACTATGATTTAATGATGAACAAAGTAAGTTATTTGGTTGATAATGCAAACATTTCAACGACTACTTCGGTTACATTTGGAACAGTAAAAGCATCCCAGTTTAATATAATAAACAAAAGAACTATTGAAGTTATAGTCCCTTTTGGCGCAACAAATGATTTTATAAGAGTAACAAGGAAATCATTAGGGGACTCCTACTCTCCTAAAAAATTTCAACCCTATTTTTTAAGTAAGGATTCTTTTGGGACTGGAACTTATACATTTAACAGTAATCATTTTTCTTACAATAATGGAAGTATTACAATAAATGGTATAGCATCAGGTGATTTAAACTTAGATGGTAGACCAGATAACTATTCATCTCATATGAATGGTATTGCATATGCATTATCACCGGCCTATCCAAATTATAGCATAGAACTTGCTTTCCGGTCTTGGTCTATAGCTATGACTAGCCAAACTTCATATAGAACCTTACAAACTAATTTTGATGTTGATCGTGACTTAAGAATGGATTTGCTATCATCTTCATTAACAGCAACGGGCTCTTTTGGTTGTTCTAATTTTAGTTGCGATGGTGGAGCTAACCCAGTTGGATTTTCTCCCGGATTAACACTAGGATTAACTGATTTTAATAAGGATGGTGTATTTGACCGATTAGTAACCCGAAATAATTTCAACAATAATTATAGCATTTTTGCATTGGGAATTTTAGAATATAATAAACCATTTTTGGGGTGGTCAAGTGGAAATCAAAATTTAACTGCTGCAACTATTAATGATTTTAATAATGATGGCAAGCCGGATATTTTATTTGCTAACAAAAATACAGGTGCAATTCGAATATATAGAAATACATATGATACAGGTTTCTTTAACACAAGTTCTTTTGACACAACTTTAGCAATTAGCGGACCATCAGGGTGGGAAAATATCGAAAGTGCCGACATCAATGAAGATGGAAAAGAAGATTTTGCAATTATCAATTCACTAAATAATAAACTATATATCTATAAAAACATATCAACAGGAATTATATTAGATTCTAATTCATTTGTACTTACTGCTGTTTTTTCACTACCTAACAAACCAAATAAAATTAGACTACAAGATGTTTCGGGAGATGGTAAAATTGATTTAATAGTATCTGGACCAAGTACTAATGAAACCGGACTAATGATTTACAAAAACAATATGGTAAATCAAAATATAGACACCAACAATTTCAAGCTATATTTAAATGCTTCTAATGCCATTGATGGTGAACTTAAAATAGCTGATCTAAATTTGGATGGTAAACCAGAAATTATAGTAAATTATGGTCCCACTAATTATTACGAAATAATGCAGAATAGTCAAAAACTATTCAAAATTAATCCATTAAAAAAATATGTTTATTCTCACGGTGATAGCCTTTATTTACCTTACAATACCTATGGGCGAACTTTTAATAGTGGTAATTTATTTAAAGTTCAATTACTAGATTCCATAGGTAGTACAATAATTAATGCAAATATTGGGCAGAAAACAAGTAGCTTGAGTATAGACACTTTATTATGTGTTTTACCTGCTAACACTGCAATAGGAAGTTATAAATTAAGAATAATTTCAACCTCACCAAAGGATACCGCTATCACAACTGATTTCAATATAAGTATATGTCAAAATGGACAAACAATATTATTATCCAGTACAAAAGGCTTTAGTATATGCAATTATGATAGTTTAAATTTAACGGCAGGAGTAAATAATTTAACAGGACTTTACAATTGGTATAGGAATAATACCTTATTAACCAGTACCAATGTCAACTCTCTTACAATAAAAACAGCGGGTCAGTATAAAGTTGTTTACAAAAGCAGCATTGGATGTTCCGTAGAATCGCAAACAAAACAAATAAACACATTTAATAATTCATTTTCAGGCTATTCATACACCGGAAACACAATCTTTTGCAACGGTGATAGCGTTTTGGTGACCGTAAACTCAACTCATAGCAAATTCAAAACTTATTGGAATCTAAATAACAACCCTTTGCCTTCAGACTCCTTTAACAGTATTAAAATAACGCAATCTGGAAATTATAATGCAATTATAATAGATTCAAATTATTGTAAATGGTCAGCTCCTTTGTTTAGTACAAATAGTAACAATTATGCTATAGCTTTAAAAGCAAATAGACCATTAATTTTTTGTAAAGGTGACAGTACTTTGCTAATAGCTGACTCATTAAACAATGCAGATTTAAGATGGAGATGGTATGTAAATAATATATTACTGCAGGATTCCAATAACACTTTAAAAATAACATCCTCCGCAACTGTTAAACTTAAATCAACTAATGCTAATGGGTGCATAAAATACTCAAACGATACACAAGTAATTGTAAATTCTTTACCCACAGGTACACTTACTGGAAATAAAGGTTTTAGAAATATTTGCAGCTATGATAGCCTTCAACTTGAAGTAACTACCTCTGCCAATAAATTTCAATGGTACAAAAACGGTATTACCTTAACCTTAGACACTACATCAAAATTAAAAATAAAAACAACCGGCACTTATAAAATTAAATTAATTGATTCTAACCTTTGCAGTAATTTTTTATTAGATACATTAATAACATTTGTACCTAATAAATCACCTGCAATAATTTTCAATAAATTACCTGTAATATGTGAAGGCGATAGCGTAGTAGCATCGTCTAGCATTATAAATGGTTTGAAAAGCTTTAACTGGTATTATGAAGGTATCTCTCAAGTAAAAGATACTTTACCCAACTTAATGATAAAACAACATGGAACATATGCCTTCATTATTAAAGATACATTTAATTGCTATTATAAATCAAATGATAGTATATTAAGTGTTAACTTAAAACCTAATATACAAAGAGTTGTATCCTCTTCAAATGGAAAGTGCCTTGGTGATAGTTGCATACTTATAGCGCAATCGCTAGATACCATTCAATCATACAACTGGCAAAGAAATGGAGTTGATTTGAATAAAAACAATAAAACTATTACTGTAAAAAATAATGGCGTTTACAATTTAAAAATAATAAATAACAAAGGTTGTTATTCAAATTCTTTCGATACCAGCATCACTTTTTATTCATTACCAAAAGTTGGATTTACAACTAACCGGGTTTCGCAATGTTTAACAAATAACAACTTTGTTTTTACCGATACTACTCTGAATACGACTAGCATTTGGAATACTGGTATTGGAAATACACAAACTTCCAAAATTGCCAATCAAACTTACGCCAATGCAGGTTTATACTCAGTTAAGTTAAAATCAATTACCACCGATGGCTGTATTGATTCGGTAACAAAAACAATAACCGTTTTAACTCAACCGATAGTGGGAATTATTATTAATAAGGATAGTCAATGTTTAATTAACAATAATTTTATTTTTACAGATACTACATCAAATACAACTAGTATTTGGAATACAGGTATTGGAAATATACAAACCTCTAAAATAGCCAATCAAACATACGTTAGTGCCGGTTTATATACAATTAAGTTAAAATCACTTACTACCAATGGTTGTAGAGATTCAGCAACAAAAACAGTAACCGTTTTAACTCAACCAATAGCAGGATTTATTATTAATAAAGATAGCCAATGTTTAATTAACAATAACTTTATTTTTACAGACACTACATCAAATACAACTAGTACCTGGAACACCGGCATTGGAAATATACAGACCGCTAAAACTGCCTATCAAAGTTACACCAATAGCGGTAACTATCCAGTTAAACTAATTGTAAAATCAAACAATAACTGTTTAGATAGTATTAGTAAAAACATAACTATAAATGCCTCACCAATAATAGGAAATATTAAAGGTCCAACATCTGGAATAGGATTAATTAACCCTATAATTTATTCAATAAATAAACAAGTTAATCATACCTATAAATGGATAGCAACGAATGGAGATATTGTTTCAGGTCAAGGTACCGATTCTGTTACCATATTATGGAAAAGCTTAGGAACCGGAAAAGTATATACCGAAATAAAAAACACTCAAGACTGCTCTGATACCACTTCGTTAAATGTAAATATTACTAATTTGAGTCTGCATAACATAAGCAACAACACCCTTGATTGGCAAATTTACCCTAATCCAAATAATGGCCATTTTACTTTAAAACTAAACAATAAAAACCTGACTAACATACAATTAAAACTAATCAATATGCTTGGGCAAGAAGTATGGAGTATTAATAAATTAATTATAGATAGTATGCAAGAACTAGAATTCGATGCCAATTTGAGTAAAGGAGTCTATTTGATTCAGTTACAAACCGAAAATGGCTCGGCCTTTAAAAATATTATTATCCAATAGAATTAACCCAAAATAAAAAACCTTGCTTTGAATCAGCAAGGTTTTTTTATTTCAAGTAGTTTAGTCAGAGACCCTTTTATTCCTTAATTATTCAATCTCAACCAAAACCCCTTTATGATCAGATAGCTTGCTATAAAACCAATCAGTTACCAATACCTTTCGTTTATTTAAAAAAAAAATTGACATAGCTATATGGTCAATACAAGCAGGCATTTGAGACGTTATCAATTCGATATTATGCTTATTAAAACTATCTAGTAATTGTTCTCTTCCCCAATTGGTAAAGTAATAATTATCGTTAAAACTTATATTGTAATCACCTACAATACACAAATTATTATGCGTAGAGAATTTATCAAAATCTATTATTTGTTGGGCTAAGTCAGTTTTAAAATCAGCATGCCTATTACCATAAACACCCATTATGGTTCCATAAACCACCAAATCACCTTGTTCCGTTTTAAGTGTTACACACAAACTAGTGTATTCGTTGAAAGTAGCATATTGATTCACTATTTCATATTTGCTATAAATAGTTACTCTATTCTCAGTAGGAAGATAATTTTGAGGTTCATCACTAATTAATGCAGGAGTTGAAATGCAATATGGATAATTACTTAACACTACTTGTTTATCCGTTTCAGTTAGCACCAAAATATCAGCCTGCAAACCATTTAAAATACTGGTTATGGTTGCCAAATTAGTTTTATGCTTTAAGCGTTCAATATTCCAGGTAGCAATTTTCATGTATAAGTCCGCGTATCAATGCACCACAATACCGCCTTCTCTAAAAAAGTGCATACGCAATGTTTCACTTGATGTATCGCTGGTATAAACGCCTTGGTTAAATACCAAATCATCGTAACGCATTTTTACATCAAACTTACCACGTAAATGGTTAGCTGAATCAGCACTAAAAAAATCAAATTCAATAAAATATTTATTGTTAATGCTCCACGTACCTCTACCTGCCGGGTTTTGCGTAACAATACTGCTATCAGCATAAAAGTTTAAGGTAAACAAATTACTCTCATTTATATATTGGCGACTATTGTCAAAAACCATTCTTTGCTTATTAAACTTTCGGTTTTCATACTCAAAAATTTGCCACGGACCTTTACATAATTGTTGTACCAACGAATCCGAAATCCTATCGCGTTTGGTTAAAAAATAATGGTATTTAGTGGTATAGGTTGACTCTTGTTTCCAATTACAAGCAGCCAAACAACATACTACAGACAATAGAACTAAACTTTGTTTTAACATGCTGAAATAATAAAGGCAGGCAATATATAATTGCTTAATTATTATTCCGCTCAATCCACACCAGTTTGTTAATTTATTTCTTATAAAAAAAACAAGCTTAGCTTAAAATAGCCCTTTAAGCGACTTACTTTGCAAACTGTTTCAAATACACTTCATGGACGGTCAACTCAGGCAAAAAATATTATTAGGGGTCTTTATTTTTATAGCATTGGTATATGTTATACGCTTGCTAACACTCCAGATTTTTGACGATAGTTATATACGTTACGCCCAAAACAATGTATTACAGGAACAAACCATTTACCCTGCGCGTGGCTTACTTTCTGACAGAAACAATGAATTGTTGGTATACAACGATGCCATTTATGATTTGTTTGTTATTCCCGAACAAGTAAAAGAGTTAGATACCGTAACTTTTTGCGAAGTATTAGGCATAAGCAAACAAGATTTTATTGACCGATTTGAGCGCATTAAACGCCAAAAAGGATACGCTATTTATAAACCTTCCGTTTTCGAAAAACAATTAACCATTACCACCTACGCCAGGTTCCAGGAAATGCTTTTCGATTTCCAGGGTTTTTATGTAGATGTAAGAACCGATAGAAAATACAAACACAGCAATGCCGCCCACATTATGGGTTATATTGGAGAGGTAACCGAAAAAATGATAGAGCAATCAAACGGTTATTATCGTATGGGCGATTTTATTGGTATTAGCGGAGTAGAGCGTACTTACGAAAAAGAACTAGGCGGAACCAAAGGCGTACGCTACGTTTTGGTAGATAGCAAAAGCCGTACACAAGGACGCTACAAAGAAGGCGAATTTGATACCGCAGCAGTAGCAGGTAAAAAAATAAACTTAACGCTCGACTATAAATTACAAGAATTAGGCGAAGCTTTAATGCAAAACAAAATAGGCAGTATAGTAGCTATTGAACCAGCAACAGGCGAAATACTATCTATGGTGAGCAGCCCCACTTATGACCCTAATTTATTTGTAGGCCGCGAAAGAGGAAACCATTACATGGAATTATTACGCGACCAAAGTAAACCGTTATTTAACCGACCTATAGCAGCACCTTATCCTCCGGGCTCTATTTTTAAAGTTATAATGAGTTTAATAGGCCAGCAGGAACAAGTATTAACACCCAGTACAGCCTATGGTTGTTCACGAGGTTTTTTTTATGGAGGCTTACATGTAGGTTGCCATCCACATGGCTCACCGTTACCACTCAGAGCTGCAATAGCTGTAAGTTGCAATGCCTATTTCTGCCATGTATACAGAACCGTAGTAAACAATCCACGCTATAAATATGCAGAGGATGCCTACAACAAATTATACGAACATTTAGCCAGTTTTGGTATGGGTCATAGATTAGGTGTTGACTTATATGGCGAAGGAAGCGGTTTTGTACCCAAAGCTACCTACTACGATAAAATATATGGACGCCACCGCTGGCAGGCACTTACCACTATTTCGTTAGGAATAGGACAAGGAGAATTAGGTATTACCCCATTACAAATGGCCAATGCCACCGCATTAGTAGCCAACAGAGGTTACTACATTACACCACATATTGTAAAAAGTATCGATGGCAAAAAAAACCCGAATCCTGAATACAACAATAAACATTGGTGTACAGTAGATACAAGTTATTTTCCGGTAGTAATTGATGGAATGGAAGATGTGGTAAATCATGGAACAGCTTATGTGGCACGTATTCCAGGTATAACCATTTGTGGTAAAACTGGAACAGCACAAAATCCACATGGTAAAGATCACTCCATCTTTTTTGCTTTTGCTCCAAAAGACAATCCTAAAATAGCCATAGCAGTAGTAGTAGAGAATGCAGGCTTTGGAGCCACATGGGCTGCGCCAATTGCCAGTTTAATGATAGAACAATATTTAACAAAAAAACATGATACACGAACTTACTTAGTAGAGCGTATGATGAAAGGGAACTTAACCAATAAACCAAAACCTAATGACTCAACAGCAACCAAAACCGGCAAGCATTGATTGGATTTGTTTAGTCCTATATTTTGTATTTGTATTTGCAGGCTTATTGTGCATTTATGCTTCCGTGTATAAAGACACAAATCCCCTTATTTATGATATGAGCCAAAACTATGGCAGACAATTATTATGGATAGGTATTTCATCATTTGTAGGGCTTCTTATTTTACTGGTGGATGAAAAACTCTTTTATGCTTTTGCTTATGGTTTCTTTGGTTTATCAATATTACTACTCTTAGCCACCTTTGCCGTTGGAACCGAAATTAAAGGTTCAAGCAGTTGGATTAGAATTGGAGGATTTCAATTACAACCAGCCGAGTTCGCCAAATTTGGTACTGCCCTGGCTTTAGCTAAATACCTAAGTGGTTATAATATAGATTTCGATAAATGGCAAACCAAAGTAGTGGCCATTGGTATTATTGTATTGCCCATGATTATTATCCTGTTACAAAACGAAACAGGTTCAGCATTGGTATTCGGTTCGTTCTTTTTAGTATTGTATCGCGAAGGTTTACCGGGTTGGATATTAGTAATTGGCGTATTAATGGCTGTGTTAAGCATATTGGCTTTATTGTTTCCTCCCATATACATTATTATTGGCTTAGTAGTTATTGGTGTTGCATTCCTGTTATTAGTAAAACGTACCATGCTACTGATATACCTATGTGCAGGGATTCTCATTTTTGCAAGTGCCTACGTAAGCGTGGTGAATTATGCATTCGAAAATATTTTACAGGCACATCAAAAAACACGTATCAATGTGCTTTTAGGTAAAGAAGTAGACTTAAAAGGTGCCGGCTATAATGTTCAACAATCAAAAATAGCCATTGGCTCAGGAGGGTTTTTAGGCAAAGGATTTTTAGAAGGCACGCAAAACAAATTCCGATTTGTGCCGGAACAAAGTACCGATTTTATATTCTGTACCATTGGCGAAGAATACGGCTTTGTAGGTTCACTTGTATTTATAATACTATACATGCTTTTACTATGGCGTTTATTGGTAATGGCCGAACGCCAACGAAGCAAATTCAATAGAATTTATGGCTATAGTGTAGCGGCTATTTTATTCTTCCATTTTTTTGTAAACGTAGGCATGACATTAGGTTTAATGCCTGTTATTGGTATTCCACTTCCATTCTTTAGTTATGGAGGTTCGGCCTTGTTAAGTTTTACTATTTTGTTATTTATTTTTATCCGTTTAGATGCAAATAGAGTAAATGAATTACGGGGAGCGTTTGAATAAAATAAATGGTATAAGGACGTTAAAAAATCTTTTTAAGCACCACCAAATTTTTCACGCCATAATTGGTTAAACGACTTATCCTCTATTTTAGGAAACTCACGTTCATTACCCCACTCCGATTTATATAGTTGCTTAAAAGTAAAGTTTTTAAGCGTAGTAGATTTATTTAAATTTTTGCGACTCAACATGGCTTTAGTCCAAGTATACCAAGCCAGTTTATTACCGGCTGATTCTTTGCCTAAATTAACAACATCGCGCCTGTTTCTGATAATATGGTTACTGATATCAATATTAACAGGGCAAACATCATTACACTTTCCGCAACTTGTGCTTGCCTCCGCTAAATGCCTGTTTTCACTTAAGCCTTGCGCCAAAGGTTCAGTTACCATACCAATAGGGCCTGTATAATTACTTTCGTAAGCATGCCCTCCAATATTTTTAAATATAGGGCATACAAAATGACAGGCGCCACACTTTATACAACTTAAGGCCTCGCGCTGATCCTGTGCAGCTAAAATATTACTCCTGCCATTATCAACCAGTACAACAATAAATTCATTGGGGCCATCAAACTCATCGTTATTTTTAGGACCAACTATAGTATTGTATGCTGTTAAATATTGACCCGTTCCATAACTGGCTAATAGCGAAAAAAACAAATCAACATCGCCCAGCGTAGGAATAATTTTATCAATGCCAGCTATAATAATATGCGTTTTAACAAACGTGCTACAAAGCCTTACATTACCTTCGTTTTCCGTAATGCAAGCCATGCCACTATCAGCTATTAAAAAATTAGCCCCGGTTATACCAATATCAGCTTTATAATACTTTTCGCGTAAGTGTTCACGCACATCACTGGTCATTTGCTCAGGCTCAATATCAAGCGAAGAACTAATGGTCTGATTCAGTAAATTATTAATTTCCTCTTTGCTTTTATGCATAGCAGGAAGTATAGTATGAAAAGGTTTTTCGTTAAAACCATCAACTATAAAATCGCCTAAATCCGTTTCGTGTAATTTATATCCTTTAGCCCTTACAAATTCATTAAGCCCAATTTCATTGCAAATAGATGATTTGGATTTTACAATGCTTTTAGCATTGTTACGCTTAATAATTTGCTCAATTTCATTCAGGGCAGTAGCAGCAGAATCAGCCCAAATAACTTTGCCTCCTTTGCGCATTAAGCTACCTTCAAAGTCAACCAGGTACTTATCTAAATTTTCGTTCACACGCCATTTAATATAAGCAGCCCGTTTACGTGCCAACTCCAAATCAGCAAACTGACCCAAAGCACTTTTCATAGCAAGCTGGTGCTTTACCGAAGCATTTTGCGTTCGGTTTTGCAGTTCCTTGTTTTGCAAGGATTTTTTTACACCTTGATGAAATGATTGTTCTGAGCCCATCTACTAGCTACGAATTAAGCAAAATCTATTCAAACCAAAAAAATTTTGTTGTGAACACCTTATTTGATATTGCTCATTTTAATGGGTATTCCACTTTTAAACTTTGCCTTCACATAAGTATTTATATTTTTGTTAACTCAAAAACATAAATAACCAAACCATGTATAAAACATTACAACCCTTGTTGCAAGCCGAATTAAGCGAAATTGAAAACGCTGGTCTTTATAAACGCGAACGTATTATTACAAGCCCACAAGCCGCATCTATAAAAGTAAGTACAGGAGCAGAAGTATTAAATTTTTGTGCAAATAATTATTTAGGCTTATCAAGCCATCCAAAAGTATTAGCAGCAGCAAAAAACGCTATTGATAGCCATGGTTTTGGTTTAAGCAGTGTCCGTTTTATATGCGGGACACAGGATATTCATAAAACATTAGAAGCTAAACTTTCAGAATTTTTAGGTACAGAAGATACCATTTTATATGCAGCCGCTTTTGATGCCAATGGCGGTGTTTTTGAACCTTTGTTTAACGAACAAGATGCTATTATCAGTGATGCTTTAAACCATGCAAGTATTATTGATGGCGTGCGTTTATGCAAAGCAGAACGCCACCGTTACGAGCATAACAACATGGCTGACTTAGAGACCAAACTACAAGAAACCAAACATTGCCGCAACAGAATTATTGTTACCGATAGCGTTTTCAGTATGGATGGAACCATTGCACAACTAGACAAAATTGTAGAATTGGCAGATAAATACGAAGCCCTGATTATGATTGATGAATGTCATTCAAGCGGCTTTATGGGTAAAACAGGAAGAGGAACTCATGAGCATTGCGGAGTAATGGGTAAAATAGATATTATTACCGGTACGTTAGGAAAAGCTTTAGGTGGTGCCAGTGGCGGTTTTACAAGCGGCCGTAAAGAAATTATTGATATGTTACGCCAACGTTCACGCCCTTATTTATTCAGCAATACATTAGCACCAAGTATAGTAGGTGCAAGTATTAGTGTGCTTGATATGTTAACTGAAACTACTACCCTGCGCGATAAATTGTGGGAGAACACCAAATATTTCAGAAGCAAAATAGTAGAAGCAGGCTTTGATGTAAAACCTGGCGAGCATGCTATTGTACCCGTTATGTTATATGATGCTAAATTATCCCAAGACTTTGCTTCAAAATTATTAGAAGAAGGTATTTATGTAATAGGTTTCTATTATCCGGTAGTGGCTAAAGGGCAAGCCCGTATAAGAGTGCAGATATCAGCCGGACACGAAAGAGAACATTTAGATAAAGCCATAGCAGCCTTTACCAAAGTAGGCAAAGAACTAGGCGTTATTAAATAGATAATAAAAAGAGCGAAAACTAAAATTTTCGCTCTTTTTGTTAAAACCAATAACAATTCAGCCATACTGTCATTGGTTTGATTTTTGTAACATGGTAGAAAAACTAATACCTGTTGAATGACAACACCATTTGAAAATATGCCGGCCCACGCTAAAGTTTGGGTATATGCAAGTGATAAATTATTAACACCCACCCAAGTAAACCTTATTCAAGAAAAAGCAGCTCCATTTATTCAAAGCTGGACAGCCCATAGCAATCAGTTAAAAGCAGCATTTGCCATTTTACACAATTGTTTCTTGGTATTTATGGTTGATGAAAGTTTTAACGAAATAAGCGGGTGCGGAATTGACAAATCCGTTCATTTAGTAAAAGAAATAGAAGCTGAAACAGGTCTTAACTTATTCAATCGTTTAGCTATACAGGTTTTAGATAACGATGAATTAACCGTTTATAGAAAATCAAATCTATTGGAAAGCATCCATCAAAATTTAGTAAGCCCGTTAGCTAAAACATTTAACAATCAAGTAAGCACCAAACAAGAATTTGATACCAACTGGATAATACCCATAGAAAAAGCATGGTTCTATCCAAAGCAAAATATACTACAGAATTAAAATTACATTTTGCTAGCTCGAAACTATTTGTAGTTTTGACAAAGCAATAAACTTTAACATAACCTAACACAAATAATAATCTCAATAATCAATGGCTGATATTAATTCAAATGATTTAAAACCTAAAAACGACAACAACCCCATACCCAAGAAACCCAATATGCCTAAGTTCAATTTCTATTGGATTTATGGTGTTATTGCAGTAGTAATGCTGGTTTTGTGGCTTATGCCACGCGACTTTGCAAAAAAAACTACTTGGTTTGATGTGCGTAACAACATGATTTTAACACATGATGTAGAACGTATAATGGTGGTGAATAAAGAGCGAGCTGAAGTATTTATAAAAAAAGCGGCTCTTAACAATGCAAAATATAAAGAAATAAAAGGACAGGGAACTTTTGTAGAAGAGGTAGGTCCGCATTATTATTTTGAAATTGGCGACTTACAACAATTTGAAAAAAACATGGATGAAGTACAAAAAGACTTTACCACAAATGAAAAAATTCCTGTTGAGTTTGCCAATACCAGAGAAACCTCTAACTTTTTAGTAAACTGGTTACCTATTTTACTGTTAATTGGATTTACCTTTTTTATGCTGCGCAGAATGGGTGGCAACGGAGGTGGAGGCGGTGCACAAATATTTAATATAGGAAAAAGCCGTGCCCAGTTATTTGATAAAGAAAGTAACGTAAACATAACCTTTAAAGATGTTGCAGGCTTAGATGAAGCCAAAGAAGAGGTAATGGAAATTGTTGATTTCCTTAAAAACCCAAAAAAATATACAACCCTTGGTGGTAAAATTCCAAAAGGAGCTTTATTAATTGGTTCACCGGGAACAGGAAAAACCCTTTTAGCCAAAGCCGTTGCAGGTGAGGCAGGTGTACCTTTCTTCTCGCTTTCAGGTTCTGATTTCGTAGAAATGTTTGTGGGTGTTGGAGCTAGTCGTGTGCGCGATTTATTTAAACAAGCCAAAGAAAAAGCACCTTGTATTATATTTATTGATGAGATAGATGCCGTTGGACGCGCCCGTGGTAAAAATGCCATGCAAGGAGCCAATGACGAAAGAGAAAATACCTTAAATCAATTACTAACGGAAATGGATGGTTTTGGTACCGATATAGGTATTATTATTTTAGCCGCAACCAACCGTCCTGATATTTTAGATTCAGCTTTATTACGTCCGGGACGTTTTGATAGACAAATCTCTATTGACAAACCAGACTTAAAAGGCCGTGCTGCTATTTTCAGAGTGCATTTAAAACCACTTAAACTAGCCAACGATGTAGAAGAAACCAAGTTAGCTACACAAACTGCTGGTTTTGCCGGAGCTGAAATAATGAACGTATGTAACGAAGCTGCTTTAATTGCCGCCCGTAGAAACAAGGAAATGGTCGACATGGCTGATTTCCAGGCAGCTATTGACAGGGTAATTGGTGGATTAGAAAAGAAAAACAAAGTAATCTCGGACCACGAAAAACAAATAGTAGCTTACCACGAAGCTGGTCACGCTATTGCAGGTTGGTTCTTAGAGCATGTTGACCCATTGGTAAAAGTAAGTATAGTTCCGCGTGGAGTAGCAGCTTTAGGCTATGCGCAGTATTTGCCTAAAGACCAATATTTATATACCACCGAACAAATGGTAAATATGATGTGTATGACTTTAGGTGGTCGTGTAGCAGAAGACATTATATTTAACAGAATAAGTACAGGTGCACAGAACGATTTAGAGCGTATTACTAAAATGGCTTATGCTATGGTGACCGTATATGGTATGAATGATAAAGTAGGGAACTTAAGTTTTTACGATGCCAATCAGGAATACGGTTTTCAAAAACCATACAGTGATAAAACAGCTGAATTAATTGATCAAGAAGTCCGTTTATTAATTGACACTTGTTACCAGAAAACGAAAGCTTTATTAACTGAAAAGAAAGACCTTTTAGAAATATTAGCACAAGAGTTATTGAAAAAGGAAATCATATTCCAAGCCGACTTAGAAGTTATTTTAGGCAAACGTCCGTTCGAATACCGCAACCAGGAAATAGAAGCCATGGATGCAGAGAAATTACAACTGGACGAAGAAGCAAAACGAATAGCTGAAAAGAAAGCAGAAAACAATCAGCCATTGACAAGCCCACTTGCCGATACACATCCTGATGCTTAATTAAACTATAAAATTAAAAACTGCTTTTGAAATAAAAATCAAAAGCAGTTTTTTTATTGCCATTATTTTTCAAACAAGTATTGATATCAAAAATACACATACCAACAAGTTCGCTAAGTCAATCAATAGATTGCTTTTACTTAAACCTGGCCGATCAGTTTGAAACATCGCTCATTACGTACCCCATGCTTAACCAGGAATTGGTTTTTAACCTAGGAGAATGCTTTGAAGTAAAAGACCTGAATGATACCTATAGTACCAAATATCTAAGCAGTTGGATTAGTGGGTTGCATACAAACCCTATCCTTACGCAAACCAAAGGTAAACACCTTTCTGTTGGCATACTTTTTAAACCTTGGGGTTTATACCAAATATTCGGAATCAGTCCGGCAGCATTAACCAATACAGCTATAGATACCCAAATAATAGGCAATAAGCTGATGAAAGAGTTTGTACACGAACAAACCGAAAACATTTCCTTGGATAGCTTCCTTCCTTCATTTGAAAATTTCATGCTTCAACATTTCAAACCAAAAGAAATTAAACAGGAAGTCATTCAAACTATTCATACCATCCAATCCAGCCAAATACAAAAAGGAACCATGGGAAAAATAGCCGGTGAATTAAAAATAAGCCCTAAAACATTTATACATTATTTTAACCAAACAGTAGGCGTAAGCCCAATTCAATACCTGCATTTACTGCAAGTCAACCAAGCCATTCAGCTTATCACAAAATGTCCAACTAAATCATTAACCGATATTGGCTTACAAGTTGGTTTCTACGACCAGTCACACTTTATAAAAACCTTCAAAAAAATTTGCAACCTATCGCCCAACGCATTCAGAAACAACAGCCGTAAGCAGGTAAATTCTGTACAATTTGGATTGTTTACACATCCATACTTTTGCTAAAAAACAAACCATGAACAGCGAAAGAAAAGTAATTGTTTACATAGCAACCAGTTTAGATGGGTATATAGCTACTCCCAATGATGACCTTACCTTTTTAAATACAGTTGAACAGGAAGGAGAAGATTACGGATACCAGGAATTTATGAAAGGTATTGATACCATTATTATAGGGCGTAGAACCTACGACAAAGTATTAACTATAGTTCCGGAGCACTCATATCCGGGTAAAGACGTTTATGTGATTACACGCACACCCAAGCCCGGTAAAGATAAACTGAAATTTTATACCGACAACCTGCAGCAGTTAGTTAAAGACCTAAAACAACAACAGGGAAAAAACATTTTTGTTGATGGTGGAGCCCAAATAATTAACGAGCTGCTCAAAAGTAAGCTGATTGATGAGTTCTACATTTCAGTCATTCCTGTTTTATTGGGAAAAGGCATTCCCTTATTTGATAATAATGGACCTGAGCAACGCTTAAAGCTAAACAGCAGCAAACAATTTGAGAAAGGATTGGTGCAATTACACTATACAGTTCAGTAACAAAAAGCATAAAAATGCTTATATTCCTCATTACTAAAACCTCCTTTTTAGCCAATAATTTTGTCTTATCCTTTTGTTAACAAACCATTAGAAATTACTTATTTACGTAAAAATAATTTAGCATATTCCAATTTTCCACTAAAAACCTATATTGCACGTTCAAATTTTTGAACTAAAACCTATAGAAGACACATCTCTACTAAACATTAATTACATTATTAAAAAACACGTTGTAAAATATCCTTTTGCAACCCGTTAAAGAGATGAGAAATATAACGATGCCGAATTTTAAAAAACTAGGATTAGCCATCATTGGCGCACACTTATTTTTAAATGCTTTTAGTCAAGCAAAAAAAATCACTACTGAGGATTTACAAAATGGTCAAAACTCAATAAGTACTGCTGTGCCTTTTTTAGGTATTTCGCCTGATGCCCGTGCGGGTGCTCTAGGTGATGCCGGTGCTGCGTTACCTGACGATGTAAATGCAATGCATTGGAATTTAGCCAAAGTCCCTTTCAATACAAAAAATGGAGCCGTGGCTATTTCATATACTCCTTGGTTACGTAATTTAGTTCCCGATATTTCATTATCATATTTAACCGCTTATTACAAGTTAGATAAACGTTCAGCCATAGCAGGTTCATTGCGTTATTTTTCGCTTGGACAAATTCAGTTTACCGATAATTATGGTGCAAGCACAGGTAATTTTACACCCAATGAGTTTGCTATTGACTTAGGCTACAGTACCAAATTAAATGAAAAATTCAGTTTAGGTGTAGCTTTCCGCTACATTTATTCCAACTTAGCCGGAGGGTTTAACCAATCGCAAACCCCTATTGATGCGGGTGTTTCTTATGCGGGTGATATCAGTGCTTATTACCGCAACGATTACACTTATAAAGACAGAGCATCTGGCAATAAATACAAAATCAGTTATGGTTTTGGTGGTGTTATTTCTAACATTGGTTCAAAACTAACTTATACTTCAGCCCAGTTTGAAAACTTTATTCCTATTAATTTACGTTTAGGTGGTTATGCTAATATTGATATTGATAAATACAACAGTATAGCCATTATGGTTGATGCCAATAAATTACTGGTTCCTACCAATCCATATAAATTACGTAACTCAAGAAATAATGGTGACTCATTGCGTAACGGCAAACCAATTTACGATAAAGGAATGGATCCTAACGTACCGGTAGTACAAGGAATGATTCAATCGTTTTACGATGCACCGGGTGGATTTAGTGAAGAGATGGATGAAATTAATATAGCTTCAGGATTAGAATATTGGTACAATAAACAATTTGCTTTGCGTGGTGGTTATTTCCACGAGCCTTTTACAAAAGGTAACAGACAGTATGCTACTTTTGGTATAGGTATTAAATACAATGTTTTTGGATTAGACGTGGCTTACATATGGCCTTTCCAACAACGCCATCCATTAGAAAATACTTTACGTTTCAGTTTAACATTTGACTTTGATGCATTTGTGGAACAAAAAGATGAAACAGGTAAAAAGAAAAACGCTGATGTTCCTTTAGATAATTAATACAAGCACATGCGTATAGGTTTTGGTTTCGATGTTCATCAGCTACAGGAAGGACGTGAATTTTGGTTAGGAGGTATTAAAATTCCTGCTCAAAAAGGTATTCTTGGCCACAGTGATGCTGATGTATTATTACATGCTATTTGCGATGCTATTTTAGGCTCATTGGCTTTAGGCGATATTGGCAAACACTTTCCCGACACAGACCAATCATTTAAAGGAGTTGATAGTAAAATTCTGTTACAAAAAGTAATGGAATTAATTACCGATAAAGGTTATAAAATTGGCAATATTGATACCACAGTAGTATGCCAACAGCCTAAAATTATGCCTTATGCAGCCAGTATGCAAAGTTGTATTGCACAAATATGTAATATTACTATTGATGATATCAGTATAAAAGCCACCACCAATGAAACCATGGGTTTTATTGGCCGCGAAGAAGGTATAGTAGCTTATGCCGTGGTATTATTATTAAAAAAATAAATCAATTGGTTTTACCAAAAGTTTTAAAAGTATAATCAAACTTATTTTTCTCATCTGCTTTACAAGCCGTTTCTTCCAGTAATTTCCAACTGTTACCCAATGCAGGAAAGAAAGTATCTGCTTCAAAAGTATGGTGAATGCGGGTTAAGTAAACTACATCTGTTTGTTCCAGACTTTGTTTAAAAATACTATCCCCTCCAATAATAAAAAGCTCTGTTTCATTCAATGATTTTGCATAATCAATGCCTGCTGTTACAGTATCAAAGACAACGCATCCATCAATAGCCTTTACATTTCTCGAAATAACAATGTTTACTCTGTTAGGTAAAGGTTTACCAATGCTGTCAAAAGTTTTTCGGCCCATTAAAATAGCATGGCCTGTAGTTAAATTTTTAAAATATTTTAAATCAGCAGGTAAATGGCAAAGCAATTGGTTGTTTTTACCAATTCCGTTTTGCTCATCAGCAGCTACAATCATTGAAATTTTCATGTGTTAATGCAATTGGAATACAAGTGCAATTACGCTTTAATAAGCTAAAGTCCCAAAACACTTTTTAATTTAGGATAGCCCGTTTTACTTAAAGGAATACGTACCCCTGTTTTTAAAATGGCAGCGTGTGTGTCCTTATCCAACTGTTCAATTTTAGTCAATTGGTTAACCTGTATAATATACGAGCGGTGAACGCGCACAAATTGCGTTTGTTGCAGCGTTTGCTCAAAATAACTCATTGTTTTTTTCTTCACAAAAATGTTTTCAGCCGTATGTATTTTTACGTAATCATCGTACGCTTCAAAATAAAAAATATCAACGGTAGGAATAATTTTTATAACCCCTGCATGTTTCACCACTACCCTTTTCTCTGCTTCATTGTTAGCCGTGGTTAATATTAACTCCTCGCCTTCTTTCTGCATGTCTGTTTGATTGGTATTATTCATTAGTTTAAGCATGGCTTTATCAAATCTTTCTTTGCTAAAAGGCTTTAACAAATAGTCTATTGCATTTTGATCAAAAGCCTTAATAGCATACTCATCAAAAGCAGTTGTAAAAATAACCTGAGGCCTATAGTCTAACAATTCCAGCATTTCAAACCCTGTAATTTTAGGCATTTGTACATCCAAAAAAACCAAATCAGGCTTATGTTGCATAATGGCTTTTATACCCTCAAAACCATCATTACACTCTGCAACAACCTGCACTTGCGTGTAAGTTTGCAGGTACTCCGCTACGAGGCTTCTGGCTAAAGGTTCATCATCTATAAGAACAGCTTTCATCTTTATTTTTTACAGGTTGAGGAATAAAAAGTTGAACATTAAATACATTATTGGTATTGGTTATTTTTAACAAATCATTTCGCATAAACAATAAATAAAGCCTGCGTTCAATACTCATTAATCCAAAACCTTCCCCTTTACTTGCCTGGTAAGTTTCGGCATCAAAAGGATTGCTGATTTCTATAGCCAACATATCGTTTATTTTTTTACAAACAATACTTATTACAATATTTTCGGTAGTGCCATATAAACCAAACTTAATAGCATTTTCAACTATAGGTTGAATAATAAGGCTGGGAACTAATAATTGTTCAGTACCTGCTTCTATATTGGTTTCCACCTGTAACCTGTGTCCAAAACGAATGGTTTCAATGTTTAAATACAATTGTACATGCTGCAATTCGGTAGCCAAAGTAAGTAATTGCTGATCGTCCTTTTTTAAAGTACCTCGTAAAAAATCAGCTAATTCCTGAATCATTTTACGCGCTAACTCGGGCTTTGAACCTAATAAAGCACTGATAGAGTTAAGACTGTTAAATAAAAAATGGGGTTGTATTTGCTGGCGTAAATTTAAAAGTTCTGCTTCACGCAATAGTTTTTCATTATCGTTTTGAATCTGCAAATCTTCGTGCATAGTCGATTTGTAATTCCACATCCAACTTAAAATGGCTACACTTAAAATCATGAGGAAATTAAATGCGAGCCTCAGATTCATAGCTCCGGTAAAAAATTCACAATAGGCTTCGTTATTGTCAAGAATATAAAATATAAGCAGCCTTTCCATATGGTAGGCTATAAAAACACAGGCTGCTAAAATTATGATGGGATTGGTAAGTAACTTGCGTGTAGGCTGCGTGTTTTTGCCAATGTAAAACAACGCACAAGCAATGGTTGCGATAACGGAATTGGTTACAATAGCATCAACCAATGTAAATGAAAGTGATGGATGAAACCCTAGTAAAATACCCCATTGTATAGAGGCCCAAAGTATAAACCAACTACCAAAAAAAATGAGTACGCGTATATTATTATTCAATACTTTATTTTTTACAATTCAATCATTTCTACAGCCAGGTTACGGGCTGTTTGTTGCACATAAGCAGCATAACTATCGTTTGGCTCATTCTCGCGGGTATGTGAATATAATTCCATGCCATCCTGCAAATCTGTCAATGCCTTTATTTCCATTACATCAACAAATTTCCAACTAACCGAGGTAAGTGAATCATTCATAAAATGCTCTTCCTCTTTAATTCCCAAAACTTTAGCTTTCATTAATGCCTCATGTTTATTACCTGCCATGATAACACGTAACTGATCATCAAAATGAAAACCATTGTCAACTGTTGAAATACTAAATACTAATTTTACTAAAAATACCATACTTGTAATGTTTAACTAATTATTACTTAAAATGATTTAATATCTATTCCCCCCAAAACACTAGTACCACGCAAAATGAGTACTTTGCCATCTGCAATGTTAAGTGCCGATAAATTTTTACGTTTATCTTCAATGCCACCCAATACTGCTGTTATTTCCGATTTTACTTCCCAATGAGCCGGTAAAATTAACTTGGTACCGCCAAATACTTGGGTAATTTCCAACTCCACTACTCCGTTAATATCAGACTGCGATAAGTCAATTTCCGTGCCACCAAAAACATTAAAAATTTCGCCTCCTTTAAAATCTTTACTTACAATATTTTTTTTTACGCCACCTAATACGGCCGTAGAATCAATAAAATCATTGGTGTTATTTATACCGTCTCCGTCAAAACGGTCATTTTTGTTATTCCATCTGTTCCATGCTTTTTTTCTATTAGGAGCAAGAATCATGGTGGCTCCCAAAATCAATATAACTGTTGGCCAAAAAAACTTAATCAATCTTATATCTATAATCAAATCATCAATTAAGAAAAAAGAGCCTATTAAAACCAAAACTATCCAGCCATTCCGTCTAAAAGAATCTTTAGCCCCCATAAAAACACCCAGTACTATTAAAAACATTTCCCAGCGAAACAACCAGTAAGGTAAGTCTGCACCTAATTGACGAGCAAATAAAACTACTCCCACAATTAATAAAACTATTCCGCCCAACACTTTACCCGTACCTTTTGAATGAGTTCTGTCGTTAATTGAATTTTCCATTTTTATTTATAATTATGGTACAAATGTAAAATCAATTTACAAACACAAAATAGTGTTTAGGCGAAGCGTTTAAAAAAGTAGGTGAACCGTAAAAAATAGTAGGTGAAAAATACTTAATATTTTTACCCGACAAAAAGAGGCAATTCAAAAGTAAAAGTAGAACCTTGCCCTTCCTCACTGTTGGCGTATATACAACCCTTGTTTTGCTTAATAAAATCGTAACACAGCATTAAACCTAAACCGGTTCCTTTTTCATTGGCCGTACCCTGTGTACTTGGGTTTTGGTGCTCGGTAAAAAGTTTATCTAATTTATCTTTACTAATACCCACACCATTATCAATAACCGATATTTTAACAGCCTCAGCCAATTTAACCGTTTCAATACCCACCACACCACCTTCAGGGGTAAACTTAATAGCATTCATTATTAAATTACGGAGTACCAGGTTAATTGTATTTAAGTCGGCATAAACAGCATAGTCTGCTTCGCAACGGTTTTGTAAATCAATATTTTTTTGATGTGCAACACTCGAAGCCAGCTTAATATTGCTCTCCACCATTTCAAATATATTGATGGCTTCAAACTTTAAAGGTACCCCTTTTATTTGCGCAGCAGCCCATACCAATAAGTTTTCCAGTAAATCTATATTGTTTTCAACCGATGAAGCTATCTGTTTGGTTAACTCTTCCGTATTTTCAGGCTTGTATTTCTTATTGCTCATCAAATCAAAATACAATTTCATCGTAGTTAAATTGTTTCTTAAGTCGTGGCTTATAATGCTAAAAAAACGGTCCTTTACTTTATTCAATCCACGCAACTCATCTGTTTGGTTAGCCAACAGTTTATTCCGTTGTTCTAATGACTGCCCGATTAATTTATTTTTCCTGTAAAAATAGAAAAACACAAAACCCAGTAATATCATTAAGGCAACAATAGCCAATAACATATTACGCACTTGTATTTCTTTGGCTAATTGCTCCTTGCTTAGTTCCTCGTTTTGCTTTAATAAGGCAACCTGCTGCTGCGATTTTTCTTTATCGTAAAACAACTGGATATTTGTAATACTGGCCAATATGGAATCGTTAAACAACGAATCTTTTATTTGATTACTTAAAATGGAATAGGTTTTTGAACTAAAACTTTGGTTATTTATTTTGGCTATTAAACTCAATCCATCGTATGCATCTTTTAGTTCAAACCTTTGATTCAGTGATTTGGCTTTTTGCAAAGCTTTTTTATAATATTTTTCAGCCTCGCCATAATTGTTTAACATAAACTCTGCATTACCTAAACCAATCAGGTTACTGGTAGCCAATGCTTCGGACTGAGCCATTTGTGCAATTTTATACGACTGCTGATAATACTTCAGTGCCTGATTATATTGCTTTAGCTGGTAATACAGTTTACCTAAACTTTGCAGTGTAACAGCCTCACCTGCTTTGTTATTTAACGATACATAAATTTGTAATGCCTTGTTATAATAAGCAATAGCGCGTTCGTATTTTTTTTGCAATGAATAAATATTACCAATGTTTTCAATAATATTTAACTGGCGCAACGGAGCTTTGGTTTGCTCGAAAATACTTGAGGCTTTTAAGTTGTATTCAATAGCCTTGGTAAAGTTGTTTTGTCTTTCATAAACAGCGGCTATAGAAACATAGGAGTTTAATAAATCGGCAGATAATTTTAAGTATTCGAAAATTTTTAATGCCTCCAAATGAAAACCAATAGCTTGTGGCAGATTACCTAAAGCATAGTTAATATTACCAAGTGCAAATAATAGCTCCGCTTGGTCTTTGCTGTTTGCATCAACCAGCTTTAGTGTTTTTTGGTAAGCGCCAATAGCCGGATAAAAATTGCCCGCTAAGTAGTAATAAGCTCCTAATGTTTTATAGGCTGTTATTTTATGTGCTTTAGAATTTGTTTCATCAGCTAGTGCTGATGCTTGTTTGGCAAACTCTAACGCTTTAAAAATATTGCCATAACCTATTTGATTGGCTTTTTCAACCAATAGAGTAATGCTGTCGTTTTTCGAAAGGTTATTTCCATTGCTTGTTTGCGCACAAATATGATTTGAGCCCATCACTAAATACAAACAAAAACTTAAAATAATAAACCGCATGTTATTGATGAGTGTAACGAAGCCTTCAAACAAATCTAATAAAAGCTATATGCTTTCAAAATCATTAAAACTTATACTTCCACCATTTTAAAGCCACTACCATGTATATTATCAATAGAAACAGAAGTATCTTCCTTAAGTAGTTTTCTGATTTTATTAATGTAAACATCTAAGTTTCGGGCAGTATAAAAGTCATTTCGCCCCCATACATGCAGTAGTATATTGGCTCTTGGCAAAAGTGCATTTTTATTAACAACCAATAGCTTTAACAAAGTAGCTTCGGTATTACTTATTTTTTTATCAATACCACTTACCTGAATGGTATTATTGATTAAATCAATCCTAGTATGGCCTATTTCTATTACTTCATCTTTGGCAGATAATTCTGTTTCAGGTTTAGCGGAACTGCGTTTTAAAATAGCTTTTATCCTTGCTAATAACTCCGGTGTACTGAATGGTTTTGTTATGTATTCGTCAGCTCCTATTTGAAACCCTTTTAACTTATCCTCTTCATTTGAATTGGCTGTTAAAAATATGATAGGCACATGCTCATCTTTTTCACGTACTTTTTCTGCCAGCTCAAAACCGGTCATTTTTGGCATATTGACATCAAAAATGCACAAATCAAACCGTTCGTTTTGAAAAGAACGTAAACCTTCTTCACCATCCTTGCACAAACGAATGGTATAATCTTCTACACGTAAGGTTTCTTTTAATAAAAAGCCCAGCGTACTTTCATCTTCCACTAATAAAATATGAGGTGTAACTTGTTTTGCCATACGCTTTGTTTTTTTTACGAATTTATTAATACTTTAAAAAAATACGACTGTATTTATACATTTAAGTTATTTTTATGATAACGTAGATAAATAGCCTGTCTAGCTTTATTCCTGCAAGTTATTCTAAAAAAGTAAGTTAACCGACATATTACAAAACAAAAACATATTCATGTAACTTCAATTTAATATTAAAGCTGTAATATGCGGTGTGCTTAACATTTTTGATAAAAATACCATCAAGCTACTGCGTATACCATTTAGCCTTTTTTTAATGCCGGTATATTTCTTTGCTTTGGCTTGCTTAAACAATATTGACTTAACCAAAGCCATTACCGGCTTTTTAGCTTTGCACTTATTTATTTACCCTGCAAGCAATGGTTACAACAGTTATATGGATAAAGACACAGAAAGCATTGGCGGTTTAAAAAATCCACCCATGCCAAGTAAAAACTTATTCTATGCAAGTTTCATTTTTGATATGATTGGTTTGGTATTGTGCTGTGTAGTTAGCCTTGGCTTTGCTTTTTTTATTATGTTATATATATTGGCTTCACGTGCTTATAGCTTTAAAGGCATTCGCTTAAAAAAGTTCCCTTTTGCCAGTTGGATAACAGTTAGCTTTTTTCAAGGAAGTTATTTATTTGCTGTTTTGTTCTTTTGTTTAAGCAGTAATATTAAAGCAGAAACATTCCCATCGTTTATATTTTTTGTCCCCTCCTTGCTTATTGGCGCCACCTATCCGTTATCGCAAATATACCAGCACAAGCAAGATAAAGCTTCGGGCGATTTTACACTGAGCTTGTTATTGGGCTATAAAGGTACTTTTATATTTTCCGCCATGCTCTTTATTATCGGAACACTTTTATTTTTTATACAAACTGTATTTATTACACCTCAATTCTTGCATTTTTATTGGTTCCAGGGCTTTTTAGCACCGGTGGTTATTTATTTTTTGTGGTGGGCTTACCAAGTATTCAACGATTATTCAAAGGCAGATTTTAAAAACACTATGCAAATGAATATGTTATCGTCAGTAAGCCTGAGTGCTTATTTTATTTTAGAAATAGTAGTTAAACAATTACACTGATGAGTTTTATTAATACCATTGGAACAGCCACTGCACCCTATAAAATGAATCAAATGGATATTGCAGCCTTTATGCAAAACTTTTACTCCATTGATGAAAAAGACAAAAGGCGCATTCAACTGATGTATGAAAAATCAGGTATTGAAACACGCTACAGTGCTATTCCTGATTATGGAGCGCAAGCCAATGAACGGGAACTATTACCTTTTGATTTAAACAACAACTTTCCTTCGGTAAACAAAAGAATGGATGTATTTTTTAAGGTAGCTCCGCAAATGTGTAAAACAGCTATTTTAAATTGTCTTGAAAGCCCCAACGAATTAAACACCATTACACATTTAATAACTGTTAGCTGTACAGGAATGGCAGCTCCGGGGCTTGATTTAATTTTATTAGAAGAACTACAGTTGCCCAACTCAACCAACAGAACATCTGTTAACTTTATGGGTTGTTATGCTGCTTTTCATGCTTTAAAAATAGCCAATGCCATTTGTAAAGCGGACGCTGATAGTAAAGTATTAATTGTATCGGTTGAATTATGCACGCTCCATTTTCAAAAACATTATTCCATGGATAATGTAGCAGCCAATTTATTGTTTGCAGATGGTGCTGCTGCTTGTATAGTGAGCGGTAAGGCCTTACATAAAAATGTAATAGAGCTAAACCGGTTTTATAGCGAAGTAATGTTTGATGGCAAAAAAGACATGGCCTGGCATATTAATGAAAATGGTTTTTTAATGACCTTAAGTGCTTTTATTCCGCAATTAATTGAAAGTGGTATCAGTAAAATGTTACATAAGCTTTTAAAACTGGCCCAATTAAATATAAGCGATATTGACAACTGGGCCATTCATCCCGGAGGAAGAAAAATTATTGAAAGCATTCAAAAGGAGCTACAATTGAGCAACACTCAGGTAAGCGCTTCGTATGATGTATTGAAACATTATGGCAATATGAGTTCAGCTACTATTTTGTTTGTGCTCCAGAAAATGATGTACGAAAAGCGAAGTGGAAATGTATTTGCCTGCGGTTTTGGACCCGGTTTAACATTAGAAACCTGCATTGGAAAATTCATTTCTCAATAATGATTTACTAGTTAACAAATCCTTTGTTGCGATAAATGAGAAAGGCAAGTAATGTGTATAGTAAAGTAGATTTACCCCGTAAAATTTGATTTTTTGTTCTTAGAAAAAGTGTTTACTTGCCAACACTAAAATGAACAAATAAAATGAAAAAAAGACTACTACAGGTACTTAGCATTGTTACATTGGCACTAATTAGCCTAGGTGTAAATGCACAAACGCGTTATGTTGATGAGGTTTTCCAAAACTACAACAAAGTTTCTGACATTGAATATGATAGTAACCGTACTATCAATCTTCAATATCAACCGGGAGTAAACTCTCCTATTATTACCGCTAAATTACGTTGCGATATTTACACTCCAACAGGAGATACTATTGCAAAAAGACCTGTAATTATATTAGCACACACAGGAAGTTACTTACCGGCTATTATTAACCAACAGCCTACCGGTAACAAAAACGATAGCTCAATTGTTGAAATGGCTACCAAATTTGCTAAAAGAGGTTATGTAGTATTTGCTATTAACTACCGTTTAGGATGGAATCCGCAAACTACAGTTCAGGTTGATGCAGCACAACAATTAATTAAAGCTACTTACCGCGCTATCCAAGACGTACGCAATGCAATCCGTTTTGCTAGAACAAACGCTACCGCATACGGAATTGATACTTCAAAAATTATTGTTGGCGGACAAGGTACAGGTGGATACGTTGCTTTAGGTGTTGCAGCAGTTGATAAAGTACAAGATATTATTACCAATCCTAAATTTCAAATTGGTTTCGATCCAATGATTAACATTGACACTTTGGGCGACTGGAACGGTTTAGGTGGTCTTCCATTCTTTAATTATGGTGGCGAAACTACTGTTTCAGGTAATGCACATATGGTATTTAATATTGGAGGTGCAATGGGCGACTCTGCCTGGATGGATAACAACACTTTACCGATTGTAGGTTTACAATGCCCTAGCGATCCATACGCACCTTACAGAACAGGAAATGTTGTGGTACCGGGTAGTAATATTACTGTTATTCCTAGTGCCAGTGGTGCAGGTGTAGTAGTACCTTTTGCTAATTCGCTAGGTATTAACAGCACAATAAATGCACGTGCTTATAACGATGCTATCAGCGTAAGAGGTTTAGCTGTTACCAGCAATACCAATAATTTATATCCATTTATTACAGGTTTCCCTTACGAAAGTGCTCCTTGGGAATGGTGGGACAGACCAACTGTTCAATCTATTGATTTTCCAAGTGCAGGTGCAGGAAGAAGAGCTGATTCATTATCAATGTTAACTAACCCAATGATGAGTGCAACCAGAGGTAAAGCTTATTGCGATACTATCGTACGTTTCGTAGCTCCTAGAATTGCTGCTCAGTTTAGCTTAAGCGTTGGTGTAAAAGAAGTAGTAAACTATGCTAACAGTGTATTATTATTCCCTAACCCTGCTAAAGATGTATTAACAGTTAGTATGGACAGAAACAATGCCCGTATCAATGAAATTAACATTTTTGACGTTACAGGTAAATTGGTGAATACTACTACTGCGTTAAATAGCTTTGAACAAACTATTCATATTGACTATTTAAACAAAGGTATTTACTTAGTTAATATTAAATTAGACAATGGCGCAAGCGCAACAAAACGCTTGGTAATTGAATAATATTTAATAGAAAAACAATTAGAAAGGCTGCCAGAATTTGGCAGCCTTTTTTTGTGCTTTAAAAAGTCTGAATAAACTTTAATTTGGATTTTAGCCTCAAAATCACTTACTTTTGCAGCCTCAAATTTTAAGACTAAAAAAATATTTATAGTGAGAATTGTTGTAATTGGAGGTGGGGCTGCAGGTTTTTTTGCAGCAATTAATGCCGCTTCTGCTAACGCAGAAGCCGAGGTAATTATTTTAGAGAAAACAGCTAAATTATTGCAAAAAGTTAAGATAAGTGGCGGTGGCAGATGTAATGTAACCAATGCTTGTACCGACTTGAAACAACTTTCGCTTTCATACCCTAGGGGCGAAAAGCACTTAAAAAGCGCTTTTAGCCGATTTACCACTACTGATACTGTTAAATGGTTTGAATCGAGAAAGGTAAAATTAAAAGCTGAACCCGATGGCCGTATGTTTCCTGTTAGCGATGACAGTCAGACTATTATAGACTGCTTGATGAAGGAAGTAAAAAAACTTAAAATTGAAATTTTAACGAATAAAGAAGTTAGACGAATTGAAACGCGCGATTTGAGTTTCAAAGTTTATATAGCTGACGGTGAAAACATTGAGTGTAACAAAGTAATTGTAACAACCGGTGGTGGTCCCAAAGAAGAACAATTTAACTGGATAAAAACTTTAGGCCATGAAATAATAGCTCCAGTACCTTCTTTATTTACATTTAACTTACCTAATAACCCTATTACCGAACTTACTGGTGTATCTGTTAATCCGGTAAAAATAAGAATTCCTGATTTAAAACTGGAGAATAATGGTCCATTATTAATTACGCATTGGGGTTTAAGTGGACCTTCCGTTTTACGTTTATCAAGTTTTGGAGCCCGTTTAATAGCTGAAAAAAATTACCATTTTGAAGTAATTATAAGCTGGTTAAACGATAAAAAAGAAGAGTCGTGCCGCAATGAATTAATGAATATAAAAGCGGCTAACCCTAACAGACAAGTAAATAATTTATTCCCTTTTAAATTACCGGGTCGTTTATTGGACTACCTTTTTGAAAAAAGCACTATCAACCCAAAATTAAACTGGGCTGAAATAAGCAAAGAACAAGTAAACAAGCTAGTACAAGCTTTACTATATGACAGTTACCAAGTAGAAGGAAAAACAGGCTTTAAAGAAGAGTTTGTTACCTGTGGTGGTGTAAACTTAAACGAGATTGATTTTAAAACAATGCAAAGCCGTAAAATAAAAGGTTTATACTTTGCCGGAGAAGTGTTGGATATTGATGGTGTTACCGGTGGTTTTAATTTCCAATCAGCTTGGACAACCGGCTTTTTAGCAGGTGTAGGAGCAGGTAGCTAATTTACTCTTACTATCTTTCAATTACAATTTATGCTGTTGTTTTCATCCCTTCGGTGAAACAATACCTGCAGCGGGCTTCGTAAGTATCTTGCTCGCCTAACATAACCAAACTTGCATTGTTAATTTTGCGAAATGAATGGGTAGCAATATCGCCACATACCATACATATAGCGTGCACCTTGGTTACATACTCAGCAATAGCCATTAAAGCAGGCATAGGACCAAATGGTTTGCCTAAATAATCCATATCAAGACCTGCCACAATAACCCTTACTCCTTGTTCTGCCAATTTTTCGCAAACAAAAATTAATTCGCTGTCAAAAAACTGTGCCTCATCTATACCAATAACACTGGCATCGCCTGCCATGAGCAAAATATTAAGTGAAGAGTTAACGGGTGTAGACGAAATGGAATTTTTATTGTGCGATACAACTTCTGTTTCATCGTAACGGGTATCAACAGTTGGCTTAAATATATGCACCGCCTGATTAGCAATTTTTGCCCTATTTAATCTACGTATTAGTTCCTCTGTTTTACCTGAAAACATAGATCCACAAATAACTTCAATCCAGCCTTTCTTTTTATCGGTATGTGCGCGAGGTTCAATAAACATGGTCAGGCGAAAGTAATTATTTTATTTTTTAATTATACGATGCCATTAGAAAATAGCTGAAGAATAGGTAGTAAAATATGGGCTTAGGTTAATAACACATGTTTATTACTATTTATTGTATGATTATTTTATTTGGTGAATTTTGCCATTATGAATGCTATTCAATTAATTACAAAAATAAATACCCGTATAGAAGATTTGGCTATGTACAGTAGCGAAATATTAAAACCACATGCTGATTTAAGTGAAGTTGAAAAAGAAGTTTTAAAAAGAAATTGTGCTGATTTGTACGAACTTATTTTGCGTTTAAAAACAACCAATGATTTAAACGAAGAGCAAATTCAGTTAAAAGAAAACATATCGAACGAGTTGAAAAAAGAAGAGCTTAACTTTAAAGATATTGTTATGATGGGCTCACAGGAAGAGTTAAGCATTAATAATATTGCAGAGGTAGCCGAAACAACTATTCAACAAACGGAAGTGGCACCCAATATAGTTTTCTTTGAACCTGAGCCAACCTTAGTTGTTCCTGTACAGGAAGAAACACCTGCAGCTGTAGAAGAAATTGTAGAACAACCGGCTATTATTAATGAACCTGTTATTGTAGCAGAGGTTCGAACAGAACCAATTATAGCAGCGACACCTGTGGAAGAAATAATTGTGGAACCAAAAGCGGAGGAAATAATAGAAACCAGAAGCCCCGTTACTGCTCCTCATTTTGAAATAAACACACCTGCACAGGAGCCTAAAGAAAAACCTGCTCCATTTTTCAGTATTGGTAAAACGGTGATGCCTGCAACTGAAATAAGTTTAAACGAAAAAATGGCGCACAACAAAGAAGGATTCCAACATGCTGAAAAAATTGTTGAACCTAAAATTGATAGTTTAAAAACCGCCATTTCATTAAACAAAAAAATAGCTTTTGTAAATGAGTTATTCAAAGAAAATGTAGTGGAATATGCCAAATCTATTGATAAAATAAACAGTGCAGATGATTTAACAGAAGCCAACTTAATTTGGACTGAATTAAAGATTTCGCATAACTGGAGCCATGATAATGCACTGGTAAAAGACTTAGAAAAATTAATACAACGTAGATTTAGTTAAGCATAAACGTTATCAGAGTCATTGCAAGTAAAATATTACTACAACTTGCAATGGTTATTTTTTATACTTATTGATAATACCTTCAATAATAGCAGCCGTTTCATCTTTATAATTAACGGGAATAGGTTTACCAAAATGTAACCAGTTTTCTATTCTTTGGTAAAAATTGTCTTCTATTTTTTTTACGCGTGTTCCACCCAGCAATTTAAATGCTTTGGCATTGCACAGTTGCTCATACTGATTAGCCATAGGAATACACATTACTTTTTTACCTAAAAAACTAGCTTCCGCTGGACTTTCAAACCCACCATTGGTAATTAAACCATTGCTACTGGCAAGGCTTGTAATAAAATCGTTATTTAAAACCGGTTTTACGGTTACGTTCTTTTTGGTATATGCCTGTTTGGTATGTTTACTAAACACTTCAAACTGAACTGATGGAATTTTATTGAAATGTTTTAGCAATATTTCATCGGCATAAGCCGGCAAATAAACAGCAATATGTTCTTTATTACTTACCTCCATTTGCCTTACCTCACTCCTGATAACGGGTGTATGTATAAAGTCATCGTAGGTATCAAAGTGAAAGGCTACTTTATCCGTACAAGGAGCATAATTTTTCAATACGTTTTCTGCAAACTTATCGCGCTTTTTTATACGTGGCGTATTTTTACTCAGGAAAGAAGCCTGGTGACTAATAGCTACACAATCTAACTGATGTATTTTACAAGCCCAGGCACTCACTGGCTCATAATCGTTAATCACCAAATCATATTCTTTAACAGGTATTTTATAAATGTCTTTTATAAACTTAATGGGGTGTAAGTCTTTCACACTTTTGCCCATATCTATACCACCATCTTTACCAAAAACAAAACCAACTCCCTGTAACTTATATTTTACTTCGTATGGTAATTGTACATCGGCTTGTGTACCGCTAATGAGTAAATCCAATTCGCAATAGTTTTTTAGAATAGGAATTACTTCGCGAGCCCTGCTTATATGGCCGTTTCCGGTTCCTTGAATGGCATAAAGTACTTTCATTTTTTTGTTTATTTAAACCAGGCCTGTACATCTATATTGAACAGATTCTGCAAGGTTATAATGAGTATTGACCAAAAGCTCAATGAAAAAAACATGACTAATTTAATATGCCATTTGTTTTTTTCTATAGCTCTGCAAATAAGTGTACCCACCGGCATTGATATAATAGTAGGTGTTACCAGTGCTATACCGTAAATACCCCACGTTCTTGAAAAACGAACCATTCTACGAATGCTCTTGTTAATTTTTATATGCACTACATGTGGTTTTGGCTTTACTATTTTCTTTTTTATAAGCAATATAAAGTCCCAAAGGTATAGGTAAATAAACACCCCCAGCATACCTCCGCCAACTGTAGTCAAGTAAAAAACAACCGGTTTAAAATTATAAGCCAATGCCATTCCTAAACCAATAATAAATTTAATGGTACAAATTAATGTAACACTAACTATTTGCCACCAATCGTTCATTTAGTATATCAATAATTAAGCTCCAATATTAGCAATAGTTTTGCTTTATTGTGTTAAACCAAAAATAAATCAGCGGCAATGCCATCGGCTAAAAACTTACCTTTTGGGGTAGTTAATAAAATACCCTGCTGAATAGTAAGTAAATCTTGTGTTATAAACTTTGTTGCTGCTTTTAGTATACGTTCTTTATGTGCCACACCAAACTGCTGTTCAATAAAACCCAAATCGCAACCCCAAATGGTACGTAAACCTGTCATTATGTATTCGTTTATCTGGTCATTTACACTGAGTATCTCCTCCGTTAATTCAAAGTTATCATTTTGTAATGCCTGTATATATGCCTGGTTATTGGCTACGTTCCAACTGCGAGACAGGGTATTAAAGGAATGTGCAGAAGGACCAATCCCTAAATAATGTTTGCCTTTCCAGTAATTGCCATTGTGTTGTGCTAAAAACCCTGCTTTACCAAAATTGCTTATTTCGTAATGTATAAAGCCATTTTCTGTTAGGGTTTTTACCAAAATATCAAACTGCTCTGCGGCTTGCTCATCGTTGGTTTGGGCATATTTTCCTTTTTCTATAAATGAGGCTAATGCTGTTTTAGGTTCTACTGTTAAAGCATAGCTGCTTACATGGTTTACACCTAAAGCCAAAGCGGTATTGATATTGGTTAGCCAGTTGGCATTACTTAAACCGGGTGTTCCATAAATTAAATCAATGGTAATATTATGGAAACCAATCTCTTTGGCCAAAGCGATCGCTGTTTCTGCCTGGTTGACATTGTGCGCACGATTCATCCATTTTAAATCAGCATCAAAAAAACTTTGTACACCAATACTTAAGCGGTTAATTGGTGTTTGCTTCAGTTCCTTTAATTTTTCTGCGGTTAAATCATCCGGATTGGCCTCCAATGTTACTTCGGCTCCTTTGGCTATAGTAAAATACTGTTGTATGGCTTCAAATATTTGCCCTATTTGTTGGTTATTAAGTAAACTGGGCGTTCCCCCACCAAAATATATGCTGGCTAAAGTTTTGTCTTGTAAATAATGATGGCGCAAATGTATTTCCTTGCAAATAGCCTCCACCATATCGTCTATATTTTTCAATTGGGTTGAAAAATGGAAATTACAGTAGAAACACGCTTGCTTACAAAAAGGAATATGGATATAAATGCCCGACAAAACTTAAATTGGAAATATTTGGCAATTTAAGATTAAAAAGGTTCTGTTGGAATATGGCAAATATTTTCTCTTTGTGCTGACGCTTAATTAAAGCCACATCTGGCTAATTTTTAGGGGAATGTTTGTTTCCTAATAAAAACTTTTTACATTTGCAGCCTTATTCATTAAAAATAAACAAAATAGATCATGCATTTGACAAGCGAGGCTAAACAAGCCATCTTCGAAAAATTCGGTACAGCTAAGTCTAAAACAGACACTGGTTCTGCTGAAAGTCAGATTGCTCTTTTCACTGAGAGGATCAATCACATTACTGAGCATTTAAAAATTAACAAAAAAGATTTCTCTGCAGAGTTAAGTCTTGTAAAGTTAGTTGGAAAAAGACGCTCTTTATTAAATTACTTGATGCGTAAAGACGTTTTCCGCTATAGAGCAATTATCAAAGAACTTGAAATCCGTAAATAAGATATTCGGATTAAAACTAATGTTGCCTTTGAATTTAAAAAAAGAGGTAACACTACATTAATTTATTGAAAGCAGGGGCCAATTATATAGCTCCTGCTTTTATGTTTTTAAAGGAGTAAAATTTAAAACAGAAAAATCTTTCGTTTACTAATCCCATCTTAGTAAGTAAAAGTTATAAAAGTAAAACAGATGGGGCTGAAAATTTAAAAAATATGTCACAAGCAACAATTAAAACATTTGAAATTGGTGGTAAAACCATCAGTATTGAAACTGGCCGTTTAGCTCGCCAAGCTGATGGAGCAGTAGTAGTAAAAATGGGTGATACCATGATCATGGCTACTGTAGTATCGGCTAAAGAAGCCAAAGAAGATATGGACTTTATGCCACTTACGGTTGATTACCAAGAAAAATTTGCTTCCGTAGGTCGCATACCGGGAAGCTTTCACCGCAGAGAAGCTAAATTATCTGATTACGAAGTATTGATTAGTCGTATAGTAGATAGAGCTTTACGCCCATTATTCCCTAGTGATTACCATGCTGATACGCAAGTAGCATTAACTTTAATATCGTCTGACCAAAACATTATGCCTGATGCATTGGTTGGTTTAGCTGCTTCGGCTGCTTTATTAGTAAGTGATGTTCCTTTTAACGGACCTATTTCTGAAGTACGTGTTGCACGTATTGATGGTCAGTTTGTTATCAATCCATACAAAGACGAATTAGAGCGTGCTGATATGGACTTAATAGTAGCAGGTACTGAAAAAGACTTAAACATGGTTGAAGGTGAGTGCCAAGAGGTAAGTGAAGTGGATATGTTAGCTGCTTTAAAAGTAGCTCACGAAGCCATTAAATTACAAATAAAAGCACAGTGGGAATTATGCGAAATGTTAGGAGGCAAAAAACCTGTACGTACTTATAACCACGAACGCAGCAATCCTGAATTAGAAACTGCTATTCGTGCATTTGCTTACGATAAAGTATATGCAGTAGCTAAATCAAAAGCAGGTAAAAATGAAAGAAGCGCTGGCTTTAAAGCTATCAGAGAAGAGTTTAAAGCTTCGTTACCGGAAGGAACTGAAGTTGATAAATTTTTAAGCAATAAATATTTTCATGATGTAGAGTACGATGCAGTTCGTGCGATGATTATGAATGAAAGACAACGTTTAGACGGTAGACAATTGGATGAAGTACGCCCAATATGGACAGAAGTAAGTTATTTACCTGCTGCTCATGGTTCGGCTTTATTTACCCGTGGCGAAACACAATCATTAACTACGGTTACTTTAGGTTCTAAATTAGATGAGCAATTATTGGATAGCCCAATGTTAGCCGGTTATGCTAAGTTTATGTTACATTACAATTTCCCTTCATTCTCTACTGGCGAGGTTAGACCTAACCGTGGACCGGGAAGACGTGAAATTGGACACGGTAACTTAGCTTTACGTGGTTTAAAACGTGTATTACCTCCTTTAATTGAAAGTCCATATACTATCCGTATTGTATCTGATATTTTAGAATCAAATGGTTCATCAAGTATGGCTACTGTTTGTGCGGGTTCATTGGCATTAATGGATGCAGGTATTAAAATTACCGGTGCTGTTAGTGGTATTGCTATGGGTTTAGTAAGCGATGAAACTACCGGTAAATATGCTATTTTATCTGATATTTTAGGAGATGAAGATCACTTAGGTGATATGGATTTTAAAGTAGTAGGTACTGCAAAAGGTATTACTGCCTGCCAAATGGATATAAAAATAAACGGTTTACGTTGGGAAATGGTTGAAGAAGCATTAAACCAAGCTAAAGCCGGTCGTGAGCATATCAGAAACGAAATGAATAAAACTATTTCGGCTGCTGCTGACGATTTAAAACCACATGCTCCGCGTATTGAAACTTTACTAATTGATAAAGAATTTATTGGTGCAGTAATAGGACCAGGCGGTAAAATTATTCAAGGTATTCAAAAAGAAACGGGTGCTACTGTTTCTATTACCGAAAATGATAAAAACGGTGTGGTTGAAATAGCATCGAGCAACGCTGAAAGTTTACGCAGAGCTATGCAGTTAATTAAAGGCATAGTAGCTGTACCGGTTGTTGGTGAGGTATACGAAGGTAAAGTTAAAAACATAATGGACTTTGGTGCATTTGTTGAATTTTTACCGGGTAAAGACGGTTTATTACACATTAGTGAAATAAGCTGGAACCGCATTGATAAAATGGATGGTGTATTACAACAAGGTGAAACAATACAGGTTAAATTAATAGAGGTTGACAAAAAAACAGGTAAATTCAGATTAAGCCGCAAAGCTTTATTACCTAAACCTGAGCCAACTCCTAAGCCTGAAACTCCACAAGAGCCACAAGCTTAATTTTAGCTTATCATACAATAACAAAAAAAGAGAACCTAGGTTCTCTTTTTTTATGGGGTTTGTTTCAATTAGCTTTAGCAAACAAACTAACTAATTATATTACAATATTAACTCTTTACCGAATCCAATCAATTTAATTTTCACCCTGCTACTGTTTGTTGGATTTCTGAGTGATTGTAAATCAAAACATAAATCCTCGGTAAAATAAGCTTGGCACATTTCTGGTACTGCATCTGTTAGTTTTATTTCATAGGTTAAAGTACTTCCTTTACTAATTAATTTGCCAACTAAACCGAATTTTTCGGCATTCTTACTGCATCCGCTATAACCAATATTTAGTTTTAAACTGGTTCCTACAATTGATGCTTCGCCTATGTTTACCTGCGCTAAATCCAGTTGGTCGTAGTTATTAGGTACAGTAACAGGTTTGCATGTACCTACGGGCTTGTTTATTACGGTCATAAAATCAATGGTAACTCTTTTAAAAGGAAACATCATCATATCGCAATAGGGTTGAAAATCGGGATAATCACCCTTGTAAGCACTATAGCTTAATTCTACCCTGTCGCCTTCATGCAAAACAATAGGGCAAAGTGTTTGAAACGATTGGGCACAAGGTTGTAATAAAGTGCCATCATCTAATTTAATCCATAAGCCATCTCCGTAAATACCAATTCCACAGCCTTGGGTATATATGATTCCCTTTACATGTGTTTGGCCACCTTTACCTCCCCCGCCTTTACCTCCACCACCATTTTCTTCTTCATAACCCCACCAACCTTTTTTACAGCTTGTAAAACTCAAGCTTAAAATCATTGCCAATAACACTATTGTCTTCATTGCTAAAATTGCTTTTTTCATAAAAGTATTGTTTAATTATTTTCATGCTTTTTGACAATACCAATTTTCAAAATGTTGCATTACTAAATAACGATAGTTCTAAAAGTTAAATTTATTCTGGGTTTGGAAACCAATTTTGTTGGTGGCAATCTATGCAGCCAATTGGCTTGGGTAATGTCTTTCATGAGTAATAAACTACCATGCTCCAATAGCATTGAAACGATTGCTTTGGTTTGTTTATGTTTAAAGGCAAATTTACGTTCGGCACCAAAACTTACAGAAGCAATGGTTCCATTCTTTTTTAAATCTTTTTCTGCATCGCTGTGCCAGGCCATACCTTCTTCGCCACTATGGTATAGGTTTAACAAGCAAGAATTAAAGGTTTCGCCTGTTTTAGCTTCTATTGTATTCTTTATGGTTAATAGCTCTTTTGTCCAGCTTAAAGCTTTTTTAGTCATATTGGAATAGGTATAGTTAAAATCGGTATCGCCATACCAGGCTACTTTCCGTTTGGTAACAATATGTTTACCAAAAATAACGGCTTCGTCATTTTTCCATGCTATGGTATTTAACAAATCTGTTAAGTATTGATTGGCTTCTTCCTGGTTAAATAGCTTACCATAATAATTTACTACACCATCGTAAGGCAATAGGTTTTTGTCATGGTCTGTTTCGTCAGTGAATAAATTCATATTTATAAATTTATTTGCGATGCTTCCCAACCTATCATAGCTGTTTTACGCGTAGTGCCCCACATATAACCACCTAACTTTCCTGTTGCTTGTATTACTCGGTGGCAAGGTATTAAAAAAGCAACTGGATTATCGCCAATGGCGGTACCCACTGCTCTTGGGGCATTGGGCTTATCTATTTGTTGTGCTATTTTTCCGTAGGTTGACAACTCGCCCAATGGTATTTTAAGTAATGTTTCCCAAACTTTTAATTGAAAATCAGTTCCTTTTAAATGCAATTTTATTTGTGGCAACTTTTGCCAATCGTGGTTAAAAATAAACAAAGCATTTTGTTGCATTGCATCGGCATGTCGGTTAAACTGTGCATTGGGAAAATGACTTTGTAATATTTGAAAAGCTTGTGCTTCATCATCGGTAAATGCTATATGGCAAATACCTTTGGGTGTAGAAGCTACTATTATATTACCAAAGGGGCTTGCTGCAAAACTGTAATTAATGGTTAAATTTTTACCTCCATTTTTATATTCGGCCGGACTCATCCCTTCTATGTTTATAAACAAATCGTGCAAACGGCTGGTACCAGAAAGACCTGTTTCAAAGGCTGCTTCAAACAAAGTAACCTGATTTTCTTTCAATAAACTTTTTGCATACTCTATACTTATATACTGTAAAAACTTTTTAGGACTGGTGCCTGCCCATTCGGTAAAAAGTCGTTGAAAATGGTAGGGACTTAAATGCACTTTTTCTGCTACTTCTTCTAAACTAGGTTGTGTTTTAAAATTGTTTTGTATATAGTTAATGGCATCAGCTATGCGTTGGTAATTGATGTTTTCTTCGTTATTCATTTTCTGAGCTTTTACTATACAAATGTCGGACGTTTTTTATCATTATAAAATCTGAAACTTGCCTTATTTTTTATGTACTATCATACCCTATGTTGTTCGCTTTGAGACAGCGCACATCCATTTTTTTAAAAATTAGCAGAAACTATTCTGTTAAGAAATAATTATTACTCAAAAACCCAACATAACTTTATAAGTTAACGTACCAGCATTTTATAGAAACAGAACTATTTATTTTAATGATGTAATTACTAATAAAATTAATTAACCTAATGGTATATAGTTTTTATTTATAACAGCTACATACTTACTAATACGTATATGTTATGGTCTATGAGTTCAACTTACTATTAAATGATGTTCGCTTATTCTTTAAAAAAGTAATCGCATCAATGGTTTTCAGCAACCATTTTATTTCGCCTGCGCAACTGCACGAAAAATTTATTCAAAACGAACTACCTAAAGGACAAGATGTTTTTTGGTTAAACCATAGCCATACACTAAGCAAGGAAACAAATAAATACAATAACATAAAACAGCTGACTTACACAGGTGATTTGCTTGTTTACTACTTAACAGCACCTAAAGAAAAACAAATTGTTTTTAACGAATCGGTTGATACTTTATTTTATTCCACTACGCTACATGAAAGAGATATTGAAACTTACCTTATTCAACTGTGTTTTAAACTAAAAACCAAGGGAACTATTTTTATTGGCATTCAGTGCCATACTAACGATTGCTCCAATGCTTCCATGCATGAGCTAATACAACTCATTAAAAGGTATTTTAGCAATGCTGTTATTTATAGTTCGAGTATGGATAAAGGTTTTACTGATTTATTTAAGCAAGCTCAAATACCTACAGTACGTTTAACAAACAATGAGTATTTGCCTGCGGTTGCCAGCCAAATGCAACAAACCACCAATCTTATATTTAAGGCTGAAAAGTTAAACACACCTAAAACATTTCGCAATAGCCGGTTTTTCCACGACTAAAATTTTAAACTTATATTTAGCATGATATTTAATAGAGAACGACCAAGTTTTGAAACAGCTAATAATGTAACAGTAAAACGTTGTTACTATGCTTACCAATTTTCTAACACGTATATAAAACCTCAACACAAAGTAGTTGATATTGGCTGTGCCAATGGATACGGAACGGTTGATTTTACTTTAAAAAGCAATAACGTTATCGGGTTGGATTACTCTAAACAAACCATAGCTGATGCCAGTAAAAAGCAATTACTAAACAAACGTATTACTTTTAAGCAAGCCAAGGTACCACCTATACCTATGGATGAAAACTCTGTTGATATACTAACCTCATTTCAGTTTATTGAACATATAGAACAAAGGGAGGAATTTGTAAAGGAAGCACATCGTTGTTTAAAAACGGGTGGGCAGTTTATTTGTACTACACCTAACCGCTTGCAATCGTTTGCGCGAAACCCTTACCATGTTTTTGAGTATACATTTGAAGAAATGGAAACGGAAATAAAAAAGTACTTTTCATCGTATACCATTCTGGGTTTACATGGCAACGACTCTGTAAAAAAATATTATAAAGACAACCAAACCTGGGTGGATCTGGCCTTGAAATATGATAAGTTTGAGTTACATAAAAAACTCCCTTCTTGGTTACTTACTTTACCATATAATATTATAACCAGCATTATGAGGAAACAGCTTTTAAAACAGGACGAAAGAAGGGCCTCTATTTCAACACACGATTTCTTTTTAAGTGACAGGAATCTGCACGAGGCAATTGACATATTTGTAATAGCTACTAAATAAGCTTGTTTTTATATTGATTTTGAATGGTAATATCCGTAGTTATAGTAATAGCTACGGATATTATTTTTATTTCAATTGTTAGTCTCAATGGGTTGACTACACCTTCACCGGAAATATTGTTATTATTACCTAGCTCACTTTCAACCAAAACAATATTTTTTTACATTTTATTTTTCTAAAAACCCAACACATACGCCATACGCATACGTACCCAATAACAGAAAGAACAATTAATCAATTATTATATGAAAAAAATAATCAAACTACCCTTCACTTATTGTATGGCACTGCTAGTTTATTGTGCTTTGTTTTTAAACACAAGCACACTTAAGGCACAAACTTGTAATCCTTATTACACCTCTTTGGTTGGCACAGGCACTGCCAACAAAACAGTTAACTTTAACAGCACCAATTACGACAGTACAGTACAACACTTCTGGACATTTGGTGATGGAAGTACAGGCATAACCAGAAACCCGACTAAAACTTATGTTAATTATGGCACCTATATGGTTTGCCACCGTGTAACCAAACCAGGTGTATGTAATGATACTTTTTGTACCGTACTTTATTTAACGCCTTCAAGCCCGTGCACGGCTAATTTCAATTACTTTAAAGATACCATAAACAGTACGGTGTATTTTAACAATACTTCTACCGGCACTAATTTATTATATACCTGGACGTTTGGTGATAGTACAGGCTCTACCTTGCAAAACCCAAGCCATGCGTATGCTAATCCCGGAACTTATACTGTTTGTTTAACTATACGTGGTGCGTTTGACTCTACCTGCTACAGCACAAAATGCTCTACCATTGTTGTTACCAATGGTAACAACCAACCATGTATAGCTAATTTTACTTATTCTAGAGATAGTTTAAATAATGTTCATTTCATTAATTCGTCAAGCGGCAGTAACTTAGCTTATTACTGGACATTTGGAAACAACAGCACTTCTACAGCAATGAACCCAACTAAAACATTTACACCGGGTACTTACACTGTTTGCTTAACGGTACAAAATTTATTGGATTCTAATTGTTACCATACCAAGTGTTCAACCATTACTATACCTGCTGCAAACATACCATGTGTGGCTAAGTTTACTTATTACAGAGACACCATTAATAATGTTTTCTATTTTAACAATACATCAACAGGTAATAACTTAGGATATTACTGGAACTTTGGCGATGGTACTACTTCTACTACCATGAACCCGAATAAAACATTTACTTTACCGGGTACTTACAATGTTTGTTTAACCGTTAGAAACTTATTAGACTCTACCTGCACCAATACCAAATGTTCAACCATAGTGATAAGTGCAGGTAATACCCCATGCCATGCTAATTTCACCTACTCGTTAAACCCACAAAAAGTTAATTTTAACGATTACCCTTGTTTGTTTAATGCAACAAGCAGCACTGGTAACAACTTATTGTACTATTGGAATTTTGGCGATGGATGGACAGCAACAAGCGCCAACTATTTACACCTTTTTAAACCCGGCACTTATAATGTTTGCTTAACGGTAAGAAATGCATTTGATTCAACCTGTATAGATACCAAATGTACAACAATAACTGTAACAGGTGATTCTTCACAACCATGTCATGCAGATTTCGTTTTTTGGCAAAGCAATGCATCAGCACATTTTAACAACACGTCAACAGGAAATAATATAAACTTCTCATGGAACTTTGGTGATGGAACTACTTCTACCAGCCAACATCCTATTCATTACTATACATATGCTGGTAATTTTACTGTTTGCTTAACTATTTCCAGCACAACTGATTCCTGCTACGACACTAAATGCAAAATAATATATGTTGACTCTGGTTTATTTAAATGTAATGCAGCATTTAATTACCACTTAGACAGTTCACGTGTGGGTGTTTTCCAAACATTAAATCCTCAACCAAGCGGCACTAATTATTTCTGGGATTTTGGTGATGGATCCTCGTCTAATTCTCAAAATCCAGCGCATCAATATGCTACAAATGGCTGGTATCAAGTTTGTTTAACAGTATGGAATAACATTGACTCGTGCCACCAAACAGTATGCGACAGTATACACATTAATAATGTAGGCACAGGAGTAAAAACTGTAGAAGGCATGAGCATCAGCAATATGTACCCAATACCTGCCAACAATGAACTGAACATTGATTTACTTAGTGTATTCAACCAACCGGTTGAAGTAAGTATTACTGATATGGCCGGAAAAGTATTTTTAACTAAAACTTTTACAACACATGTTGGACAAAACAATATTAAATTAGATATTAGTGATTTATTTGGCGGCATGTATATGGTACAAATAAGTAACGAACAGGGACGGATAAGTAAAAAAATGATCAAGTAATATATATTCAACAATAAACACAAAAGACAGTAGACTAAACTCCTACTGTCTTTTGTTATAAGTAAATGCAGGAACTCAACGAGATTATAGCACAATGTAAAAAACAGGATACAAGGGCAGAGTATGCCTTGTATCAAAAGTGTTTTACACTGCTTATGCCTATATGTTACCGATATAGTACCAATCGCGATGATGCCTTGGATTTACTGAATAAAGGCTTTCTAAAAATACTCAACAACATTTCAAAATACAATAATGAACTGGCATTTAGTAAATGGGCAAAAAGTATTTTAATAAATTCCATAATTGATGAATTTAGAATGAATAAAAAATATAGAGAAAATCAGCAGGTAACAGACTTTTCTACATTTAGTAGTAACGAACATCCATTCGATATTAACAAAGCCGAACAAAAACTGAGTGCAGAAGAAGTTTTAACTCAAATAGGCAAGTTGCCTAAAATGAGTAAAGAAGTACTTAACCTTTATGTATTTGAAGGATTGAGTCACAAAGAAATTAGTTTATCATTAAACATTAGCGAAGGAACATCAAGGTGGCACTTGTCTAACGCAAGAACACTTTTAAAAGAGAAGCTGAGTACTATTTTATCATCGCTTAAAATGTTAGTATTATGAAACAGGAAGATGAATTATTTGATGAGTTTCTGAGAAAAAAAGGAAACGATGCAAATATACAGTTTACGGAAAGCGACTGGATAATGGCAAAGGATATGATTGCCAACGATCGCTTACAAAAAAAGAATAGAAAACGCTTTTTTCTGCTCTTTTTAACCATGCTGTTTATTGCATTTATTAGTGCTGTTACCTGGAACCATGTAATGTCATTAGATGCTACGGACAATAACAATGCTACCGTTGCTTCATCATCTCATTCTACTACCCCTGCTAACAATAGCCCTGCTACTAATACTACACCATCAACAAATACTGCTAACAACAACGCTGCAACTATAAACACAAAAGATAAAAACAATACAACTGAGGCCGGCAATGATACTCAGGAACCTAACAAACAACAAACTGCTGTTAATGTAAAGGATTACAAAACACGACCTGATAAAACCAATAATATGAGTAATACTGCTAACTCCAATAACTCACAAAGCAGAAAATATAAAAAATTAGCTAGTGCAGCTTTAGCCAATGGAAACAAATTGGATGTTGCATCGCCAGCAGAAAAAGAAGCGCTGATTGAAGAACAAAACAGTGATTATTTATTAATGGATAGTAAAAAATTAGCTGGCTTTAATGTTCAGCTAAACACCTGCGATACTTGCGTACAGGAAAAATCAATAGCTTATAAAATATATAAAAAACAAAAGCAGCGTGCGCAGCAACAAGTTTGGCTGGAGGCAGGGTTAACTTACTACAACCCAAACAACGCTTGGTATAATCCCATTGATTTTTATGCAGGTTTAAAATACCAATACTTTATGGGTGCTAAAACTTTTTTAAGCAGTGGTATCTATTACAGCCGCATTAACCAAAACCAACAAGAGCGTATTATTACCGAAAAAACATATAGTTTTGGTGTGAATGAAAACATAAAAAAATTGAGAACCACTCGTCTTGATTATATTGAAATACCCCTTATGTTGGGTTACTGCATTACACCCAAACACAGTGTACAAGCTGGCATTTCATTTATGTATGTAATAGAGTCTGCTGAAGTTTTAAAAACTACACTGAGCAAAGAATCAAATAAAGAAAGAACTGATTATTTAAATGGATACAGAAACCATATAAATGATATTGACTGGCAAATCAATTTATCATACCAATATTACTTACGCCAAAACTGGCTTATTAATACCGGTTTTTATTATGGCTTAACCAATGTTTCTGTTACCGATAACAATAACAACATCGGCTTGCGTTTAGGAGGCGCCTACAAATTTTAAGCACATGAAAAAATATATTGTTTACATATTACTAATGTGCATTGTTTCCTGCAAAAAAAACATTGATCCCGTTGGCAACACTGGTAATCCTGAGTTTAATGTAACAGGGTTGGTAAACAGCCAAAACCTTAACATAACAGCGGGTATTGATGATTTTTATTTATTTACCGACTATGGGTACGATTCAACCAATGATATAATAACTTATGTAAGTGAGTTCAAAAAACCATGTATTGATTGCAAGGAATCTTTAAAAATAATTATCAGAAATAACCATAACGGAAAAAACGTACCTTTTGCTTTTGACTCTATTTTTGGTTACAGCAATTACAATTATTACATAGATAACCCCACCAACTATAAAGTAAACTTTTTTGCTGCTGATACGATAAATACCACTCATCAGTGGGATTTTGGTGATGGAACTTCTTCTACACTATCCAACCCAACAAAATTATTTCCATCCAATAACAATCCAATTATTACGTACAAAAGTACAAATACGGTAACGGCATGTACTTCAAGTATTGCTAAAAAAATATTCATGAATGCAGATACTATTAATTTAGTTTATCCTGATATGAATATTTTTCCTGATGCTGACACTGCACAAAACGTATCCATATATTTTAACGACACCAGTAATATAAAAACCATATCCTGGCAACTGGGTGATGGTGATACATCAAGCAGTAAATCTGTTTATCATAAATATACAAATCCGGGTATATACCTGGTAAAAGCTACCATTACTACGGTGTACTTAAACCAAACAATAGAAGTAAGCAAAAACATAGCTATTAATACTACTGCCTGCAAGGCTAATTTTAATTTTACTATTACCCCTGAACATAACATACCACAGTTTTCCACTGTAATTATTGAATATACGGATAAAAACGGAGAGGTTTGGCGCTCCAATATAGCCAAACAGGATGCAAGCAGCTATTTTAAAGTATTATCAAAAGAGCCTTATCTGCTTAACGAAAAAAACCAAGCAACACATCGTTTTGATGTAGAATGGAATTGTATTTTAAGCAATGGCAGCAGCAAAATAAATATGAATAATGTGAAAGCTAAAATAGCTTTTGCGCACCCTTAGTTTTTAACTACTCTATTAGTTTGCCTTGTTTTATTTTCTCGTCTAAAAACTCACCGCTTGAATTGTTGTCTTTGGCTTTTTGCCAATAACGCATAGCAGCTTCTTTATCGTTTAGCCTATACATTATATCACCCAAATGTTCTAAAACATCTGCACTTTTTGGCGATATTTTTAACGATTGTTCAATGTATTGTTTTGCTCTTTGGTAATCTTGTTTTTGGTATAAAATCCAACCATACGTATCAAGGTAACTTGGGTTATCAGGGTCTAACTGTAAACTCAAATAACTCATACTGTCAGCTTTATTTAAATTGGTTTTGCGTAAGCTTAAAAAATAAGCATAATTGTTTAATGCATACGCATTATTGGGTTGCAACTGCAAAGCCTCATTATATACAGAATCAACCAAAGCAGGACGCTTAGCATAATGGGCGGCATCGCCAACTATACTTAACAACTGTACTTTTAAATCATCATTATCTACTACATATTCTAAACCTTGTAAAGCGGCAGTAATAGCTATGTCGTAATTTTTTTCCTGTACGTTAATCAATGCTTTAAAATTATAAAACAAAGGCTCGCTTGGAAACAATGTTAAAGCCTCTTCGCAATCTTCTAAAATACCTTTGTTATCGTTTAACTCCTGCCCACAATACAATATTTGTTGCCATACCGCAAAGTTGCTTCCATCCAGCTTGGCTGTTTTTCTATATTCTTCTCTGGCCTCTGCATATTTTTTATCCTGCATATACAAATCGCCTAACAACATAGTGGCTGTAGGTTCGGCCTTATGTGCATTTTTATATATCTGAACCAATTCGTAGGCTTGGGATTTGGCTGATTTGCCAGCTTCCGGTGTAACAAAAGGCACTAAAATTTGTATCTTACTTTTTATCTCTAAATCGGGCGATGCAATGGCCTTTTTCAAATAAGCATAAGCCAAATCAATTTTGCCTTTTGAACGGTAATACTCGCTTAAAGCTATACTGGCATAACCGTTGCTTGAGTCTTGCGCCAATATCTGGTTATAAATCTCCAATGCTTTTGCATCCTCTTTGTTGGTTATATATAAATCGGCCAACATGCCTTTGTACCTTACATCAGGATATAATTTTATTAAGCGCTCTACCTCTTTTATAGCTTTGCCTATTTTATTTTGTTGCAGATATATTTGTTCTTTCTTAATAATCACTTCTTCTTTCTGCCCCTGCCCTGTTGCTTCTATTCTATCCAGTATTTTAATTGACTTGCTATACTTTTGTATATAAAAATAACAAGTAGCGGCTTCGTATAAATAATTAACCTCTGGCTTTATCTTATCGTACATGTAAAGGTATTGCTCTGCCGATTTTTCATAGTTCCTGGTTGATTTATATAAATCAGCCAACAGGTTATTATACCATACATTAGTGGCATTTAGCTTCACGGCTAAAGCTGCGTACTTTAAAGCTTCGCTGGGATTTTTTTGGGTATACAGAATTTCTGCTATCTGGTAATAGACGTTAGCATTATCAGGGTCTAAAATAATAGCTTCTTTAAAAGCAAATGCAGCCTCGCTTAAGTTGCCCTGCATCTTATCCTTCATGCCTCTAAAAAATACTTTATCAAAAGCTAAGCGTTGTTCTTCTGTTAAATTTCCTGTTTGTCCATGTACGCCATATATCATGCCCAACATCAATACTATTACTAGTTTTATACTATTCAATTTCAATTGCTTTCTCCAATCTTTAATCTAAACAAACATACATATTTTCATACGGTAAATTCAATACTTTCATCTGGCATAATTACCTCTTAACAATTTTTATCATCTCATTGTTTCCCCACTGTGCCATAGAATTTAACACCGGATCCAATGATTTACCTAAGGCACTTAACGAGTACTCCACATACGGAGGCACAACAGGTTTAGCCTTACGCACCACTAACTGATCCATTTCCAATTCCTTTAGTTTTTCAATAAGCATTTTTTCCGATACGTTGGGAATGGCTTTTTTTATTTCATTGTAACGCTTGGTTCCCTGCGAAAGTTGCCATAAAATTAATGGTTTCCATCGCCCTCCAATTACACTCAATGTTAGCGTTACCGGGCAATGATAATTTTCAATTTGGTTTTGAAAATTGGTTGAGGTCGTTTTTCTTTTATTCATTTTTTAACACACTTTTTAGTAAGTACTAGTAAAAAAGTAAGTACAAATTTATGTTTGTCCCACAATTAAACAACATAAAAAAAATGAAATACATTATCACAGGATCGTTAGGCCATATTAGCCTACCAGTAGTAAAAAATTTAGTGGCCGCAGGCCACCATGTAACAGTAGTTAGTAGCAACGCAGATAAGACCAAAGCTATTGAAGCATTAGGAGCCCAGGCGGCTGTTGGTTTAGTAAGCGATGCTGCTTTCATAAACAAAACCTTTCAGGGTGCCGATGCCGTTTATTTAATGATTCCTCCCAATTTTGCAACTACCGATTTGCTGCAATATCAAAAAGAAGTAGCTGACATTTACACGCAAGCCATTGAATTAAACAAGGTAAAAAACGTAGTACAATTAAGCAGCATTGGTGCACATATGCGCAATGGAGCCGGACCGATTGATGGCGTAGCTTATTTGGAAGAAAAACTAAATCAATTGAGTAATACCAATATAAAAATGTTACGACCTTCCTACTTCTTTTACAATTTATTTAACATGATTCCTTTAATAAAAAATGCAAATATTATGGGAAGTAACTTTGGCAATACGGATGAGAAATTGGTATTGACTCATACCAGTGATATAGCCGATGCAGTAAGCCACCATTTATTAAACTTAAACTTTACAGGTGCAAGCATTCAATATGTAGCCAGCGATGAATGCTCCGTTGCTGATATTGCCACAGCCTTATCAAGTGCAGCCAATAAACCAAACACACCTTGGATAACTTTTAGCGATGCCGACTCCTTAAATGGCATGTTACAAGCTGGTTTGCCGGAAACTATTGCCAATGGGTATGTACAAATGGGTAAATCAATACGTGAAGGTTTAATACAGGCTGACTACTGGAAAAACAAACCACAATTAGGTAAAGTAAAGCTAGCTGATTTTGCAAAAGAATTTACTGCTGCTTACAACGCTTAATAACCTGCCTATTACTTAGTCAAATGCCAAGGGATATTTTCCTTTGGCATTTTTTTTATAAAGTAACGTTTACTCTTCTACACTAAAACTTTGCTTGCCGCTTAATAATTCAAAGTATAAAATAAAATCGCTGAGTAAGCTATACAAGGGATAGGTAAAGGTAGCGGGTTTGTTTTTTTCAAAAAAATAATGCCCAACCCAAGCAAAACCGTACCCAGCTATTGGGCAAAACAGAAACCACTTGGGTTGATGAAAAATAAAAGCCCCGAAAAAAATAAACAGAAACAGGCTGGTGCCCGCAAAATGAAGCACTCTACTGGTTGTGTTTTGGTGTTGGCTCAGGTAAAACGGATAAAATGTTCTTAAACTGGTGTACTTTTTTTCCATACTGCAACATAAAATTAAAAACCTACATTTTAAACTAACAAGGTTCAGGTATTTTATTAATCGAAATTTGATTTTGAATATTGATACTAAACCGTATTTTAGCTGCCATAAATAAACAATAACATTTTATAACAATGAACTTTCCAGAAAACTTAAAATACACAAAAGATCACGAGTGGATACGTATTGAAGGCGATGTAGCATATATCGGAATTACTGATTTTGCACAAAAAGAATTAGGCGATATCGTTTATGTAGATATACCTAGTAAAGGTAAAACAATTGCCAGACATGAAGTATTTGGAACAGTTGAAGCCGTAAAAACAGTATCCGACTTATTTATGCCACTTTCCGGTGAAATTCTAGAAGTAAATAGTGGTCTTGATCAAACTCCTGAAGATGTAAATTCAGATGCTTATGGCAAAGGATGGATGGTTAAATCAAGCATAACTGAGCAATCGGAAGTTGCCGATTTATTAGATGCTGCTGCTTATAAAACCTTAGTAGGTGCTTAATAGCAAAAAAAAATATACCAATGCCTTATTCAAACTTGTATTGAATAAGGCATTTTTATTTACCCTAGTTGCTGGTTTTGGCACTTTACATACTTTTGGGCAAAACAGGAACCAATTAGGCAATTTTATCAGTGTAAATGGCTTTGTGAATGGCCAAAGTAAATTAAGAAGCAACGATTCCCTACTCAACAACAGCGCTTATCGTTTTGATTACCGACAAGCTGGTATCAGTTACAAACACAATCTATTCTCTAAATTTAACCTGATAGATAACAACCTTACATTTAGTCAAGTTAGTATAATACCGGGTTTACAACTGGCACATGCCGATTTTGGTAAAGACCAGTTTACCAGAAATTTTATAAACTTAAGTTTAGGCTTATTAGGTATTTTTCATACCTCGCCTAAAAATACTTTTATTGGTGCGGCAACAGCTATGGCCAATGAAGATGAATATACTTTACCCAATGCCTATTTAAAATACGCAGGCGCTTTTATTTACACCAGAAAAGTAAATCCAAAATTTTCGTATAGAGTGGGTATTGCTTTAAGCTATGTTTTTGGCGACCCACGTGTGTTACCCTTGTTAGGGGCCAGGTGGCAGATTAACAAAAAATCTATTTTAAACTTTACGCTACCACTTAATATAAACTATAAGCACAGTACCAAATACCAAAACTTGTTTTATGGTTTTAGCAGCAGAAGTTTTGGTGGTTACAACCGTTTTCAAAACAAATTAAACATTGACACCATTAACAGAGTGCTGGTTATGCGCAGAAGGTCGTTTCAAATTTCAACTGACCTGAAATACATCGGTAATAAATGTTCCATTATTGGGCAACTAGGTATTAATGCCAATCAAAACGTTCGGTTTACCGAAGAAGACAATAACAATATATTAAACAATTTTGAGTTTAGTGGCACCAATACATTGTTTGCACGCATTAGTTTTATAATTCCTGTCGGACAGGTAAAACATAGAAAAAATAAGGATAACAAGCTGGAGTCTGTAGATAGCGAAGACCCCGCCATCAATGATGAAATAAACGATTCATGGATGGATTTTTAGCTTTCCAGATTAGCCACTATGACTGCTACTGCATTTTCATTCACCTCGTGCTTACCTTCAAAGGTTTTAAATACGCAATTGGCATTTGCAAACAATAACTGGTGTGCTTCAATTTTCTCAGGTTTAATAATTTGTTCTTGGTCGCCCACCAAATACAAACTTTTCTGGGTAGCTAGTTTTGGAGGCAATACTTCCTGAAACTCCTTCCCAATTTCGCCTGCAATCATTACCGCATAATCAATTGGGTAATTACTTTGGTTAATAAAACGTGTTTGGGTTGATACACCTTGGCTAAAACCTAAAACAATATGTTTGGCTTTGGTAAACGAGGTTAGTTGTAATGCCTCAACCAGCGTATTTAAATAATGGGTGTAATCGGCTATTTCATGCTCACGTTCTAAACTGGTCATCCAACTGGCTACAGGGCTGCCGCTAAAACCACGGGAGTAAAATCTATTTAAACCTTCGGGAGCTATTACAAAATGTTCATCGCCTAAACTTTCAAAACTGTTTAGAAAAGCTTCGGCTGTTTGCGCATAACCATGTATAACTATCCAGATATATTTTGTGCTATCCGTTAAAGTACCTTGGGTAAAATAACGGGCAGTTTTGCTAACTGATAGGTAGTGTTTTTGCATTTGTATAAAGCAATGACAATAACCAAGTATTGTCATTGCTCAATTAAATCTATTTCAGTTTGTTTTCTAACGCAGTATTGTAAATAGTAGCAAAATCGGCAGCTTTACCAAAATCAATTCCATTTACCTGAATGTTATTATCGGTTACTGTTCCTAGTTTTTCAAAAGGCATATTCAAACCTTTCAAGAAACTTTCTACCTGTGCGCAATTGCTTTCTTTTACTGAAACAACTACCCTGCCTTGTGCTTCACCAAACAAAAATGCATCATTTCTAATGGCTGTCGTGTTGAGCGGAGTCGAAACATCGAAACTTAAACCTCTGTTCATGGCACTTTCTAACAAAGTAATAAATAAACCACCTTCACTTACATCGTGAGCTGACTCAATATGATTGCCATTGATTAAACCTAAAACAGCTTTGTGTAATTGGTGTTCTTCATCTAAGTTAAAGTATGGTGCCGGAGAGTATTGTTCTTTTTTATAATGTGCTAAGTAATGAGATGAACCAATATCGTTTTTACTGCTACCTAATAAATAAACAGTATCACCTGCATTTTTAAAATCCATGGTCATGTGTGCTTTGTTACCACCTATTAAACCCACCATTCCAATGGTTGGGGTTGGAAACACCGCATCGTTATCGCTGCTTTGGTTATAAAAACTTACGTTTCCACCCGTTACAGGCGTATCAAACTTTATACAAGCTTCGCCCATTCCTTTTATAGCATATACAAATTGGTAATATACTTCCGGGTTATATGGATTTCCAAAGTTTAAGCAATTGGTTATAGCTGCTGGCTCAGCACCGCTGCAAACCAAATTACGTGCTGCTTCGGCTACCGCAATTTGTCCACCAACAAAAGGATCAGCCCAAACAAAACGGCTGTTACAATCTACCGTCATAGCAATTGATTTATCGGTACCTTTTACTTTTACAACCGATGCATCGCTTGGTGCATTGGTAGTTTGGTTAATGGTTCCAACCATGCTGTCATATTGGTTATAAACCCATTTTTTAGAAGCTATATTTGGATGAGCTGCTAAAAATTTAGCTATATCAACAGCTTGTTCTATGCTGCAATCTGCTACTTTGTTTAAATCAAATTTTGCAATCTCTGCAAAATATTTTGGCTCGGTATATTCTCTGTGGTACACAGGAGCACCACCACCTAATACTAAACTTTCTCCGGGAATATCAGCACGTAATTCATCATTCATATAATATTGAACACGGCCTGAATCGGTTACTTCACCTATAATATTGTAGGTTAAATCCCATTTACGCAATACATTTTCCACTTGCGCTTCCATTCCTTTTTTCACAATCACCAACATACGCTCCTGGCTTTCTGATAAAAGAATTTCCCAATCTTTCATTCCCTCCTGGCGCATAGGTACTTTATCCAACCACACTTTCATACCTGTTCCACTTTTAGCGCTCATTTCGCTGGTTGAACAAGTAATACCTGCTGCACCCATATCTTGCATACCAACTATGGCATCGGTTTCTAAAAGTTCCATGCTGGCTTCTAAAATTAATTTCTCCCAGAAAGGATCTCCTACTTGTACCGAAGGTAAATCCTTGGCTGAATCTTCTGTAATATCTTTACTGGCAAATGCAGCTCCATGAATACCATCTTTACCCGTAGCTGAACCAAATATATAAACCGGATTGCCAATACCTTCAGCAATAGCCGAAACTGTTTTTCCTACTTTGGCTATACCCACACTCATGGCATTTACCAATGGGTTTATCTGGTAACAATCGTCAAAATACACTTCGCCACCCACTGTTGGAATACCAAAAGCATTTCCATAATTACCAATTCCTTTTACTACACCGCGAACCAGCCATTTGGTTCTTTCATTGTCAATGTTTCCAAAACGCAACGAGTTTAATTGCGCAATAGGGCGTGCTCCCATGGAGAAAATATCGCGGTTAATACCACCAACACCAGTTGCAGCGCCTTGGTAAGGCTCAATAGCACTTGGATGATTATGGCTTTCTATTTTAAAACAACAAGCTAAACCATCCCCAATATCTATTAATCCCGCATTTTCTTCGCCTGCTTTAGCCAACATTTTTTCGCCTTCTTTTGGCAATGTTTTTAACCAAACAATTGAGTTTTTATATGAACAATGCTCACTCCACATTACAGAGTATATACTCATTTCGGTAAAAGTTGGAGTACGTCCTAGAATTTCTTTGATTTTTTCAAACTCTTCTGGTCTTAAACCCAACTGTTTTGCTTGTTCAAGCGTGGCTAAATTGCCATTTGGAATTGATTGATTCATGTTGTGCTAAAAATAGTTTGCAAATTTGTTCAATAATTTAACCTATCCAAAACCTAATTTCATTATTTTTGGCCTATTATTTGCAAAAGCAAGTTTTATTAAACAACCAACCATGAAACGCCTTAGTTTTATTTCTCTAATATTTCTGTGTTCATTTATGCCACAGAACCAAGTACCACAGTCAGAGTTAGACGATGTATTATCAAAAATAAAAAAAGTGAATAATGCATTTACCTATGGCGAAAAATTAACGTACCGCGTTCATTACGGACCTCTGGACGGTGGTAAAGCGTACTTTAGTATAGATGCTGCCCCCCAAGTGGTAAATAACAGAAATACTTATTATGTTAAAGTGCATGGCAAATCAGCCGGCTTGGTTGATATGATGTTTAAAGTAAAAGATGAATTTGAAAGTTATATTGACCAGGAAGCTTTGGTGCCTTTAAAAGCCACTAAAAAAATTAAAGAAGGAAAATATACTGACAGCGATTTTATTTTATTTGACCATACAGCCAAAACTGCAACCGGACGTAGGGGCAAAACAGAGATTGTAACCAATACCCAGGATATTATTAGCGCAATATACTATGCCCGTAGCATGGATATGGGTGCAGCAAAACCCGGTGATGTATTTCCTGTTCCGTTTTATATGGATGGTAAAACGTATGAGTTGCGCTTTAAATTTGTGAGCAGAGAAACTTTAAAAACAGATATGGGTACCTTTAAAACCATAAAAGTAAAACCTCAATTAATTGAAGGCCGTGTTTTTAAAGACAACGATGCATTAACCTTGTGGGTTACTGACGATGAAAACAAAATACCTATAAGAGTAGAAAGCGATATTTTTGTAGGAAGTATAAAGGTAGATTTGGAAGAAATGAGTGGACTACGGAATCCACTAACATCGAAAATAAAATAAAAAAAGAGGCCACGTGCCTCTTTTTTTATGTTTATACATTATTCAATAATGAGTTTTTTATACTGCAATTGATTGTTTGTGTTTATTTGTAAATAATAAACACCTGCTGGGTATTTATTATCATTAATGTCAATGGCTAATTGATGCTGACCTGCTTTTAACACTTGCTCAAAAACCATTTGATTTGTTTTTCCATCTATACTCATTAACTGCATAGTTACCACATCAGCTTTCGTTAAGTTTAAATCAACCTGGAATACATTTTTAGCTGGATTGGGAAATACATTGAACAAGCTATTATTAGCAACACCTGCTATATTGGTTGACGTTTGTTCATGAACAGTTAAAGTCTGTTTACTTACATTATTATAACCATTTACAAAAGCACCATATAAGTTTACATCGCCAGTTCCGGCAACGGGTGCAGTCCATAAAAACGTCCATACTGAAGATGTGCTGGTTTTAGCTGCTGAATGTGTAATATACTTTGCACTCAATAATCTGGAACCTGAACCGGCAGCCAGACTGCCTACTATTTGTCCATCGGCATTTTGTGGCGATACTTGAAAACCTTTACGGGCTGTAGTGCCAGCAATGGTAACGGTAATAGTATACGTTTGGCCTGGTACGTAACCTGTACCCGGTACATTACTGGTTAATACATTGCTTGCCTCGGTAGTAGCTACGCCATGACAACTGCCACAAGTTTGTCCATCCGCAGGTGAGCCTGAATAACCAGCAGGTGCTCCTGTAGGATTGGAGATAACCTGCGTACTTAAAAAAAATGTGATAGAAATAAGGGAGATTAAGGTATATATTTTTTTCATTTTTAAAATTTGCTGCCAATATTGTAAAAAAAGTTCATAATCATACATACCTATTGCCGGCAACCAGCATAATATGACATGTACATTATAAAACAGTTAAATTAAAATAGAAAGCCCGACTTTATATAAAGCCGGGCTTTCACCATTAATAAGCTATCAATTATTTTGTAGCTACTACTCTAATTTTAACGTTGAACTTATCGTCAATTGCTTTGTCGCCAATACCTTCAAAAAAGCTTTTTGAACCATACTTAATATCGTATGCTGTTCTGTCAATATCAAAGCTAGCGTTTGCAACTACTTCACCTGTTTTTTTAATTACTACCATAGCAGGGAAAGCAACTTCTTTAGTAATACCTTTAATAGTTAAATCAGCTACTACATTGTAGTTATCAGCACCTGCTTTAGCACCTTTAATAGCTGTAGCTGTTTTAATTTTAAGATTAGCTGTTTTGAAATTATCAACTGCAAAAAAATCAGCTGATTTTAAATGTCCAATCAATTTTTCATTCCACTCACCGGTTAAATCAGTACAAGAAATAGAAGTCATGTCAACATCAAAGTTTCCACCTATTAAAGTAGTTCCGTTAGCTTCAATAGTTCCAGTTGCAAATTTCACTAAACCCATGTGCTCACCGGTTACTTTTTTAGCATGCCAGTTAAATGTTGATTTTTCAGCACTTACTTTGTAAGAAGTTGAAGTTGTTGTTGCCGGTTTAAAGGCCACAGCTGCCATTGAGATTGCTGCTACTGCAGCGATGATTAACTTTTTCATTTTATTTATTTTTAGTTTATGTTTATGTTGTTTCGTTTTGTCTTATTCTATCTAAAATATTATTTATAATATCTGCTTCATCATCAGATAAGGTAATGCTCCCTTCTGAATCAATTAACTTTTGATCAATTTCTAAAAGCAAATCAAGTCCTGATTGCGTAATGGAGATATCCATTTGTCGCCTGTCATTTGGACAAACAAAACGATGAACCAATTGTTTTGCTTCTAATTTATCAATCAATCTTGATGCATTAGATTGTTTATCCAACATCCTGTCTTGTATTAAACTTATACTTACAGGATTTCCATTTTGCCCCCTTAAAATACGCATTACATTGTACTGTTGGGGTGTTAAATTATAAGGCTTTAAAAGTTTACCTTGTATAGTATTGATATAACTGGCCGTTACAATAATATTCAACATAGCTTTTTGCTGCTTACTCCTGAATTTCTTTTGTTTTATTTCGTCTTCTAGTTTCATTCAATTCAACGGCACAAAATTATATGTATATACATGTAATTTCCTAATAATTTATTCTTCATACTATTAATTTACTTTAAATCAGTTGATTAATTATTGGATAGTGTAGCGTAAACTAAAGCCACCGCTTGAAATAATGGTTGGAAATTGGTTGGAGGTAGATGGATTGGTTTGTCGTCTGTCGTAAAAAATACGAAGCATTAATTTTTCATTTATCTGGTAGTCAACACTCGGTCTGAAACTATAAATAGTTTGCCCTAAAACCGGTTCATTGCTTATTCTATCTAAGTTTCTAATTTTTGTTTCATTCTCGCGTATGGAGAAATCAATCCTGAAATTAACATCGTTTTCCAATACAATCTGGCGTGAGCGTCCCAGTGGAATTTTCAATTTTTTAGTCCTGTAACCAAAACCAAACGTAAACTCTTCGCCTATTTGTTCATTCAGCTGACGTGAACCTAAGGCCAGATTCAACATTCTATCTTTATTATACTTAACTGATGTTGTTATATTGTTAATCAAAGTAATCTCTACACCTATTAACGGAGCAAATCGCTCACTTATACTTACACCACGTATAATATACTTTGAAGGCACATCGGTTTCACCTGCAGCGGTATCTCTTTCTAAAGCTGTTGGTGTTAAAAAGTTGCCAACCGTATAGGTTGATGAGTAGCTATGGCTTAAGGCTATATTATTAGCCCATTTTTTAACAAACGATAATTTCGATAATCCATTGTAGTTAATACGCCAGTTTGGAATAGGCAATTTAGGGAAAGGAGTCAATGCTATACTACTTGCACTATTGCCACTGTATGCAGCTAAAAAAGCAGGTATTAATACATCTTGGCTATAGCGGCTGTAACCAATCACATAACCATTATCATCGCGTGCTAATCCTGTGGTAGTTCCCCCATTTTTTTCGGCAGCTAAACGATTGGATATTTCAAGTCTGTTGTTTTCAAACTGGGTAAATACGGACGATATTCCTTGTGCATTGTCACTGGTAAAAGCAGTGCTCCAAGTTCCGTAACTAATACTATAGCTTCCCGTTTCCTGGTAGCCAAAATCTTTAAATGGTTTTCCGGTAACATCAAATTCATCGTAACGGAATATAGAAGTAATATTATTCTGGGTTGACTTTTCTACACTTAGCTCTACCCTAAAATCCTCAAAAGGTTCCAAGGTAATTCTTCCATTTATACGCTCCTGAATGTTTTGCCCATAAGCATTATTCATTCTAGGATCCGTACCCAACCAACCATTTTTAGCTGCTTCGAACCTAAAGTTAGGATCCTGGTCTCCCAATATAAATCCATATCCGGGAGCATTTAAATCATTGTTTTGTCCAAAATAGTTTGGCTTGGGCTTAAAGCCCGGCATAATGGTTCCCTCTGTTAAACTGTATGAACCTGAAATATTTTTGATAGCCATTAAGAACTTGAAGGCAGCAGTAGCCGCGGCTGGCATTTTCTTGGCTTCCTCCTCTTCCTCTTCAGGCGTTTCTTCCTCTACCACTTTTTTACCTTTATTGTCTTTCTTATTGTTTTTATTTTTTGGTTTAGGCTTAGCTGCCGGTTTAGGTTTACTGGCTTGCTGTGGTGTATTTATATCGCGCAAAAACTTAAACTTATTGTACAGTGTAGTAACATTAGCTCCTAAATTAAATTGTTGCTGACGCGAGTTTTGAATAGTGTTACCCAAACTATCAGCAGCAGGTGGTGCTTGTTTCCACTGATAAGTAACTGCGTATGTATAACTTGATTGATTGATAAAATCTAAAAACGGTAACTTAGCTATTGGTACATTATAATTGGCTCTGATTGTTTGGTCGTATTGCGTTAAACGCCCTCCTTTCCAAAAATTATTATAAATACTATCTGTTTTATTAGGTGTTGAACCATCTATTCTTCCATTGGGTTCATCAATTCTGGCATCAGCTATCGCATTGTAATCTATCCGAATGCTCTTGGTAAATTGCCAGCCTAAATCATACGTTCTGCGCATGGTAAATAACTTATCGTAAAAAGCAGGCATAAGTAATGAACCAGTATTGTCATTGGTTCTGTTAATGGTTTCACCATAACGCCTGTCTACTTGTACCCTTGCTCCCCAGTTAGATGGCAAATAGTTAAAGTTTATATCCTTTATCAGTGCCAAATGTTTTGATTTTACAACTTTGGCAAATGGTTCTACGGGCTTGTTCACAAAAGTATAATTATACCCAAGTATGGTTTGATAAATCTGTAACAAATAACTTTCGTACTGTTGGTTTCGCCTAAAGGTTTCGCTAAATGAATAAGTAGCCGATAAATTTTCTACATCCCAAGGATAGGCTTTTTTACTGCCTACCCTGTTTTTCCTGACATTGGTAAAATTATAACTCCGCCTTGTGGTGTAATCATCTGCAGCCCGCGATACTTGTTCCCGCCTTGTTGGATTGGTTGTTTCATCTAACTCCTTTTGTAATTTGGTATCGGGATTTAATGGATTGTATAATGGTCTGATTAAAGTATTACCGTATGAAAAGAAGAATGGAATAGATAAACCTGATTTTACCGGGAAAAATTTACCCAACTCAAACTGTGTTGTTAAATCATATTGGTAAGTATCATCCATAGCACGTTGCTGCAATTTTTTATCTACACCACCCCAACCATTGGTAACAATACTTCCTGCTAACTGAACGGTTCCTAAATCGGCTAACTTAGCCTGCATTCTACCATTTGCAGCCCAACCACCTCTGGTATTAAATTCAGTCATACGCAACTCATTAAACCAAACCTCACCACATAAAGGTAAACCATTATCGATTGTACTACCCGACTCACGCTTAGGATTACGAATACCCACCATTAAAACACGGGCCTGGCTAAAGTCAGGCATACCTACTACGCTTATTCTTCCATTTCCTTTTTGTACAGAATAAGGTAATGTAAAAGCCCAATTGGCATTGTTACGTGCTATCTTAGCTTCTACTAAATCTTCTAAGTTAATAACCATTTCATTAGCCCAAACTTCACTTTTGTTCGAGGTTCCTGATAATGATGTTAAGTTTAATGGTATTTCGTACTCGTAATAGTTATTTATTAAATCTGTTCCTAAACGAATAAATGCACGTAAATCACCATTCTTAGCTTGCGCACTTTCAGCATGCACAAACATGCGTAATTTACCGTACTGACGCATATCAACGTTGGCTGTTTTAAATGCAGCTCTCGCATCACCATCTTTTAAATTACATACCAATAAAGAAAGCGATTGCTCATTTTGTTGAATGTTTTGTGGGGAGCTGAAATCTATCTGCCTGTCAATGCCAGGGGGTGTGGTATAAGGTACGGGTGTTCTGCTACCGTTTTTTTCAATATTAACTGTTGATACTACAAATTGGGTATTATCAGTTGGATCAACAGGTTTATGCTCGCCACCTGTTTCCAAGTTATTGGTATATTTACGCCAATCCGCTCTTACCAATTGCAAATAGGCAAAACGCAATACGGTACTGTCTTTAAAACCTCTCATAAACATACGCATAAAACGTACTGATTTAAAATCGGTAATATCACCCACCTGGCGCTGAAATTCCCTTACCGGAATTTTCAATTGGTACCATGTTTCAGGAGCCGTATTTTGATTGGCAAACGAAACAACATTTCTTACACTGTCCGTCACATAGTTTTGCCCGATTACAAATTTCTCTTTCGATATATCTATTTTATACTGGAAATAAGCTTCAATATCATTCGTAGTAAAATCTCTGTTTATATCTTCTACATCGGGTTGGTTGGAAGCTGCCGTGGGGTATGACTCAGGACCCTGACCAACAATTGGCGAGTTTCCTTGTGACATATTATACTTTTTATAACGCTGCAATACATCTAAGTTACCTTGGTCATAATCACCTCCCAAAAAGTAATGGTAGTTATCGGCAGATGGATCTTCATTAGCTAAGTTATAAGCAGTAGAAGTAGGGCCAAACTTTTGAGCTATTGCACCCAAATAACTGGTTTTAAAAAACTCTCTTTCTGCATTATCGTCCAAACCATCCAAACCCACATCCTGTCTTTGGCGAACCCCGGCATCGGCATCAAAAGCATAATTAATAACCTGGTTATGCGGTACTCTTCCCCATACAGTCGTATCTGTTGATTGGGCTATGGATAAACTATCAGCTTCTTTAGCCAAACCATTCTCAGCCATTCTTCTGTTATCACGTAATATATCCTCACTTACGTTTCCTATGTTAATATACAACTCTCCTTTATCCGTACTGGCCGGATTGTCTTCATACGGATTTTGCATCCATATTTCTATATAGTCAATATTAGATTGTTCAAAGTCATTCTGATCAATCCTTCTCATAATACCACCCCAGTTACCTGTTGGATTACCTAACCTTCCATCCGCCTGTAAATTGTTTACGTTATAATTAAACGGCCCTCTTTCACTTGGATAAAAAGATAAGTCTAAGGTTGGTAAAGTATTTGGCAAACCTGGTTGAATTTGTTTAGCCGCAAAAATATCCTGTACAATAACTTGTCGTACATTGTGTTTTGAAATAACACCCGGATTGTCCTTTATATGTTGTGGCATATAAGGATCGTTGGAGTTATGGAAATTTGTAGCAATAGTATACCACGCAATTTTTGCTCTCTTGTATCCATTTTCCAATGAGTTTAAAGTATTCCCTTCCGGAAACATATCCGGCTGCCCTTGCGGAGTACTTGCTAAAAACCATGAGCTTTGTGATTTTAAATCAAATGGAATTTCAGCATTTTCAAAGTTATCAATATAACCTGTGCCACCTTGGCTAAGTGCGCTGTTTATACCCGGTATCAGGTGTGCATACTCGCCCGTTACGGAGAAAGTAGAAGGTTCTTTGGTTTCAATAAATGGTAATTTATCGACCATTTTTGTTAAAAACCTTGAGTTGCGTCTGTATGTTCCGTCCAAGCCAACTACTAAATTTGAAATAGGCTCCTCTCCCACATTTACTATTCGTGTTAAAGGCTTTTCATTCATGTAAATAAAAGTCGATCCCAGTAAAAAATCCTTATGCACTTTATAATCCAAACGAGCTCCTACTAGGGTACGCTGCTGCACATTAAACAAACTATTTCCTTCTGTTGAAACTTTAATGGTAGCATTAGAATTTAACAACGCTGTATTTACAATTCTAACCCTGCCTAAACTATAATCAACTGTGTAATCTACGTTTTCTGTTAATGGTGCGCCATTGGCAGTTACTCTTACCGAACCCGGCTGTAAATTGGTTGACCCTACTGAAATTTCGTTATTGGAAGAACCTTGAAAACTTCCTCTTAAAAAGAATTTATCAAACTGAGGCAATTGAATAGCTGCAAACTTGGTACTATCGTATAAGGCCGAATAACAATAATAATCGGCCAAGGTTGGATTATTAATAAACTTTGACTTTAGATATTTTCCAAATGGTTCTACTGATGGTAAAATAATTCTACCCGTTTGAGACAATACTGTTACGCCTTCAATAAAATCAAAAACACCATCCGAAACTCTTTCCTGCTGAAGATTTAACTTATCTAAATTGAACACATTTAATAAGGCCTGATCATTCAATAAAGGCTCATTTTTTACAGGTAAATAATTTAAATCCGCTCCCGATGGATCATCAGCATACACTAAGTTTAACCTGAAGTTAGTAGGTTGTATACCAAACGAACCTAATGAATAAACGTTTTTCATCATTAACTTCCACATGGGTAAATCCGGACGTTGCGATGGCCCTTTTATCATTTTCAAAAACAACACATTCGGGTCATCAGGATTAGGTGCTTTATCAGCACTAAACTCTCCTACTTTAAATGGCCTGCCATTTATGCTTCCTTCAAAAGCCACCATTAACACATCATCATTGTTCAATGCCTGGTTCAAGGAAATAAATCCGAGTCTGTTATTAAATGTATACTCGTTAGGGTTTAACTGGCGAGCGTAATTAACCAACATATATTGGTTCAATGGCTTAAGACCTGTTACAGCTTCATCTGCCACTAATTGGTTCAATACATTTTTTGAAGAACTCAACTTGGCTTTTACATCTGGATTAGTAATTGGTCCTTCTGCCACAGGTGCATTACCCCTACCATTTAAATAACCCCACAAACCATTTACTTTATTACTCAATGCCGTATCAAAAGGGCTGCTGTTTACCTGCCATAATTGATTAATACGATGACTGGCCTCACTCAAATCAGAAAAACCAACAACATCGCGCGAGTTATCAAAAGCTCCTGTTCTATTGGTTACCCAAACCTCCACACGGGTAATCACTACATTACTATTAATAATGGGTAAATTACTTACCGCATTATCATACGTTTGATAAAAATATTGCGCCAAAAAGAAATGGCGGTTCATATCATAATTACTTGATTGAATATCGAATTTAGTACTGGTGGCACCGCCTTGCAATTCCGTTTCAGTACTGCGCCCTCTTTGTTGTGAAACAACGGCTGTAGCGGTTAAGCGGCCAAACTGCATGGTTGTTTTAACCCCAAACAAACTCTGGCTACCTTGTATTAAGCTTGAACTTAAAGGCAAGCCAACATTACCCAATTCTATTTTCTTAATAATATCGTCTTCCTTACCCGAATAATCCAATTTCATTTGATTCTCAAACTCAAAAGTGGCTTCGGTATCGTAATTCATGTTTACCTTTACCTTATCACCAACCGAACCTGCAACATTCAACTGTATTTTTTGTTTAAAATCAAACTGAGAGGTACTTTGTTGGCGTAAAGAGAAAGCAGGATTACGCACTTCATTTCCGTTATAAGAAAATATAAGTTCAGCTGTTCCTCTTGGTCTTATATCAATAACAGAACTTCCAAATATTTTATCAAAAGCCTTGCTTGGTATTTGAATAGGCGGAACTATGCTACTTCCTTTTGCAAAATTATTGGCTTGCGATCTTTGTTTAAAATACTGCTTATTGGATTTTTTGTTTTCGTTTTTTAAACGCTCACTAAATGTTTCACTGGCAGGTAAACCGTAATTATAGTTTCCAATTTTTGAAGAATAATTATACTGGTTTTTTTGAGGATCTAACTCATACTTGCTTTTAATATTTGGTGGATCGTTTAAATCAAATGGATTGGTTTTTCTGGTTGTTTCCCAAGGTTTTTTATCCTTAAGCGGAAAAGGTAATTTCTTAGTGGTAGTGTCTTTTTTGTTAGTGCTATCAGGAGGTAATAAAATAAAATCCCTTCGCAAACGCGCAGGACGAGCACTTGTGGTTGACACCATAGCAAAAGCCATACTGCTTAACACAGCAAACAGACTTATGTTGTATAAACTAAATTTAAATTTTCTACTTAACAATGTAGATTTTTGACATAGGCTTTTTTTAAAATTGATATATGTAAATTTTGTTACTTCCAAAATGCTTCAATAACTAAATACTTTGCTAAAAGTTTATAATTGTTTTAAAGCTTGTTTGATGAGTTGCTCCACACTAAAATCGGGATTGGTTTGCCTTACTTTAACCAATACTTTTTCAGCATCAGCTTTTGTAAAACCAAGCGAGACCAAAGCTCCCAGTGCTTCTGCAACAATTGAGTTTGTTACTCCCTGAGCAGTATTTTGAGGTTGATTTAAATTGATCATTTTAACTTTATCTTGCAAATCAACCACCAGTCGCTGGGCTGTTTTAGGCCCAATTCCTTTTATTGATTTTAATAAAGTCCAGTTACCAGTACCTATGGCGTGTCTAATTTCTGCAGGTTTAAGCGATGATAATATCATGCGGGCAGTATTGGTTCCGACCCCGTTTACTGAAATCAGTTGTAAGAAAAGCTGTTTTTCTTCATCATCGGCAAAACCATAAAGCGTATGTGCATCTTCTTTTATACTCAAATGAGTTAAAAGTTTTACTTCCGTTAATGCACTAATTTGTTCGTAAGTATGCAGTGAAATTTGAACACCATACCCAACACCGTTGCAATCTATAACAACAAAAGCGGGCGTTTTTTCACTAATCTTACCTTTTATATGAGATATCACTATTTAATTTTTACAATAAGGGTGCTAAAATATAAAATGTTTTTAAATTTGTTAAGTAATTAAAACAATATATGTCCTTAAAAATCAGCCACTTTTTCATTATAATTCTTTTTTGTTTCAGTTTTCTTATTACAATTAGTCAGACTAGAACGGAAAAAGTGAAAGAATATTATACCAACGGAGTTATAAAGGTAAAAGGTAAAATAAAAAATAATGAACATACCGGGTTTTGGTATTATTATTCAGAGAAAGGGCGCCTAACAAAAAAAGAAAGATGGAAAGATGGAAAATTAAAATGGACCATCATATACAATGAAAAGCAAAAACCTGCCGAACTCATCAATGAAAAAGGCGAAATAAAAAAACTAAAAGGCTGTGGTTGTTAAACCATTTGTTTTTTAACGTGTTTTCAAACAGCGCATTTACAAAAAAAATAACTATTTAAAATCCATAGTTATTCTTTCACCGTAAATGGCTACAAACAACCTTAAAAACAAATCACATGAAAACAATTAAAACAATTGCCATTGCATTAGGAATTTTTGTAATGAGCCAGGTAAATGTAAGTGCTCAAAGTACCGTAACAGTTGGTGGAGAAGCCATGTATCCTAGAAAAAATATTGTAGAAAATGCAGTAAACTCTAAAGACCATACTACACTTGTAGCTGCAGTTAAAGCCGCTAACTTAGTTGAAACACTTCAAGGCAGTGGTCCTTTTACCGTATTTGCCCCAACAAATGCTGCCTTTGCAAAACTTCCTGCCGGAACAGTAGAAAATTTAGTAAAACCGGAAAACAAAGCTACCTTAACTAAAATATTAACTTACCACGTAGTAGCCGGTAAAATTGATTCGAAAGAATTAATGAAAAGAATAAAAGCCGGTAATGGTGTAGCTACTTTAAAAACAGTAAGTGGTGGTACTTTATATGCTATGATGAATGGCGATAAAAACATTGTAATAAAAGATGAAAACGGAAACGTTTCAAACATCTCTATCTACGATGTGTACCAGTCAAACGGTGTAATACATGTAATAGATGCAGTAGTTACTCCTAAAATGTAATTTCCTTCAATTTTTTTATAAATAGTTTTAGTTAATTAAGTCATCTGCCAGTTATTAGCAGGTGGCTTTTTTATTTTTAAAATCCCCAATTTAAGCCCTTTATCAATATTGATTTTGTAATTGCCTATTTTATTAAGTAATTCCGCTTCCCAATTTATTTGAAAATGATTAATACTATACACAAAAAATTAGCTTTAATTTTATTAGGCAGCATTTTGTTTCTACAAACAAATGCACAGAAAAAAGCACCTGACAACTGGTTTAATTTAGATCCCAAAGCCAATAAAGTTTATGGCGTAAGTACAGATAGAACATACAACGAATTATTAAAAGGACGTAAATCAAAAACAGTTATTGTTGCCGTTATTGATGGAGGAACTGATGTAAGCCACGAAGACTTAAAAGATGTTATTTGGGTAAACCCAAAAGAAGTTGCCAATAATGGAATTGATGATGACCATAATGGTTATATTGACGATGTAAATGGTTGGAACTTTATTGGGGGTAAAGACAGCAATGTAGTACAAGACAATATGGAAATTACCCGTGTTTACGCCAAGTACAATAAAAAATTTGCCAATACCACACGAGGTGAACTGGTAAGCAATGTAGAAAAAACAGAATTTGATTTATATAAAAAAGCAGAGGCTTTATACTTAAAAAAATTAAACGAAGCCCAAAGAAATGCCACCATTTATAAAAAAATTGGAGAAGGCATTAGAAGCATAGTAACCTATTTTAACAAGGAAGATATTACCCTAGACGAATTAAAAACTTATCCTGTAAAAAGCAATATAGATAATCTGGCTGTTATCAATGTAACCAATGCTATTAAACAAAAACTACCTATAAAAAGTTTGCTGGCTGAACTGGACGGAGCATACAGCTATTTTAACAACCAGCTAGAAACCCATTTAAACCAAGAGTTAAATACTAGACAATTGGTGGGTGATAATTACGACAATGTAAATGAAAAATATTACGGCAATAATAGAGTGAGCGGGCCTAAAGGCGACCATGGAACACATGTGGCCGGTATTATAGCTGCAATAAGAAACAACAGTGTAGGTATGAACGGAGTAGCAGATAATGTTAGAATTATGGTGTTACGTGTAGTACCTGACGGAGATGAACGCGATAAAGATATTGCCAACGCCATCCGTTACGCTACTGATAATGGTGCAAAAATAATTAACATGAGTTTTGGCAAATCTCTTTCACCTAACAAACACGAAGTAGATGAAGCCGTAAGATATGCGGTTAGTAAAGATGTATTATTGGTACACGCTGCTGGTAACGACCATAATAATATTGATACAGTTGGAAATTTCCCTACAGCCAGATACGAATATGGTACCGACAAAGCATCAAACTGGATTGAGGTAGGTGCCAATACATGGAAAAACAAAAAAGATTTAACAGCAAGCTTTAGTAACTATGGTAAAAACACTGTTGATGTTTTTGCTCCTGGTTTTGATATATATTCATCTGTACCCGAAAACAAATACGAAAGCTTTAACGGAACAAGTATGGCCGCTCCGGTGGTTGCAGGCGTAGCTGCTGTGTTACGTTCTTACTTCCCTGATTTAACCGCTCAACAAACCAAGGAACTAATTTTAGAGTCAGCCATTGTATATAAAAAGAAAGTATATATACCAGGTAGCCAAACAAAAACCAAATTGAGCGAAATATCTAAAACCGGTGGCGTAGTTAATTTATACAATGCTGTGAATTTAGCTTTAAGCAGAGGCTACAAATCATACAATTAATATTGCTTCAATACCAAAAAAGCCGATTGAAATTCAATCGGCTTTTTTTATACATAAAATACAAATAATGCTCTTAATGGACACCAAAATTATAAGAGAAACCAAGCATTAAGCCTCCTGGTTTTAACACATTCATTACATTTTTACTTCTGCTTGTTAGCGTATACCTGTTATCCAATAACTCATAACTGGCACCATCAATTAAAATAGAATAACCCATTTCAAAAACAAGCCTGTTACCTTTTTTTCTTATCCATTGGCGTTGCACAGATATGTTAAACAAAGTAGCAGGATTATACCTCATATTCACCTCAACAGTACCCATTCCATACATATTTTGCACTTCCATCTTTAAAGGTAGCTCATTAATTCCCGTTGCCCTTGAAATACTAATAACCGGGCACCATGCATTGGTATTAATTGCATTAAACACAAGGCCTAAACCAACTTTATTGCCCCAGCTTCCAACACCTGCCGATGCATCCAATAATAATTTATCACTTAATCTAACACCCAGTTTAAGTCCAACTAAACCACAGTTATTATTTAAGCCTGAACCAACACCAATATAAAATGCTGGGGGTTTACTCACTGTACCATAGTCATTTTTTGATTGAGCCATTGCCTTATTCAATAAAACAATAACAAACAACGAAGTAAATAATTTAATTCTTTTCATAAGTAAGGCAAATTAATTGAATTGTAATTAATAATAAAACATTTACTCCATAACCAAATAATAATTTAACCAAGGATAGCCAACTAATTCTGTTAATTTTTCCGTTTATTTGAATGAATGAATTTAAAATATTTAATAATTATTTTTTGTTTAGTAAAGCTACATATATGTTCCGCACAGATTGTATACGATAATGCCACTTACGATAAAAACATTAAAACAGTTCAGCTACTTATTGATGGAACTGACGACCGTTACCCGATATTATTACTCAACAGCAATCAGCAATTAAAATTAAGTTTTGATATAATTGGCAACAACAACGAGTACTTTCAATACACCTTAATTCATTGCGATGCTAATTGGCAACCCACCCCTATGGCACAAAGTTTATATATAAAAGGGATGACCTTTGATAACATAAACGACTTTAAGTTTTCAACCAATACCTATGTTAAGTATGTGCACTACAATTTGCGTTTACCAAACGACAATATGAAACCCATGCTAGCCGGTAATTATATTATAAAAGTGTACCGCAACTTTGATGAAGAAAAAGTAGTATTAACAAGACGGTTCATGATACTAAACAACCAGACAAAAATTGCAGCTACCGCAAAACCAGCATCCTTAGCCGAATATCGGTTTACAAAACAAGAACTTAATTTCACTGTTGAATACAATGCTGCCATTATACCCAATCCTTTACAAGATATAAAAGTAGTAGTGCTTCAAAATAACCGTTGGGATAATGCTTTGCGGGGAGTACCGCCTTTATTTGCCAGCAATGGTAAATTAGATTTTAATTATTTAGATAGAACGTTATTTAGTGGAGGCAATGAATTCCGTTTTTTTGATACCCGTAACCTCAGGCAATATAGCGTAAACGTGCGCACCAAATATTTTGACTCCGTGTATAAATGCCTTTTAAACATTGATGAACCAAGAAGCAGCAAACAATACTCACAATATTTAGATTATAATGGAAAACGCATTGTTGATAACAAAGAAGGTACTAATGCCGACTTAGATGGTGATTATGCTCTCATGCAATTTCAACTAAGTGCTACAGCCATATTGCCCCCTAATACCGATGTATATGTTTTTGGCGAGTTTACTGACTGGAAACTAAAACCGGAATTTAAAATGACATACAATGCCAACCGAATGCGGTACGATTTGGATGTGTCATTAAAACAAGGCCGATATGAATATGCATACGCATTATTAAATCCGGAAACCAATTTACCTGACGAGTCAGATTTTGAAGGCAACTATGCCAATACCGAAAATGAATACATGATTTATGTTTACAACCATAACCTGCAATTCAATTATGACGAATTAATAGGTTCCTATCTATTTAATACGTTGCGTTAAATTTTAAACTTTTGACTTTCACATACAATTGTTTCAATTTAAAAATGTTTATAAATATTTAATAGCCATACAAAAGCCTCAATTACTTTTGAAATAGAAAATAAAGAATATTATGAGTGATAATAAAGAAAAAATAAAAGCACTTCAGCTTACTATGGATAAGCTTGATAAGCAGTACGGAAAAGGAACCGTAATGCGCATGAGCGATAAATTAGTTGTTGCCAGCGAAGCCATTTCAACAGGCTCGTTAAGTTTAGATATTGCTTTAGGTGTTGGCGGATTACCAGTTGGTAGAATTATAGAAATATACGGACCAGAATCGTCAGGTAAAACTACATTAAGTATGCACGCCATTGCCGAAGCACAAAAAAAAGGCGGTATTGCTGCTTTTGTTGATGCAGAACATGCATTTGACAAAACATACGCAGAAAAATTAGGCATTGACGTTGACAATTTAATTATATCGCAACCCGATGACGGAGAACAAGCATTAGAAATTGCCGATGCATTAATCCGCTCAGGTGCTATTGATATTATTGTAATTGACTCGGTAGCTGCATTGGTTCCAAAAGCCGAAATAGAAGGCGAAATGGGTGAAAGCAAAATGGGTTTACAAGCCAGATTAATGAGTCAGGCATTACGTAAGTTAACCGGTACCATTAATAAAACAGGTTGCGTTTGTATTTTCATTAACCAATTACGCGAAAAAATTGGTGTTATGTTTGGTAACCCGGAAACAACTACCGGTGGTAATGCACTTAAATTTTATGCTTCAGTACGTTTAGATATCCGTAGAATAGGCCAATTAAAAGAGGGTGTTGAAATTATTGGTAACAGAACAAGAGTAAAAGTAGCCAAAAATAAATTAGCTCCTCCTTTCCGTACAGTTGAGTTCGACATTATTTATGGAGAAGGTATTAGTCGTTTAGGCGAAACTATTGATCTTGGTGTTGATTTTGAAATTATCAAAAAAGCAGGGTCGTGGTTTAGCTATAACGAGACAAAATTAGGCCAAGGGCGTGATGCGGTTAAACAAATATTAACCGACAACCCTGAATTAACCGCTGAAATTGAAAAACAAATTATTGAAAGAGCCAATTCAGGTAGTGTTAAAATTAAGGTAGAACCAGAATAGAAATAACTATTTAACACATTAAAATTCAAATAAAAAGGCCAACACTTTATAAAGCGTTGGCTTTTTTGTTTAAATAATATTAATTTTTATTGTGTCCTATATCCCTTTAAAACCAATACTTAACAGTATCATTTTAAACACTTTAATTAACTTATTTATCTCACTAGGAACAATTTGTCATTTATTTAGCTATCTTTGTCGCTTATTTTTATAACAGTACTTTGAAAAATTTTAGTGATTTGGGCGTAGAAACGCCCATCTTGAATGCGATTCAAGAGATGGGGTTTGAGACCCCAACGCCTATACAGGAACAGTCTATTCCGGTATTTTTAGAAACAGGGCAAGATATTTTAGGATTGGCCCAGACGGGAACAGGTAAAACGGCAGCATTTGGAGTGCCAATTATCCAACTTATACAGCCTACCAACAAAAATATTCAAGCATTAATTATTTGTCCAACTCGTGAACTTTGCATGCAAATAAGCAAAGACCTTGGAAACTTTAGCAAATTTAAATCTAATTTAAGTATTGTTGCCGTTTACGGAGGTAGTAGCATTGAACGTCAAATTTCTGATATTAAACGTGGAGCAAACATTATTGTAGCAACTCCGGGTCGTTTAATGGATTTAATGAGCCGCAGAGCTATTAACATTTCAACCGTTAATTTTGTGGTACTTGACGAAGCAGATGAAATGCTTAATATGGGATTTGAAGAAGATGTTGAATACATTTTAGCCGAAACTCCTGCTGAAAAACGCGTATGCTTATTCAGTGCAACCATGCCTAAAAGCATCAGAAATATTGCTAATAAATACATGAAAAACCCATTTGAGATTACCGTAGGTAAATCAAATTCAGGTAATGTAAATATTACGCATCAATATGCAGCAGTGCATGCTCGCGATAAATATGCAGCGTTAAAACGTTATTTAGATTTTAATAGTGATAATCTTTATGCTATTATTTTCTGTACTACCAAACACGAAACCCAAGACATTAGCGATAAATTAATCAAAGATGGTTATAACGCTGATTGTTTACACGGTGATTTAAGCCAGGGACAACGTGAAAAGGTAATGAACCGTTTCCGCCATCACGCTATTAAAATATTATTAGCAACTGATGTAGCGGCTCGTGGTATTGATGTTACTGGTTTAACCCACGTAATACATTTCCATTTACCAGATGATATCGAAAACTACACACACAGAAGTGGTAGAACAGGTAGAGCAGGTAAATTAGGTGTTTCATTTACTTTACTTAATATGCGTGAAAACGGCAGATTAAAAGATATTGAACGTCTTTCAAATGTTAAATTTGAAAAAATTCTTATTCCAAGTGCCGAAGAAGTACGTGATAAAAAATTATTAGCTTTTACTGATACCATTATAAATACTGAAATTGAAACAAGTATTTTTGATGAAAAAGTAATGGCTGGTTTACATCCATTAATGGCTATTCCATCTGAAGAGTTAATTCAAAAATTCCTTTCACTTGAATTACGCAGATTTAGTGCTGAATACTTAAATGCTCCTGACTTAAATGTTGATAGCAAAGCGCCACGTGACCGTGATTCGGGTTCAAGCGAAGGCAGAGGAAGAGATAGAAATCAACGCATTTTTGTAAGTTTAGGTAAAAAAGATGGTTTTGATATCCGTAGTTTTAAAGATTGGGTTGCTCAAATGAGTGGTTTAGATTGGAAAGAATTACATGTTGACGTGAGTGGTGTTTTTAGTTTTGTTGATTCCAATACAGAACACGCAACTAAAATTATAGATGCTTTAAATGGCAGTACTTATGAAGGCCGTCCGGTACGTGCTGAATTAAGTGGTGACAAACCAGGTGGTAGCGGTGGACGTTCTCGTAACGGTGGTCGCAGCGGTGGATATGGAAGAAGTGAAGGTGGCAGCAGAGACAGCGGAGGACGTAGTGAAGGTGGTAGAAGCAGAAGCTACAGCGGAAGTAACAGAAGAAGTGAAGGTGGCTCTAATACTGGTGGTGGATACGGAACACGTGATTCAGGTGGTAGCAGAGATGGAGGAGGAAGATCATACCGTTCTGGTTCATCTGACAGACCTAGAAATAGTGATGGCGGAGGAGAAAGAAGACGTAGAAAAGATTAGTTAATCAGATTCACATAATTATACTAAAAAGCCAAATCAAATTGATTTGGCTTTTTTTATGGATAAGCATCTCTACTATTTATCAATTTAGTTTTGGAAGCTAAGATACTATACTCATCCTTTTAAATTTATTACTTCTCTATTCAAGTAAAGCCATAAGCATAAAAAAAATCCGAACCAGTTTAACTGATTCGGATTTTATATTAATACTTTTATAAAGCCTATTTCTTTTTGTTTTGGCTTCCTAATCTATCCATTACACAACGGAAACCAATGGTTGCAGTTGCTTGCTCTTGGTCTAAATATCTTCTTGTTCCCGGACTTAACCAATATGCTCTATCGTTCCAGCTACCACCTTTATAAACTCTGGCAGCATTGTTAATTAATGATGTTACGCTGTACTCGTATTTTTGATCAATATCTGCATAAGTTAACTCATCACGGAAACCGATATTATCAGCTCTTTGGTAGTTACGTCTTTTTGCATTTTCAGCTTCTGTTACATCTCTGTAAATAACCCTACCTAAACTATCTTTTTCAGTAATTGCTCCATCGGCATCACGTACCTGAGTTTTGTAAACATTACCTCTGAATGCATCCATATCGCTATTATCTTCTAACGAAAGTGGACGATAAACATCCATTACCCACTCGCTAACGTTTCCAGCCATATGATACAAACCAAAATCGTTAGGAATAAAAAACTTGTCTTTTACTGCAGTAGTATATGAAGCATTATCGTTTAAGTTACCTGCAATACCTTTGTAATCACCTCTTCCTCTTACGTAGTTAGCGTACATTCTTCCACGTGTTTTTTCATTATCGCTTCTACGTAAAGTTAAACCGTTCCAAGGGTAAATTCTTCTAACATCAACATTCTCGTTATATGAAGCAGTCATGTAACCATTTGCAGCATATTCCCACTCAGCCTCTGTTGGTAAACGGTAATCAGGTAATAAAATACCATCTTCCATTTTTACCTGACGTTTTTTACCATTAGGTGTATAGTCTTTAAGTTCTTTTTTAATATCAACAGGAGTTAAACCTAACATATAGGCTTCTGTATTAAATGTTTCCTGACCTTGTTTTAAAAGATTGCTATTTTTCATTAAGCCTTCTCTTATCATAATCATTTCGTTCACACGGTCAGTACGCCATTTACAATACTCATTGGCTTGTAACCAGCTTACACCTACAACCGGGTAATCTCTAAAGTTTGGATAACGTAAATAGTAATTTACGTAAGGCTCATTGTATGAAAGTTTTGAGCGCCATACTAAAGTATCAGGTAAAGCTTTTTCAGCTACTATCGGATTTTCAGCACTATAAGCGCGATTTAACCAATATACATACTCTAAGTAATGTAAGTTAGTTACCTCTGTTTCATCCATATAGAAACTATTAACGGTAAGACGTCTTTTTAAATTATTTCTATCGTAGGTAACATCTTGTTCAGAAGCTCCCATTACAAAAGTACCACCTTCCACAAATACTAAGCCTGGCCCGGTCTCTTGGTCTGTGAATTTATGTTTCTCAAATCCTCCCCATTTAGTATCGTTGTATTTCCAACCTGTTGAACTTGATTTTTCAGAGCAAGCTGAAAAAACCATGGTGGCGGCAAACGATGCAAACAATAATTGATTTACTAATTTCATATAGTTTTCTTAAAGTTTCCAAATATAACGGATTTTAAGACTTTAGTGTATAAATACGAAAAAAAAATGTTAAAAATGTGTGTTTCTGGTTGATAAGTTTGAAATAGAAGCACTTAAAACCATTGAAAAATGGCACAAAAAGACCCTTTAAACCAATGCGAAAGTAATTAACAAAAATTATTTATTTCTTTAAAATTTACCTGCCAATAAATTTATAGGCATTTAAAAACTAACACATTAGAGAGTCAAAGGCAAAATTTAGGCAAACAAACAATCAACAATGTTTTGAAAGGCAAGTAATAACAATTTTATTTGAACCTTAATCGGTGCGCAAATTTATGAGCAATGACCAAATTAAGGACGAGGTAAGGCAAAAATTTATTACATTTTTGGAGCAAAACGAACAACGTAAAACTCCTGAACGCTTTGCCATACTTGATGAAATTTATAACAATAAAGAGCATTTTGATGTTGAAACGCTGTTTGAGCACATGAAAAAGCGCAATTACAGGGTAAGTAGAGCTACTGTTTACAACACACTTGATTTGCTATTGGATTGTGGCCTAGTAATAAAGCACCAATTTGGTAAAAACTTAGCCCGTTTTGAAAGAGCATATGGTTTTAGGCAGCATGACCACATGATTTGTAATTATTGCAGCAATATTTTAGAGTTTTGCGACCCAAGAATACACCAAATAAAAACCATGATGGGCGATTTAATGCAATTTGAAGTGACCAATCACTCTTTGTATTTATTTGGTAACCCAAAATTAGATGAAAACCGCAATTGTTTAACCTGTCAAAAAGTAATTCCTAAACCGGATTATTAATTGATTTGATAAACTAATTAAGCAACAGCCAACACAATTAATGGCTTAAAGATATAAAAATAAAATAAAAATGATAGACGTAGTATTAGGCCTACAATGGGGCGATGAAGGTAAAGGTAAAATAGTTGATGTACTTACTCCACAATATGATGTGGTGGCTAGATTTCAAGGAGGGCCAAATGCCGGTCACTCATTGGAGTTTAATGGTCAAAAACATGTATTAAACACAATCCCTTCCGGTATATTTCACAAACACTGTATCAATATAATTGGCAGTGGTGTTGTTATTGACCCTATTACGTTTAAAAAAGAAATTGAAAAAATAAGTATTGGTGGAGCTAACCCACTTGAAAATCTTTATATTTCAGAGAAAGCGCATATCATTCTTCCAACACACAGACTAGTAGACGCTGCAAGCGAAGCCAATAAAGGTGAACATAAAATTGGTTCTACACTTCGCGGAATCAGTCCCACTTACCAAGACAAAATTGGAAGAAGTGGCTTACGTGTAGGCGATATTTTATCAGCTAATTTCAACCAAAAATACCAGATAGTAGCAGCCAATCACCGCACTTTATTGGATAGATTTAGCCATCCTTACAATATGGCTGACCATGAACCGGCTTTTTTTGAAGCTGTTGAATTTTTAAAACAATTTAAAATAGTAAATACTGAATACTTTTTAAATGATTTAATTAACGATGGAAAGAAAATTTTAGCAGAAGGTGCGCAAGGTACTTTGTTAGATATTGATTACGGTACTTATCCATTTGTAACTTCATCAAATACTATTACTGGTGGTGTTTGTAACGGACTTGGAGTAGCCCCTCAACATATTAAACGTGTATATGGTATTTTCAAAGCTTATTGTACACGTGTAGGAAGCGGTCCTTTTCCAACAGAACAAGACAATGAACAAGGTGAAGAACTAAGACAATTAGGACATGAATTTGGCGCTACAACAGGCAGGCCAAGAAGAACCGGCTGGCTTGATTTACCTACTTTAAAATACAGCATTATGCTAAATGGTGTGACTGATTTAATTTGTACCAAAAGCGATGTATTAAGTGGTTTAGGACAAATTCCTGTTTGCCATGCTTACGATATTGATGGTGTTATCAGCGATAAAATTCCTTACAGTTTAGTAGATACCGCTATTGACCCACAGTACCAGAATTTTGCCGGTTGGACAGGTGACTTAAGTAAAATAAAAACGTATAACGAATTACCGGAATCTTTTAAAACCTATATGGCTTTTGTTGAAGAGCAAATCGGTTTAAAAGTAAATACCATTTCTGTGGGTCCGGATAGAGATGAAACTATCGTAAGATAAACGAATGCAAAAAAACTTATTGTTAGCTTTTAAAAGAATAGCCTTTGCCGAAGGCTGTTCTTATTTATTGTTTGGTATTACCATGCCACTAAAATATGCATATGGTATAATGGAACCCAATTATTATATTGGCATGACTCACGGTGTTTTGTTTATGTTGTATGTATTGTTTTTAGTGTTGGTAGCTATTCAATACAAATGGAGTTTGGGTAAAACATTTTTGTTTTTTCTAGCCTCATTTATCCCGTTTGGCACTTTTTATAGTAATACAAAACTGTAATTTTTTTTCAATAGCTATTTGTTTAAAAAACCCCTTAGTTTAGTAGAAGACCGCAGCTTTATAAAGCTTTGCACCTGACTTTACTTTATAGTAAATATTACCTTTTTTCTATTAACTCAAAACCTTCTTTTCCATCGCGTTCTATAAAGTCAACTTGCATACCTGCAAAAAATAAAGCCTGACCTGGATGGTAAATAATTTTTATTCCTTCAACCTCCACTATTTTATCTTTATCGGTAGGTTCATCAAATCCAATAACCAAGCCCTTATCACTTGCATTTTTTTGTTTAATGCCTACACGCAAAAAATAATTTTCGGGTATTTGTAAGCTCACTTTATACTGTTGAATAGCCTTAATGGCTGCGGGTGTTAAATGTACTAAATTCATGTTGTTTGTAATCTTTTACTTTGAAAACTTAGCTAACTTTTTTACCAATTGAGGGCCTCCATAAATAAAGCCTGTATACAACTGAATTAAACCTGCTCCTGCGGCTAATTTTTGTTTAGCTGTTTCTACTGAATGAATACCGCCAACGCCAATGATTGGAATTTGCCCGTTTGATTTTTGCTGAATATAAGCTACTATTTCGGTTGACTTTTCGCTTAGTATTTTTCCGCTTAACCCTCCTGCCCCTATTGCTTCCACTTCGCCTTTATCAGTAATCAAATCTTCCCTGCTTATGGTTGTATTGGTTGCTACTAAACCATCAATGCCCGTTATTTGTACTATTTCAATTACATCGTCTAATTGCGATAAAGTTAAATCCGGTGCAATTTTCAATAAAATGGGTTTTTGCTTTTGTCCTTCTTTGATAAATGTTTGTCTTTCTTCTATTAAAGCCATTAATATTTCACTTAATGGTTTTTTGTCTTGCAGTTCGCGCAAATTAGGTGTGTTTGGCGAGCTTACATTCACCACAAAATAATCGACTAATGGATACAAGCCCACAAAACATTTTACATAATCGTCTTTGGCATTTTCGTTGGGTGTAACTTTGTTTTTACCAATATTGCCCCCAACTATTAAATCAGCGGGCCTGTTAACCAAACGTTGTTTTATTACTTCTAAACCATCATTATTAAAGCCCATTCGGTTTATAATACATTCATCTTGGGGTAAACGAAATAAACGAGGTAAATCATTGCCACTTTGCGGCAAAGGAGTAACCGTTCCTATCTCCACAAAACCAAAACCTAAGGAACTTAATTCTTTTAAATATTTTGCATTTTTATCGAAACCGGCTGCTAAGCCTACGGGGTTATAAAAATTTAAACCTAAAAACTGAACGGGGTTTTTCACCCTGAATATGGCTGAGCAAATATTTCTTACGAATGGTATTTTGCAAAGTATCCGGTAGGTATTTAAGGAGAAATAATGCGCAGTTTCTGCCGGCATTAAGAATAATATTTTAAGGAGTATTTTATACAAAGCTTTTAGTTTTTGCGCGAAAGTAATTCCCTATTGATAAAAAACCGAACTGATTATAATTTATTTAAGTTAGACAGGATAATTGAAATGGCTTTTTCAATTTGCTCATGGGTAATAATTAAAGGTGGAACTAAACGAATACAGTTGTTGGCAAACAAAAACCAGTCAATAATGAGCCCGTCTTGTAAGCACAACTGGCATACTTTTAACACCTCATCAAAATTATTTAATTCAACGGCCAGCATTAATCCTTTACCTCTTATTTGCTTAATTTTCGGGTGTACCAATTGTTGCCTGATTAAAGCCTCTTTTGTTTCAATTTCACTCATTAAGTCTAATCTTTCTAATTCCTGTAAACCAGCCAAGGCAGCAGCAGCAATTACGGGATGCCCGCCAAAGGTAGTAATATGCCCCAGTATCGGATTATCAGTTAAAGTATGCATAAACTGTTGTGAGCTCACAAATGCACCTATGGGCATACCTGCTCCTAAGGCTTTACCTAATAATAAAATATCGGGAATAATATGCCAATGCTCAAAAGCAAACATTTTACCTGTTTTACCAATGCCTGCCTGTATTTCATCAAAAATCAACAAACAACCCTGCTCGGTACATTTGCTGCGCAATGCCTGCAAAAATTCTATATCGGGTATTATATAACCTGCTTCGCCCTGTATGGTTTCTACAATTACACAGGCAGTATCGTTATCTATGAGCGAAAGACTTTCTATATTGTTAAATTCTATAAAACCTATATTGGGCAATAATGGCCTGAAGGCTTGTGTATAATACTCGTTGCTATTTAAGCTTAATGCCGCATGTGTACTGCCATGGTATGCGTTTTTACAGGCTACTATTTTTGATTTTTGGGTAACTCGTTTGGCTAATTTTAAAGCTCCGTCTGTAGCTTCGGCTCCACTGTTTACAAAGTAAACGGTGTTTAAAGAGTCGGGCAAGTACGAAACTAATTTAGATGCTAACTGCGCTGTAGGTTCCTGCACATATTCGCCATACACCATTAAATGCATGTAATCGTCTACTTGCTTTTTAATGGCTTCTTTCACTGCTTCATTACCATGACCTAAACTACTTACTGAAATACCTGAAATAAAATCAATATGTGGTTTACCGTTGGTATCGTATATATAAACGCCATCAGCTTTACTTACTTCTAACAATAAAGGGAAATTGGTAGTTTGTGCCTGATGCGCTAAAAATAGTTGTCGGTTTGAAAGCATTGAGCAAAATAAATGTATTCATCGCACTTAAATAAAAAGAATCTGCTTTTTTAGTATGATTGCTGCTAAATAAAATGTTTACCTGTATTTGTTTTGCATAATGTATTTGTTTGCACGACTACAGGTGTACAATGTTTCATACATGAATAAACAAATCGCTACTCTTTTTTTTGTTTTGGGGCTTTTACTTTCCACAGTATGTGCTCAGGCAAAAGCTATATTGTTTAATGAAGAGGCGGGCCTGAATAATATTGAGGTAACAGCTATTACCAAAGATAAATCGGGTATGATGTGGATTGCAACCAAGCATGGACTCTACAAATATGATGGCAATACTTTTTCTGAAATTGCACCTCTTAAAAAGCTCTTCATATATACTATTCTGTATGATGAATTTCGTGATGTTGTATGGATAGGAACGGATATAGGGCTTCAGTATATTTCTTGTAAAGATGGCCATATAATACAATGTACTCCTTCGTCAAAAAAAAATGCGGTCATGTGTTTAGCACTCTTTCATTCCAATATCATTGTTGGCTTTCACTATAAGTATATTCTACAAATTGCTCCCGATTGGAGTTGTAAAGTAATATACCATTTTGCACAAGGTCAACTCAAGAATAACAGAATGCAGGTGGATAAGTTGGGAAATATTTATGCTCGCCTAACAAAGAGAGACGATATTATAAAATTAGTTGCCGGAACAGAAAAAGTGGCTTATATACCAAGTCAGCGTAACCGCTCCATTACTTTTTTAACACTCATTTCTGATCAACTGTATGCAGGTGGTGTTAATATAGGGATTAAAAATTTAACACATGCTGCTCATGCAATCATTTCTTTCGATTCATTGAATTCAGTTAAACAGGACCCGGAATATTTATTGGATCAAAAAGACCACGTTTTAATAGGATACAGGAATTTTACCAAGATTATTAAAATAGAAAAGAAAACTTTTAAAACAACAGACATATCGGTAAACGATAATAACGTGATTGGCCATAAGCGTATTTTCTGCCTCTACGAAGATGAGTTTAATGTAATTTGGATTGGTACCAATAAAGGGCTTATTAAATTAATTCCCGACAAACCTAAACCGGTATTTGAAAAATTACTTTATAACGAGCCTAAAAAAGTAAGTACAAGACAAATTATTGAAGACACCAACGGAGATATTTATGTGGCAAGTTATGCGGGTTTTTTGAAGTATGAAAAAAGAAGACATACATGGACCAACCGGGATAAAATAATGTACCAAGGGAAAACTGAACCCTTTTCTCTGCGCTCACTTTTAAATGTTGATACCAGTTATATTTATATGGGCTCTGATGCTAATTATTTTGTCCGTTATAACAAGCATACTCAATCTATTGAAAGTTTGTTCTACCGTTCTGAAGATGGAATGTGTGATACAAAAGGTTCTTCTTTGGCACTGGTACAGGATATTGAAGGAATTATCTGGCTAGGTTCTGAAAATGGATTGTTGAGCTTTGATATTGTTAAGTCTAAACTTTTTTGCCATACAAATGATAAATACAGTGTAGGAGGATCGGCTGTACGTTTTATGTATATGTTACCGGGTAAAAGGCAGTTTTGGGTAGGTACTGACAAGGGAGCCTATTTGGTAGACAAATATAAAGGAACGATGTTTTATATTGATGAACGTACAACACCAGCCTTAAGTGGTAGTCTTATTAATGCCATAACAACTGACACCAAAGGAAATATTTGGATTGCAACAGAGTCAGGAGGAATCAATGTATTATCAGCAGACCTAAAGAAAATATACACGATTGCGAAGGAGGATGGTTTAAGCAGTAATGAAGTGTATAGTATGCAATGGCAAGATTCCGTGAGGCTATGGATAAGCACTTACAATGGGTTAAATTATTACCACACGCAAACCCAAACGATTATTCAATACTACAAATCGGATGGCATAACAGATAATGAATTCAATCAAAACTCTTCATTCAGGGCAAACGATGGAAAGTTGTATTTTGGAGGAATTAATGGCATAACATCCTTCTATCCGCCTCAATTAGACATACATGAAATTCCATATCAGGTTTTTGTTTCCGGTATACATAAATGGGAAAAAGAATCAAAAGAAATTTTGGATGTTCATGTACAAGCCGACAATAAAATTGTTATGTATCCCGGAGATAATTTGTTAAGCTTTTCGTTTTCAGTAACTGATTATACCGCTCCCGAATTGCATACTTATTTTTACAAAATAGAAGGACAACATGCTGCTGACTGGATTTCATTAGGCACGGAATCAACATTGCGTTTAGAGAGCTTAACAAGTGGGGAATACAAGTTATTAATTAAGGCTACCAAAGGAAGCAGGGGTATATCATCAACTAATATATTAACGTATAATTTATTGGTTAAGCAAACCTTTTATCAAACAATATGGTTTTACCTTTTGCTGGCAACGGGCATTGCAGCACTCATTTATTTTTACTTTTTAAACAGGTTGCATAACCAGAAAAAACTAGAATTATTACGCATGAAAATTGCAAGTGATTTGCATGATGAAGTGGGTAGTTTACTTACACGTATTACTATGTCGGCTGACAGGCTGGCAACAAGAATGTCAAGAGATTCGGAAACAAGAGATAAATTAGAAGGAGTGGCAACACTGAGCAGAGAAGCAAATGTGGCTATGAGTGATGTATTGTGGGCCATTGATTCCCGAAATGATTTTACGGGCAACTTAACTGACAGGATGCGGGAACATGCTGAAGATTTACTTTTCCCAAGAGGAGTAAGCTTATCTATTGATTTTGCGAAAATTGACCACCAGGAAAAACTATCACCTGAATTCAGGCAGCATTTATTTTTGCTGTTCAAGGAAACAATCAATAATATTATCAAGCATAGCAATGCGCAAAATGTTCAAATCACCTATAAGCAATCAAAAGAACATTGCTTGTTGAAAGTAAAAAATGATGGTGTAATACCCAATAAAGAAACGGTGCATACGGGCCAGGGACTTAGTAATATTAAGATGAGGGCAGAGCTGTTAAAGGGGACATCTGTTATTCATAAAACGGAGGATTCTTTTGAAGTAACGGTATTAATATAGCCCCTACATTGTCATGTGGTTTATAAATCCAATTATTTACTGAAATTTGATGATTAATTAGCAAGAGGATGAGTAAGATTAAATTAGCCATAATAGAAGACATTGACGACATAAGGGAAAATTTGCAAGATTATTTTGAGCAACAGCACGAAATGGATTGCATTTTAGTAAGCAATAGTGTGGAAGCCTTTTTTAATGCCGTTGACTCAACTCACAGGCCGGATCTTATTCTTACAGATATTGGATTACCGGGAATGAATGGCATTGATGGCATGAAAAAAATTAAAGCGCAATGGCCCGATACCGACATTATTATGCTAACGGTATTTAAGGATAACGATAAAATTTTTAAATCTATTTGTGCTGGTGCAACAGGGTACTTATTGAAAGATACTCCATTACCTGAAATCAAAAAAGCCATCATTGAAATAAACAAAGGAGGCAGTTACATGACTCCTTCTATTGCCAGGAGGGTTATGGAATATTTTTCACCGGTAAAGAAAGAATACGATGAACCTCTAACACAAAAAGAGAAACAAATTATTATGGCTTTAACAGAAGGTTTAAGCTATAAATTGATTGGCGAAAAACTGCTCATCACTATTGATACTGTTCGATTTCATATTAAAAATATTTACCGCAAACTGCAGGTAAACAGCAAAACAGAGGTAATTACTAAAGCGCTTAAAGGAGAAATATAGTTTTAAGTAGTTTCTACAATACTAAATTATCCATTTGACCTTATCATTTATTCTCTTTCAAATGATTGCTCATTAACGCCCCAAACGCCTTATTTTTCAATATCCTACATGCTCATGTGGGTGCATTCATGCAGGTGAACCTATAGATTTGATTCGAAAATTTTAAACCAAATAATGAATCAAAAATTACAAAACACATCCTTTCGATTGGCTGCTATGGTCTGTTTACTTTTTACCATGCTGCTTGCAGGAAAAAACGCATTTGGACAATTAACAGGTTCTATTACTGTCCCTTCCACCAATTATTCTTCTATCAAAATTGCCATTGATTCTTTAAATTTATATGGTGTTGGTACGGGAGGCGTAACATTTAATGTTGCGGCCGGCTATACGGAAACATTATCCGGTCAGCTACAGGTAACGGCAACAGGAACCGCTGCAAACCCTATTGTTTTTGCAAAAAATGGTGGTGGTGCCAACCCAGTTATTACGGCTTATGCAGGTACACAGCTGGCTTCATCTAACGCCTCTATTGATATTATGTGGAGCCTTGTTGGCTCTGATTATATTACCATAAATGGAATTGATTTAGTCGATCCGATAACGAATACAACGGCTACTACTCAAATGGAAGTAGGTTACGGATTGTACAAAGCAAGCGCTACAGACGGGGTAAATAATAACACCATTAAAAACTGTGTTGTAACGCTTAACCGAAATAATTCAACAGCTTCAACAGGGCCGCGTAGTAATGCTGTAGGTTCGGTAGGTATTGAAGTAATGGCCTGCACACCCACTTCGGTTGGAAACATCATTACGGTTACTTCTGTATCGGGAGCCAGCTCTAATAATAAATTCTACGGTAACACTATTCAAAATGTAAATTTTGGAATTTCGTTAGGTGGTTATGCTGCCCCAAGTCCATACACATTAGCTGATGTAAATAATGATATAGGTGGAAGCTCAGCTGCAACAGGAAATACCATTATTAATTTTGGTGGTGGTTCAGGTGCAACTGCTCAGTGTGGTGCTATTTTCATTCACAATCAATGGAGTTTTAATATTTCATACAATAATATCAATAACAACAACGGTGCGGGTATAAACCATCCAACCAGCAACAGAGGAATTTGGTTGTATGGGTCTTCTATAGGAGCAGGTTGTGATATAACATATAACAAAATTACCATTAATGGAGGAACAAGTACAAGTACCATAAACTGGTGCATTGATATGGAAATGGCACAGAGCGGGGCAAATGGAAATACTATTAACATTAAGAATAACCAATTTTTAAATTGTAATGTAACAGCAGCAAGCACAGTAGCTTTCACAGCGGTTTGGTTAAATACAGCAGCAACTACGGTAAATGTTACTAACAATTATTTTTATGGTTTTAGTTATGCAGGTACTGCAACCTCAGAAGTTATTTTGAGCCAGTTGGCATGTGGCACATTAAATATTTTAAATAATACTATTGATTCTACTGTATTAACAGGGGCCAATCTAACAGGTAGCTTTTATACTATTGGTGTATTAGCAGCTCCATCAGTAGCTTTAAATATAAACAGTAATGCTATTACTAAAACAATACTTAGTACGGCAGGCTCTGCAACTAAAACAATTTATGGAATATTTTACAACAGCACTACACCTGCTATAAGTATTTCAGATAACACCATAAACGATATTTCACGTAATGGAACCGGAGGAGGAACTACTATTGGTATTTATCATTCAGGCGGATCAACAGGAACATCAACAACTACTGTAAAAAGAAATACAATAAGTAATATTAATGTTGCCGGAACAGGAGTATCAAGTACGTTGTATGGAATTCAATTATCTGGTGGAACTATTATTTGTGACAGCAATACTATTTTTAATTTAAGCTGTACCGGAACAGCCGGTTTGTATGGAATTTACGTTTCGTCTACAACTACTAACGAGAATTATAATTACAATACTATCTACAATCTTTCGCACTTGAGCACAGGAAATACTTATGGTATTTATACGGCTACTACTACAGGTGTAAGAACGGTTTCCCGTAACACGTTGTACGCAATCAGTGGTGGTGGTTCGGTAAGCGGAATATTTCAAACCTCTAGTGTACCAAGCATTTTTTCAAACAAAATTTATAATATAAGTACAACAAGTACTTCATTGATTGTTTCGGGTATTACTCTATCAGCCTCAACAGCAGGTAAAGCAACCGTTTATAATAATTTAATTTCCGGCTTGAGCGCATCTGCATCAAATGGAGGTACAACGCCTACTGTAAGAGGTATTGATTTGACAAGCACATCTGCTTCAACTACTTTAGGCGTTTACCACAATACTATTTATTTGAATGCCACGTCAACGGGAACCAACTTTTCAACTGCAGGTGTTTACCATACTTATAGTGCTACAGCCACCTCTGCTGCGCTTGATATGCGCAATAATATTATTGTGAATACATCAACCGCAAACGGAACCGGTTTCACATCAGCTTTCAGACGATCGGCCTCTACTAATTTGAGTAACTTTAATTTAAACTCAAACAATAATTTGTTTTATTCGGGTACTCCAAGTGCAACCAATCTCATTTTTTACGATGGCGCAAATGCTGATCAAACAATAGCTGATTACAAAACAAGGGTAACACCAAGAGAAACTTTATCAGTAACTGAAATTCCTAACTTTTTAAGTACAACAGGTAGTTCAAATTTATTCTTAAATATAGATTCAACTATTTTAACACAAATTGAAGCCAACGGGTCTGTTATAACTGATGTTAAAACAGATTATAGCGGAAAGGTAAGAGCCGGGTATTCGGGTTATACCGGAACATCAGGGCTGCCTGATATAGGTGCCTTTGAAGGAAATTATACAGGCAATGTTGCTAATCAAATGATTTTTGATTCCGCAAATGCCGACCAATATACGGGTTTGGTTTTAAGGGGGACTAATAATGTAAAAATGTTACGCGTAAGGGTGTATACTGAAAAAGGAATGAATGCTTTACAGGCAACTGCTTTCCACTTAACTTTAGCCAGTTCAAGTAGTACAACAGATATTGCCAATACTAAAATTTATTACACGGCTTCTGATTCTACCTTCACAAATCCACAGTTGTTTGGGTCGGTTGCTCCGGCAAGCTCTTATACTATTTCAGGTTCGGCCACTTTAGCCGGAGGCGCTAATTATTTTTGGGTTGTATACGACATTTCTTCAACAGCAACTCCAAACAATTTTGTTGATGCAGCCGTAACCAGTATAACTATAAGTGGAAATTCATTTGGATTAATCAATGGAAACCCAACCGGTAATATCCAGGTAAAGGCACCTATGTCAGGAAATTACTATATAGGGGTTGGGTACGTTTTTCCTACCATTACATCTGCAATAAATGAACTTACAACTATAGGAATAGACGGGCCCGTAACCTTAACGCTTATGGATGCGTTATACAATGCAAGTTCCGGTGAAACATTCCCAATCATATTAAATACAATAACCGGAGCTTCTGCAGTTAACACAATTACTATTATACCTAACGTAGTTGGCTCAACAATAGAAAGCTCAAACAATACAGCAACTATTGACTTTAATGGAGGTTCTAACTTTATTATAGACGGAAGTATAAATGGAAGTGGTGGATTTTCTTTAGGAGCTAATTTGGTCATTAGTAATACAAGTACAAGTGCTCCTGCTGTTCGTTTTATAAATGATGCTTCTAAAAATAAAATTTTGTATACCGATTTACGCGGGACTAATACGGGAGCAGCGGCTATAGCTACCGCAGGTGTGGTGAATTTTGGAACAACCACCGGTACCAATGGCAACGATTCAAATATTATCCGTTTTTGTGATATTCATGGAGGTGCTACCGGTTTGCCGGCAGTTGGTATCTCATCAATTGGTTCGGCAACAACAACGTTAACCAATAATGACAATAACCGCATAGAGAATTGTAATATTTATGATTTCTATTTAACCTCTGCAACGACTGCTGGTATTTATGTTGGAGCTAACAACAGCTCTTGGGTAATCAAAAAAAATCATTTGTATCAAACAGCTAAGCGAATTTATACAGCAGCCGTTGTGCACAGAGGGTTCTGGATTACACCTAATACTGCCGACTTAACAACTTCAAGCGGATTTGCAATTGATAGTAATTTTATTGGAGGAAATGCAGCAGACGGAACGGGAATTTACGAAATGGCGAGTGCGTCTTCTTCAACAGGCTTACGTCAGTATATTGCAATGGAAATATCTGTTGGCAAAGGTGCTGCAACCACAGTACAAGGAAATACCATTACCAATTTTAACGATTCAACTTCTGCTTCATCTTCAGTATCATTTGTTGCATTTAATTTTTCAGGTGGAAAAATTAACTGTAACGGGAACCTGATTGGTTCAAGATTTGTAAATGGGGCAATCACGTTCACCACTTTTACAACTACCAATGGCGGTTTTATGGTAATAAGAACAGGTGCCGGTCTTGGAACTTCAAGTGCGGCTGCAACTACAGATACAATCAATATAACCAATAACATTGCTAGTGGAATTAATTTATACGGAAATAGCACTACTACGGCTCCTGAGTTTTTTGGATTTAATATTTCAGGTGGAGCAAAAGTTAATGTAATCAATAACCTGATTGGAGATACTACTTTGTCCAATAGTATCAATATATTAAGCACGAGCAGTTCGAGTGTAACATTACAACGAGTAAGCGGTGTATTTGCAAACTCGTCTACAGCAGGTCATTCATATAAAATCTTTAATAACACTATTGCCAATATTACAAATGCGTATGAATCTGCAACAACCCTTAACTCAGCTACAAGAGGAATTTATATAGGGCCAACTGTAACTGGTACTGATTCGGTAATAGGTAACACGGTAAAGAATATCCGTGCGGCTTCCCGTGTAAAAAATAACGGAGTTTTTGCAACATTGGGGGGTATTGTGGTTGATGCTGTTGCATCTACTTCACAGGTTGCTTCCGGCAATGTGGTTCATTCATTGGTATTAACCAATCCGTCAATCGTGGACACGATAAATATTGCGGGCATTGTATTTAATACCAATACCACCGGAAATAATGCGGTGAATGGCAACCTGGTACACAGTTTATCCATAACCGCTTACAATCCTTATGTTGTTATGAATGGATTAAATTTATTAGCAGGGAACACAACTGTAACCAATAATATGATTAGTCTTGGTTTTGACAATTTGGGTTCGAGTGTATCAGCGGCTTGTGCTATAAACGGAATTATTAAAAATACAGGTTCTGCCAATATTTACTTTAATACTGTTAAAATTGGAGGAGTAGGCGTTTCTCCCGGTGTTAACAGAACTTTTGCGTTTCAACGTATTGGTGCTGGTACAGATGATGTAAGAAACAACATATTTGTGAATGCAAGAAACAGTGGTGGATTTGGTGCAGGACATTTAGCCATTGGTTTAAATAATGCAAATACACTTACACAAAACAACAATATTTACAGGGCTGATTCTATAGGTATATTTAACAATCTGGGACAACAATTTTTTGCTGACTGGCAAACAGCTTCAACCGTTGATGCCAATTCTAAAGACACTATTGTAGCTTTTGTTTCCAACCAGGATTTACATTTAGCCACAGTTATGGCGGGTGTACATACTTTCGAAGGTGTTATAATAAACGGTATTAATATTGATTTTGATGGGCAAACAAGGTCTGTTAAGCCATATATCGGAGCTGATGAGATTGCAAGTTCTCCATTACCTGTAAAGTTATTGCAACTAACCGCAAGATTGAAAGCAACAGATGTTATCATATCATGGTCAACAGCATCAGAAAACAATAACAAAGGGTTTGAGGTAGAACGTTCCACAGATGGTTACACATTCGAATTTGTAGGATTTGTGAAGGGTGCAGGTAATAGTAACAAAGTATTACATTATACTATTTCAGATAATGAAGCCTTTGCTAAAACCAACAGTAACCTGTTATACTATCGTTTAAAGCAAATAGATACGGATGGAAAATATACGTATTCAAATTCAGTAAAAGTGAGCACTGATGGGCAACAAACAAACGCAGTTTCAGTATATCCAAATCCATTTATAAACGACTATACACTTGCTTTAAGCACCACTATTACCGGAGACGCATTAATAGAAACAATAGATTTACAGGGAAGATTAGTGGGTAAACAAATTGCGCCTGTTATGCCTGGTACCAATAATATACCTGCAGCTAAAATAAACGACCTTACATCAGGAGTATACTTTGTAAAAGTCACTATTAATGGTGAAACACAAGTATTAAAAGTGATGAAACGATAATAAAGCCTATAAGCCAATCCTTAAAATGTTTGGGTTGTTTGAAAATCGCTCTGCAGAAATGCAGGGCTTTTTTTATGGTATTTTTTTTATATCCTTTACCAGATAATTATACTACTGACGAAGAATTTAAATGTAATGCATAAAAAAAGCCGCTTACTAAAAGTAAACGGCTTTGCTCCCCGGGCTGGGCTCGAACCAGCGACCCCATGATTAACAGTCATGTGCTCTAACCAGCTGAGCTACCAAGGAATGTTCTTCATGTTCGTTATCTTTTTCATCTAACGAGGGTGCAATGATAGGAATTGATAATTTATTATGCAATATTTGCACCGAAAAAAATTAAAAAAAGTTTTAAATATTTATTTATGAGTTTATTAGTTGTTGGCTCAGTAGCATTTGACGCCATTGAAACGCCATTTGGCAAAACAGATAAGATAGTTGGCGGAGCTGCTTCTTACATTTCTTTGTGTTCATCGTACTTTACTAAAAGTGTAAATTTAGTTGCCGTAGTTGGCGATGATTTCCCACAAGAATTTATCAATCATTTAAATACAAATGGGGTAAATACTGACGGACTTCAAATTAAACAAGGAGAGAAATCGTTTTTTTGGAGTGGTAAATACCATAACGACATGAACACCCGCGATACATTAGTTACTGAATTAAACGTATTAGCCGATTTTGACCCTATTGTTCCTGCATCTTACCAAGATTGTGAATTTTTAATGTTAGGTAACTTAACACCAAAAATCCAACAAACAGTTATTGAAAGATTAACTAAACGTCCTAAGTTAATCGTAATGGACACCATGAATTTCTGGATGGAAATTGCGATGGATGATTTACGTGAAACCTTAAAAATGGTTGATGTATTAACCATCAATGACGAAGAAGCGCGTCAACTTTCAGGTGAATATTCGCTGGTAAAAGCTGCCGCTAAAATTCAGGCTATGGGCCCTAAATATTTAATTATAAAAAAAGGCGAGCACGGTGCTTTATTATTTTATGGTAAAGAAACTTTTTATGCGCCAGCATTGCCATTAGAAGAAGTATTTGATCCAACAGGAGCAGGTGATACTTTTGCAGGTGGATTTATTGGCTACTTAGCTAAAACAAATGATATCAGCTTTGAAAACATGAAAAATGCTGTTATTTATGGTTCGGCTATGGCAAGCTTTTGTGTAGAACGTTTTGGAACTGAACGTTTGGTTAACTTAACTGAAACTGAATTAAATGGCCGTATTGCAGAATTTAAAAAACTGTCATCATTCACTATTTAATTTACCCATTATACATATAAAAAATAGCCGCATTTAGCGGCTATTTTTTTGCATAAAATTTTGCATAAAAAAAGCAACTTTTTTCAAAGTTGCTTTACCAGTGTGGGCCCACCTGGGCTCGAACCAGGGACCACCTGATTATGAGTCAGGTGCTCTAACCAACTGAGCTATAGGCCCAACAAACTATTGTCTGTTTTTGTGGGTTGCAATAGTAGGGTTTTACTATTATTGTTGCAAATAAAAATTGCAAAATGCTTAAATATAAAGCCATTATTTTTGATTTAGGGGGAGTTATAGTTAATCTGGACCAAGACAGAACCATCAGAAGTTTTAAAAGATTGGATGTAGATTTAGATGAAATAAACGAAAAACTACCCATTTTTAAACAATACGAAACCGGCAAAATTGATACCGACACTTTTGTTCAAACCATAAAAGCAGAACTAAAAGGAAAAGCCACTGTGGAAGAAATTGTAAGTGCCTGGAACAATATGATTTTAAATGTTACGGCTGATAGAATCAGCATTTTAAAACAATTGCGCAAATCATATAAAATATTTATTCTGAGTAACACAAACGAGTTACATATAAAAGAATTCAAAAGTATTTTCGAAAACGACCACCCTACCGAAAATTGGGAAAACTTATTTGATAAAATTTATTACTCACATGAAATAGGTTTAAGAAAACCACATGCTGAAGCCTGGCAACACATATTGGATGAACAACAACTAAAAGCAGAAGAAACCATTTTTATTGATGATACACGCATGCATTTTAAAACGGCTGAAAACATGGGTATGAAAAGTATTCTGACAAATAAGCCTATCGGGCAGTGGTTTGTTGACGAAATAAAATCATTTGAAGTAATCAATATCCAAAGAGGTAAATTATAAATTATCAAATCATTACATTTTTCTGATTTCCTTTTATGTGATACTTCAATTAATAAATCGTTGCTTTTTGGCTGTCAATGCAGATAGTTTTAACCCTACATTTTAAAATACTTTTTACTGAATACAAGATATTTGATATAAAAATACGATATTCGCCCACATTTATAAGAATTCGATACCAATTTTAATGAGCGAAAGCACAGGAACAAAACGATTAAACGCAGTAGTAAAAGAGCTGAATGTAGGAATGCAAACCTTAGTGGAGCATTTGGCTAAGAAAGGACATAGTGTTGATGCTAAGCCTACTACTAAGCTTTCAGATGAGCAATATACAATCTTGCTTAATGATTTTCATAGCGAGAAAAAAACCAAAGAAGAGTCAAAACAACTTAGCCAAAATAAAGTTAAACCTAAAGACGTAACTATAGAACAAGCTAAACCTAAAGTAATTGTCGAAGACGATTACGAAGATGAAGTTGTTGTTGTAAAATCAGGTTTAACCAATAAAAACGAAAAACAACCTACACCGGCAGTTAAAACCGTTGAAAAAGTAGTTGAACCCGTTGCAGAGGAAAAAGTTATAGAGAAAGTAGCTCCTATTGAAACACCAATAGTTGAAAAAGCTCCAAAACCAGTAGTTGAACCCATTGCAGAAACCAAGCAAGAGCCTAAAGAAACTAAAATAGTTCCTGCTGAAATTAAAGCTCCGGCAACTGATAAGGCTGACGATGATGATGCACCAAAACTAACTGTTTTAGGCAAAATTGATTTAGATGCGCTAAATACCAAGACAAGACCTGATAAAAAGGTAAAGGATAAAAAACAAAAAGACGAACCTAAACCAGTTCCGGCAAAAGAACCGGAGGCTAAGGTTGTTGAGAAGCCTGTAGAAGAAACTCCTGCACCAATTGTTGAAAGCAAAGCCAAACCTGAAGTAGTTGAGCCTGCTGCTGAAAAAGTAGCCCCTACAACGACAGTAGAAAGTAATGATTCAGAAGACGCTGCTCCACAAGTAATGGAAACTAATTACGAAAAACTTTCGGGTTTAAAAGTAATGGGTAAAATTCAATTACCAGTTGAACAACCAAAAACTTCTAAGCCTATTGCATCAAGCGATGCCAATAACAAAAAGAAACGTAAACGTAATAACTACATTGGCGGAAGCGATACTGCTAATGATAAGTTAAATAAATTTGGTAAATCTCCAAGTACTGAAGGTACAAATACAGGAACTCCAAGAACTCCTTACCAAGGTAACAACAATAATGCTGGTGGAGCCCGCCCGGGTTACCAAGGTAATAATAACAATAACGGACCAAGAACTCCTTACCAAGGCAATAACAATAATGGAGGAGCCCGTCCACCGTTTAACAGAAATAACACCAACAACAAAACTGGTGGAAATAGCTTTAAACCGACTGAGAAAAAAGAAATTACCGATAAAGAAATTCAGGATAAATTAAAAGCTACTTTAGCTCGTTTAAATCCGGGAAGTAAATCACAAAACATTGGTGCTGTTCGTTCTAAAATTCGTAAACAAAAACGCGATGATGCCAGAACTGATAGAGAAGAAGCAGCAATGGAAGCAGAAATGGCAACTAAGGTATTGAAAGTAACTGAATTTGTTACGGCCAATGAGTTAGCCAAAATGATGGAAGTAACCATTACTCAAATTATTTCTGCTTGTATGAGTTTAGGTATGATGGTTTCAATTAACCAACGTTTAGATGCCGAAACCATTAGTATAGTTGCGGAAGAATTTGGATTTGAAGTTGACTTTGTAAGTGCAGAAGTACAAGAAGCAGTGGAGGAAGATGAAGATGATCCTGCTGACTTAGTATCACGCGCTCCTATTGTTACCGTAATGGGTCACGTTGATCATGGTAAAACCTCATTATTGGATTATATACGTAAAGCCAATGTAATAGCTGGCGAAGCGGGAGGTATAACCCAACACGTTGGTGCTTATGAAGTAACCTTAGATAACGGTAAAAAAATAGCATTCTTAGATACACCTGGTCACGAAGCTTTTACAGCGATGCGTGCTCGTGGAGCTAAAATTACTGATATAGTAATTGTAGTAATTGCGGCTGACGATAGCGTAATGCCTCAAACAAAAGAAGCTATCAGCCATGCGCAAGCAGCCGGTGTACCAATAGTTTTTGCATTTAATAAAATAGATAAAGACGGTGCTAATGTGGAGCGTATCCGCGAGCAATTAGCCCAAATGAATATATTGGTTGAAGAATGGGGTGGTAAATTCCAAACCCAGGAAATTTCAGCTAAAAAAGGATTAAACATTGACTTATTACTTGAAAAAGTATTATTAGAAGCAGAGATATTAGACTTAAAAGCGAATCCAAACAGAAGAGCGGTTGGTTCTATTATTGAAGCCTCACTTGATAAAGGACGTGGAATTGTAGCTACCTTAATGGTTCAAAATGGAACGTTAAAGGTTGGAGACCCAATTATTGCGGGTACCAATTCTGGTAAAGTAAAAGCCATGTTTGATGAACGTGGTAAAAAAATGACTTCAGCAGGTCCTTCAACTCCGGCAGTAGTATTAGGTTTTGATGGTGCTCCGCAAGCGGGTGATAAATTAATTATTACCAAAAACGAGCAGGAAGCCAAAGAAATTTCGAACAAACGTAAACAGTTACAACGCGAACAAGGCTTACGTACCAATAAACATATTACATTGGATGAGATTGGACGCAGGTTAGCAATTGGTAACTTTAAAGAGTTAAAAATTATTGTTAAAGGTGACGTGGATGGTTCGGTAGAAGCATTGAGCGATTCATTGATTAAACTATCAACCGAAGAAGTACAAGTAAGTGTAATCTACAAAGCGGTAGGTCAAATATCAGAAAGCGATGTAATGTTGGCTTCTGCGTCTGATGCTATCATTATAGGTTTCCAGGTACGTCCTTCGCCACAAGCACGTAAATTAGCCGAGAATGAATCAATTGATATACGTATGTATTCAATTATTTACAACGCTATCAACGAAATTAAATCGGCTATTGAAGGTATGCACACACCTAAAATGGAAGAAAAAATTACAGGTAATATTGAAATACGTGAAGTATTTAAAATTACCAAAGTGGGAGCTGTTGCAGGTTGTATGGTTACCGATGGTAAAGTATTCCGTAACTCTAAAATCCGCTTAATCAGAGATGGTGTAGTGGTTCATACAGGTGAGTTATCATCGTTGAAACGCTTTAAAGATGATGTGAAAGAAGTAGCATATGGATTTGATTGCGGTTTAACCATTGCAAACTTTAACGATATGAAAGTAGGTGACTTTGTAGAAGCATACGAAGAAGTTGAAATCAAACGTCCAACTAGTAAATAAATAAGTATAAAATACTGATAGCAAAAAACAGCCAAACTGAAAAGCTTGGCTGTTTTTGTTTACAAAAAATACAACCAATATTATTATGACAAAACATATTAAACCTGAAAAATATATAAAAGACAGAGGTCAAAGTTTGTTGATTAAAACTTGTTACTTAAATACCAACTGGCAAGAAACCGGAAAGGCTACTATCTTAATTGTAAAACATATTCCTAAAACCAATTATATTATTGGAAGTTTTCAAATAGACTTACATTGTTTGGGTATTAAACAAACATCATGGGGCTACGGTGTAACTGAGAAAAAAGTAGGTGAAATTTATACCCGCTTAAGTACCGGTAAAACAATGGCTGAGGCACCTTATAGTTTATGTAGTCAAATTATTAGAGAAGCCAATCAATATGCCAATAGCATTGGATTAAGCACACCGGCTAATTTTACAACAAGTCAGTATTTAATTGAGGATGTTACTGAAAATCCTATTGCCATTACCTTTGGCAAAAATGGAAAACCCCATTACGTAAAAGAAGAGTTTAACGACAACGATTTAATCATTAGTCAACTTACTGCTACTTTGGGTGCTGATGGTTTTACCGTTGAATAAATAGAGCGAAAATCTTCGTTTTGCATTAAGCTGCGTTAAGCATAATTCTAAAGGTAGTTCCTTTACCAACCTCGCTATTTCTTACAAATATTTTGCCCTTGTGGTAACCTTCAACTATACGTTTTACTAAGGATAAACCAAGACCCCAACCACGCTTCTTGGTAGTATAACCCGGTTTGAAAACGGTATTGAATTTTGATTTATGTATACCTTTACCTGTATCGCGGATATCAATATATACAAACTTGGCATCACGACTGATATTTATATTTAAAGAGCCTATTCCATTCATGGCATCAATAGCATTTTTACATAAATTTTCAAGCACCCAATCAAACAATGAAATATTAATTTTGGCCCAATTGCCGGGTTGGTTAATGGTAATTTGAATATTAACCATACTTGATACACGGGTTCGTAAATACTGAATAGAATTTTCTATTACCAAATCCATATTCTCTTCTTTCAATATAGGTTCGGAACCAATTTTACTAAACCTTTCTGTTATTAATTCTAAACGCTTGGTGTCGTTCTGGAGTTCATCCAACAAATAACCTTGGTCTTCTTTTGGTGTATCTCTCAATAAATTAATCCATTCACTTAAGGAGGAAATAGGTGTTCCTAACTGATGAGCCGTTTCTTTACTCATACCAACCCATACTTGATTTTGTTCGGCTCTTCGACTGCTACTCAAAGCCAAATAACTCATAATGGCAAAAAAACCAATTAAGCCAAATTGAATTAGCGGATAGGCTTTTAACTGAGTAAGTACGGTTGAATTTTTATAATACAGTAAATTATATAATCCATTTTCTTCATCATAAGGAATTTTAATGGGTTCATGCTGACTACGCATTTCCAATAACTCTTCGCTTAAATATGCGGTATCTTTTACCAGTAATGAATCATAATTTCTGGAGTCAATTATTTTATTATCCTTATCAGTTAAAATAATAGGAATGGTTTCATTGTCTCGAACTATATCGAGCATAAAATCAATATTGCCATCACTCTTTGCCATTAAACGGGTGGCATTAGCCCATAATTTTATTTTTTTTTCTTCTTCAGTACCAAGTTGTTTTACCAACTTACTTGTGTACCAAACAGAAAAGGCTCCAATACAAATAGCTATAATGGCTAAAGCCCGCTTCCACCATTTTTTTTGTTCGTATAAACGCATATGTAAAAAACGAAAATAGTTAAATAACTAATATGTTGTGAAATTTATATAGCCCACTCAGACATTATAAAGTAATATTATTGTTTAAAAGAACAGCTAAAAAGCATAAAATCAATGTAAGAATATGCTATCCCCTATTTTAATATTTCCTTCCTGCTGCACAATTACATTTCGCCCGAATAATACTTTGTTATTTTTACTGCGGTAACTGGCTAATGTTTTTAATGGTTCTTTACCACTTATGGCCGTTGTCTGGTTTATGGTAACAACCTCGCAACGTCCGCAAGGTTTTGTTCCTTTTAATAAAACATTATTGATACTAAAATCTACAAATTGATCTTCATCAAAAGCAGTACCTCCGTCAAATACAAGATTAGGTCTAAACCTGTCTATTGTTATGGTCTCACTCAACTTATTGTTTAAATCGTTCAACGATTGTTGCCCTACAATCAGTATCGGGGATCCATCGCTAAAGCTGGTAATTTCATTATTGGTAGCATACTTTACATCTACTTTTCTTTTTGTTTCGTTTGGCATATAAAACAACTTACAGGAAAACGAAAGCATTTTACTAAACCATGCTGAACCCTTTTTGTATTCAATGGCCTCGCAAGTATCATCCCAAACTACTACTTGTTCTGTTTCGCCATCAATAGTAAACGGAATAAACAAAGGCAATGCATCTAGGTAATTTATATCAAACCCCTTTTCATCAAACTGTATTTTAAACAAAGCCAATTCCTTAAACTCACGTTGGGTTATAAATTTATTCTCCTCATTACAAAGCATCCATCTTCTATCATACTGCAATCCCCGTTCTTCTATCCTGGCTTCGCTTAACGCAATAGCCCCCAATGATTTTACAAGATAAATAAAAATTTGAGTGATATGATACATGGCTGCAAAAATAGATTTATTGCTTATTGGTTGTTTACTCATTAAACATAAAAAAACACGCCTTGAAGCGTGTTTCTTTTTTAATATTTAATCAAATTTATGATAAGCTGATTTTTTTAATTCTTCCGGTGAAAGTGATTTAAAATACTCGTAAGTAATTTTTAATCCTTCTGCCCTGCTTACCTTTGGCTCCCAACCTAATATTTCTTTGGCTTTGGTAATATCCGGCTTGCGTTGCTTAGGGTCATCCTTAGGCAATGGTTTTGATATTAGCTTTTGATTAGTGCCTGTTAACTTTATAATTTCTTCACCAAAATCTTTGATGGTAATTTCATTAGGGTTACCAATATTTACCGGATGTGCGTAATCGCTTAAAAGCAATCTGTAAATACCTTCAATCAAATCATCTACATAACAAAATGCACGTGTTTGTGAACCATCGCCAAACATAGTTAAGTCTTCGCCACGCAATGCTTGCCCTATAAAAGCAGGCAATACACGACCATCGTTTAAACGCATACGCGGACCATAAGTATTGAAAATACGTACTATACGCGTTTCTAAACCATGATAAGTATGGTAGGCCATCGTAATAGCTTCCTGGAAACGTTTTGCTTCATCGTACACGCCACGCGGGCCAACCGGGTTTACATTACCCCAATACTCTTCTGTTTGTGGGTGAACCAATGGATCGCCATATACTTCGGAAGTAGAAGCGATTAATACTCTTGCTCCTTTATCTTTAGCTAAACCTAAACAATTATGAATACCCAACGAACCTACTTTTAAGGTTTGAATAGGTATTTTTAAATAGTCAATAGGGCTGGCAGGACTGGCAAAATGTAAAATATAATCTAACTGACCTGATACATGTATAAACTTACTTACATCGTGGTTATAAAATTCAAAACTCTCTAGTTTAAAAAGATGTTCAATATTTTTTAAATCACCTGTTATTAAGTTATCCATACCAATTACATGGTATCCTTCTTTAATAAATCTATCGCATAAATGAGAACCCAGAAAACCTGCTGCTCCCGTTATAAGTACGCGTTTTTTTGTCATGCTTCTATTAGTTTAAATTCTGTTAAGCGGTGGTATTAACTCCTATGCAATAGTAATCAAATCCTAGTTCTTTCATTTCAGCAATATCATAAATATTACGTCCATCAAAAATGGCATTGCCTTTCATTAATTTTTTAATGACCATAAAGTCAGGCGAACGAAACTCCGGCCACTCGGTAACTACCAATAAAGCATCGGCATCTATTAATGCGCTGTTTTCGTTTTTAGCATATTCAATTTGTTCGCCTAAAGTATGTTTAGCTTCTTTCATGGCTACCGGGTCGTATGCTTTTACATTGGCACCTGCCGCTAATAATTTTTCAATAATAACCAACGATGGGGCTTCACGCATATCATCGGTTTTAGGTTTAAACGACAAACCCCACATAGCAAATGTTTTTCCTTTTAAATTGCCATTGAAGTGTTTTACTATTTTGTTAAACAATACTGATTTTTGTGCATCGTTAACTGATTCAACCGATTCTAAAATCTGCATCGTATAACCATTGTCTTTAGCCGTTTTTATCAATGCTTTCACATCTTTTGGAAAACAACTTCCACCGTAACCTATACCCGGGTAAATAAATTTATTACCAATACGGCCATCGCTACCAATACCTTTTCTAACCATGTTTACATCTGCACCCATTATCTCGCATAAATTAGCTATGTCGTTCATAAAACTAATTTTGGTTGCCAGCATACTGTTAGCCGCATATTTTGTCATTTCAGCACTCGGTACATCCATAAAAATGATTGGATGCCCGTTTAATAAAAATGGCTTATACAATTTGCGCATTTTTTCTTCTGCACGTTTGCTTTCTACACCAATTACAATTCTATCAGGTTTCAAAAAATCATCAATAGCAGCACCTTCTTTTAAAAATTCAGGATTTGAAGCTACATCAAATTCAATAGCTGCATTGCGTTTTGCTAATTCATCAGATACGGCAGCTTTTACTTTTTTAGCCGTTCCAACAGGTACAGTACTTTTTGTTACTACTACGCAGTAATCATTTATATTCTGGCCTATTTCTTTAGCAACAGCTAATACATATTTTAAATCAGCACTACCGTCCTCTCCCGGAGGGGTACCTACTGCTATAAAAACCACATCACAATCTTTTATACTTTCAGCCAGACTGGTACTAAACTGTAATCTTTCTTTCTCCGTATTGCGCAGTACCATTTCTTCTAAGCCCGGCTCATATATAGGCATAATGCCTTTTTTTAAATTTTCAATCTTTTTTTGATCTACATCTATACAAACAACATCAATACCCACTTCTGCAAAACAAGTGCCTGTTACAAGTCCAACATAACCCGTTCCTACTACTGCTATTTTCATGTTAAATTACTTTAAATATTTTCCCAAAAATATAATTCCCTAAACAATTGCCAAACATTATTTAATTTAATATACTATTTAGCCTCGCCAATCATTTTATTTATTGATAGAAAGCAACCATTTAGCTATTTTTAAGGGCTTGTTATAATCTATGCAAAAAATTTATATTCGCATCATGTTAAATCAATTTAAAGTATTGGTTCTTTTTGTTACTTTTATGTTTGGCCAAAAGGCTTTTGGGCAGAAAAAAGGAGATGAATTTAGCAACAAAATATTTAACTTCCAATTTACTTATAATGCACAGTTCCCATCGGGCGATTGGGCTAAAATATATGGTTTAAGCCATGGTTTAGGATTTGGTGTAAACTACAAAAGTATTACCAACTGGCATTTTAGCTTAGAAGGTAATTATATTCTTTCTGAAAACTTAAAAGATGCTGTTAACTTAATTAACCTGACCAACAGCAATGGCAATACCATAAACAGCAATAACGGTACGCCTGCTACAGTAAGTGTAACCATGAGAGGCTGGAGTGGTTTTGCCAAAGTGGGTAAAATATTTCCGGTAAGCAGGTTAAATAAAAACCACGGATTTATAGTTCAGGTGGGAGCCGGTTTTTTAACACACTACTTAAATTACAGCATATCGCAAAACAATGTTCCCCAACTAAATGAAGATTTCCAAAGGGGTTATGACAAACTGCATTCAGGCTACGCTTTAAACCAATTTGTAGGTTATTACTTTCAGGGAGAAAACAGATTTACCAATTTTTTTGCAGGTTTTGATTTTACCCAGGCATTTACACAAAACTTAAGAGGTTATAACTACGATGAACGCAGATACGACAATGCCTCTAAAAACGACAATATGGTGGCGCTTAGATTTGGCTGGATGATTCCTATTTATTTAAGCAGCAAAGGCGATGAGTTTGACTTTTTAAAACGATAAATTAAATTAATGCTTTATTACATAGGCTTTGTTTTATACCTGCTTGCAACCAATGCTTATTTTTTAGTAGTAAAGCTAATAGCTCCCTTTAATGCAAGAGCCAAAGCATTTAACAGCGGTCGCAAAGGTTTATTAAAACATATTGAACAAAGCTTACAAAACGAAACCCGACAAAGCATTTGGTTTCATGTGGCATCGCTTGGCGAGTTTGAACAAGCCAAACCCTTAATTGAAGTATTAAAAGTTAAATTTCCTCAGTACTGTATAGTCATTACTTTTTTCTCCCCTTCAGGTTACGAAAACAAAAAAGATGATTCCATTGCCGACTATATTTTTTATTTACCAAACGATAGTAAAAAAAATGCCGTACCATTTATTAAACTGATAAAACCGGCTATGGCATTTTGGGTTAAATACGATTTTTGGTACTATTATTTAAACCAACTTTCAAAAAACAATATTCCGGTTTATTTAATTGCGGCCAGCTTTACCGAAGACCCTGCTTACTTAAAATGGTACGCTGCATTTTATAAAAAAATGTTCCATTGTTTCCGCTTTATTTTCACCCAAAACACAAAAACCGCATTGCTGCTAAACAATATAGGTATCAACCAAACGTTAAGCACCGGAGATACCCGTTTCGACCGCGTTTACCAGTCGGTACAACAGTTTGAATCTCTGCCATTAATTGAACAATTTAAGCAAGATAAATTACTGATTGTGGTAGGAAGTAGTTATGCCATAGAAGAAACATTCTTGCAACATTTTATGGAGAAAAACCCAAATACGGGTGTTAAAATTATTATAGCCCCTCATTTTATCAGCCCCGAAAGGTTAACTGAAATAGAACAGCGTTTTACTGGCATTTTACGTTTTAGCCAAGCCAATGCAACCAATATAGAAAAACACCAATCACTACTGATTGACAATATTGGCATGCTCAGCAAAATATACCGATATGCTGATATAGCCATTATTGGTGGAGGTTTTAAAGCAAAAGGATTACATAATATTTTAGAAGCAGCCACCTTTGGAAAACCCATTATTCACGGAGATAAAATCGGCTATTTCCCTGAGGCAAAACTACTCAATGCAAACAAGGGTTCCATTGTTGTAAATGATGAAACAAGTTTTGAAACAGCTTTGAGTAGTTTACTAAATGATAAGAATAAAAGACTGACCATGGGCAATAATGCCAAACAACTGGTTTTAGATAATGTAGGAGCAACTGAAAAAATTATATCGAAAATTATAAAAGCTTAATTAAATTTGATTTTTTAACAAACTAACTATGAAAAAAATTTACTTACTATTACTTGTTATTGTAGCCAGCTTAAACGCTTCAGCACAATGTACTCCTGACCCTAATTGGAACTCAAATGGCATTAACCCAAATAGGTTACCCGATGGTGAAGTGGGCCAGGCATACTCTACCGTTATTTCTTTTAAAATAAACAACGATACCGTTATTGTATACTCAGGCAATACTTATGACGTAACCATTGACTCAGCCGAGGTTGATACAATAAAAAATTTACCTCCGGGTTTCACCTATGCTTGTAACAATTCAACCTGCACCTGGCCAGGCGGAGGTAAAGGATGCGCATTATTTAGTGGTATGCCTACAGCACAACATTTTTACCATTACGAAATAAAAATATTTGTTAAAACATATCTTAAAATTAAAGGCCTTGACCAACAAATACAAAGAATTGATTCAAGCATTATTGATTATTATACCACAGGTAAAAGTGGCGTACAAGAATTAAACAACAATACTTTTAAAATTTACCCGAACCCTGCTACTGCCAGCATTCAGATAGAAAACAATAATGTATCAGCAGCCGGTGATTTATACATCAGCGACATAACAGGTAAAACACTAATAAACAAAACATTACCACAAAACAATAAACAAACAATTGATGTAAGTGCCTTGCCAAAAGGATTGTATTTTGTTACTTTAAAGAACAATCTTTCGCAGCAAACGCAGAAGCTCGTACTTAATTAACAACGATTTGAATAAATAGACATAAAAATAAATACGATTTGTCTATTTTGCGACATTGGTTTTTAATTACTTTTTACATCAAACAATTTTAAACCTTTGTCGTTTGTTACAATAATATGGAAATAAAAGCCGGACCTTTTTTAGACCCCATCCACTACCCTGCCGATTTACGAAAAGTAAATGAATCAGATTTAGTAAAAGTATGTGCCGATTTGCGTCAGTACATTATTGATACTGTTTCGGTATATGGTGGGCACTTTGGTGCAAGTTTAGGTGTAGTAGAATTATCTGTTGCCTTACATTATGCATTTAACACCCCATACGACCAATTGGTTTGGGATGTGGGACACCAAGCTTACGGGCACAAAATTTTAACCGGCCGAAGAGATAAATTTTACACCAACCGTGTTTACAAAGGTGTTTCAGGTTTCCCTAAAAGAGCTGAAAGCGAATACGATACTTTTGGAGTAGGTCACTCCTCTACTTCAATATCAGCAGCATTAGGTATGGCCGTTGCTTCCCGCTTAAAAGGGGAGTTTGACAGACAACACATTGCCATTATTGGCGATGGTGCCATGACTGCAGGCTTAGCCTTTGAAGGATTAAACCATGCAGGCGTTGAAAACAGCAATATCATTGTTATTTTAAACGACAACTGTATGAGCATTGACCCGAACGTTGGTGCTTTAAAAGAATACTTAACAGATATTACTACTTCGCCAACGTATAACAAATTTAAAGACGATGTTTGGAAGGCTTTAAACAAGCTGGACAAAGTTGGAAAATTCTCAAGCGATGTAATTACTAAAATACATGATACCCTTAAATCAGGTTTATTACGTCAAAGCAATTTATTTGAATCGTTACGTTTCAGATACTTTGGACCGGTAGATGGACACGATGTAAACCATTTGGTAAAAGTATTGGAAGACTTAAAGAAAATACCGGGACCTAAATTATTGCATTGTGTAACGGTAAAAGGTAAAGGTTATGCCTTGGCAGAAAAAGACCAAACCAAATGGCATGCACCAGGTTTGTTTGATAAAGTAACAGGTGAAATATTTAAAACCGTTACCGATAAACCTCAACCCCCAAAATATCAGGATGTGTTTGGACACACTTTGGTTGAATTAGCTGAAGCCAATAAAAAAATTGTGGGCATTACGCCTGCCATGCCTTCAGGTTCTTCATTAAATATTATGATGAAAGCCATGCCTGACAGAGCTTTTGATGTAGGCATAGCAGAACAACATGCAGTAACATTTTCTGCAGGATTAGCCACACAAGGTTTAGTACCATTTTGCAATATTTACTCCTCATTTATGCAACGTGCTTACGATCAAGTAGTGCATGATGTAGCTTTACAAAACTTACATGTTGTATTTTGTATGGATAGAGCAGGCTTAGCCGGTGCCGATGGTCAAACTCACCATGGTATGATTGATATTCCATATATGCGCTGTATACCTAATATGGTAGTATCAGCTCCTATGAACGAAGAAGAATTGCGTAACTTAATGTACACGGCTTCGTTGGATAAAAATGCAGGTCCATTTTCTATTCGTTACCCAAGAGGTAATGGTGTAATGCCCGATTGGAAAAGACCATTACAAGAATTAACTATAGGTAAAGGACGTAAATTAAAAGACGGACAAGAAATAGCCATTGTATCGTTTGGTACTGCAGGCAATTTAGCCAGTGATGCTATTGAAAAATTAGCAGGCGAAAATATTCAGGCAGCTCATTACGACTTACGTTTTGTTAAACCTATTGATGAAGAAATGTTACACGAAGTATTTAGCAAATACAGCAAAGTGCTAACCGTAGAAGATGGAACCATAGTAGGTGGAGCAGGAAGCGCTATATTGGAGTTTATGGCTGCTAACAATTACCATGCACAGGTTAAAATGTTGGGTATGCCTGATAAAATAACTGAACATGGTGAACAACCTGAGTTGTATGCTGAATGTGGTTTCGATGCCAAATCAATAACCAAAACAGTAAAAGTAATGTTACATGAAAATGTAATGGCATAACTATAAAAACTATTCTTTATAAATAAAAGGCTGTCTCTAAAAAGGCAGCCTTTTTTATTTTAAGGCTGTTATCAAAATCGCCTTAAATTATAAACTATCATTTGTAAAATTCACTGTTTTTAATACTTAATTGGTTGTAAGCAACTATACTTGTAATAAAACATGGCAAGTATGAAAAAAACAATCTCACTCATCGTTTTACTACTCATAAGCAGTTATACTATACAAGCACAAAACACCTGGCTTAAAACCTTTGGTTCTTTGGAGTTTGACCATTTAGACAGAGTAACCACCGATGATTCAAACAATGTATATGTGGCAGGACGAATGCGTGCAAATATGACTGTGGGCGATACTACTCTAACTAAAATAAACTCAAGTGGTTCCTATAATTATTTTGTAGTCAAGTATACTGAATCGGGCAATTTTGTTTGGGCTTTAAATGTTGATATACCTGCGGGAATTGACCAGGCAAGTGGCTTGGCTTGCGATAAGCTTGGTTTTGTTTATATGGCTATTGAAAAGCCAGGTACTCTTTTTAAAATTACCCCAAATGGAACAGTTGCTATTAAAAAAACGATGCAAGCAGGGAATGCTCGTTTATCGAACGTTGTAATCGATACCAACTTAAATGTATGGATTGGGGGTTCATTTAGTCAATATAATTTTAGTTTAGATGGCTTGCCTGCTATGCCTCATTTAAACGGAACAGGCATGTATATAGCTAAACTCGATTCGAGTTTAACAGGGCAAATGGTTATTCCTATTGGTAGCAATAGCCTTAGTTCACGTGTTGGTAGAATTGCTTTAAAAGATAGTTTGGTTTATGTTTATACCAACTCTGACAATAGTGTTTATATAGGCAACGACACTATAAAAGATGCCCGTATAATTACTGCCAGTTTTAGTAAATCGGGTAATTACAAATGGGCTAAAGGCATCTACTTAAATGGTACTTCTACAGGTAGTCAGCACGCTTGGGATATGGCCGTTTCTGATAATCATCAGGTAGTTATTACGGGCGAATTTTACGAACCAATAAAAATTGACAATACCGTTTTAAGCAACCCTAACGATAAAGAGAATTTTTTTATCGCATCGTACAATAAAGATGGAAGCTTAGGCTGGGCCAAACGTTCTACTACCATATATTCATCGGGCAATGCTGTTCAATTTTTATTCAATGGAAAAATAGCTGTTATAGCTGATTATAGTTTTTCATTTGGTTTGGGAGGCACTACTGGAGGTGATGGTATAAGTAACAAACGCTACTCCTTAATGATGGGTTTAGATAAAGACGGAAATACTGATTGGATTAAAACACTGGGTCAAAAAGATTGGACCTATGCGGTAGATTTAGCTATAGATAAAAAAGGCAACTGGTACCTTGGCGGTAATTTCCAAGCCACTACCACCAATCAAATAGACGGGAACAATGTTGCTGTAGTAGGCGAAGCTGATGCATATGTATTGAAAAACTTTGCCATTGCTGCTCCATCGATAAACAGTACAAACTTTTGTAACGACAATACGCCCAAAATTATCAGTGCAATTGGAAATAACATAACTTGGTATAGCGATTCATTGACCAATAATATTATACAACAAGGCGGCAATACTATAACTCTTAACCTAACAGCAGATACTGTAGTTTATGTAACCCAAAGCTCGGGCCCGGCTATCAGTAAGCCAGTAAAAGTAGTAGTTAAAGTATTTGCTTTAAAACCTGTTACACTAACTCAAAATGGCAATACACTTGCTGTGCAACCGGCTATTGGTAAAAGCTATCAATGGTATAACAATGGTGTGCTATTGAATGGTGTAAATACAGCCTCTATTTATGCAACGGCTAATGGGACTTATTATGCCATTGCTATTGACAGTAACAACTGTAAAAACTATACTGATTCTATTCCTTTTGTAAACAATGGTGTAAACGAAATAAAAGGTCAATATCTACACTTATTTCCAAATCCTAACAAAGGACAATTTGAAATCAGCAGCAATACAAGTGGCATCTATTATATCGTTAATCAAATAGGGCAAACAGTACATACTTTTGAAATACATGCGCATGAAACCAATACTGTGTATACAGGTGATTTGCCTGCCGGTGTGTATAGCATCATGACTCAAAATGCAAATGGTTTATTACCTCAAAAACTAGTTATTATACATTAATGCAAGTGCATGTTTCGACTCCGCTCAACATACATTAACACATAAAAAAAGAGGCTGTTAAAACAGCCTCTTTTTTATTGATAGGTTATTCTCGTCTGATAGCTCCCGATAACTATCGGGACGGACTACTATTAATTGATATTTTTAAATCTTACTCTATGTGGTGCTGAATCACCTAAACGTTGTTTTTTGTTTTCTTCGTAAGCGCTGTAATCACCCTCAAAGAAATATACCTGCGAGTTTCCTTCAAATGCTAAAATATGGGTAGCAATACGGTTAATAAACCACCTGTCATGGGAAATAACAACCACGCAACCTGCAAAGTTTTCAATGGCTTCTTCTAAAGCACGTAAAGTATTTACGTCTATATCATTGGTAGGCTCATCTAATAACAATACGTTACCACCTTCCTTTAATGTAATAGCTAAATGCACACGGTTACGTTCTCCACCTGAAAGTACGCTTACCTTTTTACCCTGGTCGCTGCCACCAAAATTAAATTTGGATACGTAAGCTCTTGCATTTACTTGCTGTGTACCTACTACTATGGTTTCTGTTCCACCGCTAATTACTTCAAATACTGTTTTGTCTGGTAATAAATCTTTATGGCTTTGGTCAACATAAGCTGTTTTAACTGTTTCACCTACTTTAAAGGTACCGCTATCAGGTTGTTCCAAGCCCATCATCATACGGAACAAGGTAGTTTTACCAACTCCATTCGGACCTATAATACCTACTATACCTCCTTTAGGTAAACTAAAGTTTAAGTTTTCGTATAATAACTTATTGCCATAAGATTTACTTACGCCTTGCGCTTCAATAACCACATCGCCCAAACGCGGACCGGGAGGAATAAACAATTCCAATGTTTGTTCTTTTTCTCTTTGGTCTTCGCTTAACATTCTGTCGTAGGCATTCAAACGTGCTTTTTGTTTTGTTTGACGACCTTTAGCTCCCTGACGTACCCAATCTAACTCACGCTCTAATGCTTTGGCACGTTTGCCTTCTGCTTTCTCTTCTGCTTTTAAACGATTGGCTTTTTGCTCTAACCAACTGCTGTAATTTCCTTTCCACGGAATACCTTCTCCCCTGTCTAACTCTAAAATCCAACCGGCTACGTTATCTAAGAAGTACCTGTCATGCGTTACTGCTATAACGGTACCGGGGAAATTTTTCAAATATTGTTCTAACCAGTCAACACTCTCCGCATCTAAGTGATTGGTTGGCTCATCTAATAATAAAATATCGGGGTTACTTAACAACAAACGGCATAAAGCCACACGCCTGCGTTCACCACCTGAAAGTACATTTACCATTTGGTCAGGCTCAGGGCAACGCAATGCATCCATTGCTTTATCTAATTTAGTATCTAACTCCCATGCATCGTTTTGGTCTAACAATTCCATTACTACGGCTTGTCTATCCAAAATTTTCATCATCTCATCGCTATCCAAATTAGGGTCGGCTAGTTTGTTGTTAATTTCTTCAAACTCTTCTAATAAATCGGTAATGTGTTTAACGCCTTCTTTCACACATTCCAATACTGTTTTGGTATCGTCTAAATTAGGCTCTTGTTCTAAAAAGCCAATTTTATAATCCTTATCAAAAACTACTTCGCCTTGAAAACTTTTATCAATACCGGCTATAATTTTTAGTAAGCTTGATTTACCTGAACCGTTTAAACCTAATACGCCAATTTTAGCGCCATAGAAAAACGACAGGTAAATGTTTTTTAAAACTTGTTTTTGTGGTGGGTGGGTTTTACTCACACCTGCCATAGAGAATATAATTTTATTATCTGACATAGTACTTTTTTAAAGGGAGGGCGAATATAAGTGAATGATTTTTTGATTGCTTGTTTTTTTTGTAGAATAGCATGGGTAGTTCATGAAGTATAAGCAAGGGTTTATACCAGACATTCAGCATTCTTTTATACTCTTTCATTAAAAAAGAGTGTTTACCCTACTAAAAAAGAGTAGTTTTCCTATTGAAAATATATAAATAAATATATTTTTTTGCGTTGCAAAAATTTTAGTAGCTACAAAATCAAGCACTTTTCAAAATTACTTTCACATTATTTTAAACAAACAAAAATGAAAAATCTTATCTCGAAAACAGTTGTATCTGTTCAAAACAAAACCATGAAAAGGTTATCCTTTCTTTCCTTTACCTTTCTTACGTTCCATTGTAATTTAAAAACTACAAAGACTATCTACGGTAAAGTACCTCAGTAAATAAATGTATGCTCGTTTATGAATGCAGTAAATGTGTTCATTCATAAAATAATAAAAGGTATGCTATTTTTAGTTTGGGCACATATGACTGTGCCCAAACTAAAAACAAAAGTTTAAGGAACTAGTTTGTGTCCAAATATAAGATCGCTTGCCCAGCCACGTGGTTTTTTGCGTCTTTCCTTTTTTAAATGGAATTTTTGAATGGTATGTTTCTTTAAATGCTCAATGGTTTCGTCAACGGAATCTGTTACCAATAACAAGTTTAAATCGTTAGGCGAAATGGTTTTTTCAGTTACCATTACATCCAAAAATTCAATCATTTTTTTCCAATATTCTGTACCAAAAAGCACTACGGGAAATCCTTCTATTTTGCCTGTTTGTATTAAAGTAAGTGCTTCAAACAATTCGTCTAAAGTACCCATACCACCGGGCATTACCACAAACCCGTAGCTGTATTTAATTAAAAACACTTTACGTACAAAAAAGTAACGGATGGTTACGGAGTAGTCTACATAAGGATTTAAATGTTGCTCGAAAGGCAATACAATATTACAACCTACGCTTCTTCCTCTTTTTTCAAAAGCACCTCTGTTAGAGGCTTCCATTATACCCGGTCCTCCACCTGACAGTACGGTTAAACCTAATTCTGAAATGCGGCCACCAATCTCTACTGTTTTTTTATACCACTTGTTGTTTTCATCAAAACGAGCACTCCCGAAAACGGTAATACATGGGCCTATTTTTCTAAATCCATGGAACCCTTTCCAAAACTCCCACAATACTTTTAAGCTGAATAAAAAATCGCGTCTTCTGTTACGCTTTCCTGCCAAAAACCTTCGTTCACTATTGGCATATTTCTCTCTTAATGAATAAAATTTTTCTGTCGACATATGTGATTCTTTCTAATCTTCTTTATACTTCATTTTCCCACTTAGCTACTACACTCGTTGCCAATGCATTTCCCAAAACATTGGTGGCACTTCTAAACATATCACAAAAATGATCAATGGGTAAAATAAGCGCAATACCTTCAATAGGAATATTAAACATACCACAAGTGGCTGCCACTACCACCAAACTTGCCCTTGGAACACCTGCTATGCCTTTACTTGTCAGCATCAATACAAAAAGCATGGTTAGTTGAGTTGGTAAATCGAGTGGTATTCCATAAGCTTGTGCTATAAATATACTGGCAAATGTCATATACATCATACTTCCATCAAGGTTAAATGAGTAGCCTAATGGCAACATAAATGAAACTACTTTGTCTTTTATGCCAAATCGTTCTAATTCTTCTGTCAATTTAGGAAAAACAGCTTCAGAACTGGTGGTTCCAAATGCAATCATTATTGGTGAAAATATATGTTTCAGTAATGTTTTCATTTTATAACGTAGAAAAACAAAACCGATTAATAGTAAGAAAATCCATAGTGTAGAAATTCCCACAAGAAACGACCCAAAAAATTTGGCATATGTCAACAATAATTCATTCAAATCACGTATAGCAAAAACACCTGCAATAGCACCAAATACGCCAATGGGTGCAAAATACATTACATAATTAACCATTTTCAAAATTATATGCGATGTTTTATCTAAAGCGTTGATTACTGGTTTCGCATGTTCGCCAATTGACGCTGCTGCAAGACCAAAGAATATGGCAAAAATTACAATTTGAAGAATTTCATTGTATGCCATTGCTTCTACGATACTTTTTGGAATAATGTGTTCGATAAAATTTTGAGCGGAGAAACTATGGGTTTTTTCTGTTACATCCTTCGCACTAGTTATATCAATATTGGAAAGGTTTAATCCATTTCCGGGTTGTAAAATATTTACCCAAAACATACCAATTAATAGGGAGATAAAAGATGCTGTAAAAAACCATCCCATCGCCTTGGCTCCTATTCTTCCTACTGCTTTTATATCACCAAATTTTGCAATGCCAACTACCAATGTGGTAAATACCAAGGGTGAAATAATCATTTGCACTAATCTTATAAAAACGGTTGCTAACATTTTTATATAACCACTAAAGGTTTTGGCAAAATCAATGTCATAATGAGTATGAATAACAATGCCCAAGATTGCCCCCAATATCATAGCGATAATGATCTGAACTGTTAAATTACCGATTAGAGGTGTTTTAATGGTTTTAGGTTTTATCATTTTAGTTTAATTAAATAATGAATATTTTTTTTGATAATGAGTAAAAGTTCTAGTTTCTTAATATGCTTGTTTCATTCAATGCGTTAAATTAAATGTGCATAGTTTTTGTTTCAAAGCAGGTATATTGAGTAAGGTATATTTGATTATTCGGAGCGAACATACTAATTTAATTACTGAAATAATACTATACGCCATGATGGGCAAAGGCCAGGCCTGCCACACTTATTTGTAAACCTTTAATTTGCAGTAGCTCATTGGCGCAACTTTCAATGGTAGCTCCGGTAGTTATTACATCGTCTATCAATAAAATATGTTTGCCTTCAAATGCTTTTTCATCGGCTACCTCAAATACGTTGCTTACATTATCGCTGCGTTCTATTCTCGATTTTTTTGTTTGTGTTTCGGTGAATTTATTACGCACTAACCAAGGGCTCAGATCTGCTATTTGTAATGTTTCGGCCAAGCCTTTGGCTAACATGGCACTTTGGTTATAACCACGCATACGCAATTTTGCTTTATGCAATGGAATGGCAGCTACTGCTGTTATATTGTTTTCTTTGCAAAAATTTTTAATTTTTGTGCCATAATACCTTCCTAAGAAAGTAGCTATTTCGGGGTTGTCGTGGTATTTTAAGGCAAACAATAATTTAGCTGTTTTACCTCCTTTTTTATAAAACAACAATGACATGCCTCTTTCTATTTTTACCCTACCCCAAAAGGTTTTTTCTACCTGATTATTACTAACTAAATGAAAATTGGTTTCAGGTAATTCTAACAGGCAGGTAGTACATACAAACTGCTCACTGGCTACCAAATGATTTTGGCAACAAATACATAAATTGGGATAGATTAATTGGACTAAGTATTTGAGCATAAAAAAAGCCAAAACCAAATATAAATTTGATTTTGGCTTTTTTCAATATGTTACAATTATTTTAAATATTGTGCTATTTCTTCGCTTAACGGTTCTGTTTTACTAGGGAAATACGCTACAAATTTGCCGTTTTCATCAATTAAAAACTTACCAAAGTTCCATTTCACTTCTACGTCTCTTGCTCCATTGGTTTCTTTATTGGTTAACCATTGGTAAACGGGATGTTGGGTTGGACCTTTTACATCTATTTTTTCAGTTAAAGGAAAAGTAACACCATAGTTCTTTTTACAAAATGTAGCTATCTCCTCTGTTGTTCCAGACTCTTGTGCCATAAACTGGTTGCAGGGAAAACCTATAATAACCAGTTTATCTTTATGGGCATCGTATAGCTTTTGTAAGCCTTCGTATTGCGGGGTATAACCACATTTGCTGGCCACGTTTACGCACAATACTTTTTTACCTTTAAACTGGCTTAAGTCAATGGTTGTTTTACCATCAAGCGATTGAATTTTAAGGTCGTAAAAACTTTTTCCTTTTACTGTGTTTTCTGCTTTGCGGTTTCTGAAACTATAAAACACAAATGCACCTACTAATAATAAGGCTGAGGTAATAATTATTGCTTTCATTAATTTATTTTCTAAAATGATAATATGGTTTCTTTTACTTCTTCCATTTGCCATTGTGGAGTTGAGGTTGCCCCACAAATGCCAATAGAATCGCCTTCGGCAAACCACTCGGGTTTTACTTCGGTTCTACTACTTACAAAATAGGTATTAGGATTGTTTTCTTTACACACATCGTACAGCACTTTTCCGTTTGATGATTTTAAACCGGCTACAAAAACTACTTTATCGAATTTTTTTACAAAGGTTGGTAATTGCACATCGCGGTTACTTACCTGACGGCAAAGGGTATCATTAAAATCAACTTCAATGCCTTTTTCTTCTAATGTAGCTTTTAGCTTATACAGGTTTTTAGTCCGTTTGGTTGTTTGGCTAAACAACTGTAGTTTTTTTGGCAAATCGTGTTTTTCTAGTTCGTCAAAGGTTTCTACTACTATGGCTTCTCCATTGGTTTGCCCTACTAAGCCTTTTACTTCTGCATGACCGTGTTTACCGTAAATAAGTATAGGCTCTTTATCGTTATAGGCTTCGCGTACCCTGTTTTGTAGCTTTAGCACTACGGGGCAACTTGCATCTATTAATTCAATGTGGTTATCCATAGCTAACTTATACGTTTCCGGTGGTTCGCCATGTGCCCTTATCAATACTTTTTCGTGGGTAATTTTTTTGAGTTGTTCGTGGTCAATAATTTGCAATCCCTTTGCTTTTAGTCGAGCCACTTCTTCATCGTTATGAACGATATCGCCAAGGCAGTATAATTTGCCTTCGGTATCTAATATTTCTTCTGCCATGGAAATAGCAAATACTACTCCAAAGCAAAAACCAGAATTATCGTCAATAGTTACTTGTACATTCATAAAACGCTACAATATTAAACTATTATATTGTGATTTAGTTTTGTAATTGCAATTTTTATGTGCTGTTATAAAACAAAATTTGTTTTTTTTACTTTGTACTATTTAACACTAGTTATATGACCACAGAAACTCCTTCGGAAGAATATTATTCGGGCCCTGCAAGCCTGTCGCCAATACCATTGAGTATTGGCTCGCCTGTTATAAGACCTGAAGATAAAAATAAAATAAAGGCCAATGCCGTAGAGGCTATGCACCATTATGCCAACCAGGAAATAGCCTTATTGAAAAAACAAGCTGATTTAATTATGAGTCAGGTGCGTGAAATTGAAGCCAGACTTAAAATTTCGGAACGTATTTATGAAAGCAATTTAAAGTTTGTGCCTGTTATTGGTCAGGTATATCATTTGTATGAAAGGGATAATTATTACAACCTTTCACTTATTAGCCCTGCTGAATGGGGAAATAGCAGAACGGCCGGTAAATATGTAGCCAGTGTAAAACTATTGGGCGACCATAGCTGGGACGTAATCAGTAAATCGGAATAATAATGTTTAATGGATAAATAAAAAGGCCATCACATGATGGCCTTTTTTATGAATCGAATTAGCTATTTCTGTAGCTTTCTATAATTTCGGTTAAAGCAGCGGCATTGGCCAAACGTGGTGTTATTTCGTAAATTAAAAAATAATCGTCAAAGTTTAAAAGCAAGCCTATTTCTAAGTGTTTTTTGGCTTCTTCTATTTGGCCTAAATCGTATAAATAACATACTAAACGGTAATGGTATTGATGGCAATCGTAATTTATTTTCAAGGCTTCCATCATCATATCTACCGCCTCTTGTAATAAACCTTTGCTGTATTTTACAAAACTCCAGTCTAACCAGGCTTCTATCATGGTAGCATCTAACTCTACTAATTTAGCATAAGTTTCTTCGCATTCTTCTATCTGGTTCAGGCGATATTGCATTTCGCCCAACACCAATAAATACTCTGTATTATCCGGCTCTAACAATACTGCTCGTTGGTAAAAAGGTAATGACTCTTTGTACTTATTTTCTTTTTCGTAGGTTAAGCCCATACCAAACCAAGCCTCAGCTATATTGGGGTTTAACTGGGTAGCTCTTTTGTAGTTTTCACGTGCTTCTTCGTTTTTATCCATGCGCTCATAACAGCCACCTAAATTGCAGTAGGTTACACTATCGGCTCCATCTTCTTCAATGGCACTTTTGTATTCTACTATGGCTTCTTCGTAACGCTCTAACTCTACCAACACATTGGCTTTATTGAATTTTGCTGCTAAAAAATCTTCGTCAATAGCTAAACAAAACTCGTATGCTTCTAAGGCTTTAATATAGTTTTCCTGTTTATAATATACGATGCCCAAATTGTACCAGGCTGTTGTATTGTAAGGATCACTATCTATCAGTATATTGTAGTAATAAGCGGCTTTATCATAATCGCCTAACTGATCAAAACAATGACCTATTTCGTAATATGATTGCTCTATTTCGGGAAACTCATCAATTAAAATGGAAAAGTACTCAATCGCTTTGCCATACATGTCTGAATCCTCGTAAACGTAGGCTATCTCAAACAACATATCCAATCTTTCATCGGTATGCTGCAATGCCTTGTAAAAGCTATTGCTGGCGTCATCAAACTGGCCTAAATTCAAATACGCTTCGCCTTTGAGCAAATGTAGTTCAGCATTGAAAGGTTCGTAGCTTTCTACTTTTTCCAGTTGGTCTATTGCTTTCTCAAATTTTTCGCCCAACATGTAAATTTCTGCTTTTTGCAATATAAACTCGCTGTGGGTTTCATATAAATTTTGGGCAAAAGCAACGGCTGCAAAAGCCTTTTTTAACTTATTTCGTTGAATATAGTAGTCTATTATTTCCTCTAATGCTTCTGTATCAAAATACTCATTGGTCTTATTGCGAAGCATTTTTTCATATCGTTGCACATCACTGCTAACATCTTCACTTAAAAAATCATCACCATCCATCATACGCCTATTCTAAATTGGTTCCACAAATATAAGTTCATATATTATTTAAATGGTCTTTTTAAGGTCAGATATTTTATAAATATTTGAACACTTGTTCAAAACAAACAATATTGATTAATGAAAAGATTTTTTTTATTTGTATCCCTGCTATTCACATGGCAACTTTTAAGCGCTCAAAACAAGTCGTTGCAGTTAAACCAAAGTAACTGGCAACAACATGTAGCCTACACCATTTCAGTTAAATTAAACGACAATACCAATGCATTGCAAGGCAACATAAGCATGGTATACACGAACAATTCGCCTGATGAAATAAAAGAAATTTATATGCACGTTTGGCCTAATGCTTATAGCGGCCGTAATACGGCTTTTGCCAAACAACATTTAGAAAATGGTAAAACGGATTTTTATTTTGCTAAACCTGAAGAGCAAGGCCGTATTGACAGTTTAAATTTTGCTGTTAATAATACGGCTGTCAGCTGGAAATTAACCAACGAGGTTGATATTGCTTTATTAACGTTAAATAACGTTTTAAAACCGGGTGAAAAAATTACCATCAGCACTCCGTTCTATGTGCTGTTACCTAATGTATACAGCCGTATGGGGCACGAGGACCAATTGTATTGTATTACGCAATGGTTTCCTAAACCAGCGGTATATGATGTTAACGGATGGAACCCTATTCCTTATTTGGACCAAGGTGAGTTTTACAGTGAATTTGGCAGCTTTGATGTAAGTATTACGGTTCCTAAAAACTATATAGTGGCTGCTACGGGTAACTTACAAAATGAGGATGAAAAGGCTTTTTTACTGGCACGTAGTAAAGAGGAAATTTCAACTGAAAACATCATTACAAGCACTGAAACCAAAACCTTGCGTTATTTACAGGATAGCGTACATGATTTTGCCTGGTTTTGCAGTAAAAAATTCAATGTAAAAAAAGGTTCGGTAACGCTAGCCAGCGGTAGAAAAGTTGATACTTGGTTGTTTGCAAAAAAGGCAAATGATAAAGGCATTGAATACACCAACGAAGCCATAAAATATTACTCGGAACATGTGGGTGAATACCCATATAGTTTGGTACAGGTTGTTATTACGCCTCTTAAAGCCGGAGGAGGTATGGAATACCCAACCATTACTAATTGCGGAAACATTGACAGAACTACTATTATTCATGAAGTGGGGCATAATTGGTTTTATGGTATTTTAGGTAGCAATGAACGCGCTTACCCATGGATGGACGAAAGTATAAACACTTATTATGAAAGCAGGTGCAGCAAAGAGAAAAATGATAAAGACGCAGCCTTATCACCTATTCCTCAAAAAAATATATTGAAAGATGTTTTTAATGCTGACTTTGAAGATTTCGGACAGCTAAGATTACTTTATAACTATTCAGCCAGGAGTAACCAAGACCAGCCGGGTAATTTGAACTCTGTGCAGTACACTGACTTGAATTATGGTGCCATTATTTATTCTAAAAACCCTATCACTTTTTATATGCTTCAAAATTACCTGGGCGATAAATTGTTTGATGACATGATGCGTGCTTACTATCAAAAATGGAAATTTAAACATCCGCTGCCTAACGATTTTAAAAACCATGCTGAAAGTTTTACGGGTAAGGATTTAAGCTGGTTTTTTAATGAAATAATGGCTACTGATAAAAAAATGGATTATAAAATAAGCCAGGTTAAAAATAACCAGGTAGTGGTAAAAAATGTAAGCGGCTTGAATGTTCCTTTTAGCTTAACATCGCTTAACTACCATAATAAACCTATCAGGACTATGCAGTATGAAGGTTTTACTGGTAAGAAAATTTTTGATTTAACTCCCTTATTAGCTAAAGACAGTATTATGCATAATTTGGTGTTGGACAATAACCAATCATCCATTGAACTGTATAGAAAAAACAATGGTTGGAAAAACAAGTATACTGTACGGTTTTTACCTGCATTGGAAAGCAATAATAAACGTCAGATTTTCTGTATTCCGCTTTATGCTTGGAATAATTACAATGGCAACATGTTAGGCTTGTTTATTAACAATGATATTTTCCCGGCACAAAAAGTAGAATGGAACATAACTCCTTTGTACAGCTTTACCAGTAATGATATTAATGGTTATTTCAGCATAGCTAAAAACATTTACCCAAGCAGTGCTTTATTCAGAAAAATAAAAATAGGTCTTAACGCTTCGCGCTTTGCTACGCAAGGGTTATTACCTACTGATGGTTATGTAGAAACTACTTATGAGAAATTTGCACCGGGTATTGAAATAGATTTTAAACAGGCTAATGCCAGAAGTTTATTTGAGAACTCAGTAAGTGTTCGCCATGTAAGTGTTTTAGAAAACAAAAGAGGCAGCGGTTACTTTAGCAATTGGGATAACCAAAGCATTTCGGCTTTTGATGCAACCTATAAATTGAACCATAAGCTGGCTACTTACCCAACTGCTATTAAAGCCATTTTGCAGGTGGGAACTGATGATTATACTTATAGCCGTGTAACAGCGGAAATTAATCAAGGTATTGCATATAATACGGGTAAGAAAAAAGCATACATACGCCTTTTTGCAGGAACTTTTTTAAATGCAGAAAGTACCTCTAAAACGGATTGGAACTTAACCCGTACTTATTTTCAACTAGGTGGCACAAATGGTGCTAATGATTATTTTTATGATGAAGCTATGTTTGGCAGAGCGGAGCAAAACCAGCAACAGAGTGTTTTGGCTCGTCAGATTATTGGCAGGGATGCCGGTTTCAGGAACTTTGTAAGTTTAGGTAACAGCAAAACATGGTTAACTGCGGCTAATATTACGCTTCCTTTCCCTTATAAATTACCTATTGGTGTGTATGCCGATTGTTCATATGGCGAGGTATTTGCTTTTGCTCCGCAAACAGGTACTACTACTTACCAAACTCAGTTTTCAATGGTAGGTGGTGTTTATATTAGTTTAGCTAAAAACATTTTCGAAATTTATATACCTCTTTTTGCCTCGCAAAATGTAACAGACAGTTGGAAAAACAATGGTGGCTTAGAGCATCCGTTTGAAAGGGTTAGTTTCTTATTGAATTTAAATGCTATGAATCCAGTAAAAATTATTAAAAATTTTAAGTTGTAAACAAACTAAGTAATACATTTGCCGTGGCTATTTTAAAAACAGCCGCAATTCAAACAATTTTTAAATACAATAATGAGCGCAACACAAACATTTTCTCTTGATTTTTTAAAAGAGTTAAACTTAAAAGAAATAAATGAGGGAACCTCAACAGGTCAAAACCATTTTGCTGACGCTAAGGCTGAAGTAAAAGAGATATACTCACCGGTTGATGGTAAATTAATTGGAAAAGTAAAATTAACTACGGAAGCTGAATACAACAAAGTTATTGGCACTGCTGAAGAAGCTTTTAAAACATGGCGTAAAATGCCTGCTCCTAAACGTGGCGAAATTGTGCGTCAATACGGAAACTTATTACGTGAGTTTAAACAACCGCTTGGCGAATTGGTAAGCTACGAAATGGGTAAAAGTTTGCAAGAAGGTTTAGGTGAGGTACAGGAAATGATTGACATATGTGACTTTGCTGTAGGTTTAAGCCGTCAGTTAACGGGTTCAACTATGCATAGTGAGCGCCCAAATCACAGAATGTATGAGCAATACCATCCACTTGGTGTAGTTGGTATTATTTCGGCTTTTAATTTCCCTGTAGCGGTTTGGAGTTGGAATAGTATGTTGGCTGCTGTGTGTGGCGATGTTTGTGTATGGAAACCATCTGAAAAAACACCTCTTTCTGCTATTGCCTGCCAGTTATTAATGGCTAAAGTTTTAAAAGAAAACAATTTACCTGAAGGAATTTTCTGTTTGATTAATGGTGATTATAAAGTAGGTGAATTGATGAGTAAAGACGAACGTGTTCCTTTGGTTTCTGCAACAGGTTCAACACGCATGGGTCGTATAGTTGGAGCTACCGTAGCACAACGTTTTGGAAAAGCTTTATTGGAGTTAGGTGGCAACAATGCTATTATATTAACACCTAATGCTAATTTAGATTTAGCTATGGTGGGTGTGGTATTTGGTGCGGTAGGAACAGCAGGACAACGTTGTACTACTACACGCAGATTGATTATACATGAAAGTATTTACGAAAAAGTAAAAGATAAATTGGTAAATGCTTACAAGCAATTAACCATTGGTAATCCATTAACGGGTAACCTTGTTGGACCATTGATTGACAAAGCGGCTGTTGATGCTTATTTACATGCTATAGAGCAAGTAAAAGCGGAAGGCGGCAATATACTTTGTGGTGCTGAAGTAATGCAAGGCGAAGGTTACGAAAGTGGCTGCTATGTAAAACCAACTATTTGCGAAGCTAAAAACAGCTTTAAAATAGTACAACACGAAACATTTGCTCCTATTCTTTACATTATGAAATATGCTGACTTTGATGAAGCTGTTGATATGCAAAATGGCGTAAAACAAGGTTTAAGCTCAAGTGTATTTACTGATAACTTACAGGAAGCGGAAGCGTTTTTAGCACATTGGGGTAGCGACTGTGGTATAGCCAATGTAAACATTGGAACAAGTGGTGCTGAAATTGGTGGTGCTTTTGGAGGTGAAAAGGAAACGGGTGGTGGCCGCGAAAGTGGAAGCGATAGCTGGAAAGCTTATATGCGCAGACAAACGAATACCATTAACTATGGTAAAGAATTACCATTGGCACAAGGTATTAAATTTGATTTATAGTTGAGTGTAACGAATAAATATAACACAATAAAAAAGCCCGAACTAGTCGGGCTTTTTTATGCACTAAACTTTATATACTAAAAAAATAATCCTGAGTTATTTTTTATTGTTTTACCATTTTTTTAGTTTCTACTGATTTACCATCAACTACCAAAGTATATACATAGATACCTGAAGTTAAATCGTCAGCAAAAATGTTTAACTGACCTTTTCCTTTTTCTGTTATATCATGTGTTCTGATTACTTTTCCTTCGGCAGTTGTGAAAACGATTTGTGCTTTTTGGAATGTGTTAGGCACATTATAAGTAATAACAGTGCTTTCAGCAAATGGATTTGGTACATTTTGGTTCAAAACAATTGCATTTTTATCGCTTAAAGAAACGTTTGATGTAGTACCAGTAACGGCAGCTTTACCTATTTCTTTACCTGATAAAGCTGCAACTAAAGCTTTTAACTCTTCAATTTGTGCTTGTTGTTCTTGTACTGCTTTTACCAAAGGCACTACAAATTGTCCGTAAGCTAAGCTATAGTTATCGTTATCAGTAGTTGGTTTATGCACACCATTAAAATCGTAACCCGCTGCTTTAGCTGCCTGCTCTACTTCTTGTGCAATAAAACCACTTTGTCGAACAGCTGTGCCAGGACCAAAATCTACTTTCATGTGGTTTTGCTTAATACTATCAGGCATATCTTTGGTTAAAAATTCTTCGAATTTTTTACACTCAAAATTGTAAACCACCGGGCGAAGTTTGGTAATAAAATCAAGTCCTCTTACTTCTTCTTTAACATTGGTTTTAAAACGACCATCAGAAGGATTGGTGAAAGCTACCTGGCCTTCAATTACCGTTACTGCAGCATTCCCAAGTCTTACTTTATCACTTGCATTTACAACAGTACCATATCCAATTGCGGTAGCATTGTTTAAATTATTATTACTTACATCTGAACCATAACCAAAAGTTGAATTACAATAACCAGTTGTGTTGTTAAACATGGCACTTATGCCCATGGCAGTATTATAAAATCCAGTTGTATTATTTAACATAGCAAAAGTTCCCACGGCCGCACTATAATATCCTGTGGTATTGTAGCCCATAGCTGCATTACCAACCGATACATTGTATAAACCTGTTGTGTTAGAAAATAAAGACCAAGACCCAATAGCGGTATTATCATTTCCACTGGTATTGCTTAGTAAAGCCCACTCACCTACTGCAGTATTCTCAAAACCACTGGTATTGGCATTCATTGCCAAGTGACCAATAGCGGTGTTCCGCCATCCAATAGTGTTAGCACTTAAACTATTGTAACCAAGAGCGGTGTTTTCAGACCCTGTTGTATTGGAATAAAGTGAATGGTAACCAACAGCAGTAAGCCCTGACACAGTAGTATTCGTAAACAAGGCTTCTTTTCCTATGGCTGTGATTCTATTGGCAGAAGTGTTATTATAAGCAGCAAACGAACCGACAGCGGTATTATCGTCATCTACATTGTTATACAATGCAAATGTACCTATGGCAGTATTGTCGTTTCCGTTCTTATTATTATACGATGCGTTTGATCCAAAGCCTACATTATTGCTACCAATATTATTGGTCCAAAGCGACATAAAACCACTAGCTGTATTATCAGTTCCATTGTTATTAAAAAGAGACTGACGCCCGAAAGCGCAACTCTGATTACCTCCAATGGGAATAGCATCATTATCAAAAGAACTGTTTTGCGCCATTACTGATGAACCTGCAAGCATTAATGCCAGGGCTGCCCAAACTTTGTGGTTTAGTTTTGAATTTGTTTTAGAATTGAATAACTTTTTCATATTAGTTTTTGTTTTAGTTTACCTACTCTATCAAAGCTTTTCGGTTTCTGCTTGTATGTTGGCCTAATACAATACCAAAACTATATGTTTAACTATTCTCTTCATAATACTTGGGCTGTTAGTTCCCGAAAGGTGGTTTCCAAGCTCCAAAAGGTAAGTTTCAACTTCCCTGCGATTTCTCCTAAAGTAAATGTTTATTAATTTTCTTTAACTTCTTTAAAGTTTTAAACCTTGCTAAAAAGAGTATAGCATAAACAAGCTTAAATAATACAAGCGATATTATTTAGCTATAAAATGTTAGTGAGAAGAAAAAAGCGTAAGGTGTAGAAGATATTACTTTTATGTAATGCTAAGCGAACTTATAAGCCCACATGGCTCCTTTGGCTGCCACTGACTTTAGCTTCAGCTTGGAGAAACGCATTAACAAGCCATTTTTCCTTGCTTTAAATGCGTTTACATCGTTTATAATCATACTTACTGCGTAATCGTAATACTTACGCTTATAGGTGCGTTTAAAATCAATGTCTCTATCGGTTGATGTTTCCCATGGTAAATCGGCTATAAAATTATTCTCCACTTCGGTATAAAGTGGTGTGCCTTTTATCGGGTAGGCTACTGTTATGGTAAAAATATCGGGGTTTGATACTTTTAAATGGTGTACTGTTTCGTAAATATCTTCTTCGGTTTCGCCCGGATAACCCACCATTATAAAGGTGCCTGCCTGTATGCCGTGTGATTGTGCTAGTTGTATCATGGTGCGTACTTGTCCCACTTCTACCCGCCTGTCCATTAAATCTATTATTTTTTGTGAACCGCTTTCTGCACCAATCCAAACCCTGAAGCAACCGCTTTTCTTTAAGTTTAAAATAACGGCTTCGCTCATTCTATCTGCCCTGGTAATGCACTCAAAGGGCATGGTTATGTTTCTACTTGTTATTTCTTCGGTAAACTCTTCTAACCATTTATGGCTTACGGTAAATACATCATCAACAAACCAAACGGAATCTACCTGATAGTTTTCTTGTATCCATGCTATTTCATCGGCAACTGATTTGGCGCTTCTACGCCTGTAGCTTTGCCCGTAAACAGCCCTGCTGCACCACTTGCATGAGTAAGGACAGCCTCGTTGTGTATTAATTGATATGGCACTGGTACCATGTTTTTGTTTCCATGCATCAAAGTATAATTGCAGATTTACTTTCTTGCGATTAGGGAAAGGTAAGTCTTCTAAATCTTTCATCTTAACCCTTGCTTCTGTTTTACATACTTCACCATTATTTAAATAGGCTATGCCTTGTATGGTATCAAGAGCTATATTTTGCTTATCAATTAACGTGACTAACTCAAGCATGGTTTGCTCTCCTTCGCCTATTACTATATAATCGGCTCCGTATTTTAAAAAGTTAGGAATATGGTTACTAACCTCGGGGCCGCCTAATATTACTTTGCAATGTTTTATTTCTTCGGTTGTTTTAATGTATTCTATTATTTTCAATACATTTAACTTGGTCATTAGATTGGTATATATACCAATGGCATCGGGTTTAAAATCTAGTAGGTATGCTTTTAGTTTTTCGAATGATGCAAAGGTTGAATCAAAAATTTCGTTTGTATAATTATATTTTTCCAGATAGGCTGAAATATATAATATACCCAAAGGTACATAAGGACGCATTATCTCTTGCTCTTTTGGGTCTTCATGTATAAAGTATCCGTGTGTAAGTAGTACCTTCATTATTTTTTTTCTAATTGCAAAATTATATGATCGCCATAGTTTGACAATAAGGAAATGTTGCCAAACAGGGAATCGAAAAATTTGAGTAAATATAGTATTGTTCTGTGCTTTTTAACTGTTTCTTCTAAATAGGAAGGTGGAATAAAAAGCCCTATTGGTCGTTTCCGCTTTAATTTAAACGCGGAGAAAATGGTTTGTAGTTCCTTATATGAATAACACCATGTATCCTGGTAATTATTATCACTTAAGTAGGCCGTTGCTTTTTGTTTGCGCCTGTTTATTTTTTTAAACTCAGAACGAAACAAAAAATACAAGCGTTCCAGTAAACAATACTTGCCTAACAAAACTATTATTAGCTGTCCGTTTGGTTTTAACAAAGCTGCTAAATCTTTATTGAGCTGTGTTAATGCATCTTTATTGATACAGTTTAAACCTGCAAAATTGGAAAACACTACATCAAATTGTTGTTGCTTATAGCTTGTTATTAATGTATCGAAACCATTTACTTCAAACTGTATGTTATTGGTTTGTATAGCTTTATTCTTAGCTATCGTTATCATTTGACTTGACAAGTCTGTAGCTGTAACATGGTGACCTAGCTGTGCAAGCCACACAGCATCTTCACCGGTACCACAGTTTATTTCCAATACTTGTAAATTGTTTTTTTGAGGCAGGTATTTTGTTAAATAATGCCAAACTTTTTTACGCTGTAAGGAACCTATAATACTTTTTGTAAAATCTTTATCATAGGTATCGGCAATAACATCAAAAGTTGTTTTAGTGTACATATTTATTCAGCACTGCTTTTGAAATGAATGTTTGCGGATACCTGTATACTAGGGATATTGCTTTCTTGAAATTTTTATGTTGTTTCCATGCCTGTAATGCCATGCGCTTACGGTATTCGCTATGCACGTAACGTTGTAGTTTTTTATAAAATTCGCCCGGAAATGTGCTTTTAAACATCATGGCTAATTCATCGGAATCGGTCCAGTTGGTTTTTTCTTTTAATTGGTTTTTTACTTTATCGTAAAACTTAGTGCCCGGTAATGGATAGGAAACGGAAATACCTACATCGTGTGGCATTAAATCAAATACCATTTTAAGGGTTAATTCTATATCGGCATAGGTTTCGTTTAAATACCCAAATTGTAAAAAGAAACAGGGTTTAATTCCTTTGCTTTTCATCAATAAAGTGGCTTCGTAAATTTGTTCTACCTGTGTGCCTTTATCCATGGCATCTAATATTTTTTGTGAGCCGCTTTCTGCTCCCACCCATGCTTCATCGCATCCGGCTTGTGCCAGTGCAGCTATGTTATCTTCTTCTAATAATAAATCAACACGCGATTGTATCTTAAATTTAATGGATACATTTTCTTGTTGTAAAACCCGGGCAAATTCATTGGCCCAATTGGGTTTTAGACCAAATATATCATCGCAAAACCAAATATGGTTTATGCCAAATTGTTGTTGCAGGTATTTAATTTCGTTCACTACATTTTGTGGTGAACGTGAGTTATACCTTTGCCCGTAAATGGGTTTTGCACACCAATTGCATTTAAAAGGGCAACCCCGGGTAGTGCCCATGTTGATAGAAAAATAGCCTTTTTTAGCTAACCAACGGCTTTTATAGTTTTCTATATTTACCAAATCCCAAGCCGGCATTGGTAAGGTATCAAGGTCTTTTAAGTTTTCTCTTTTAGCTGTTTTCACTAACTCTTGGTTAGTTAAAAAACGTAACCCGTTTATATGGGTAAAATTTGTTTCATTATTGGTTAGGGCGTTTACTAACTCCAGCATAGTTTGCTCGGCTTCGCCTACTACTATAAAATCAGCACCACGTTTTATATATTCATCTGAATGGTCGGTTGAGTCGGAACTTGAAATAATTACTTTACAGCCATATTTTTTCGCCAGTGCAATCATTTCAAATGCTGCATCTCTCATGTTGGTTAAACACATTTTGGTTAAATAGTTAAAACCATCATCGCATATAATAAAAACTTGGGGCTTTTCTTTTATAAATGCCACTTCCATTTCGGCTACGGTTTCATTAAACATTACATCGTAAAATGAAATATTACAGGCTGCATTACGTAATACTGAAGCTACATAAAGTGTTGCTAAGGGAGCATAAGGCTGTTGGTTGGTCCATTGCTTAGCATCAAAACGTAAAAAATAAGAGTGAGTAATTAAAATATCAGCCATGCACTAACTTTACCTTGTGTAACTTTTCAAAGTTATCAATCTGTTCCATAAACTTATGTAAAATTACAAACTGATGTCCCTTTTCATGTTGTTTTGAAACATTCTTTTTGGTTCTTATATTTAAGTCGAATTGCGTTTCATCAAAATCTGCATATCGTTTTTTCCAACGCTTCAGCATTAAGCTAAACAGATATGCATCTAGTTTTTCGCCCATGCTTCCATTCAGTAAAAACTCTATAGTGGCTTTTATGCTAAACGGATAGGTTGAATTATTGATGGTTATTTCGTTTGTTTTTTTGTTGGGAAAATACTCTTTTACCCAACTGTTTTCCTGCTGCAATTTATAATAGGCCAATTGCCCGTATGTTGGATAAACACTCACTATTTCGGTAGCTGTAAATAAATTTTTATCGGGAATATTCAGGGTAGCTGTACTTACAAAATAGTTTATACAAAAGTACTTGCGCAAAGAGCCCACCATTACTTTTCTGAACAGGGCCAATATGCTTCGGCAAACCCACAAACGGCTTTGTTCGGTTACTATAAAATAATCTATATCGGAACCTTTATCCATATAACCTTTGGATAATGAGCCTGAAATCATTACACCTCTTACAAAAGGAAACCATGAAATAACCCTGGAAACTATTTTAGCCCTTTTTAAATAAATAGCGGCTTGTTCATTGCCTTTAATTCTTCGGTCTATATAAAGTACTTTATTACTGATGCTATAGAACTTACCTATTTTATAAATAAGTTCTTTTTCAACCAACTCGTTTAAGTATTGTTCTACGTTGCCTATTTCATCAGGCTCAATAGTGCTGAACTCCACTATTTCGCTGGCTAATAATGGATGATTAAATATATTGAAATACAGCAGTGTTTTAACAATTGCAATACTCGTTTTCTCTAATGCTATTTCACTTGTATTTAGGGTTGCTGCGTTCACTTCTTAATTGGCTGTATTTTATAAATAAAATTCATCTCCCACAATAAACGCTGTTTTTTTTGTAAAATCAAATCAAAGCCTCCTTCATTAGCGAGCACTGTTATTTTATCTATGTTACAATCTTCTGACAACGTCATTAATACACTTGAATTGCTGTCTATGTAAGATTTTAGCTGCGTAAATAATTTTACATAGTATTCGAAATTGGCTCCGCAATACCAGGCATGCTCGGCTATGTTTATTGGTGTTTTAGGATAGTACGGTGGATTGATAAGAATGTAATCAAAAGTTTGTTTGGGTATGGAATCAAACAAATTACTTTCCAGTATATGAACAAGCATTTGCAGCCTATTGCTATTTTCTTTCAATGCTTCAATAGCTATTGAATTAATATCGGTAGCTGTTACATGTGCGCCTTTGGTATAGCAATAAAATGATATTAAGCCGCTACCCGCACCTAACTCTAATACTTTTTTATCTTTAATATCTAATTGACTTAAAAATGAAATAAGGTGCTTGGTACTAAAGAAAAAACCGGGATGAAAAACATCTTTTTTAACTTTTATTTTTATTCCCTGATATGTATAAAATCTATCTTGCTTTAAATACTGTAGAACAAAAGGAGCATAAAACCATTCAATCAATTTCTTTAGTATCCGTTTCATTAAAATCCCTGAATTTCTGGTTGCCTGTATTGCCATAATTTTTGTAAAGCTTTTAGCTCATAAGGGTAATGGTATATACTGTTTTTATACCTGATACCTGACAGTGCTTTTATTACTTTACGTTGGTATGGCTGCATTCTTATATCGGTTACGGTTGGATAGTATGCGTTTAAAACGGTTTCAAAGTTTTTAATTTTATCTATCATTTCCGGAGTTAACCAAGGGGTTAAGGGGTTTTTGCGTAAATCAAAATTTTCCCAGTCGCCATGTAACCAATCTTCTAATTTCTGCGGAAACCTAAAACCGCTTGCCAGCACTTTATCATACATATCAGAACCTTCAGTTGGTACGGGGCTGTATACATAAATAATAATTTCGGTTTCGGGGTTAATGCTTTTTACTCTTTTAATAAAAGCAATATCATTGTCTATCTGGCGCATTACTTCTTCGGGAGTATCGGCAGGCGTGCCTAATACAAAGGAGTATTCGGGTACTATATCAAACTTTTTCATGCGTGCAGCAAATGCGGCAATCTGTTCGCCTGTTTGTGTACCGCCTTTATCCATTTTTTTCAGTACTTCATCATTACCTGTTTCTGCACCAAAAAAAATCATTTTGCAACCAGCTTCACGCATCAAAGCCAATGTTTCGTCTTTGTATTTGTGAATGGTATCTATACGTCCTTCACCCCACCAAATGATGCCTTCATCTTTAATCAGTTTCGAAAATTCGATTACCCGTTTTTCTGACACAAAAAAATTGTTGTCGTGAAACTCAACTGAATCAGCCCCCCAAGTATCTTTTATATACTTAATATCGTTGTAAACACCTTGTGCTGATTTGGCTTTCCACTTAGCATTATAAATAGGTACTACTGCACAAAACGAACAGGTAAAAGGGCAGCCAAAACTGCTGTGGTAAGCCAATGTTTTATTGCCTAAATAGGTTTTGCCTAAATATTTTTCAATAGAATAATATTTATCTAATTCTTTGTAAGGCAAAGGCTTTAAGTCATCGTAATTAACCAGCTCGGCCTTTTTGGTTTTAGTTATCTTTCCTTCTTTTACATAAATTAAATTTTCAATTTCATCAATTGCTGAATTATTGTCTAGGGCATTTAAAAGCAATGGAAATGAATAATCGCCAGGACCATTAATTACATAATCAACAAAGCCTGATTCTAAGACACTTTTGTGCTGATTGGAAGCAAAGTAACCTCCCCAGATAATAACTATATGCGGAAACTGCTGTTTAATTTGTTTGGCAAAGGGAATGGCTTGGCGTAACTGTGGGCCAGGCATTACTGAAAAGCCAACATACTTGGTGGCTGAAGTGATGCTATCAACTATTTTTTTATACGGGTCGTTTTCACGATTCCCATCAACTATTATCCAAGAGTATTTATCGTGAATAGCACCTGCTATTTGTAACACCGAATTAGGAACACGGTATTTATAGGTAGCACTGCGCGGATTAAAAAGAATTACCTCCATTTTAGCAAAGGTAACAAAGCTTAGGGTTCATTCAATGCATTAAATTGTCATTTCATTTTTTATTACATTAGCCGCTTTAATTTTATTTAAATACTATAAATAAACAATGATTGACCAACTAAAAATGTTAACGCTATGCTTAGTACTATTTGCAAATACTATCATTGCTCAACCATTACATACCATTGTAAACTACAAACAAAACACGCCTGCAAAAGGGTATTATTTTATGGCTCCTTTTAAAATGAGGAAAGAGGCTCCAATAATTAACGGCATGTTGCTTATACTTAACGGGCAAGGCCAAATAATACGATACCAGTACATTGACAAAATTAGTGATTTTAAAATACAGTCAAATGGTTTGATGTCTTACTACCATGACCGTAAATACTTTTTGATGGATAAGAATTTTACGTTGATTGATTCTGTTAGTTGTATTGGCAATATTGAAACAGATACACATGACTTTATTATTTTACCTAATGGACATTACTTGATAATGGGTACTGAAACTCAAATAGAAGATTATAGTGCAAAACCATTGTTTTTACAAAAACAAATACTTGGTAGTAGAAATGCTAAAGTTAAATATGGGGTTATTCAGGAAATTGATCAAAATAAAAAGGTTGTATTTCAATGGACTACTAAGGGTATTTATAAACCTGAAGATGCTGACCCCTTTTATTTAAATGATACTTTAAATGTTGATTTAACACATTTTAATTCTGTAGATATGAATAAGGAGGGTGATATAATTGTTTCCATCCGATATTTTAATGAAGTAGTAAAAGTTAAACGAGCTGATAGTAGCATTATTTGGCGGATGGGCGGAAAAAGAAATGAAATAAAAGTGATGAACGATACCATACCTTTTTATGGACAACATGATGCTCGCTTTACCAAAAACAAACAGTTTACCTTGTTTGACAACAGCTATACTCTTAATGAACAAAGAAACAATGTGAGGGCTCTAGAATACTATGTTGATGATCAAAACAAAACCGCAAAATTGGTCTGGAATTATAGCCGCAAGAACAAATTAATAAGTGAAGCAACCGGTAATACGCAACGCTTGCCAAACAACTACACGCTGATTAATTATGGTAAAATTGAAAAGGGAACACCCAATATAACTTTTGAGGTAGTGAATGAAAAAAACGAAAGTGTATTTGAGCTGGGTTTTACGGATACGGTAGGTACTTACAGGGCTTTTTTCTACCCAACTATTCCTGCTGAAATTAATCATGCTCCTGTTGAACTGGTAAAAATAAAAAATGAATACTTTTTACAAACGAAGAAAAAATTCAGACACTATGAATGGAGCAATGGTAAAAAAAAGGCACGTATTAAAATAACAAAGAATGGACAATACTGTGTGTACACCTCAAATGATAACAATGCTTTTACCCGCTCTGAAATAATTAACATTACTCAGTTTGACCATTAAATAGATAATGAAGCTTATTTAATCAAATCGGGTTCATACGTTGATTTTTCTCTGGCTGAATCAGGCACTTTTATGTATCCATACGGGCCCAATTCGTCTATATCTTTTCTATTGTATAAATCGCCTAAAAAATCAAACTCTATATGCCTGTGTGTAGGTATACCCACTAAACGCTGCCTCACCTGTGCCACGCTCATATTCCACTCCTGTGCTAATCTTTCAGCTGATGTTTCCATAAAGCTTATATACAGTAACTCGGCAAAAGTATGGTCTTGCCGATGGTTAAAATTAACTACCGATTGAAGTGTGTTGCGGTAGCTTTGCAACAAATTCATTTTTGATGAGATGAATGATTTGAAATTTTCAATCGTTCTATAACCATCTACATCGGTAACAGCACTAAAAGGTTCTTGTATAACTATTTCATGACACCACAAACATTTGGCAGGTTTACCGGCAAAGGTATACATAGAGTCGGAGGTCGGTATCAATTGGCCTGCATTATCGTAAATGGCAAATCGCAATTGGCCGTTATCCATAATATTTAACACTTCGTGTTTATCCTCAGTAAAGGTATGGTTGGGTATAGAACCTTGTCCTTCGTCAGCTATAAATGCCATTTGATTGGCTTGGTTGGTATTACTTAAATAAATTTTGCGTTCGCCTTTTGATACGGCTGATTCTACAATTGCCCCCAATGAATCGCTGAACAAGAACTGCTCTTTAAACTGTGTGTAGTTATTAAGTGCCCCTGTAATTTTATAATAATGGTTTGATGAATTTACAGTAAGCATTATCCAGCGGCCTATGTCAACGGATTGGTATAGGCTATATTCCTCTGATTGTTTAATAGCCTTGATCAATTGTGCCAATGCCTTTTGTGCAGGTAAGCTAAAACCTAATTCTGTTATATTGAGTTGTACCTTATTATCGGCTTGCCAAACAAGTGCGTTGCTGTATGTATTGGTGGGCAATGTAGCTCCTAAAAACGATAAGCTCCACTGTAAACCTACTTCTACTTTTTCTTTTGTTTCCAAATCATAGGCTTTGTTCCAACGCAACTGAATTTGCAAATCGGGATTGCTGTTCCATATTATTTCTTTGTCTTTAACGCAGGCATTAAAAACAATGACCATGGCAAAGCAAATAAATAAATAGGCTATTAATTTTCTGTTCATTTAGTGCTGTTTTCTACTACTAATCTTGCAAAAATTTCGCCTGTCAATATATCGGCAGGCATTGCATTGCACCAAACAATCATATCGCTTTTGTTAAGCCAATTTTTACTTGCCAATATAAAATTCTCTTTGTACGATACGTTGAATTCATAATTACCTAAGGCTGATAAATAATCAATACAAAGTATAGAATTATGCATCAAAGGTTTATTAAACTCAAACGAAATTAAAGGTATGCATTGGGTTAATCCTTTTAATGCTGCTAGCTCATGGTTTTCTAAATCAAGCTTGCAAAAGAAAGGCATTCCTTTATCAGCAATCAATGAATCAAGCGTAATGGCTTTAACGATTAAGGTTTGATTCCAATTAATATATTTTTGGTAACTGTACACTTCTATAAATTCTTTGGAAAGGGTTGATACTTCGTTCACATTGCTTACAAACATAGTAAATGTTTCGTTTTGTGTCGACAATACGTTTTGCATTACTGTTAACCCCTTGTATTGGGTTTGTAGCTTTTGTAATGTGTTGATGCATTCCGGTTGTGGCTCTATGGCTATTACTTTATAACCCGCTTCTAATAACACTTTGGTTCTTTTCCCAATATTTGCCCCGCCATCAAAACAAAGTGCACCTGTGGGAATTAAAGTATTATAAAAACGTATTACCCGCCTATCATTAAAACATGTCTTTATACCCAACTTAATATTGAAGTGATAAAATATAAATAGCACTAATTGGGAGACTAAATTGGCTATTAGTGCGCCATTGATACCCCATACAGGAATTAATAAAACACATACTAATAAATTGATACCTATACAGAGGTAACTGATTTGCATAACATAACGTTGAGCATTCTGCTTATACAGTTTGTAAATATTGATTATATAGAAAAATGGTAAAACAATATAAACAAATACCATAGCATAGCTAAATATGGAGAATGACAACCCATAAATAAATTCAATAATAATATAGGTGACTACTATATGTAAAGACCCAAGCAACAACCCAATTTTCAACACTTTGCTTTTGAACTTTTGTAAGCTATGCGTGCCCATTCTGTAAATATTTTTGGTATAGGGAATCATTAAAAAACCGGGTACTAATAAAAACAAATTGGTATAACTGGTTAGTACCTGATAATCGCCAACCATTGCTTTATGACTAAAAAAGCTGATACAATACAAGTCGGATTTGGTTTGTAAAAAACCACATAATGCCAACAGCATAAATGGAGTGGTTTGCTTTAACAGTTGCCAGTCAGGTTTTGCGAGTGTTATATTTTTAAACAGATAATTGAAGTTAACCAGTTGTACTAAAAACCTTAACATATATGAAATGGAAAGTACAGACATGATATTGGGTACATTCAAATCAACTCTATCTATAAATAAAACAACGAGTGGAAACAAAGCAATAATTTCAGCAACGAGTGTGGCGTTGTATTTTTTGTTAAAGGTAAAAACACTCTCCATTGACTGGGTAAAAAAGCGGCTTATAATCCAGATGCAAATATTAACACCAATAAAGTTTGGGTACAAAAAGCCTGTTAAAAGCAGCAAGGGAATAAGTAAATATAAACTCCTGCTGATGAATGATTGTTGCCAGATGGCTGTTACTATTTGCGACTGTCTGCTAAACTGAAGCAATAAACTTTCTTTATTGCCCCACATGGTTATAGCAGTAATCATATAAAAATAAATTTGAACAGAAACAATTTCGCCCCACAAATTGCTACTACTTTTATTAATAACAATAACTGACAATAATAAATTGGCAAAACTCGGCAATAACATAAATACTGCATTGCTTATAATGGGCTGTAACCGTTTTATGTATTTAAATAATACCAATTTTATTTATCTCTTAAATTGGTTAAAGGTTTTTCAAAATACTTATACAGCAAGGTAGAAAATGTAAATACACACACTGCATAGGCCATAAAGTAAAAAAAAGCCTGGATGCCATTGGTGAATTTTATCAAATTCAGCAATTCCAGTAAAGGACTTAAATGAATAATATAAACTGAAAATGAAATAAGACCCAGCCAAGTAAACATACGCTTTGTAAATTGGTTATTGATTTGAAGGTGATACAACCATGGAATCATGAGTACAAATGAAATGGGTATCAGATTAAAATAAAACACAAAGTTACCTAAACTACCAGGCATGGTTATATGCATGTATATGGTTAAACCCTGTATAAATAAGCCTATGAATAATAATATTGCTTTCCATTGCTTAAACGCATCTTTATAGCTATATAAAAACAAAGACATCAGTATACCATATATACTGCAGTCGAGTCTGGTAATAATGGATTTTCGGATATTTGCATCCCAATGAGGTATTTGGTTATCAAATTTACTCCATCTGATAGCAGTAAACATTAATATGAAAACAATACACACCAATAATATATTTAAGCGCGGGCTATTTTTCAATACGAGAGTTCCTATTAAAAAACCAATCGGAAACAAAAAGTAAAACCACTCTTCAATACTTAAAGAGTAAGAAGCCGGGAAAAACCAAAAACTAGCCTCTGAAATATTCTGAATAAAAACCAAAAAGTGCCAGTTAAAATCTTTATAATTTCCTGTTATAAAATAGCCAACCAGTAAATTGAGAAGTATACCTAAAAAATATAATGGCATTGTTCTGTACCACCTGCGCTTATAAAAATTGAATATACCCTGATATGAGTAATCTTTATTGACAACAAATAGTTTTATTAAAATATTACCTATTAAAAATCCACTCAAACCAAAGAACACTTCAACCCCATTTTTTAAAACATATGACAATTTATATAACTGCGGAATATGTGGAGTAAATAAATATAAACTATGTACAAAAAACACCATCAGCACACCTGCACTTCGCATTATATCTAAACCAACATTCCTGTTTGCTATATTGGTTTCAATGGTAAATAATTGTACTAGTTTATTCATTGCCCGCGTTTGCTATACGTATGGTATAAAAACCAACGCCCCTGTTTTTATCTGACAAATAAAACACCAGACTATCATTAATGGAACAGCTTTTTAAAACTTTTTCGTCTTTGTTATAAATTGGTTCCTGCCTGCATTCTTCTTTTAATATGACATCTTTATTAGCAAGCTTTACTTCTCTTTGCTGCGGCCCGTTTATATTGAAATAGTTAAATGTAACTCTGCCTGCTTTTACTTTAAAATCGTATACCAAAATGGCTTCTTCTTTGGCAAATAAATAGTTTTGGATATTGGCGTTAACTTTGTGTATCAACAAAAATGGAAGCACCAGCACACTTAAAAACCAGAGCCTTATTTTTATTTTACTGTAGTATAATAAACAAGCAAAAAACACCAGCAAAGCAAAAAAACGAGGAAACTTTAAAAATACATTTAAATGATAAAACCATGCAATGGGTATATTGACAATCAAAGCCCCTAAGCCCATTATTATTATAAACCTATAATCTATTAAGTTCCATTTGCCTGAAAAGCTAAACAATGGAATAAGCAACAATATTAAGCTAAAGCTATTGCCATAACCACTTACGAGCAATGAAATAATTAACCAGATACTGAATTTTTGCACGGTGCTATTGGCTGACCTGGAGAACACAATACCTAATCCGTAAACGGCTATTTTAAAACAGGCTAACAACTGGCTATACAATAAACTGTTATCAAACTGAGCATTGCCATTGTGCAATAAATCAGGCACAAAAATGGTTTTAAGCATTACCTGAAAACTTTGGTAATTGTAAGCGTAGGTATTGTTTATTTCGCCATTGTATAAACGAGGTAGTATTTTAAAAATATAGTTTTGCCAAACATCGAAACCAATTAATGGTAATGATATAAGCGTAAGCAAAACAATATTGAATATAACCAGACTTAATGATTTGATATCTTTTTGGAAGAACAGAAAAAACAAAAGGAATGCAGGACTGATCTTTAAATGAATGCTCAATCCCCAGCATAGGGCCATTAAACCAACATTTTTTTTTGCGTACTGAATAAATCCTTCTAACAATAAAAAAAACAAAAGAAAATAGGACTGCCCTTCCATTATATTGTTTTGTAAGGGAACAAAAACAAATAATGGAATTAAGAGCAATAGCTTAACATCGACTTTGGAATAATTATATAAACGCAATAAACTCCATACAAAAAGCAATAACATTACGCTGTTCCATATCAATTTAGCTTTTGTAATGGAGAAAAAAGTAAATGGTAAATACAATACAGCACTTAAAGGCGGAACGGGTGTATAATTTAAAAAGAAGTTGCGTTGCCCTAAATCGTATATAGCTAAATTAAATTGATAGGGCTCGTATATCCAAAGACCCCAATTACCTTGTTTTAAAAAATGGGAAGCATAATAGTAATTTCCAAAATCGCCAACAGGAGCCGTGTAATATTTTATAATAAAAAAAATACCTAGTAGCAGTGTAGGTATTAAATAAATGAAGGGCTTTTTATCTTTAATAGGCGTTATCATCACCAAACAACATTAGTTTTAAGCTCTTTATTATGATAACTGTATCTAAGAACAAATTCCATTTCGCTAAATAAAACAAATCAAATTTCAATCTATTTCTCAGCATCCTATTGTCATGCATTTCTCCTCTGTATCCTTTTATTTGGGAAAGGCCTGTTATGCCCGGCTTAACTCTATGGCGCACCATAAAGCTATCCATTTGCTGAGCATATTGTTCTGTATGTTTTAACATTAATGGGCGTGGACCCACAATAGACATTTGGCCTAAAAAAACATTGATAAACTGGGGCAGTTCATCTAAACTAAATTTACGTAAAAAATAACCTATAGGCGTTACGCGGGTATCGTTTCGAGTAGCATGTTTTAAATGGGCATGCTCATTTACATACATGGAACGAAACTTAATACATAAGAACGGTTCGTTATGCATACCTGTTCTTGTTTGTATAAAAAACACAGGTCCCTTTGAGCTTAATTTAACCAAAAGCGCAAACAATGGAATTAACCACCACAACACAAAAACAAAAGCAAGAAGTGTAAATGTTAAATCAAAAGTTCGTTTTAAAATTTTGGCAAACTGCCCATCAAGCGGGCAATACTCATCAAACAACACAGGTCGAACAAGCACATCAACATCATCAAATGTTTCTATTAATATCTCTTCATTGGCTGGTTGTATAAATTGACTTGTTGAATGAGTAATGTTTCCTGTCAAAATAAATTATTTATGAGTCAAACATAATCAATTCAGTCAATTTTCAGTTGGCTTCTCTAAAATTTTACAATTTTGCATGCTAAACAAAAACATAAAAAACATAAAATATATAATGCCTTTGTTTGTGCTCAATATGCACTCTGTAAACGAAACGGATATAAAAATAAAAAGGAATAACAGGGGTAAAATAGTTTTGTCGTTTAATGCTTTTTTAATTAAAATAATTATCGCTAAAACAAAAGTCAAAAGCCCAATTATTCCTGTAGATAAAAGCATTTCCACCCATTGATTATGTGGCCCGTAACCAATATAACCTGTATCGCCTAATTCTTTATTACCACTATAAATACCTTTGGCTCTATACTTTTCATTGATTAAATCTTGAAAATCGCCAATACCAACGCCTTGTATCCATGCTTTTTTCTCGTTCAGTATTTCAATACAATTTTTCCATATGACCAAACGTAGGGTTAGACCGGTAAAAGGTGTATCGTAGCGGAATTGTTGCATATTTACTACTTGCATATTGGCATTCACTTCCAACATAAACCTGTTTCTTACTGGCTTAATAAAAAAGCCCGCTAGTAGCACCAACAGTATACAAGCCAGTACCCCTTTTTTTCTGTATTGATTAACGGATTGTTGCATAATAATAGCAACCGTTCCCATCAACAAAACAAAGAGTAAATTTTTAGAGCTCAACAATAAAACACCTGTTACCAAAAAGGTGCAAGCTGCATATACTACGTATTTGTATTTGCCTGGTATATGGTTAAAATAAACCAGCAGTACAAACAAGCTAAAAACACAATAAATGGAAAAGTAAATAGCATTAAGTTGAATAGCTTGTGATAAATTGTGGTAAAAAAAAACGCTGCTATTTTTGGTATGGTAAAAACTAATAAGTGCAAAGCTTACACAATAAAGCAAAGCTATATTACAAACTACCACAAAACTTAAGCATATACGTTTAACAGATTCTACAGGCCAATTTTGTACTAATAGAAAAGGAAACAAAACAAAGGCTAACCTTCTTTCCAACACGGCCAATCCTTCGGTTAAATTAGTGCTGGTTAAAGCTGAAATTATTTGCAGAACAAAAAAACCTAAAACAATAACAGCAAACTTGTTTGCCCGTAACTGTTTAAGTCTGGTAAGCAAATGGCCTTTATAAAAAGTATGGGACAATGCCAGTATAATAATAATACTACTGAATTTAATGGGCAAAAAAACACTTACAGAAATGGCTGTTATAAAAAGCTCATCCAGTTTGTTTTTAATATTGCTTAGCCCAATTTTCATTTACCGGCATTTATTATTAATTGCTCATAGGCATCTATAATATTGTTCCAGGTATAAAACTCCTGTATTTTCTTTAAATTATTATTGATGGCTTTATCAATGTATTCCACACTTTTATCTGACTGAATAATAGCCGCTATTTCTCTTTCATCGTTAAAATACATGGCATCCTCTTCCAATACCGATTTATTAAACTCGTTGTTATGGGCACAGATAAAAACCTGCGATGCCATGGCTTCTAACAACGAAGGATTGGTACCACCAACTGTATGCCCATGAAAATACATTTTGGCATAATAGCGTAAGTTGTTTAATACATTAATATTGTATATAGCTCCCGTAAATATAATACGTGGCGACTTATACTGATGCATTAAATAAGTTGCATACTTAGAATGTGTAGCGCCAATAATTACCAACGATTCTGTTGCTTCGCTTAATAAATAACCTTTAATAATGGTTTCAATATTATTCTCCGGTTCAAACCTGGCTATAACTATAAAATATGATTTAGGATTTAAGTTAAACGAAATAAGGCTATTAAAATCTGTCGATACAAAAGCATTAGCTCCATAAGGTATATAGGTAGATTTTACTTTATACTTTTTTGTTAAATAGTTTTGAATCCCTATGGAATCAGCCACTAACAAATTGCTTGTTTTTACAGCGAGCCATTCCGCTAATTTTAAAAATAGTTTTACGAGTTTTATATACTTGGCACGCTTCCACTCCAAGCCATCCATATTGGTTATAACAAGTGGTTTTGAAGGTAATGCAAACCACCATATAGAACTACTGGTATAACCTAATTGAATAATGGCATCATAATTCCTTTTCCTTGCATCCAGTATACAATTAAGGTCGTAAACAAATTGGCCAAAAGTTCCCATTTTTCCTTCAGGGTCATCACAGGTAATAATATTTACGCCTTTAAACTGTTTGTCTGTATAGGGGTGCAATGACGAGTTGTATACAAAAACCTCATGGTTACGTTTAACCAATGCAACAGAAAGATATTCTGCCAATTGCTCAAACCCACCGTAATTATTGGGTATGCCTCTCGTACCTAATATTGCAATCCTCATTAATTTTTAGCCGTAGAACTTCCAAATAACTTGTTTTTAACTTTTACAGCCGGGTCATAAATGCGTGCTAAAAATTTCTTGAATGGTTCATCATCTTTTGGATGCCAATCAGTAGTACGAGGTTTTTCAATATGTACTTTGTGAACCGTATAAGCGTATGATGCAATAGAGGTACGGTAAACACCTGAAGGAAAATGAGTCAAGTCGTAACCATGTAAAGTATACTTACGTGTTTGTTGAATAACCATTCGGTTAAAAGGTACATCAATTGCTTTTTTTTCACCTGTACGTAAATCCTCTATCTTTAAATGGCCTCCGTATTCTTGTTTCCAATCCTTATTTAAATATAATAACAGGTTTAAATTCCTGAACCAGTTTTTATGCAATGGGTGGTAATTAAAATCAACATGCATATCTAAAAAACTATTTTGTTTTCCCTGGTGAATGCCTCCACCATGCATGGCCTCATCTACAAAAACATCTTCATTGGTTATAAAACGTAAAAAGCTACCAAATTGCTCTGAAGTTAAATCATCATGTAATTCTTGGAACAGAGGTGATATATCTTTAATTTTAGATTTCTCAAATTTGTTGGCCGCAAATACATAATCCCGGCTTTTTGTTTGTATATCGGGTATTTGACTATATAGTTCTTCTATTTTATCCTTTTCACAAAACTCATCAATACATAAATGCGGAAAGGGTTTGGCCAATAAATACTCCAAGCGTAATGCTGCTTTATCATTTTCTATTCTTTCAAAATCAATCATTTTCTATTACTCTTTTATAGGCTTTCAATGTTTGCTCAGCAGCTTTTTCCCAAGTATATGCTGTACAAACTTTTTCTTGTAATTGTTTACTAACCGGGTTATTGAGTGCAGCATTTACTGCAGCAGCAATTGACTCCGGTTTATCAGGCTCACAATAATAAGCTAAATCTCCAAAATATTCTCGCACATCCCCTTTATCGGCCACCACAATATTGCAGCCCATAGCAGCCGCTTCTAAACTGGAAAGTCCCGTGGTTTCAAACCAGCTTGGCAATACATGCACCTTTGCCTTTTTATAATATTTAAGTAATTCGGACTGAGAAACAAAAGGTAAAAAAGTAACATTATTACCTGCAATCAACCTGCATTGGTTTACGTATCCTTTCTGGTTGGTTGATTCTTTGCCTATTAATAACAACTGAATATTGGTATTGGATAATGCCTTAATTAAATTCAACTGATTTTTTCTGCCTTCCAAACGTGCTACACACAAAACCAGGTTTTCTCTTTCTGTGTTATTATCCGCAACAAAAATGCTTTTATCAATGGCATTGGGTATTACCTCAAATGGGTATTCACTACCAAAATCACGTGCCAGTCTTTTATACTCGCTTAACGAATTAGGCAACAAACACTTTGCATGCTTTAAAATGTATTGAATAGAATTTTTATGCCCTTTTACAAAGAAATAAGGCGTGCTTACCTTTTCCCCTTTCAATATATATTTAGCCAGCGTTTTTAAATATTCAATACTAGCCGTGGGTATCCATTTAGCCAACAAGCCCACTAAGCCTTGCCTGTGGTTTTTATCATACTCGCTGTAATCAACGTATATGGTTGAAACCACATACGGTTTATTGCTTTTTAAAACATGACCCAGTATATCTTCCGGATCTATTATATTAAAAAAATGTATTAACCGGTACGCTGCGTAATCAATTACATCAGTGCTTAATTTTATATCAATTGTTACGCCCAAAAGTCTCAGGTATTTCGCTGTAGCATCTACTTGAATTGTGTCTCCACCAATATTTATATATAAGTCATGCCTTGCTAAAAACAGCACCTTCATTTTAGTCCGTATATTACAAAATGCAATATAAATTGAACTTTTAGTATTGCAAACATTTGAAATAATATGACAATTTGCTTTTTGAATAATACCCCTATAATTGCAAATTGTTGCGTTTTATAAAAGACGCTCTAAGCCTAATGTTAAACAACCCCGATAAACCAACTATAAGCATTGTAACACCTTGTTTTAACGAGAGCGACTCTATATTATCATTTCTTGAACAATTAACATTAAAGCTTGGCGCACTGCCTTTTCTTTTCAATATAGTGGTTGTTGATGATTGCTCGTACGATAATACCATTGACAAGCTAAAACAATATGAAACAGTAACTTCCAATATAAACTTTCATGTTATTACTTTAAAATACAATGCCGGACACCAGCAAGCTATATTTCAAGGCTTGTTGTATTTAAAAAACCTGAGTCAATCACATACCATTATAATGGACTCTGATGGAGAAGACGACCCCAACGCTATTGAATTATTGGTAAACAAGCTTGATTACGAAATAACGGAAGTAAAAAGAGGCAAGCGTAATGAAGGCTTACGGTTTAACATTCTTTATTTTTTTTATAAGAAACTATTCAAAATTATTACAGGCAAGCAAATGGACTTTGGTAACTTTTGTATGATAAAATACAATATAGTTGAACGCATACAGCTAACCTCATTTATACATTTACCTGCTTACTTGCTTAAACAAAAAGCGCACAGAACAAACGTGCTGTATGATAGAAATAAAAGAATAATGGGCCAGTCGAAAATGGGTTATAAAAATTTATTGCTGCATGCTTTCAAATCGTTTATAGAGTTTGGTGACGATTTGCTGCTTTGGTTTTTGCGCATATTTTCATTGGTATTTATACTACTTGTACTTACCTCTGCTAATTTAATTTACCAAAAGTTTATTTCGCAAACAGCTATTCTTGGCTGGTTTAGTACATTATCGCTCGGGCTAATCAATCTTGCCATACTTTGTTTAGGGTTTTTTATTATGGGTATATTATTGTTAAATCTTATTCATAACCGTAGTAAAGACCTGCAAAGCATTTATACTGTTATAAAGAAACCACTATAACTATGAACAAAACAGAAAAAATTATTCTTTCCATTATATTATTTGCAGCTTTTATACTGCGTTTTTATCACCTTACTTTTCAAAGCCTGTGGTTAGATGAACTACACACCATGATAGAAGCGGACCCTCGTTTAAGATTAAGCGAACTATTCAACTATTTAAAATGTTGTGACCAGCACCCACCTTTGTTTTTCTTTTTAGAAAAATTCCTGTTCAGCATTTTCGGCCACTCTGAATGGACAGCACGGGCATTAACTGCAACTGCCGGAACAGTGAGTGTTTGGGCTATGTTTTTAGTTGGCAAAGAACTATACAATACCCAACTGGGCATTATTGCCGCATTGTTAACCACTGTAAATTATTACAACATACAATACTCACAAGAAGCAAGAGGATACATTTTGGCCTTTTTATTTGCCACCTTTTCATTGCTTTATTTTATTCAGTTACTAAAACGAGCTGAAACTAAAACCATTATCAAGTACATCGTGTTTACCTTATTGTTAATGTACACACATTATTACGGCCTTTTTGTATTTGTTGCCCAGGGAACAATAGCGCTTGTTTATTGGTTAACTATAGCAGATAATAAAACAAAATTCTTTAAACACTATGCTCTTGCAACCGTAGGTATTTGTATTGGTTATGCAGCCTGGATACCCAACTTATTAACGATGTCAAACATAAAATCATTTTGGATTACTCCTATTCCAAACAGTTTTGCTATCGACTATTTTTACGAATACTTTGGCAACAGCGATCTATTAAAGCCCTTTTTACTTTTATTCTTAGTTGCCTATTTTATAAAGCTGTTTATTGAAAAGGAGAACATTAAAAACGCCCCTGTAATACTTAGCTTTTTAATTTGTTCCATCTGGATATTTGTTATCTATTTAATCCCCTACCTACGCTCCATTTTTGTAGTACCTATGTTGTTTCCACGTTATACCATTGTTATATTACCTGCTATTATCATTATGCTATCGTTTGGTATAAACCTTATCCCAAATCAATTTGTACGTAACACTTTACTTACATTATTCATACTCATTTCATTGGTTGACATTGTATTTGTAAAAAAATTCTATACCGCAGTTAATAAAACACAGTTTAGAGAATTGACCGGACACATAGCAGAAAGCAGCAACAGGAACCTACCAATTATAAATCCGCAAACGGCCTGGCATTTTCAATACTATGCCAAAAAATTTGATGTATACAAAAACCTGATGAGTGAAAATACGGACCCAATCATTGATTCTATTGCTCAGTTAAAAAATGGTTCCGGATTTTGGTTAGCAGGTGCACACAACACACCTAAACTTTCCGAAGAAAAACTCAAAATGATTTCAGCCAATTATGTTCTAACTGAAAATATTGATTTTTACAATGCATGGCTTCAATTGTATTTACCGGTTAACGCTGTGCTAACAGGTTATACGCCTTTAGCGTTTCATGAGTCGCTTTATTTTACAGTAAACAATGAAAAGGTGGTGGCTTTATGGGGCGACAAACTAAATGCTAATACAACTGCGCTTACTAAAGGAAAATATAATTTAAAAATTATATCGAGGGGAACAAAAGCCGCTAATGAATATCCTAAGGTTAATGTTTTATTGAATAACAAAAAAATTGGTGAATACATAGCCAGTGAGACAACACAACAAACTGATATTACTTTTGATAATACCGAAAATGCAGTCACCATACTATTTGAAATAACAAACGACTTTACCGACCCTGTTACTAAAGAAGACAGGAATTTATTTATAACCAAAGCTCTTATTTCAAAGGCTCAATAGTTTTATCCTTATTCGTATCAAACTGTTTAAAGGCACTTGAAAAAACTATAGCCCAAATAACGTACTCAACTATATTGGTAATATAGCTGCCTGTAAACTGGTAAACAAATACAAATACAAACAAAGCTGTCCGGTAATGGTTGCTTAATACTTTGGTTTTAATAAATAGCATAAAGATAAGAGCAAAGCGAAACAACAAGCCAAATATGCCGAATATAGCCATGGTTTCAGCTACGGCATTTGGTATGCGTACCACTTCTAACTCGCCCCAATAGCTAAAATATTTTTTTACTATATCGTATGCCAGCACTTTAATCTGTCCAAGGCCTGAACCAAACCACATGCTTCTTTCATTGGCTATCATCCATGCCATCATAAAAGAATCGCTGGTACGTCCTTTGGTAGAAGTATCTACACCCATGATAATATTATTGATACGTACCATTAGTGCGTTGGCAGGAAAAAAAAGCACCATAATAAGGCCGATACAAAACAATAAACTTAAGCCAATGAAAAGCACATTGAAATACCGCTTTTTATAAAAAATCTTTTTCCAGTTTAGTATATACAATACTAAAAAGCTGATAGCCATAGAGCCCAATACACCAAGCGACAACGACAACAGCAAAGGAATACCTGTGAACAATAAAATATAGCCAGCCGGTTGTTTATTCAATCCAAAAAACAATTTCAGTAAATAAAACATAGCAATGGGTGTAAACAACAAAGCATAGTATGAAGCTTCAAAAGTTAATAAGGATAAGCGATAAAAACCATCGACTGATTTTGTAAACTTATTACGGTACCATAACAAATCTTTAAAAGGCGTAAAATAAAGTACACATGCTATTATAACAAAAACAAGATTAACCAGTAACAACCTTTTATAAATATCCTCTATATCCTTATAGTGATTTACAAAATAGTTAAAGCAGGCTACAAAAATATAAGTACTTAAAAACAACATATTGGATAGCAAAAATGATTTCCATTCTATACCATTTACAATATGTATTATATCAAAAGGAATCAATACACATAAAACAGGCACCAAAACAGGTTCTCTTTTTTTAAGTACCAGCCATATGTATAAAAAAGGTGTTAGCAAATTGGTGTACAACAAACCACCTGCAAGACCAACACTATTAAAGAAAAAATAGAGGTGAGCCCATAACTGGTATTTATTTACTCTAATCTTAGGCATTTCCTTTAGGCATAAAATTTTTAATAATATACTTTACCTTGTTATAGTAAATCCATTTAAACAGCATAACAATGCCAGCTAACAACACCATATTTAACCAAACACTAGTTGACAAGACCAGAAACACAATAGCCAGTGCAGGCAATAAAGGGTAAAGTGATTCCCTGATATTAAACTCCTTCAAAATTAATTTGTTGAACAAAAAATACTGAAACGGTATGTTTATAATGGTTACAATAATTAAAGACCAAAGCAATCCATCCATACCATAATAACGATAAGAAAAATACATGGCCAATACATGTGTAACTCTTAAAACCATTTCAAACAACGAGTTTATTTTTACAAACCTGCTGCCATTAATAAAGTAGTACGGAACTATTATAAGAATTATAACCGCAACAAAAGCAAGGTACAGTTTAATGTAATGATACGATGCCATAAATACTGCTTCGCCCAACCACCATTTAAAAATAACATCACCAAACAGTAGCAAAAAAACAATAACACTCCAACCTAAGCCAGCAATTAAAAAACGCGATACAAAATATATTTGCGAAGAACCTTTCTTTAAAGCATTATTAGCCGAAACCTTAGGAAAAATAAACGACCCGAAAGTAAGCAACACATTATGTATCTGGCTGCCCACCAAAGCTGCTATGGAATAATAACCAACCGTTTTTAGATCAGACAACTGACCAATAATTATTCGGTCGCTTAAAAAACCAAATAAAGCAATAACCGATTGTAACCAATACCAGCCATTATTTTGTAATACTTCGTGATAATCAGTAATAGCAAAACGGGGTATTAAACTACTAATGGGAGTATACTTTAATACTACTGTAGCCTGTACTATTAAGTTAATAATATTAAGAAGCAATGTTACTTTTACTATCATCAAAATATCGAAACCGCCATACACCACTACTACCGCTGAACCTAATACCGATAAACGCGATAACATAGAAAGCCTGGCAGCAATATCAAAGCGTTGCAAGCCTTTAAAAACCGATAAGAAAACCTGCTCAATAAATTTTAAACCGGCAGAACAAGAAAACAAAACAAGGGTTAGCATGGCCTTGGACATATCAACCTGATTTATATTAAACCAACCCTGGTGTGCTATAATTTTTGACGTGCAAAAACCCAATAGCAAACAACAAAATAACAATACAATAGCCAACGATAAATTACGATTGAAGCTTTTGTTTAATTGCTCATAAACATGCGTGGCATGGTGTTTTGAGACTTCTTTAATAGTACTATCGCCCAAACCAAAATTCAAGGCATTCATTACCTGTACTACCACATTAATCAACATCCACAAGCCATATTGTTCAGCCCCTAAATGATTGATAAAAAAAGGTGTTGCCACAATCATAAACAAAGGATACAAAATCACATCAGCAGTTGTCCATGCTGAGTTTTTAAAAAACTGCGATTTGAATATGTTTACCAAAAATGATTTCAAGCGCTCGAATATAAAGGAATAATAAATACTTCATTTACCTGATATAATTATGTAAACATGTTTTTCAAATTATTACATAAACATTCCTGAAAATTATTTTTTTATAATACTTTCGCTCCTCCTATAACAAAAACACAATATGAGTAAACGAGAACTAAATGATGATGAATTTGATATTGAATACCTTGCATACAAATTACTCGTTGTTTTAAAAAAAGGACTAAACTGGTTTTTATATCCTTTCAAACTTGTATTCCTAAAACCCAAACGACTTGCTTTGGTAATTGGGCTATTGTTTGCCGTATCCCTTATTATTCGCTTTGCAACACCTGCTGTTTACAAATCAAATTTTATACTTAAACCGGCAAACCAAGGCGATTTAAACTTTGCCAGTATTTTAAACGATATAAAGGTTTTGGTAAAAAATGATGATTATGAAGAGGCGGCAGAAATACTTCACTTGAGCCCTGACGTTTGTGAGAAAATTTATAAAATAGATTTTGAATTGATAAAATCAGATAAGATATATAAATATACCGATAGCGTTAATTCAGTTGTGATAGACATTTACACTTCGGACAGAAATTTGTTTGACACCATTCAACAGTCCATTCATGCCTACCTAGAAACAAGCGACTACTATGCTAAAAGCAGAAAATTAAGAGCGGAAAACATTCTAGAAATGGAAACCAAACTGAATAAGGATATGGGCGATATAGACAGTTTAAAGAAAGCATTGACCTCCAATGCAGTTCCACGTAATGCAGGAGGTTTTGTTTATGGTGAGCCTATCAACCCAATGAATGTATATGAAAAAGCAATTGTAATTTATAAAGAACTGCTTTCGCTAAAATACCAAACCAATTATATAGCCAGTTTTGAGCTGGTAAAAAAATGTATTAAAACCAAGAAACGTTATTGGCCTAGGTTATCCATATTGTTACCTGCTTCAGTCATACTAGGTTCTTTCTTTTGTTTGTTTTACAACCTCTATGAAGTAATAAACCGAAGGAAAAAACAAATGCCCGATGATGCTATTGACCAACCTTAAACAAAAAAGCCAATGAAAATATTTCATTGCCTTTTTTTATATCAATATTATAATTCTAAATGATTATTGAACGGCTGTTAGTTCAGATGCACTGGTTAAAAACTTTCTTTCCTTTAGCAAATAACCATTTCCTTTTACTAAAATATTTACTTTAATGTTTTCAATACAAATAGGCGAACTTTCCCCTACATCAGTAATATTGGTATGTTTAATATCACGTCCATCAACTATAACAACAGCACCACTCCCAATTACTTCTAAAAAGTTTCCTTCACTCACTATTACTCCCGTATCTTCACCTAAACCAATGCCGGTGCATTGCGGGTTACTGGCTACTGCCTGAGCCAAACGGTTAAACCTGCCACGCTTATCAAAATGCGAATCAATAATTACATTAGCCATAAAAGCCAAACCTGTAGTAATTTTTACCTCCCCTTTTAAATGAGCCAATTCACTTTTACCACTATAAATCATGGTATTGCTCATAGCCATAGCCCCTGCACTTGTTCCTGCAATTACAAACGTTGATTCATTCCAGTATCTTTCATGTAATATCTGGTATATTTCAGTACCACCAAATATGCTGGTTAAACGCAATTGGTCACCACCAGAAAACATAATTCCATCACAATCTCTTACACGTTGAATATATTCCGCATTCTGAACGTCTTCGCGGTTTTTAATATTCATTACACCGGCATGCGTACAACCAATTTTACCAAAAGCATCAATATAATTTTGACCTACTTCTTTTGGTATTGAAGATGCAGTGGTAATTACCTCTATTTTCTTATCAGAACCACCAAGTTCTTCAACAAAACGTTTTAAAATGCCTAGTTCAAAAAAATTTAAACTTTTATTGGAGTGAGCATAACCATTTTCTGGCTCAGTTCCTTTATCCTCGGCACCTCCAATTGATATTAATTTTCCTTTAGGTGTATTCAATTTTTTATAATTAAATGAAAAAAATGCAGACTTCCCCCGCCCCTTTATAATTTTATGCCTCTAACTCCCCTCGTCATCTTCTTCGCCTTCCCACTCTTGTTCCGGACTGGTCCACTCTTCACCTTCCATCATTTTACGGTATTCAACCAATTCTTCCTTATTGTATTTATTAGTATGGTCTACCAATAAATCCATCAAGTAACTTAAATTAGCTTTACTATCATCCTCTGTATAATCAAAGGTATAATCACCATTTTCTTCTATATTCTCATAAGCCAATCTAATCATACGTACGTAGCCAGGTTGGTTTAAATTATCAATAAAATGCTGGCGCAACTCTTTAAGTTGTGCTACTAATTTCTCTGCTTCAAATCCCTCTTTCGCCAAAGTTTGTTTTATGGCATCAATCAATTGCTTCATTGCTTGTGTATTATAAATTTAATGAGCGCGAAAATACGTTTTTGTTTCAAAAGTTATAAAAATTTAAACCACAAAGTTTAATAAAGGCTTAAATAGCTTTTTTTTTAATTGTTATATATTGCCCCAAATTATTTATGAAAAGCTTTTATACCATTCTGCTGCTAACTATATCAAACACCTTTATGACCTTTGCATGGTATGGCCATTTACAATTTAACAAAATAGAATGGCTTAAAAACACGGGCATGTTTGGCGTTATATTAATAAGTTGGTTCATTGCCTTAGCTGAATATGCCTTTATGGTTCCTGCCAACAAATTAGGTTTTGAAAAAAACGGGGGCCCTTTCAGCATGTTTGAGCTTAAAACAATTCAGGAAGCCATTTCTTTAACCGTGTTTGTTATTATAAACTATTTTGTTTTTAAACAAGATAAATTAGCCTGGAATCACTTATTAGGCTTTGCACTCATTGTACTTGCCGTATTTGTAGTATTTAAAAAATGGTAATAGTTGGAGATTAAAAAAAAATGGAATTGAAAAATAAAATAGCCGTAGTAACAGGTATTAGCAAAGGCATTGGTAAAGCAGTATGTCTGCAATTATTAGAAAATGGGGCCACGGTATTTGGGCTTGGCAGAAATAACAATATTGAACATCCAAATTATCAATTCATCCATTGCAATGTCCGCCAATTCAATGAGGTAGAAAAAGCCTTTTACCAAATTTATAGCAAAACCAATAACTGCATTGATATCCTTATAAATAATGCCGGTTTAGGCTATTTTGGTCTGGCCGAAGAAATGCCCATTGAACAGTATATTGAAATGCAGGAAACCAATGTAAATGGTGTTTTTTACTGTTGCCGAATGGCCTTGCCCAATATGAAAGAAAAACAATTCGGTCACATCATCAATATAGCCTCTACAGCAGCCTTAGAAGGAATGCCCCAAGTGGCAGCTTATTGTGCTACCAAATGGGCCGTTAAAGGGTTTAGCGAATCATTGTTCAGAGAAGTACGTGACCACCAGATTAAAGTAACCTGCATTTATCCCGGTTCCGTAAAAACCGATTTTTTTCGCAACAGCCCCAACATACAACCCCATGATTATATGTTAATGCCGGAAGATGTGGCAGCTAATATTATTTATGCATTACAAATGCCTCCCAATTTCCATACAGTCAATTTAGAAATAAGACCCCTTCAACCAAAAGGGCCTAAAAAATAATTATTGCGCTAATATTCAGCAATAACAACCCTTAGCGGCAATCTGTATAAAATGTGCAACAAAAAATTGCATTTAAATGGAGTTATTTTTTTTGTATAGCTTATTTTTACGCCAAAAATTATACCATATATAATGTCAACTTTACGTTTTAATGCTTTAAACACTGCGCTTAGCAGAAATCCCGTTTTAACAAAATCACCCTCAGATAAAGTTTCTGATTTTTACAACAGCAATGTATTTAACGACAGTGCGATGAAAAATTTCTTAAGCAAAGAAGCTTATGAAGCCGTTTCAAGAGCAGTAAAAACAGGTGAAAAAATTGACCGTAACATTGCCGATGCAGTAGCTTCAGGAATGAAAAACTGGGCTATGAGCCGTGGGGTAACACATTATACACATTGGTTTCAACCATTAACAGGTGCCACTGCCGAAAAACACGATGCTTTTTTTGAACCAACCGAAGACGGTCGTTCAATGGAAAAGTTTTCTGGAGGAGCATTGGTACAACAAGAACCTGATGCAAGTAGTTTTCCAAACGGAGGTATCAGAAATACCTTTGAAGCACGTGGATATACCGCTTGGGACCCTTCGTCACCAGCCTTTATTATGGAAGAAAGCAATGGTAAAACATTATGTATTCCTACCATTTTTGTTTCGTACACAGGCGAAGCCTTAGATTTTAAAGCCCCATTATTAAAAGCCTTACATGCTGTCGAAAATGCAGTAGTAAATGTTTGTGCCAGTTACTTCGATAAAAATGTAAACAAAGCATCAGCCAGTTTAGGTATTGAGCAAGAGTACTTTTTAATTGATGAAGCCATGTTTTATGCACGCCCTGACTTAATGTTAACAGGCCGCACTTTACTTGGACATGCTCCGGAAAAAGGACAACAGTTAGAAGATCATTATTTTGGTTCTATTCCGCCAAGAGTTCACGCCTTTATGGTTGACTTTGAAACAGAATCATACAAATTAGGTATTCCATTAAAAACACGCCATAACGAAGTTGCACCTGGTCAGTTTGAATGTGCACCCAATTTTGAAGAAGCCAATTTAGCCGTTGACCATAATCAATTGTTAATGGATTTAATGGAAAAAGTAAGCTTACGTCACGGCTTAAAAGTATTGTTACATGAAAAACCTTTTGATGGTGTAAACGGAAGTGGAAAACACAACAACTGGAGTTTAGTAACCAATACAGGAGTTAACTTATTAGCTCCCACCAAAAACCCGGAAACAAACTTACAGTTCCTTACTTTTTTTGTGAATGTAATTAAAGCAGTAAGTGATAATGCGGATTTATTACGTGCCTCAATAGCTACTGCCAGTAACGACCACAGATTAGGAGCCAACGAAGCTCCACCAGCTATTATGAGTATTTTTATTGGTAGCCAAATGACCAACGTATTGGATTCTATTTTAAACGATAAATCAAATACCAAAGTTTCTACCAAATCAAAACAAGCTATTAATGTTATAAAAATACCTGATATTTTATTAGACAATACAGATAGAAACAGAACATCGCCTTTTGCATTTACCGGAAACAAATTTGAATTCCGTGCAGTTGGTTCAAGTGCCAATTGTGCCAATTCAATGATTGTGTTAAACACCGTAATGGCAGACCAATTGAACAAATTTAAAGTGGATGTTGATACACTTATTAAAAAAGGTAAAAATAAGGAAGAAGCCATTCTTACTACTTTAAAAGCATACTATAAAGCGGCTAAAAACATTTTGTTTGAAGGCAACGGTTATAGCGATGAATGGGTTAAAGAAGCTGCAAAAAGAGGCTTATCAAATATAAAAACCACACCTGAAGCATTGAATGCTTATATCTCAAAACAATCAAGCGAGCTGTTTACTAAAAACAATATTTTTAGCAAAATAGAATTAGAAGCCCGTTATGAAATAATGCAAGAGTTATATGTAAAAAAAATAGATATTGAAGCAAAAATAATATCGCAATTAGCCACCTCGCATGTAATACCGGCAGCTGTTGAATACCAAAGTAAATTGGCTTTAAATGTTACTGCTTTAAAATCGGCTGGCTTAGCAAAAGCAAGTTACGAAACACAGTTAAAAACTATTGAAACTATTTCAAAACATATAAAAAATATTAACGATAACGTAACTAAAATTTTAGCTGAAACAGAAAAAGCACACCATGCTGCAAATACACACAAAGCAGCTGTTGCTTTCTGCCATAAGGTAAAACCTTTGTTTGATAATGTACGTGAAGCAAGTGACTCACTTGAGTTTATGGTTGACGATACATTGTGGCAATTACCTAAGTACCGCGAAATGTTATTTATTAAATAAACATAAAATATTTTTAATACTTAAAGCAGCCATGTAATTATCTATTACATGGCTGTTTTATTTAAATACACAGGTTATTAGCTTGTTAAAAATATGCAAATGTTAAAAAAAATATTGTTTTACACATTAAAATGCATAAAATTGCGTTTATCCTAATCAAATAGTAAAGTATTTAAAAATGAAACAAAATTACATAGTAAAACTTACAGGATTTGTATTAATATTTTCTGCTCTTTTATTAGCATGTAAAGGAGGCGGAGGTGGAGATATAGCCGCAGCGCGTAAAAAATTTAAAATGCTTGAATATGCAGCAGCTGCTGATATCTATAAAAAAGTGTATGGTACTACTAAAAACAAGGATATAAAAAAAGAGGCTGCCTTTTATGCAGCTGAATGTTACCGCCTTTCAAACAACTGGACAGCTGCTGAAAGTTGGTATACAAAAGCCACACAACAAGACCCTACAAATGCCGAAGCTAAATACAGGCAAATACAAGCTTTAAAATACTCAGAAAAATACGTTGAATCCATTACCGAAGCCAATAAATACAAAAAATCTGTTGGCAGCGACCCTAAAGTTGACTTGGAAGATTGTGGAAGTACCAGTGCTCAAAAATGGAAAAATGAGAAAACCCGTTATGTTATAGAAAACGTTGCCCGCTTAAATACAAAGTGGAGCGACTTTGCTCCTATGTTCTTCAAAAAAGACCAGTTATTCTTTTCAAGTGATAGATTAGAAGTGGGGGTAAGTGGTAAAGATAAATATGGTTGGTTTAATAATGGCTATTGTGATGTTTACAGCACTACTTTAAAATACAACAAAAAGAAAAAAGAACAAGTTGATAATTACAGCAACCCTGTTTTAGTTGATAAGAAAAATGTAAACGGAAAATGGAATGACGGAACCGTTTGTTTTGATGCTAAGTTTACTACCATGTACTTTACAAAATGTAACTATGGCGAAAAGAACGATGGCAAAGGAGCAAGCTGCCGCATATACGAAACAAAGTTATCAGGCACAGAATGGAGCGTTCCAGTCGCACTTCCATTTAGTACAGATTCTTTTGATTGCGGACAACCTTATTTAAATAAAGAAGGTACTATTCTTTATTTCTCAAGTAATATGCCTGGTAGTATAGCTAAAGCAACAAGTAGCGCTGAAAACCCGGAAGGCCTTATTTTAAGTAAAGACATTTGGATGGTAAGTTTTAGCAAAAGGGGTAATACTTGGGGCGATCCGGTAAACTTAGGTACTACCATTAATACTGATGGTGATGAAGGATTTCCTTACCAACACGAAGATGGAACATTATACTATGCTTCCAATGGAAAATGCGGCATGGGTGGATTTGATTTATACTATACCAAAGGCGAAGGAACTGATTGGAGTGATCCTATCAATATGAAATATCCTATTAACTCGGGAGCCGATGATTTTGGTATTGTTATTTCAAAAGATAAAGAAAGTGGCTTTTTCTCTTCAAATAGATTAAACGGAAAAGGTGGAGATGATATTTACAGGTTTACAAAAACGCCTCTGGTGTTTACTTTGAGCGGTGTGGTAAGAAATGCTAAAACAAGAGCCATTATACCTAATGCAGTTATTACTTTTACAAACAGTACGGATACCGGTAAATTGGTTATTACTACTGACCAATTAGGTTCATATAAAATTCCTTTAAAAGCAGGAACTGATTATGAATTTTTTGGTTCAAAACCGCTTCACTACGATAGTAAGTTTTATGAAAAAACAACCAAAGGCTTAGAAGTTTCAACTGATTTGGTACAAGACTTAGAGTTAAACCCAATAGATTTAGAAACATTTACAGTACGAGGAATTCTTTATGGTTTGGACAGTGCTAATATCCGCCCTCGTTCAGCAGAGATATTGGATTCACTTATATTGGTAATGAATAAATACCCGATGTTGCGTTTTGAGTTAGGTTCTCATACTGACTGTCGTGCAGATTCATTGTACAATATCAAATTATCGCAAAGACGTGCTGACTCTTGTGTTGGTTACTTAATTAGCCATGGTGTTGATTCTGCCCGATTGGTATCAAGAGGTTATGGTGAAAATGAGTTAGAATTAAAAGAATGTGCTTGTGAAGGACCTAATGAAAGAATAGAAGGACAAAGATGTAGTGAAGAAAGACATCAGCAAAATAGAAGAACAACAGTTCGAGTAATTGATATAAACTATGTGCCACCGGTTAAAGTTAAACCGGTAGATCCAAAAGATACGAATAAACCGGGACAAAGAGTTCGCCCAGGAACAGCGCCAACTACTCCTCCTCGAAGATAAAAGTTGGTTACATAAAAAAACCGATAACAATTGTTATCGGTTTTTTTATGTCCTTAAATTTCGTTCTCGTTAATTAAGTATATGAAGATAATTGTTAAAATTGTGAGGCAATGCTATTCGCTATTACTTTCATTTCATCAACGGGTAAATTCAATTTCTTATTGGCAAAATTCATTTCCTCCATATTGTTAAATGGTATTAAATGAATATGGGCATGAGGTACTTCTAAACCTACTACACAAACACCTACCCTATTGCAATCAATTACTTTTTTAATAGCCAAAGCTACTTGCTTGGCAAATAATTGTAATTCCATATACAAGGTATCATCCAAATCAAATATATAATCAACCTCTGTTTTTGGTATTACCAATACATGCCCTTTTGTTAACGGATTAATATCTAAAAAGGCCAGACAATTATTGGTTTCAGCTACTTTATAACAAGGAATTTCGCCTTGTATAATTTTTGAAAAAATACTGGTACCCATATTTTATTAAGTTAAAGAAATACTTAATATCTCTAATTTTATGGTGCCTGCAGGTGCCATAATCTCTACAATATCGCCTAGTTTTTTACCTACTAATCCAGCTCCTATTGGCGATTTTACAGATATTTTGCCAATTTTAAAATCAGCTTCGTTTTCAGAAACAATAGTATAGTTAAACTCTTTCTTCACGTTATGATTTAACACCTTTACATGGCTTAGCAACATTACTTTACTTGTATCTAGCTTTGTTTCATCTATTATTCTGCTAATAGCTAATAACGACTCCACTTGTGATATTTTGGTTTCTAAATGGCCTTGGTCTTCTTTAGCCGCATGGTATTCTGCATTCTCACTCAAATCTCCTTTATCGCGCGCATCAGCAATTTGTTTTGAAATAAAAGGGCGTTGTACAAATTTTAAGTCGTGTAATTCCTTTTGTAGTCTTTCAAAACCTTCTTTTGATAAATAATTAATGGGGGCAGCTTGATGCGAGATACTTTTTTTATTTGCCATTCTATTTCTGTATTAAATTAAAACAAAAAGAAACGTTCGGTATGATTAACCGAACGTTTCCTTTCAATGTCTTACAAATATATAAAATTAGTTATTATTACCTAAAGCTAACTTAAACCCAATTGTGTGAATTCCATTAAATATTACTGTTGGCTGGTAAGCATAATCAATTGATAAAGCCGTACCACCATCGCTTATTGGTAAAGCAAATCCGGCACCAAAACTTAAACCATATTGAGGTGTTTTATATTCACTATCGCTAAAGTTCCCATCCTGATGCGCATAACCTGTTCTTAACATAAATGTGTTTTTCATAGCATACTCTATACCTACTGCAGTAATGTTTGATGAAAATGCATTGTAGTTAAAATTACCTGAAAGTGTTAATCTGTGGTCATAGGTTTCTTCACCTTTGTCTAATCTAAAATCGTACCCAACACCTATGTTAGCTAAAGCCGGCATATTAAATGGTTGAGAACCAAACAATGTTTTTCTGGTAGCTCCGGTACTTACTACCGAAGTGTTAGTAGCTAAACCATTACCCTGATATGAAAAATCAGGACCTAAATTTCTTACAGCAATACCAAATCTAAAATCTTGTTTCTTAATTTTTTTAGCCGGATTTAAAGATGTTTGATACTGAACTCCTGCATCTAATGTAACGCCACTTGCATTTACACTTGATATACCTTCGCTCACGTATCTAATCATTAAACCTCCGGTTATAGAGTTTGAAAACGTTTTTGAATATGCTAAACCTACATTTAAAATTTGGGTAGTATAGGTACCCAAAGTCATATTAGGACTTTCTGTAGTAGTAATAGGAATGTTACCAATATCCCAATAGGTAACTGCTAAACCTAAAACACCACCACTACCATTTTCACCTAAAGCTTGTGCAATACCTAAGTTGTTTAAATAAATATCGGTACCAACCAAGTAACGGGTTTGCGATGCCTGAATTTCCATTTTCTTTACATAAGCCAAACCACCAATATTCAGGTAATATGACTCTAAACCTCTGGCTGATGCCGTGTTTGCTCCGGCTAAACCTACGCCTCTTGCATAAGGGTTTACTAACAACTGAGTGGCTCCGGCTCCCCCTGCTCTATCAGGATTACCAGCATGTACACTTGCCATTATTCCCAGACAAGCAATTAAACTTTGTAAAATATACTTCTTCATATGAGTAAATTTTTTATATTTTTTAAATGTAACCAAGCTAAGTTTTTAACTTGGTTACATGGTACTTTTATTATTAACTAAAACGAATCAAAATCAGCCGGGCGCATTACACCAAACCACTTAATAATTCTTTCTCCTAAACCGTCTGCTTGTATATGAATTAAATATACACCACTTGAAATAGGAACGTTTGCATCATTGCGTAAATCCCACTCAATATAAGTTTTAGCATTATCGTCTTTTCTAATTCTTCTTACTAGGAATCCGCTTTGTGTGTAAATTGAAACAACGCATTTTGTAGGAACATTGATAATTTTAACTTTATTATCTAATGCATTTCCCGGATCCTCATAACCACTATAAGCATAGTAAGGATTTGGTGATACGTTTACCATATCCATTGCTTTTTTACCTGCATCAGCATTAAATGTTAATGGAGCAATGCTTTGTGTTGAGAACTCATACATAGGTTGGCCACCGTGTTGTAAAGGAGTATCTACATTGGCAGTGTATTTTGCATAAGGGCGTTTTACACGTAACTTAACAGTAGTTTCGTTTGGAACAATACCATCAGCCATGCTGTATAAAAAGCCTGTGCTTCTTAACATTGGAATAGTAACCCACATAAATTGTGATAAGAAATAACGTTTTTGTAAAGTAGCCGGCTCATCTGATGGGTTTGCTACCGCTAATAATTGTCTGTAATTAGCACACTCATCGTAACGAGGACCTTTGTAAAGTAGTGTTTGTCCGTTTGTACCAGCTCTTAATTCTTTAGCTGCCATAATATAAAGGTGGTGTTTACCTCCAAAAGCAGGAATGTTACCATTTGAATTACGGTCAAATAAATTTTTTGTTGGATTCCAAACCATATCTGCTCCGTTTTCACCCGGAAGTGATGAGTCTTCACCAAATATAATATTCAATCTTTCGCCTGTTTCTACGTTAATAGCATAGCCAGGGAACCAGCTCATACCGTAACTGCCTGTTTCCGGATTACCATTTTTATCTACTGATGCAGATGCTCTGATATTTCCTTTTGAAACATTACCGATATTTAAGTCTTTGTTTTCACCCATTTCTAATACAATACAACGGGTCCATTTTGATTTATCTGATGTAAACACTACATCAACACTTTGTAAATCTACTAATCTGTTATCATCAGAAACCTGATTGGTGTTTGGAGTTAAACTAATACCAGGACCATATGATTTAGGGTTAGTTGCTTTTGCCGCTAAACCGAAAGGAGCCCAAGTTGCGCCTAAAATATTTCCATACTGTTTACGTGGATCAACTGCTAATTTGTTTGTACCAATTGCTCTATAGAAATCGTGGTCAGTAGTATTTGTAAATTCCGGTGTTCCTGTATTACCTGATCTAATCCAGTTAAAGGCAGGTAAAGCAATTTCTCCATCAGCAACTCCGTCTAACCATCTTTCTGAAGGATTAGAGAAAGTAATTGATGCATCAATATATCCATTACTTACATCTTCGGTATTATCAGGATCACCAGGAGCAAAAGCTTGGTTAATTGAAACTGATAAACCTATTTCTGCAAATATTTGCTCATTACCACTTTTCAAGTTACGGGTTCCAACATATGTTTGGCTAGTTGTAGTATTTTTCAATATCCAATAAGTTGAATCTCTATTTAAAGAATCGGTAATACGTGCATTAGTTTTTGAAGAATCAGTAATATATAATATAAAGTTAGCCAAAGGCACTTTAAATGGATTAATTACTTTAATACTTACCGGACCTGCACCTTCTAAATATTTTGGTTTGCTTGCATAATATGGAGATGCTAATGCTTCTTCTATTGTTGCTTTTGTTAAGTTTAAGAAATTACCTCCATTTCCTATTCCTTCAATACGTGTAATTTGTGGTCCTGTAGTAAACCCTGAATTAATTTGAGTTCCTTGTGAATGACCGTATGATAAGTGAGGAGTGGCAGTAATAATAATAGGTTTTGAACCTGATAAATACTGAATATTTTCTTTTACACAGTTGGTTACTGCTGCGTAAGGAACAATTAGGTAATGGTAGTTTTTGTAATTAACCAAAGTTTGATCTGACTCTACTGAAAATGCATCTCTGGTTATTTGGAATGAATGACGAAGACCTTTATCTTCTCCGTTAACCATTATTTTTTTAACACTTCCTAAATCAGCATCATTTACTGTGTTTACTATAAAACCGTTACCATCTAATATATCGCATTGGGCAACTAATCTTATTTGCTCACGGTCGCTAAAATCACTAGGTGTTGATGGTACTTTTAATTGATAAATTTGATACCCCTGGAATTTATACTCTGTAGAGTCTGTACACAAACCAGCTACTTTTGCTTTAAATGTTTCTGGTTTTTCAGTATTAACTAAATTAATAATTAACTCGCTGTTTAATTCGGTAATTTGTACTGCATTGTCTTCAAATTCAGGTCCACGAAGGATTTTGAAATTGTTTTTAAATAAAATCAATGCTTTATCACTTGCTTCTTTTAATAAGTTAAATGAACCTGTTGCTCCACCTGTAGTTGCTTTTGCCCAAACTACACCAATAGTAACCTTATTAATAGCACCCTGTATTAATTTAAAAGGACCTGCTGTTTGTAAAAAACGTCTGTCAGCCGGTGTATTACCTGCAATTCTTTCTGTCCATGCAGCTCTTTTAGCCGGGTCGGTTGTACCCGGGAACATATAACTTGCAGTATCTGAACCTCCACGGCCATTTCCACCATAAGTAATGTTTTGTCCATCTTTCCAACGTCCATTCAAATAATTCCAAAAATGAGCCGGGTTAAATGGATTTCCTTGTACTGAACTATTGTTATCGTAGTAAACAAATTTTGTTAAACCAATTTCTTTTCCGTTTTCATTTAAAGGACCTTGAAAGAAATTAACCCCAACACTCGGTGGATTTAATCCATAACCTAAAATACCTTCATCGTTATCATCACCATTATAACAAATACCTAAGTTTCTATTTACATCACATTCTACAAAGTCATCTGAGTAATTTCCTAAATCCGGATCAACCCACTGACCAAATATACAGCTATCAATAGTTTCTGTACCTCTGTTTATAATAGTGGTACGGTAGAATGTCATGTTATTTACTTCGTCATTGGTAGCAAAACCAAATGCTTGTAATCTAAACTCTAAGTTTAATGGTAAACCTTGTGTTTCTGTATGTATATTTCCTTTATCGTTATAAACAACAAACATCATTTGGTCAGGAATTGCAGCAGTGCTTGCCTCGTCTTGATTAAATGTTGGGTACTCGCTTTGTCCTGGTTCATAAACCCCATTGCCATTTGCATCAAAAAATGGTGCTAAAAATTTAGCTTCTCCAGAACCACCATTACCAGGCCACTCACTAATATTTATATTGATAGCAGCTGGATCTACTCCATCACCTAAAGCTATGTGATTAATAATTTCAGAACGTGTTACTTTATAAATTTTATCAGATTGTTTACATCTATCAGCAGTAATACTTGCTGAACCATCTATTTGAAGTGGACCAGGAAAAAAATCGTTTCCTGATTGACGATAAGTTTGTGCTGCTAAACGTAAATTACCTTGTGTAATACCACCAATCCATAATGCTCCAGAAAACAATGAATGCTTAGCTACCTGACCGGTTTGTACTTTAGGTATTTCGTAACGGGCATTACTTAAGTTCCACCACATATCACCCCCGGTAAGTATAGTTGTTCTTACGTTGTTTATGTCCAACTCTTTTTGAGCTGTAGCAGCTGTACAACCTGCGCCCATTTTGCTTAACGCATTGGCTTTACGGTCTGTATTTGCGTTTGCTGCTTTACCCATACCAATGTTTTCACGAGCTTGGGTATTACCTAGTACGGTTAAAACAGCAACCGTAACAAGTGTGCTTTTGATATATTTTAAATTTAACATAAAATTATTTTTTTAAATTAAAACTGAACTGAAACTCCAATACGGGTTAATCTTGGTAATAAGAATCTATCAGGATTAACCATCCTTGTATTGTATAGGTCAATAAATGATTGTGCATTGGTTGCAGTACGAATTTGATCTGCCGCATATGGTGAATTTAAATAACCATCATTGTATGCACTACCTGTGTAACGGTAAACACTTGAAACGTTCACTGCATTGAATAAATTGGTTATTGTTAAGAAAATACGCATGCGGTATTCTTTAATACTAGCACCAGCTTTTTCGTTTTTAATGGTAAAGTTTTTATCAATATTCAAATCAACGTTAAACTGTGCAGGTAAATTAGAGCCATTAGGCGTTCCTTTAATAGGGCTTCTTGCAGCAACACCACTTTGAACTCCGTCTGCGGTAGCAATCATATTTTGCGTATACGGACGTCCTGAATAAGCTGTGAAAAGGAAATTGAATCCAGCATTTTCAAATATTTTTTTACCGTTTACAACAGGGCCATTGTATTTTTTATCTTCTTTATAATGGAAATCGAAATTACCTTTAAAAGAGTGACGTGTATCAAAATCTAATGGAAATACGGTACGGATATTAGGTAAACCTGCTTGTATTAATGCACTGCTTGAAGAAACATTTGAACCTGTTCCATCAGCAAATTGTAATTGGTAATTTGCATCAAAATTAACGTTACCCATATCAATTAATTTATAGTCTAATCCTATTGATTTAGTTGTAGAAAAATCAATATTACCTACAGTACTATATGTATTTGGCCAAGCTTGTATATAGCTATATAATTGGGTCATGTTTCTGTACTCGCGGTATGAAGCAATAATTCCTAAAGCTGAGTTTTTGCCAATTTGTTGACGGAAACCAATTTCGTAATCGGTTACTTGGGTCATTTTCAAATCTGGATTAGCTATAACTCCTGTTAATCTGTTTGATAAGAAGTAATAGTCATCTATTTGAGCCACATTGCTACCTGGTCTTTGTGTTAATATATCATAAGTACCATAAAATTGTGATGAGGTAGAAATAGGGAATGAGAACCAAACACGTGGTAAAATTTTCACATCTGGCTCGTAATCTTTAAATGATTGTACTGTAGGCACTTTAGGATTTTTAGCATCCACTACGTATGGAATATTTTGGTTAGTTCCTGCTGCGCGCTGAATAGCTGCAGGATCTGAAATAGGATTACCATTTTTGTCGTACCATTTATTACCATCTCTAAATCCAGCAATACCATATTTATCGCCATTGAAGTTGTCGGTGTTGATGTATACTTTCCAACCATCGCCAACTACACTTGGTATAGCATCTGAAGCAATTTTTAATTCACCTGCTGCTGCTGATCTGATTTCGCCTGCTGAAATAATAGGAACCATTGAATATGGATCGCGTAATACTGGTTGGTTTGCATCAAATCTTTCTACACGAACTCCAACACGCAAAATTAAATCTTTGAATGTAAATTTATCTTGAATCCAAGCTGCCGCATAAACTGGTTGATATGCCGGTAAAATTCGATTTTTAAAGAACTCATTGATACCTGGTTTTCCTGATACTTCATTACCTAAATGGTCATATCCAAAGTAAGAAACAAATGAATTACCATTGTTTAATAACTCGTTGGCAGAAAACATATTTAATGAATAAGTCCCTGGTGAATATGAGTTGATATCAATAAAAGTTTGATCATCTACTGGTTTACCGTTATTATCAGTAGCTCCACTACTAATTAATTTTTCGCGTAAATTTTTATCAAATGTTGATTGTGAAGCTTCAACAATTCTACGGTTAAAAGTAATAGTATCTTGAAAAACGCCATTGGCATCAAATCTAGCTTGTCCAATAGAGTCTAGACCAGTAAACTGACTGTTGGCTAATAATGGCATTAATTGCCATAAATCTCCAGCAGATAAGCTATAGCCTCTTTGGAAACGTTGCTCGTAAGTTAATCCAAACTGTAAATTGTGTTTGGCCTTTAAATTTCTACGTGGTGCTAATGAAGCATTTGATTCTAAATAAACAATATAGTTTTCGTATAAGTTTTTAGAATAGCCTGTTTGCACATCACCTGCGTTACCCCACATACCAGAGTAAATAGCTAATGGATCATATCCATTTACAATTGCCCCTGCACCTCTTAAATTAGTTGTATTGTTAAAGCTATTAGCTCCAAAATAATTAAAAAAAGCTTGCGTATAGTTTCCTCTTATCGTATTAAAATCAGCTTTCTGAAATTTGAGGGCAGTATCTTGAAAACCCGTTTGACGCACGTAACCAGTTGATAACATTTTTCTTACAGTGGTATCAGTAGCTGTTCTATAATAAATAGTATCAGCATTTTGTCCCATTGATTTTCTTACAGTGGTATATGCTGGTGCGTTATATGTTTTAAATGTTCCTACATAACCATATTTAAAAAAGTCCTTTCCGTGGTTAGCATCATACGTTTCAGAAAAGTTACGTTCATAACTTACACGCACAGTATAATACGCATCGGTAATAGCAACTCCTGTTTTTGATGTTTCTACTTTTTCTCTTGTTGTATCATCATCATCTCGTTTCTTATTAAACATTTGTGTAAATTGCAAATAAGTAACTGTGTTATAGCCAGTTGACACTGAATTGTTTGCCGTATTTAGTAATGAGTAATAGCTATTCCAATTGTTTTGTGAAAAGAATTGAGCCGTGTAGCCTAATTTAACATTTATATTATTATTAGGTTGGTAATTAAAATTTCCTTGAGTTGCAATATTGTATGCAGATGCATTTTGACGGTAATCAGCCTTTTCTAAATCGCCTTTAGTTAAAAATTCAGCTGCAGGTACCAATGTTCCTTGTGCATTTGGACGCACTGGAGTTGCTTCAATTTCTTTCATTTTAGCATCCTTTACTTTGTATATATCCACGGCTGGTAATCTACCATCAAGTGTGTAAACACCTCTTATTGAATTGGTAAATCCTAAAAGTACTTTTTCTTTTTTACCACGATCTTTATCTTTAAATAAAATTGGACCAGAAAAATAGGTTGTTAATTCATTATGGTGTGAGTTATCTAAATAACCATAAAAAGGGGAAGATGTTCTGTATTCTATAAAACGGAACCAAGCTTTGGTCGGTGCTTTCGTTGTTGCACTAATAGCTCCTCCCGTAAAATCTCCATATGAAGCCGGAGTTCCTCCTGAAATAACTTCTAAGTTTTCAATAGCATTGGCTGGAATATTGATACCAGTAACACGCACGCCATCAATATAATAAGCAGTTCCATCAGCACGAGCACCACGAATATTGGGAGCACCACCACCACGCGAGTCAACACCTCTACTAATACCGGCAATCGCATTTATGCTTTGGGTAGCATTTCTTTGTAAATCCTTTCTAGAGCTTTGTTGAGGATCATCTCTGTCTACTAATGGACCTTTATTATCTACAATTACGGCACGTCCAATTTTACTTCCTAACGATACACTAGTTGTTGTAATTTTATTATCGCCCCTAACAGAAATACCATTAATTGTAGTTCTATCGTATCCTGTATAAGAAACTGTAAGTGAATAAGAACCTGCAGGTATGGCTGTAAACTCAAATTCTCCGTCTTTATCGGTGTATTTTTGTTTTTTTACCCCCCCACCTTCAAGTGTAACGGCAGCATATTCTATTGGCTTTTTGGTGGTTTCATCAATAACTTTTCCTTCCAGCACACCCAAGTTAGATTGAGCACTAGCAAGGGCTGACAAGCCAAATATGGCTACTAATAATAAATATATCCTTTTCATGTAAATGTTTGTTACAAATTAGTAATTGGATTAGTTTTAAGAGCGGTAAATTAAATGGGTTTTCCTTAATAAATCAAACATCACCTCATTTAGCCACTCAAGTAATTTTATAGTGCTTATTTTAAGTTAGTTAATTTTAAGAGTAGGGTTTGCGCAATTTTCACATAGCTCTCAAAAGTCCAACCGGCAATATGCGGTGATAAAAGTACTTTTTTATTGTTTATAAGGTAGTCAAAATCTTTTTGCTGCTGGTTGCTTAGGGTCGCCAATTTTTCATTTTCCAAAACATCCAAGCAGAGTCCCAGTATCTTACGACTTCCCATTAAATCAATTGTTTCGGGCATATTGAGCACCTCTCCACGGCACATATTTAGAAGGTAAATATTTTTTTTGAATTGTTTTAAAAATTTGCCGTTTACCCAATTTTTGGTCTCAAAAGTCAGTGGAATGTGTAGCGATACAATATCTGCTTCTTCAAAAATTTGGGCTAACGTTGCTTCGTTGGCATATTTATTTGAATAATTGGTCAAATATTTATCGTAAGCGAGCACTTTTACATCAAATCCGGCTAATTTTTTAGCGAGTGCTTTTCCAGTATTTCCAAATCCTATTATGCCAATGGTTTTTCCATTTAACTCAAACCCTCTGTTACCCTCTCTGTCCCAAATTTTGTTTCTTACCTCAAAATCGGCCTTGGCTAAATTCCTTAATAAGCTGAGTAACATACCTAAAGTATGTTCACCAACAGCATCGGCATTGGCTTCGCCTGCATTAAAACACTGAATACCTTTTTGTTGCGCAAAATCTACATCTACATTATCGAGTCCGCTACCTGCCCTGGCAATTACTTTTAAACTGGTAGCTGCCTCTATTATTTCTTTATCTATTTGGGTTTTAGTGCGTACTACTAAAACTTGGTATGGTGTTATTGACTGAATTATTCCGGCTCTGGTAATAGTTGGATTGTAAGTTACGGAATACCCGATTTTTTCTAAACCATCTATTAATAAGCTATCTACATCATCAATTATTAAAACTTTCACGGGCGCAATAAAGGAAATTTATTCTGATTAGAAAACAGAACTTCTTGCTAAAAGGGGTATCTTGTATTTTGCAATAAGTGCTTAGTCACATTGATAACCCTATCTTATTTTTATCTATTATCAATTTTAACTAATATCGAAACCTAATATGATTTTAGTTTTTAGAATTTTAGCTGCGCCTTTTGCTTTTATATATGCTTGTATTTTATTTTTGCGGAATACTTGTTACGATAAAAATCTACTACGTGAAACTTCATTTGAGCTTCCTATTATTAATATTGGGAATTTAGCTTTTGGCGGAACGGGCAAAACACCTCATATTGAATATTTAATTAGATTATTAAAACAACAATACAAAGTAGCTATACTTAGCCGGGGCTATAAACGTAAAACTTCAGGCTATTTTTTTGCTACCAATGAGTCTACTGCTTTTGAAATTGGTGATGAACCTACTCAAATAAAACAAAAATTTAAAACCGAAATTGATTTAGCGGTTAGCGAAAACAGGGTAATTGGTGTGCCTAATTTATTGTTTGATGCACCTGAAACGGATGTTATTTTATTGGACGATGCATTTCAGCACAGGGCTATAAAAGCAGGCCTTAATATTTTACTGACTGATTATAACAACTTATTTTTTAACGATTACCTTACTCCCGCAGGCACTTTGCGTGAATACAGGGCTGGTTATAAAAGGGCTGATTTAATTGTTGTTACTAAATGTCCCGCTGATTTAACCGTTTTGGAAAAGGAAAAAATTATTGCCCAAATAAAACCATTGGCTAAACAACGGGTATTTTTCTCTTACCAAAAATATGATTCATTGGTTCATTATTTTGATGGCTCTATTAAAACCATTGATGAACTTAAAGAAACGGACTTATTGCTTTTTAGCGGTATAGCCAAAGCACAAAGTTTTGAAGATTATTTAGAAAAAAATGCCCATTCGGTAATGGATGCATGGCAGTTTGGCGACCACCATGATTTTACAACGGAAGAAATTACACAGCTATTAGCTGAATTTGACAAACGTGCTTCAACCAATAAAATAATTATCAGTACTGAAAAGGATGCCATGCGACTGCAAACGGATGCATTTAAAACGCTCCTGCAACAATACCCTATTTACTACTTGCCTTTACAAGTTGATTTTTTCGAAAGCGATAAAAGCGCATTTAATCAATACATTTTAAACTATGTTGAACAAAATAAAAGAAGCTACTAATTATATACTTGAGCATACGCAAATAAAACCTTTAACAGGTATTATTCTGGGGACGGGCTTGGGTGCTTTGGTAAATGATTGCGAAGTAATAGATACTATCAATTACGAAGATATTCCGCACTTTCCGGTAAGCACTGTTGAAAGCCATAAGGGTAAATTGATATTGGGTTATTTAAATAAACAACCTGTTGTAATTATGCAGGGTCGTTTCCATTACTACGAAGGTTACAGCATGCAAGAGGTTACTTTTCCGGTAAGGGTTTTAAAATTTTTAGGCATTGAAAAATTATTGATAAGTAATGCTGCTGGAGGATTGAACAGGAATTTTAAAGTGAGTGAATTAATGGTATTAAACGACCATATTAATTTGCTTCCGGAATCGCCACTGAGAGGAAAACACTATAGAGAATTTGGCGACAGGTTTCCTGATATGTGTGAACCTTATAATATAGCATTGCGCGAAAAAGCAAAAGCCATTGCACTACAAAATAATTTTATACTGCACGAAGGCTGTTATGCTGCAGTGCAAGGGCCTGCATTGGAAACCAAAGCGGAATATAAAATGTTAAGTATACTGGGTGCCGATGCTGTTGGTATGAGCACAGTACCAGAGGTATTGGTTGCTGTTCAAATGCGTATACCTGTTTGTACTATTTCGGTTATAACTGACTTAGGATTTCCTGAAACTTTAAAGCCTGTTAGCTTAGAAAAAATTATTGCTGCGGCCAATAAAGCAGAACCTTTATTAAGTAAATTATTTACTGAACTGGTATAACAGTTATTCAAACAATTGGTTACCTGAGGTGGTAACTGCTTTTATTTGTATAGCTCCTTTTGTTATCTTTAATGAGCCATCTGTTTTCTTAATATTATTATCACCTTTGGCTAATTTTATAGTACCATAGCTATTTACTAAATCGTAACTCAAGTCACTGTCTGTATTGGTAAGTTGCATTTTTATATTACCATAGGTGTTATTCAATAACATATTATTGGTAAGTGTTATGTTTTTTCCTGAAATGTTGCCACTTGTTACATTCATGGCTACTGCTCCTTTACAGTTACTGGCTGTTATATCACCATAACTGGTAGTTATGTTTAAATCGCCTTCTATTTTCTCCAGTTCTACTTCGGTTGAAACACCTTTACTGATAATACTGCCTGTTATGTTTGCTAATTTTTGTTTACCATATGATGAACTTAATTTTACGTTTCCTTTTACATAGTTAAAATGAGTATTGCCTGAAATATTATTGGCTTTAACAGCCGCCTCTACATGGCTTAATACAATATTGCCATAGCTGTTGTTTATATCAACTGAATCGCCATTTATATGACTGGTGGTTATATTACCTGATGCGAGTTTTATTTTTAATTTTCCTGTTAAACTATCAATATGAATATTGCCATAGCTGGAACTGATTAAGGTGTTACCTTTTATATTAGCCAATGCAATATCGCTTGAATTGTTTTTCATACTTACATGGCCTTTTATATTGGTTAATGTTTGATTGCCATAATTACAGTCGGTAGTAATATTGCCTTCTATTGCTTTTAAAATGGTATTGCCTGACTGTACTTTAAGTATCATGTTTGATTGCATATCTGTAGCTTGTACATTTCCATAATCGTTATTTATTTTCATTTGTCCTTTTAATTTGGTCAGCAGTATATCTGAGCTGGTATTGTCTATTTTTACGTTAATGTTTTGCGGCACATCAAAATTTAAGAAACCTGTTATATCTACCATTCCGCCTAAAACTATACTTGATTTACCGCCTTCAATTGTTACTTGTAAAAGGGTATCGGTTTTTTTAATAATAATTTGGTATTGGGGTTTATTTATAACTATTCCTTTTGATTTAAATTCCATCTCGCCTTTTAATAAAAGTGTTTCTGTATTGTTTGGCTTAATATCTATTTTGCAATAACTACTTTTTATATACAAACTTTTTATGCCATTAAACAGTGTATCTACAGTAAACTTGTTTTCGCTTACTATTATGCCTGCAAGGGATTTATAATCAACGATATTGTTACTTTTTATACTATCTAAGGGTGCTGTAAATGAGTTGGGCCATAAGGGTATGTTTTGAATTATTCTCTCCCCGGTAACTTGTGTATTTGTATCTATTTCTTTTGGTCTTAAAGTTTCGTTTTCTGGCTTTTCAACCAATGTACTATCGCTTGTATTGATAATGGTATTGGGTGTATAGTCTTTTTCATAAGCATTGTTTGGTTGGTTTGCAGCCATTGCTGCTGATTGATTGCTCGTAGTAAATTTAAACCATACTAAAAGTGATAGAGCTAAAACAACTGCAATGGTTGCAATGGGCCACCAGAAACCAACACCTTTTGTCAGGCTCTTGTTTAATTTATTTAATACGTTTTGTTCTTTGTTATTGGGTATAACAATAACGGAACTATTTGCAAATACCATTTTTGATTCCATAGTTATAAGGTCATTTATTAAAGCATCATCCATGTTTCCTTCCAAAATATTTTTCTTTAGAAGCATTCGGAGCTCTTGGTCTGTTATAGGTATATTAAAAGTGCTCATAAAGTCGTTTGCTTATTTTTTCTTTTAGTCTTTGGTAGTAAACTTTTAACTGGTGTTCGGGCTTATCCATATAGGTAGCTATTTCAGCATAGGTTTTGCCCTCGCTTCTCATCAGTAAAAGCATTCGTTGCCAGTCTTCCAACTTGGTTAATTCTTCGTTCAACAGATTTAATTTTAAATTAATGGAGTTTGAATTATCATTTTCAACTGCATTGCTCATTAATTCGGCATCGGCTATATCGCCAGTTACTGAAAAATCAACCAGGTGTTTATTATCCCTGTAGTGATTTCTTAGGTAATTGATAAATATTTTAAATATAAAGGAGGCAAATTTTTCTTCGGTATCAAATGTATAATTGTTATATGAATCGATTACTTTATAAAGTGTTTTATAGATTAAATCCCAAGCACTATCTTCTTCTAAGTTCCATGTTTGAATAGCATAAGCATACAATTTTTTACCATACCTGTTATAGATTTCAGCAATAAAATCCTGCTTTGATAAATGCTTTAGGTTATATGTTTCTGTCTGTTTTATGCTCACCTGGCTTAAATATTTACCTCTTTAATTACTATAACACAAAAGGGTAACAATTTTTATTAAAAGGTGAAAAATAATGGGTTTTATCTCATTAAAACAGCTTTTTAAATCGCAGTTGGTGTTTTAGTTCCTATACCCTATTTTCGCACGATTTTTAAAAAGAGATAATATAAAGAATGGAAAATGTAATTTACTTAGTTCCCGCACTGGGGATTGTTGGCCTTATTGTTATGGCCATTAAAAGTGCTTGGGTAAGCAAGCAGGATGCAGGTGACAAAAATATGCAAGAATTAGCAGGCTATATAGCCGATGGCGCCATGGCATTTTTAAAAGCGGAGTGGAAGGTATTGAGTATTTTTGTTGTTTTTGCTGCTGCCTTGTTGGCATATTCAGGAACAATTCATGAAGTGAACGGAAAAGCAATCCACTCAAGCTGGGTTATTTCTATTGCATTTATAATAGGTGCTGTTTTTTCGGCAACTGCCGGTTATATTGGTATGAAGGTAGCTACTAAAGCTAATGTTCGTACTACACAAGCGGCCCGTACTAGTTTAAAACAAGCTTTAAAAGTTTCATTTACAGGTGGAACAGTAATGGGTTTAGGTGTTGCTGGTTTAGCGGTATTAGGTCTAGGTGGTTTATTCATTGTTTTCTTAAAAATATTTGCTGACTTAGGTGCCAATACGGTTATTACTTCTATTGAGGTATTAACTGGTTTTTCTTTGGGAGCTGAGTCAATTGCTTTATTTGCCCGTGTTGGTGGTGGTATTTATACCAAAGCTGCTGACGTTGGAGCTGATTTAGTAGGAAAAGTTGAAGCTGGTATTCCTGAAGATGACGTTCGTAACCCTGCAACTATTGCTGATAACGTGGGTGATAACGTAGGTGACGTAGCGGGTATGGGTGCTGATTTATTTGGTTCGTATGTGGCTACTATTTTAGCTACCATGGTATTAGGTCAGGAAATTACTGTGCAAGATAATTTTGGTGGTATGTCGCCAATATTGTTACCAATGGTTATATGTGGTTTAGGTATTTTATTCTCTATCGTTGGAACCTGGTTTGTTACTATTAAGGATGATAAATCGAACGTTCAAAATGCATTGAACTTAGGTAACTGGTCATCTATGATTTTAACCGTTATTGCTTCTTACTTCATTGTAAACTGGATGTTACCTGAAACTTTAAACTTACGTGGTTATGAGTTTTCTAAATTAAATGTATTCTTAGCTATTGTAGTTGGAACTGTAGTTGGCGCCATTATGAGTATTGTAACTGAATATTATACTGCAATGGGTAAAGCCCCTGTTTTATCAATTATTCAACAATCGTCTACCGGACATGCTACTAATATTATTGGTGGTTTATCGGTAGGTATGAAATCAACCGTTATTCCTATTTTAACTTTAGCCGGTGGTATCATGGCTTCTTATTATTTTGCCGGTTTATACGGTGTGGCTATTGCTGCTGCTGGTATGATGGCAACTACTGCTATGCAATTAGCTATTGATGCTTTTGGACCTATTGCTGATAATGCCGGTGGTATTGCTGAAATGAGTCAATTACCTCCTGAAGTTCGTGAACGTACTGATAATTTAGATGCGGTAGGTAATACTACTGCTGCTACTGGTAAAGGATTTGCTATTGCTTCGGCTGCTTTAACTTCATTGGCTTTATTTGCTGCGTTTGTGGGTATTGCCGGTATTGATGCCATTGATATTTATAAAGCTAATGTATTAGCCGGCTTATTTGTTGGTGGTATGATTCCTTTTATTTTCTCAGCATTGTGTATCCAAGCGGTGGGTAAAGCTGCTATGGACATGGTACAAGAGGTTAGACGTCAGTTCCGCGAAATTCCGGGTATTATGGAATACAAAGCTAAACCTGAATATGAGAAATGTGTAGCTATTTCTACCAAAGCATCTATCCGCGAAATGATGATGCCAGGTGCAATTGCTTTAATTACTCCTGTTCTTGTTGGTTTTATATTTGGCCCTGAGGTATTAGGTGGTTTATTAGCCGGTGTTACAGTAAGTGGTGTATTAATGGGTATTTTCCAAAGTAACGCAGGTGGTGCTTGGGATAACGCTAAAAAATCGTTTGAAAAAGGTGTATTGATTAACGGTGAAATGTATTACAAAAAATCAGAGCCACATAAAGCTTCGGTAACTGGTGATACTGTTGGTGATCCTTTTAAAGATACTTCTGGTCCCTCAATGAATATTTTGATTAAATTAATGTCAATCGTTTCATTAGTAATTGCTCCTTATATAGCTGTTAATGGCGGAAGCACATCGGAAAAAGAAATGATGTGTAAAGATAAAATGGAGTGTAGCTCGGAAATGGATTCGTCAGCACATTGCGGTATGATAGGTAATTGTGATTTAGAAAAATGCATGAGCATGACTAAAGAAGAGTGTGCTGCTTATTGCGATAGCATGCAATGTTCTCCTGAAGATAAAGCTATGTGCCAAAGCATGTACGGTGCTGATGGTAAATTCGACATGGCTAAATGCAAAGAAATGTGTAAAGAAGGCGATAGTAAAGGTGGAAAAGCTTGCTGCGCTGAAGAAGGTGAAGAACATGGACATCACGGACATGAAGGACACGATAAAAAATAATTAAACTTAACTGTTTTATATAAAATAAAAAACACGCTCTTGGGCGTGTTTTTTTATGGATTAATTTCTTTTAATTGCAATTGTAATGAAATGCTTGCCCGTTTTCACCTTTCTATATCTCTTTGTTGTACTTATGCCAAAAAGCAACGCTCAGCAATCGTTAACCCAAAAGTATCAATATGAGTTATTACCCCAAAAACATATTGTACCTCTTTATACGGCTGACAGTAGAGCTCACCGTTTAAGCATTCAAAAACCTTTTGATAGCCGAGGATACATAGGTAGTATGGGCGGCATTTTCCCTGTAGCTTCTATTAGTAATACTAAACAAAAATTACAGTTCAGTGTAGCATCAACTGTATATACTACCCTTAACCGATGGACAAACAGAGGACAAGTGATCAATGTTGATTTTTTTGTCGATTTATTTTTAGATTTTCAGTTAAATGAAAATTTTTCTTTAAGAAGCGGTATGGGACACACCAGTCAACACTTAAGCGATGATGCAATACAAGCAGGTTTAGTACCTATTAATTACGTGAGAGACTTCTATCAAATTTTTGTGAATTATAAAAACACCTCTCATCGTTTTTTTACCTACGGAGGTATTACTTATAATCATAATTTTAAAACAACAACAAATATATCGGGCTTTTCGATTTTACAGGTTGGATTGGAACATAGCCCTATAAAATGGGGTAATCATAATTTTTTATATTATGCCGCTGATTTTAAATTTAGGGAGGAAAGCAACTTTGCAAGCACTAATAATTTTCAATTAGGTTACAAGTATGCACTTGAAAATAGTCATGTACTCAGATTGGCAATTAACCAGTTTAACGGACTAACTGAAATTGGGCAAAACTATAAACAAAGCACAACATTTAATACGATAGGCCTTTATTTCGATTTTTAACTATTGAATAAATTATACTTAAATATACTACTTATTGTTCTTTCGTTTGCCGCAAACGGGCAGCAAACCGATAGTACTAAGACTATTGCTATTCCTAATAATCCATTAACTAGAACGCAAAAGTATTTAATAGTAGGATTGGCTGCACATCAAACAGCTAATTTTGTTATTCAATATAATTGGTGGTGGCGTGGACAAGAAAAAAAATTCAATATTGAAAAAGATGGCTTTTTTGATAATTATAGTTTAGGCGTTGATAAATTGGGCCATTTTTATACTTCATACTACTACTACCAAGCAGTAAATGAATTAATGACTTTGGCTAAATATAATGAAAAAACAAAGGCTATCATTAGCATAGCTTTACCTATGATTTGGGCTGTTAGTATTGAATTAGGTGATGGCTTTTCCCCATTTGGATTTTCGTTTGAAGATTTAACAGCTAATACGCTTGGTGTAACCTATGGTATTTTGCAGCGTAATATAAAGCCTTTACAATATTTTAAATTTAAAATGGGTTATTATCCTACTGCTGGTTATATCAATAATAATTTCCGAAACTGGGTTTTAAGTAATGATTACAGTGGCCATATTTATTGGTTAACTTTTGATATACATAACTTGGTATCGACCAATTATAAAAAATACTTTCCTCCCTTTTTAAATCTGGCAATAGGTTATGGTGTTGACAACTATGGAACTTATACCAATGGTCCGATGGAAAATAAATTTTGCATTGGACTTGACTGGAATTTGGGGTCTATTAAATCAAAAAATAAATATATTATTACGACCAGAAACTTACTTGACTATATTCATTTCCCAGCCCCGGGTATTCGAAAAACAAATGGAAAGGAAATTGATTTTGAGTGGTTGTTATTGAATTAAATTGTTATTTCCAGTTATTCAATTCAAAGGTAAATGATATATAAGCTAACCTGCCTACATAAGGACCTCCATATACCTGATAAACTTCGTTATTTAACAAATTACTCGCTCCTACTTTCACCACTGCATGCCATTTGGTTATGGTTGAGTTCCATTGTGCATCAACCATTCCATAAGCAGGAACGGTGCCTGTAAACTGCGGAGAGCCTTCAAACAAAAAACCTTCCTGCCATTTGTAGTTAACGCTATAACCCCATTTCTCTCTCTTATTCATGTATTCAATATCGCGTCCGTTTACGCCTATATTGTATTTGTGTTCGGGTGTATTGAAGGCGGGTATAATTCCATCGTTCCTATTGCCTTTATCTAATTTGTTAAAGCTATAATTGGTTACAAAACCCAAGTAGTTTTTATAAAAATAGTTTACACCTATTGTAAATCCATTGGTGGTTACTACTTGTTTTGAGTTGGTGGTAACTCTATATGTTTTTATACTATTAATCAGGTTAAAGTTGGTATCTATATCAACCTGGGTACCTATTTTATATCCTAAAAAGTCTTCGTACCAACTGTAATAATAACTGGCATCTATAAATATTTTTTTATTGATAGTTGTTCTATAACCAAACTCTATTGTTTTAACTCTTTCGGGCTTTACGGCATCTACATTAAAGTACAATAGTTTGCTCCTATCCTGTGTATTTAAAAAATCTATAAGCGATTCGGTAGTAACTAAATTTTGAAAACCATTTAAGTTGCCTAACAGGGTTGCGCGGCCTACGTTCAGGTTTATATACTGATCGGTTAATGTGGGATTACGTACGGCTGATGAGGCTGAAAACCTCAATACATGCTGCTTTTTAGTAAATAAAAATGTAGCTGCCGGTGACCACAAATAATCAAAATTCTGGTTCTTATCTACCCTGTTGGTAAAGCTTAGTTTAATAGTTGCCCCGTTGTCATAAGCATAGCCTAACAGCGATGCTGCAATAGGCATAGCTGCAACGGTAAACAATAAATCGAACGGATTGGTAATAACGCCTGTTTGCTTGGCAATACCGCTGAACAAAACACCTGCTAAAGCACCTACGGTTAGACCAACCTGGGCATTTAACAACCTGTCTTCGTTATTGAATTTTATATTATCGGATTGAAACTTTTTTTCTATTCCTAAATAAGCACCTGCCTCATTGTTATATATGCGCTGGTTTTCTGCTGTATCTAAAAAAATGGTTCCTTTACTAAACGGAGTATACAATCTATAATTGGCACCACTCTTAAAATCGAGCCCTATTAATGAAAACTCATAGCCTCCTGCTATATGATACAATGCTGATTGGTCGAAAAAACGGCTTCCTCCTTCTCTGTTTGTTCTTGAAACAATAGAATTAAAAGCGGAATCGAAACGAGCAGTTCCCGGCTCAAAACGTGCTACCCCTGTTCCATTTGAGCTGGGCAAATTGTCTGACCTTTCTCTAGCCATTTGGTGGTACTTAAATAAGCTATCGCTAAAATTTGTTTGCCAATAATTCTCTATATAACCTAAGCGTCTGTTACCCGGTATGGTATCTAAAAATAGGCCTTGTCCAATATTTTGCGAATACCATTGTAATACTTTGGGTGATAAATTTTGAAAGAGGCTATTGTTATAATCTTTCCCCCAATCTAAATCTGATTTTGATAGATTTTGCATAAGAATAGCTGTTGAGTATACATCGTAACTATTGCCGGCATCTTCGTTGGTGGAGTATATTCTTACAAAAAACTTGTTGTCTTTTTTTATCTCCAATTTGTTTTGAAAAAACAATATGTCTTTTAAACTAAACCTATTATCACCCTGGTAAACGGTTGTACCTGTTCCAAAACTGGTGGCATAAATAAGTTCTACGTCTTTCTTTACTTTATAATGTAAGGCTCCGCTTATTTTTAAGTTCCGTGAGTTGTAATCAACTAAACTTTGCTCGGCATAACCTGTGCGCAAATAATATCCTTGTCCAACTTTGGTTAACCCATCTAAGGGTGAATAAAATATCCTGTTTACATATTCATCTCCATACCTGTTTACAGCATCGTATCCACCGGCATTGCTGTTACCTGCTGGAGAATTATCAGTAGCCGAATAGTTGGTTGCATTCCAGTCATTGGCACGCATGTAAAACAAATTAAGCTTATAAGCCCATTTATCTTCTCCCGCTTTGTTTTTAAATACCTGTGCCCAACGTACACCAAACTCAAACAAATTTCTTTCTGCTGCTTTTACCTGTGCTGTTAGCCCAGGATACAGAAAGGGACTTTTGGTTTGCATATTGATAACTCCATTAAAAGCATTGGGGCCATAATAAGCACTGCTTGCACCTACTACTAAATCTACTTTTTGAATATCTAATTCGGAAGCACCTAAAAAATTACCTAGACTAAAATTTAAACCGGGTGATTGATTGTCTACTCCATCAATTAACTGCAATGACCTTACGGGTGAAGTGGAGTTGAAACCGCGTGTATTGATGATTTTAAAACCTATACTGGCCGATGTTAAATCTACTCCTTTTAAGTGCGCTAAACCTTCATAAAAATTAGCTGCTGATGTTTGTTTAATGGCAATGGCATCCATTGTTTCAACAGTAATGGGATTTTGTTTTATTTTTTCTGTAATCCTGCTATCGCTAATCTTTATTTCTTTCAGTGCATTTTCTGCTTTGTTTAATTTAACTGCAATGGGGCTATTGGTACCGGTTACTGAAATTTCTTTTACTTCATAACCTATGTATTTAACTACTAATGTAAGAGGAAGGCTTGCTTCTGTTTTTAGGGTAAATTGTCCATCGTAGTCTGTTTGAGCACCCCTCGTAGCACCTTTTACCAAAACGGAAACTCCTATTAGTTTCTCGTTCGATTTTGCATCGAGTACACTTCCTTTAATAACTGTTTGTGCAGTTACCTCATTGAATACTAAAAACAGAAAAATATAGGCTAGTAATTTTGTTTTCAAATTATTTATTTAGAAAGGTCGAAAATATCAAAATTATGCAAATAAAAAAGCAGGCAAATTTGCTTTGGGTATATAAAAAAAGAGCCCACCAAAAGGTGAGCTCTTTTTATTTTGTTATTAATACTGATTAGTATTTCACTACTTTAAATACTTCTGTTTTAGTACCGTTCGATACTTTTACAAAGTAAATGCCTGCAGTTAATAAATCTAAGTTTGGTAACGTTGTTGTATTGTTTCCGATTGATACCGGTACCAATGTTGTTGATATCACTTTACCACTGATATCTGTGATAGCTATCGTGGTGTTTGTATTTATATCTGATGCAATATCTACTGTCAACGTTTTGTTAAATGGATTCGGATAAATCTTAACGCCATTTGATACCAATTCGTTTTCGTTCACTGCTACCTGATTTGAATAGGTTGGTGTACCATCAAAATCAACTTGTTTTAATCTATAGTATAATACGTTTGATGAAGTTGCTACAAATGCGCCTAAATCTATTTTGCTATAGTTTGTTGTTTTGTTAGTGTTTCCTGCGCCTTTTATAAAACCTATTGAACTGAAGTTTTTACCGTCTACTGAACGTTCTACTTCAAATCCTTTGTTGTTTATTTCATTAGCAGTTATCCATTTCAATTGTACATTACCTTCTACATTGTTTGCTGTAAAGCTTACTAATTTAACCGGTAAAGTTGTGGTAGCACTGCTTGAGGCTGCTGCAAATTTATTGTGCATATATTTACCATTGTATTCATATACATCAAAGCTGTAACCTGTTACTGTGGTTAAGCCTGTTACGTTTACTGATGAACCTGTACCATTGTAAACTACATAGTTTCCTGTACCTGTTATGTCACCACTACTAAATGCTGCGTTAGCTGTATATAAAACTGTATCGTAAGGTACAACTGCTGTAGCTGAAGTTAACCTTGCTACTACTAAACGACCTTGACCGTTACCCGGTACAAATGCTACGTTTACTGAAGTTCCGTTAGGTGTTAAGGTTACTGTACCTGTTGGTATAGTTGGTGTTACATCACTTACTACTTCAATATTGTCAATTGCCCAACCTTCATCTGTTCCTGCTGCATCAGCACCAAAATGGAAACGAATTTTTACATTTGACTGACCGGCAGCACCTGTTAAACGAGTAGCACTTTCAATCCATCCGCTGGTTTGACTAGCGTAAGCTGAAGTTAAACTTGTAAATTTATTAGCAGTAAGAAAACCATTACCTGATGTACTGTTATACCAAGCATAACTTGTTAATGTATTGAAATTAGTACTTGTTCCTGTCTGGTCATTTAATTTAGTCCAAGTAGTACCTCCGTTCAATGAAATTTCAACATTACCTGCATCCCAACCTGGATCGTTGTTGGTTTTTATTTTATGTCTGAATCTTACTACAGGATCCTGAGTTAAAGCCGCAAAGTTAAATTGTGGTGAAACCAAAGCACCTTCTTCATCACCAACTAAACCGTAATTAGCAGTTAAGTTAGTAACGAAAGCATTTGGCGCTGAAAAAGCACTATTAAGAACTATTTTAGTAGGTGTACCACGAGCCCACGAATTTACTCTACCGTTGATAGCCTGAGTTGTCCAAGGTGTTGTTACACCATCAAAATTTTCAGCGTATGGTAAAGTAGAAATAATAGGAGCTGTAGTAAAACTATCTTGTACACTATAAGCGGTACCAACACCATTGGTAGCATATGCTCTGTAATAGTATTTAGTAGTATGTGTTAACCCTACTGTACTGAATGAGTAGGTTCCTGCAGCAACTAAAGGATTAGTAGTTGAATCAACAATACCTAAATCACCAATAGCAGGATTTGAAGTTGTTCCATAAACAATACCACTGGCTGTTACTGGGTCACCTCCGTTAGAAGTAATATTTCCACCAAAAGTAACTGATGATGCTGTTATATTAGTTGCTGGTACTTTTAATACCGATGGTACCGCAGCCGAGGCATTGGTAGTAAATGTACTATCAGCACCATAAGTAGTACCAATTCCATTTACTGCATAAGCACGGTAGTAATAAGTAGTTGAATTGGTTAAACCTGCAACATTTACAGTAAAGCTTCCGCCTGTTACCAATGGAGAAGTAGCTGAATCAACTACACCAAAACCACCACGGGTTGGTGCTGGAATAGTACTAAACACCACACCACTTGCAGTTATAGTTGCATTACCATTGCTAACAATAGTACCTGCTAAAGTTGCTTGGTTGGTTGTAATATTTGTTTTTGTTCCTGTAAGCATAGTTGGTGCAACAGGAGGAAAAACTTCAATATTATCAACAGCCCAACCTTCTTCTACTCCAAAGAAAGTAAATGTAGTTGAGTTAAATGTCATTCTTACTTTCACGTTTGATTGACCAGCAGCACCAGTTAATCTAACAGTTGACTGAATCCAGCCACCTACTTGTGTAGCATAAGAAGTACTGTTATTAGCAAACATAGCTCCTGATAGTGAATTCCAAAAACTTGTGTTAGCGGAATACCATGAGGTACTGTTAGCTGTATTAAAGTTTGCGCCTGTTCCTACTGTATTATCTAATTGTGTCCAAGCTCCATTGTTAATTGATATTTCAACAATAGCACCATCAATAGCAGTTTGTACAAACCTGAATTTATGACGGAAACGTAAAATCGGATCAGCAGTCGCAGTAGTAAAATCAAACTGAGGCGATACTAAACCTGAATAAGAATTATTGCTATAGTTACCTGTTAATTTAGTAACCCATGCATTAGGAGTACTGTAAGCTGAGTTAATATTGGTTTTTGCAGGCGTTCCTAATTGCCAATCGTTTACACCACCGCCTATAGCACTTGAAGCCCATCCTGTATTTCCTACACCATCAAAATTTTCACTATATGGTAAAGTTGATACAATAGGAGCTGTAGTGAAGCTATCTTGTGTACTGTAAGCTGTACCTATTGAGTTAATGGCATAAGCACGGTAGTAGTATTTAGTTGAGTGGGTTAAACCGGCCACATTAAATGAGAAAGAACCTAAACTAACCAAAGGAGTTGTAGTTGAATCTACTACACTACCACCACCAATTACAGGGTTTGATGTAGTTGAATAAACAACACCACTAACAGTTACAGGATCACCACCATCGGTATTAATAGTTCCACCAATAGTTGCAGTGGTTGTATTAACTGCAGTAGCTACATTACGTGTAACGGTAGCAACTGTAGCTGCACCATTGGTAGTAAATGTACTGTCAGCACCGTAAGTAGTACCTACTGCATTTGTTGCATAAGCACGGTAGTAATAAGTAGTTGAATTAATTAAACCTGTAATATTTTTAGTATATACACCAACAGTAACTACAGGGTTTGTAGTAGAATCAACAACACCAAAACCACCAAGGGTTGGAGCAGCAGAAGTTCCGATTACTACACCACTTGCCGTTACCGGTGAGTTTCCATTGCTGGTAATATTACCACCTAATGTTACTGAATTATTGGTAATATTGGTTTTTGTACTGGTAACCATAGTTGGAGCTGTTGGCAATATAACTTCAATATCGTCAATAGCCCAACCTTCGTCTGTTCCAAAAGCATCCGCTCCAAAACGGAAGCGAACTTTAACATTTCCTTGACCTGCAGCACCTACTAAAGGAGTTATACTGGTAATCCATCCGTTTACTTGTGTTGTGTAAGCTGATGAAACGTAAGAAAACTTAGGCGCCCCAACTGGACCGCTAGGTGTATTATTGTTATACCATCCGGTACTTAAAGTAGTATTAAAGTTTGAACCTGTTCCAACTGTTGAATTTAAACGGGTCCACGCTCCTCCATTGATGGAGATTTCTACTACTCCTCCATCCCAGTCACCATCTGCATCCGTATCAAATTTTTGTTTGAAACGTAATACTGGTACAAGGGTTTGTGAAGTAAAATCAAACTGAGGCGATTCTACACCACAATCAGAACCTGCATAGTTTCCGGTTAGGCCGGTAACATAAGCTTTGGTTCCAGAGTAAGCACCATTTATAAACGTTTTTGCTGGTGTACCTAAAACCCAGTCATTAACACCTCCTGTTACTATGGTTGTAGACCAACCAGTAACTCCAGCACCATCAAAGTTCTGTAAATAAGGAAGCGCACTCACTATAGGAGCAGTAGTAAAACTATCTTGTATGCTACTATAAGCTGTACCAACTGAATTAGTGGCATAAGCTCTATAGTAATATTTTGTTGAGTGTGCTAAACCTGCTACGTTAAATGAATAAGTACCGGTTGAAACTAATGGATTGGTAGTTGAATCAACAACTCCCGGATCTCCGATAGTTGGATTTGACGTAGTACCATAAACTACACCACTGGCAAGAATAGGGCTACCTCCGTCAGAAGTAATATTACCTCCAAAAGTAGCGGTAGTTGTAGTAATATTACTTGGTGCTGTTTTTAAAACACTTGGTGCAACAGCAGAAGCATTGGTTGTAAAAGTACTGTCAGGGCCGTAAGAAGTACCAACACTATTTACTGCATAAGTGCGATAGTAATAGGTAGTTGCGTTACTTAAACCCGTAACATCAACTGTAAAACTTCCACTTGCTACTAAAGGATTAGAAGCTGAATCAATTGCAGAGCCTCTAATAGGACCCGGGCTTGTACCAATAACCACTCCACTAGCGGTAACTGACGGAAAACTATTAGCAATAGTGGCTGCTAAGTTAACACTTGAAGAGGTTAAATTAGATTTAGTACCAGTAATAGGTACCACAGGAGCGCCAGGAGTAGCTATCACAATATTATCTATCCAAATTATATTTCCGAAATTAGAAAAAAACTCAAACCTTATTTGCGTTGTTCCAATAGGCAGTGCAATCGTTTTGCGACACCATTCGGTAGAGGTTGGAGTAAAACTACCTGTTATGGGGGTACCCGTAGTAATACCAGTTATAGTATCTAATAATTGGCTTGACCCCCAACCAATTAATCTTACAAATGAGGTACCGTCAAAAGCATGTATGATAAGTGAATCCGTATAGGCGGGATAAGCTCTATGTGCCACATCTAATGATAAAGAATCTCCAGAAACAGAAGACGTAAAAAGATTGGTTTCCAAACGTGCTCTATTACCAGAAGCAACATTATAGTTATTGGCTCTTACTGCAGCAACTACACCAGCCCTACCATAGCTATTTACAGTGGTTTGTCTGGATATAAGTGTTCCCGAATTTAAAGAATTTGTCCAGCCCGTGGGAGTCATTGATACATCAAAATCCTCCAAGACCCTGACCTGACCAAAAGAAAGCGCTGAAATAAATAAAAGCAACGCTAATAAGTAATTTTTTTTCATTTTAATTTAAGTTTGTTAATTTGTTTAATACAAAAATATCATTTTGATAGTCATATTTGCAAATAATAATTAAAGTTAAGTTAAGTTTACACATGAAGTTATCCGTTTTGATTTTTTTCTACCTCATTTCCAATTTGTTATTTGGGCAAATAACGCTCATTAGTCCTAACTATTTAGACACCTTAAACTATAGACAAATTATGTTTGAATATGAACAAGTAGAGGGTGCTCAAAGCTACCAAATAGAAATATCAACAAGCCTTGATCAATTTGAAAAACATATTTTTATAAAAAAAAAAATAGCAGGTTTAGCCATAAGGATTGATAGTGGCTTTAACTTCGGAAACCACTATTATTGGCGAGCTAAAGGATTCAAAAAAAATGGTAGTATTTTAACTACTTCAAATATTTCAAACTTTTATATTGCTAAATCAAATTGGAGTTCTTCTCTACTCATAAAACAGGAAACCAAATCCAATAATCCTCTAAAAATGTACAATGGTCTTATTGTGTACGATTATGGTGTTATTGCTAACAAAAAGGGGGAAGTGCTTTGGTTTTTACCAGATAACGATGGGGCATCTAGAAACTTAAATTTAAATCCAGATGGCACTATTACTTACAATGGGTCAAATGGTTCTTTTGAAACGGACTTAAATGGCAAAAAAACATGGAAAGCGCCTTTTTTTCTTAACGATACCACATTGATAAAAAATTATCATCACGATTTCAAAAAATTAAAAAATGGCCATTTTCTATGTGTTGCAGAAAAGAAACTTAGTTATGAAACAGATAAACTTTTCAGTGTAATATTTGAAATAGACCGAAAAAATAATTTGTATTGGAAATGGGACGAAGAACCTATTTATTACAAACGAATGGATAATGTTTTATCAAACCATATTAATGCCATTGACATAGATACAGATAGAGGAATTGTTTATATAAGTAATCGCAATTTAAATAGCATTAACAAAATAAGGACTGCTAGTGATACCTCCTATATTATAAAGTATATTGGAAATATTAATAATCGGTTTTTCTCTGGACAGCATAGTTTAAGTTTACTGCCAAACAAAAATTTATTACTATTTAACAACAATACTATTGATAAAGAATCACCTAATTCAGTTTCTTCTATACAAGAAATCAATCAAGTTACTTCATCAGATACTTTTGTAAATATTGTATGGGAATACAAATTTTCTTTTCCGAAAATGGAAGAAAATAAATGTGCTAAAGCCGGTGATGCAGACTTGCTACCAAATGGCAATATTTTAATCACAAGTGGTGCGAATAATAGGGTTTTTGAAGTGAACAGAAAAAAAGAAATTATTTGGGAATGCCGCTCATTTAGAAGAGATAAAGAAACAGATATTTTTACTCCTCAATCAAGCTACAGATCCCATTATTGCTCTTCTCTTTATCCCAATTATTTTACGATACAATATAAGAGTTCCAAAAACTTAAAACTAAACAAAGAACAAGAAGTTAAGTTGATAATAAATAATAATGGAAGTGACGATGATGAATATACAGTAAATGTTACATCAAATAATACAGTTATAGAAGAATGTTCTTCTACTATTGCCGTAGCTGCACAAAAAAGTAAAGAAGAAACAATAAAAATAAAAACAAAAAATATGGATGAAATAATAGTCAATATTACTTCAAAAACAAATCCGCTAAAAACCAGAAACATTGTTTATAGAGTAAACTAATGAATAAAATTTACCCATTATTTAACATTCAATTATTTTCAAATAAAATATTCCTCATTTAGCATCTATTGTGATTAATTTCGCACATCAAAAATAACCGTTGACAAATTAAATATCCAAGTAACACCTCGTAATAGTTATAGAGACTATTTTGATTTGCACTTATGTTTACACTAAAAAAAAGTGGTATACTTAATTTGATAAATATTATTTAATAAATTTATACGACTATCGGGATATAGGAAAGTAAAATAATAAAATATTGTATTTCAGCTATTTACTTCTAAGTATTTTTTAAATGATTCCAAATCAAAAGCACCGTATTGTTTATCCATGATAATATCAGCCTCTCTAATAATGAAAGTATAAGTAGTAACATGGCTATCTATATCTAGTTTAAAATTTTGCACCCATTCCTTTTGAATCAAGATATTATTGTATTCATGACTATGAGTAATCATATAAACGACAAAAAAAATTCATCACTAAACCTATTATTAGTAATAGGTCTATCAATAATTAAATAATGGTCTTCACGAGCAGTACCTTGTATTAAAAACATACCAACTTCTACCCACTCATCATTTATAAGCAGAAGTATCATTCATTTCTCTAGCTTTATATAAATAACTACCTTTTTTTATTTTCCTAATTTGTTCTAACTGGATTGGAACATTTGTTTTTCTTACTTAAAACTTGTTCTGTTCAAAGCAAATATTAAAACTAATAAATATTATTACTAACTATTTTTTCATACAACTAAAAATCAACCTTCGATTAACAACTATTTTTACTTTCCAAATCCAATTCAAAACACTGTTCAAATAGTTCTTACTTTTCATTAATCAACTTCAAATCAAAAAGGCCGCTTATCTTTTGACAAGTGGCCTTTTTGAAAATAGCAATAAGTTAGTGTTAAAAACTATTGCTCATTAAAACAATTATTAATTTAGTATTTTATTACTTTAAATACTTCTGCTTTAGTACCGTTTGATACTTTTACAAAGTAAATGCCTGCAGTTAATAAATCTAAGTTCGGTAACGTTGTTGTATTGTTCCCGATTGATACTGGTACCACAACTGTAGATATTATTTTACCACTGATATCAGTGATAGCTATCGTGGTGTTTGTATTTATATCTGATGAAATATCTACTGTCAACGTTTTGTTAAATGGATTCGGATAAATCTTAACTCCATTTGATACCAATTCGTTTTCGTTCACTGCTACCTGATTTGAATAGGTTGGTGTACCATCAAAATCAACTTGTTTTAATCTATAGTATAATACGTTTGATGAAGTTGCTACAAATGCGCCTAAATCTATTTTGCTATAGTTTGTTGTTTTGTTAGTGTTTCCTGCGCCTTTTATAAAACCTATTGAACTGAAGTTTTTACCGTCTACTGAACGTTCTACTTCAAATCCTTTGTTGTTTATTTCATTAGCAGTTATCCATTTCAATTGTACATTACCTTCTACATTGTTAGCTGTAAAGCTTACTAATTTAACCGGTAATGTGGTAGTTGTATTGCTTGAGGCGGCTGCAAATTTATTATGCATATATTTACCATTGTACTCATATACATCAAAACTGTAACCTGTTACTGTAGTTAAACCTGTTACGTTTACTGATGAACCTGTACCATTGTAAACTACATAGTTACCTGTTCCTACTAAGTCGCCACTTCCAAATGCTGCGTTAGCTGTATATAAAACAGTATCGTAAGGAGCAACTGCTGTAGTTGATGTTAACCTTGCAACTACTAAACGACCTTGACCGTTACCCGGTACAAATGCTACGTTTACTGATGTTCCATTAGGTGTTAATGTTACTGTTCCTGTTGGTATAGTTGGCGTTAAATCATTTACTACTTCTACGTTGTCAAAAGCCCAACCTTCGTCTGTTCCTGAACCATCTGAAGCAAAACGTATTCTGAATTTAACATTTGACTGACCGGCAGCTCCTGTTAAACGGGTAGCACTTTGAATCCAGTTGCTAACATTGCTTGAGAACAAGTTACTGTTTTGCGACCATTTTGAAGGAGTCATCGGACCGGCAGTACTTGAGCTATTATACCAGCTATAGCTGCTAAGTGTATTAAAGTTTACACCTGTTCCTAAGTTATCATCTAACTTAGTCCATGCACCATTGTTAATTGATATTTCTAATACTGCTGCATCCCAACCTGCTTCTGTTGTAAAGTTATGTCTGAATCTTACTACAGGATCTGATGTTAAACTTGTAAAATCAAATCTAGGTGAAACAACTGCTCCATTATGGTTATCAGAATAATTAGCAGCAGCACTTGTAAACCAGCATTTAGTTCCGCTATAAGCACCACTTAACTGTGTTTTTGCCGGAGTTCCAACAAGCCATTCATTTAAACCACCTGTAGCTACTGTTGTCCATCCTGTAGAAATACTGCTACTACCATCAAAATTTTCAGTGTATGGGAAAACTGATACAATAGGTGCAGTTGTAAAACTATCTTGTATACTATAACCTGTACCTACTGCATTACTTGCATAAGCACGGAAATAATATTTTGTATTAGAAGCTAAACCAATAGGATTAACAGTGAAAGTTCCTGAAGTAACTAAAGGACTTGTAGTTGAATCTATTACACCTGACCCCAATAAAGCAGGGTTACTGGTAGTAGCATATACAACACCACTTGCTGTTACTGGCGAACCTCCATCTGAAGTAATATTACCTCCGATATTAGCACCTGAGTCAGATACATTAGTTGCTGCTATTTTTAATATAGTTGGAGCAACGGCTGAAGAATTAGTAGTAAATGTACTATCAGCACCATAAGTAGTACCTATTCCGTTTATTGCATAAGCACGGTAGTAATAAGTAGTTGAATTGGTTAAGCCTGCAACGTTTACAGTAAAACTTCCGTTTGTAGCCAATGGAGAAGTAACTGAATCAACTACTCCAAAACCACCTAGGGTTGGTGCAGGGAAAGTACTAAATACAACACCACTTGCTGTTATAGTTGCGTTACCATTGCTAACAATAGTACCGGCTAAAGTTGCTTGGCTGGTTGTAATATTGGTTTTTGTTCCAGTAAGCATAGTTGGTGCAACCGGAGAGAAAACTTCTATATTATCAAAAGCCCAACCTTCTGATGTTCCTGAACCATCCGAAGCAAAACGTATTCTAAATCTAACATTACCCTGGCCTGCAGCTCCTGTTAATTGAGTTGTACTTTGAATCCAAGTACCTACTTTACTTGAAAATAAGCTACTGTTTTCTGACCATTTTGGAGGAGTCATTGGACCTGAAGCACTTGAGTTATTATACCAGCTAATACTATTAGCGGTATTAAAGTTACCTCCTGTTCCTAAAGTATTATCTAACTTAGTCCAAGCACCATTGTTAATTGATATTTCTAATACTGATCCATCCCAACCTGCTTCTGTTGTGAAGTTATGTCTGAATCTTACTATTGGATCTGCTGTTAAACTTGTACAGTCAAATTTAGGTGATACTACAGCTGCATCACTGTTATCAGAGTAATTAGCAGCAGTACTTGTAAACCAGCATTTAGTTCCGCTATAAGCACCACTTAACTGTGTTTTAGCCGGAGTTCCAAGAACCCACTCATTTAAACCACCCGTAGCTACCGAAGCCCACCCTGTTCCAATACTGCTACCAGCATCAAAATTTTCAGTATATGGGAAAGTTGATACAACCGGTGCAGTTGTAAAACTATCTTGTAAAGTATAAGTTGTACCGGCTGAATTTACTGCATAAGCTGAGTAATAATATTTAGTATTAGCAGTAAGTCCTATTATATTAAATGTAAAACTTCCAGTTGTTACCAATGGATTGGTAGTTGAATCAATAACGCCCAAACCGCCAATTAACGGATTAGAGGTAGTTGAATAAACAACACCGCTGGATGTTACTGCTGCACCACCATCAAGTGTAATATTACCGCCAATATTAGCTCCTGTATCAGATACATTGGTAGCTGCTATTTTTAATAATGTTGGAGCTGTTGCTGCTGCATTGGTAGTAAATGTACTATCAGCACCGTAAGAAGTACCTACCGGATTTGTAGCATAAGCACGGTAGTAATAAGTAGTACCATTTAATAAACCTGCAATATTTTTAGTAAAAGTACCACCGGTAACTACTGGGTTTGTAGTAGAGTCAACAACACCAAAACCAGCAATAGTTGGCGTTGGAGAAGTACTGAATACAACACCACTTGCTGTTATACCTGCACCGCCATTATTGGTAATATTACCACCTATAGTAGCAATATTTGTAGTAATACCGCTTTTTGTTCCTGTAACTACTGTTGGAGCTGCAGGAGAGAATACTTCTATATCATCAATAGCCCAACCATCTGCAACTGCACTGACATCTGTAACAAATCTAAATCTTAATCTTACATTTGACTGCCCTGAAGTTCCTGGTAATTGAATTAAGCTAGTAATCCAACCTCCAGCTTGAGTAGAGTATGCATTGCTATTATCAGCCCAAGAGTTTCCTTGAGTTGTCAAATTGTACCAAGCTGTTCCATTTGTAGTATTAAAATTCCCTCCAGTACCTATTACATTTTCTACTTTTGTCCAAGCACCTCCACCAATAGAAATTTCTAAAAAACCTCCATCACAACAAGACTCTGTGATAAAACGGTGTTTAAATTTCAAAACAGCATTTGAAGTAAATGCTGTTAAGTCCAATTGAGGAGAAACTAATGCAGCATCGTGGTTATCTACGTATTGCGTTGAAAGACCTGTTGTCCAACAATTAGGAGCACTAAAGGCCGCTGAAATAGTTGCTTTTGTTGGAGTACCTACTGCCCAATTATTAAATGATCCAACAACAATAACACTATTCCATCCTGTATTACCCGCGCCATCAAAATTCTGAGTATAAGGAAAGGTTGATACAACCGGTGCAGTAGTAAAACTATCTAAAGCACTATAAGCTATGCCTGTTGAGTTAGTGGCATAAGCCCTGTAATAATATTTGGTAGTAGCAGTTAAACCGGCAGGATTAACTGAAAAACTTCCTGAAGTAACAACTGGATTTGTAGTTGAATCTACAACACCTACTCCAAATTGTAAAGGATTATTAGTAGTACTATATACCACTCCACTTGAAAGAATTGGAATTCCACCATTAGAAATAATAGTCCCTCCAACAGTAGCCGTATTTGCAAGCACATTGGTAGCTACATTGCGTTGAACCGTTGGAACCGGAGCAGTTGTCGGGGTAGTAAAAGTGCTATCAGCACCATAAGCTATATTAGCACTTGTTCCAATAGTATCAAGAACGTATGCTCTGTAATGATAAGTAGTACCTAAAGTTAAACCCGTTACATCAAATGAAATGGTTCCAGAATTAACCAAAGGAATAGTTGATGAATCAATAACGCCTATGCCGCCCACTGAAGGGTTAGCTGATGTTGATATAACGATACCAGTAAAAGTTACACTAGTTGGAAGTGTACTACCAACTGTTATACCTCCTTTTAGTGTTGCAGATGATACCAATATTTTACTTGCAGATAAAGTAGTTGCAGAAGAAGGAACTGCTGCAGGAATAGTATAAGTAATTTGTAATTGAGGTTGTGTATTAGCCGAACGACCAGGGTAACCAGAAATATTATAAGTATTTGTTGATCCTCTTACATAACCTAAATTAACGTTGGCATTACCAACATTAGCTTGTAAGAACGAAATACCCGCTGGGTTAAGCGCTTTAGTTTGTAAAGCATTTGCCGACCAAGTAGAAGAATTGTAAACGGTACCTGAACCGCAATTAGCGTATAATGCCGCTCCGGTCATACTTGACGGGTCGCCAGTAAAACCAAAAACAGAATTAGTTGCACCTGATAAGGTAGAAGAAAAAGTCGTAAAAAATGCAGTAGCCGAATTAATTGTTGCACCTGCAGGTAAAAAAGAAAGATCGAATTTGGCCCATCCTCTATTGGCAGAACTATTAATGGTTACCATATCTCCATCGTTAATAGTTCCCGTAGAGCTAACAGAGCCCGATGCTAAAGAACCAGTGTTTCCATTACAATTAAGCGTAATTGTAACTGTTACTTGTGCATTCAAATTACTTATTAGCGCACCAAAAAATAGCACTACTAACAGCAACTTTGAAAACTCAAATTTGAGTTTTGTAGTTGTTTTTTCCATAAATTTAATTGTTTTGTTTGTTTGTTTGGGGCGTAAAATAGGCAATTAATAATAAATTAATGCTCGTTGATTTGTGTTTTTTTTAAATCTATTATGTTTTAAAATTATTAAGTAATTTTCTAGCCAACATTAAAATTCAAACACACTGAATAACAGACGAATAATTGCATTTGTAATTTTTACATTAAAATGAAATTAGTATACCCAATAAACGTAGTGAAAACACTACATAATCGTTGCTTTTGGAGCTATCTTCATAACAAAATATTGAATTTAATTACACACAAAATTAACATTAAAATAACGCTGCATACTAAGATATTTTAAGTGATACGGGTTAATACAGTTAAATGGCTTATCAATAAACAGGTTTCAGTCCTTTATCTTTCCAGTATTGTATAATAGGCTTAAACGGTCCATACTTGTGTTGTCGCACTGAAAAAAAATCAGCGTAAGGACCTTTATCATAGTCTATTGCTTTATCATTTATAAAAGGATAATCCCATGTTTGAGGATTGGGTCTTTTATGTATTTCATCGTTATTTACAAAAGCTGCAATATCTAAAGCTTCTTCATCAGTTAAAACAGGTTTATTCCACTTAGCCAAATCGTAAGGCATATTGGCTTTAAGCCACTGTGCCTGTTTAATTATACGGTGCATACTGGAGCCCGGTTGATATCCATAACGACCCCAAAGTGGAGGATAGGCATAAGTAACATTGTTTACGTTCATTACACCTTCGCCTTCAGGTCCATGACATCTTTGACAATGTTTAGCATATAATACCTCTCCTGCAGCTGAATTTGCTGCCCTATCCGGAAAGTTTACAGACAAGTTTTTATTTCCTAAAAAAGGCTCTTCCTTAGCTTGGCTATTAATCCATTTCAAATACGATAAAAAGGCCAACATTTCTTTTCCATCTAAAGGCAAAGGTTTTCCATTATGCGGGCGGCTTACACAATTATTTACTCGCTCAGCTAAAGATAGAACTTTCCCCTCTCTTCCCCTGTATTGCGGGTACTCATTATGCGAATTAATTAAGTTAAATGAAAATGGCTTGGTACCTGCATCCTGATGGCAGTTGGTACAATTCATTTTGTTACCTAAATACTGCCCATTGATTCCTTCCGGCCCAATATAATAAGCCGTATTAAGCATTAGGTTTCTTCCATACCTAATCATCTCTCCAAATTTATCATTCGGAATTTTATTGGTATCAATTACTAACGCTACAATACTGTCCTTTTGCTTCACTTTACCTTCCTGTACATTATTATTTGTACAAGCATATATGAAACAAAGCAGCAGCCATACCAAATGAGTAAATTTCATTGACGCAAAATAATTAATTTCAATTAACTATCTATTGAAATGGTAAAAATTTGGATAATCCTTCAATCAGTCATTTTGCTTTTTAGTCAATCCTAAATAGTACTAATGGCATCTTTCTAAAACTAATATTTAGCAATAAAATCAACAACAATTGTCAATTCTTGCTTTCTAATGTAGATTTATTCTAAATTGCACCTCTTATGATGAATCTGACACAATTAGATTTTGGGCAAAAAGCAATTATTACAAGAGTTCATGGGCAGGTATTGGCTTTAAAACTTTTTGAAATGGGTATATTACCCGGTGAAGAAGTTGAGCTGGAGAATGTAGCTCCATTTGGTGATCCGATTGCCATTAACTTAAGTGAAAGTAAAGTTTGCCTCCGTATGCAGGATGCAAGTTGTGTAGAAATTAAATTAGTGGATTAATTAATTGGAACAAAAAGAAATAACTGTAGCGCTTGTAGGCAATCCAAATTGTGGCAAAACAAGTTTGTTTAATGCCCTTACCGGATTAAACCATAAAGTATCTAATTTTCCGGGAACTACCGTTGAAAAAAAAACAGGTTCATTTAAACTAAGTGCCAATAAAAATGCACACATTATTGATTTACCCGGTACTTATAGTCTTTATCCAAAAAGTGCTGACGAATTAGTAACCTACGAAATACTGCGTAACAAAGCAGAAACTAATTACCCTGACTTGGTTGTATTTATTGCAGATGCCAGTAACTTAAAACGCAACTTGCTTTTGTTTACTCAGGTAGCAGATTTAAAAGTACCTATTGTATTGGCTTTAAATATGCTTGATGTGGCTGAACGCAGAGGCATAAAATACGATTTAGATAAATTACAGGAGAAACTACAAGTACCCATTATAAGTATCAATGCACGCAAGAAAGAAGGTATTGACAAACTAAAAGAAGTTTTGTTGGATGAAAAACTACGCATTACTGCCAAGTATTTTAGTTTAGAAAAAGTAAGCCCACAGCTATTGCTTGATATTAGCAAAGTAACTGACAAACGTAATAAATATGCGGCTCTGCAATATGCCATTAATGCATCTAGTTTATTGAGTGAAAAAGCTACGCGCTTAAGCGAAATATTTAAACACTACGAATTTGATATTATCAGTTTTCAGGAAGATGAAGTATTAACACGTTACCAAATTATTGACGAAACTGTTAAGTACGCACGTATTAAAAATACGGCTCAACTCAGATCACCTGTTACTTCAAAAATTGATAAAATACTAACGCATCGTTATTATGGTATAGCCATATTTTTAGTGTTGCTGCTATTGGTTTTTCAAGCCATGTTTAGCTGGAGCGAATACCCGAAAGAATGGTTGGAATACGGACTAAACTCATTCACCAATTACGTAGAAAAAACACTCCCGGCAGGTATACTAAACGACTTAATAGTACATGGTATCCTTGCAGGATTAACAGGTGTAATCGTATTTTTACCACAAATTATTTTGTTGTTTTTATTTATAGCCATATTGGAAGATGTGGGCTATATGGCACGTGTTGGTTTTATTATGGATAGAATTATGCGTCCGTTTGGTATGAACGGAAAATCTATTGTACCATTAATTGGCGGTATGGCTTGTGCTGTACCCAGTATTATGGCTACACGTAGTATTGAAAACAAAAAAGAGCGTTTAATAACCATATTGGTAACACCACTCATGAGCTGCTCCGCCCGTTTACCTGTATATACTTTATTAATTGGTATGATGCTAGAAGACTCTGCCAAATGGGGTCCTTTTAACATGCACGGTTTGGTATTAATGCTGATGTATTTAATTGGTTTTTTTGCCGCTTTACTCAGTGCATGGATGTTTAAATTTTTTATTAAACAAAAGGAAAAAACCTATTTTATTTTAGAGTTACCGGGCTACAAAGTACCCGTGTTTTCAAACCTGTTAATTACTATTTATGAAAAAGGAAGCGCTTTTGTTTTTGGTGCAGGTAAAATAATTATTGCTGTATCAGTTATACTATGGGTATTGGCTTCTACAGGGCCAAATGCCAATATGCAAGCTATAGAGAAAAAATACACTACGCTTTTAAACAGCGATACCTTAACTGAATTGCATAAAAAAGAATTGCACTTACAAAGAAATGCACAAAAGCTGGAAGCTAGTTATGCGGGTGAGTTTGGTAAGCTAATTGAACCTGTTATTCGTCCCTTGGGTTTTGACTGGAAAATAGGTATTGCCTTACTTACTTCCTTAGCCGCACGCGAAGTATTTGTGGGTACCATGACAACCATATATAGTGTAAATAACGATGGGGATAATAGCTTTAGCCATATTAAAGAAAAAATGATGGCTGAGATAAGCCCACGTACCCATAAGCCCAGTTACAATACCGCTACTTTTCTTTCCTTAATGATATTTTATGCTTTTGCTTTGCAATGTATGAGTACCATAGCCATTGTACGCAAAGAAACAGGTAGCATTAAATGGCCTCTTATACAATTTGTATACTTAACAGCATTGGCTTACGGCAGTAGCTTCTTGGTATATAATTTGTTTAGTTAGCGCTCTGCCCAATTGATATAAGACTCCGCCCAATATGAACCCAGTTGGATAAATTTGAGCGGAGCCGGGAACAAACAATTAGGTATGTACCATAAGTTTAGTTGTTTCTAAATGTTTCAATTGTTTTCCTAACTCTTCTCTTATAGACTGATAAGTGGGGTCATAAGCCAAGTTATTCAATTCATCAGGGTCATTTACCAAGTCGTATAACTCATATTGCATAGCATAAGACCCCATTGCATCAAAGTAATAGTCATATTTCCACTTTTCGGTGCGTATGCAACGTATACGGTTAGCTGCATTTACAAACGATGGCATATTATTCAACCCTGCCTTGGTATCGTCAAAAGCAAACAAAATGCTATCCTGTACGGGAGTGCCATCTGTTATTACAGGTAATAAACTAACTCCGCGTAATCCGCTTGGAGGATTAGCTACATTAGCAATATCGGCAATAGTAGGTAATACATCAACCAGTGAGGCCAGTGCCAATGAACTTTGTAACTTATCACCAGCAAATAGTACAGGGTTGGATATAACCAACGGCACACGTATTGCTTCTTCATAAGCTACAAACATTTTCTGGCGTAAACCACCATGTGCTAAACCCATTTCTCCATGGTCGGCTGTTTGTATTACAATTGTTTTGTCAGCTAGCTTAATACCATTAGCATCGGATGCATATAGCTCTTTGGTTAATTGGCTGATTTCATTATCGGCCTTTGATAACAAGTATGCATAAAAGTTAATATAGTTTAACTTATCCTCATCGTTAGGTAAAGGACCTAAGCCTCCATTCAGTTTAAGCAGTGTTTGAAACTGTGCAATGGGTTTTTTATTTTCCAGCAATGGCTCATCCACCGTATTAGGCAAACCGACTTCACGTATTAACCAGTTGGATGAGTTATAGCCATAGGTTCCGGCACTTTGCGGATACGCCAATAAATCGTGCGGGTTAACTAATGACACTATTAAACAAAAAGGTTTGGCATCGCCTGCAGCTCTTCTGGCCTTTACTTGTTGTAAATATTTTATCCCCTGGTCAATAAATTTGGCATCATGGTTAGCAAAACCACCACCAAAATTAAGAGGGTCTGTATCTTCACCCGCATCGGGCGCAACCCAGCCCATTCCACCATACAAAGCAATATCGGCCGACATCAATGTATTATAGGTAGTAGTACCTTTACTCAGGTGCCATTTACCTCTGTATTGTACATCGTAACCTTCGCCTTGCAACATATTCATAATATTAGGCAATGCATTGTCTAGTTGTATTTCGCCCGGAGAGTAAATGCCTAATTCGGTCAGGGTTTGCGAAACACCATGCTGGGCAGGATAAGTTCCTGTGAGTAAAGTGGCTCTGCTGGGTGAGCACATGCATGTATTGCAAAACGCTCTGTCAAAACTAAAACCATTCTTTTTAAAGAAAGTCAGGTTAGGCATATATTGTTCTTCCCAGCCGGGTGGGAAGTGTTGGGTAGCGCGCTGTTGATCGGTTATAATAATTAAAAAATCGGGTTGTTTTCCAAGTTCTTCAAGGTTCTTTTTAAAGTTCATAGTTGTTTTATTTTAGGGTATAAAATCAAAACTAACAAAATCCGCTTGGTAACAAATATTGTTCATGTTACATGTTTAATATGTAGGCATTATCTGTCAAAAAGTATCAATTCCCCTACTTCTCTCATACTGCAACAAAACTTCAACTATTTTTCAATTTGAATATATAGCCCTATTATTGCACACCTTTTTAGGATAAAAACCTAACGTATTATGAAGAAAACTATTCAATTAACTGCTTTACCTGAGCAGCTAAAAACGGACGCTGATATTAAGCTTGAAATCAATAAAAATTTTGGTATTGATTTTAATGAAATAAATGGTTTTACGTATGTTAAAAAATCGATTGATGCACGTAAAAAACCTGTACGCATTAATTTAACTTTAGATGTTTTCATCAACGAAAATCCGGTTAAAGAAACTATCTCATTTGATTTTAAGAATGTAAGTAATGCAAAAGAAATAGCCATTATTGGCGCAGGCCCTGCGGGTTTATTTGCCGCTTTACAATTAATAGAATTGGGTTTAAAACCCATCATTTTTGAACGTGGTAAAAACGTACGTGAACGCAGACGTGATTTAGCTAACATAACTAAAAACAATACCGTAAATCCGGAAAGCAATTATTGTTTTGGTGAAGGTGGTGCCGGCACTTATAGCGATGGTAAATTATATACGCGTTCTTCTAAACGTGGTGATGTGAACCGTATTTTAAAGCTATTGGTTTACCACGGTGCAGAAGAAAACATATTGTACGAAAGTCACCCACATATTGGTACAAACAAGCTACCACATATTATTGAAAAAATAAGGGAAACGATTATAAACTGCGGAGGCGAAATACATTTCAACTCCAAATTGACGGATATAACATTGGATGGTGATAAAATAAAATCACTCACCATCAACCAACAAACAACTATCAACTGTCAACAAGTAATATTAGCTACCGGCCATTCTGCACGCGATATATTTGAACTATTGCACCACAGAAATATAGCCATTGAAGCCAAGCCTTTTGCTTTGGGTGTACGCATTGAACATCCGCAGGCATTAATTGACAGCATACAATATAAATGTGGTTCACAACGCAGTGAATATTTGCCTGCGGCAAGTTATAGCTTAGTGGAACAGGTAAATGACAGAGGCGTGTTTAGTTTTTGTATGTGTCCGGGTGGTATTATAGCACCTGCCATGACGGCTCCGGGAGAGATTGTAGTAAACGGATGGAGTCCATCTAAACGCAACAATCCTTTTGCCAATTCAGGCATGGTGGTTTCTATTGGTCAGGACGATTTTAAAGCTTTTGAAAAACAAGGACCTTTAGCGGGTATGTATTTTCAAAGCATGGTGGAGAAAAACTGCTTTGAGCAAGGCAATAAAACATTACAAGCCCCTGCACAACGTATGCTCGATTTTGTAAACAATAAAACCAGTACCATTTTGCCTGACAGCAGTTATTTACCCGGAACGGTTAGTCGTAATTTAAGTGAAATATTACCTTCGTATGTAGCTAAAAGTTTGCAAGGTGCTATGAAGGCTTTTGGCAAAAAAATGCACGGCTATTTAACCAACGAAGCTATTTTACTGGCTACGGAAAGCAGGACATCATCACCAGTACGTATTCCACGTAACAAGGAAACGTTTGAACATATTCAAGTAAAAGGATTGTATCCGTGTGCTGAAGGTGCCGGTTATGCCGGAGGTATAGTAAGTGCTGCTATGGATGGAGAAAATTGCGCCAAGGCTATTGCAGTTTCTTTACTTCTATAATAAAAACATTCCTTCTGTTCGAGCGAATCAACCCCTTAATTATGGCTATTACTTAGCCATCTCATCAATTGAATAAATCATAGCCAATACAAAAGGAACAAGAATAAGGAATGAAATAAACAAAGGCTTCCAAATGGTTTTCTTTTCGTACGCCCCTTCATTGGGAAAATGTTTCTTAAAAAACACTTCGCCTAATACAATACCTCCGGCAAAATTACATATAAAGGAAAGTGCTGTTTGTGGCTTGGCAGGTATGTTTACTATAAAAATTGTTAATACGGTATACAGTATGGCATAAAATAATACTTTGTTGGCTTCACTACGTTTACCAGCATCTTTTAAGTTTTGCATTAACAGCACGGCACCAAATATGGCAGAGAAGAAAACGGAGAAAAACACAATGACTTGCTTCGAATATATTTTAGGTAATATTATTTGTTGTTTGTTCCAATAGGCTTCACTTGCGTTTTGCTCTGTAGTGTTGTTTTCCATAATAATGTATAAAGTAGCGCAAATATAATAATTCTGTTCCTTGTGAATTATTTATTATACTTGGCTAGTTATTACAAACTTTACAGCAATGAATAAAAAACTTAACTTATTGGATAGTATTATGCTCATTATGGGCAGCATGATTGGCTCAGGTATATTCATTGTATCTGCCAGTATGATGCGTGAGTTGGGTTCGCCCAGCATGCTTATTGCGGCATGGTTAGTTACTGCTTTGCTTACTATTATGGCTGCTTTAAGTTATGGTGAGTTGGCTGCTTTAATGCCTAAAGCGGGCGGGCAATATGTATATTTAAAAGAGGCTTACTCACCCCTATTTGGCTTTTTATATGGCTGGACATTGTTTACCATTATTCAAACAGGAACCATTGCTGCGGTAGCGGTGGGTTTTGCTAAATTCAGTGGTGTTATATTTCCGATATTTAGCGAGAAGAAAATACTTTTTTCGCAAGTTATTACGAGTACCTATACTTTTACCATTAGCTCAACGCAGGTATTGGGTATAGCGCTTATTGTATTGTTAACCTTATTTAATTTTGGCAAAGTAAAACAAGCGGCTTTGTTACAAAATATTTTTACTATTAGTAAAATCGGCTCATTGCTCTTTATCATTTTTGCAGGCTTGTACTTTATTTTCACCAATCAGCCAAGCGAGGCTATTGAGTACGCTCCATCAGCGAGTTTAGACATACCCACATTTAGTATTGTTATTTTTTCGGCTGCATTGGTTGGTTCTATTTTTAGTGCCGATGCATGGAACAATATAACTTTTACAGCAGGTGAAATGGAAAACCCTAAACGCAATTTACCTTTATCATTAATTATTGGAACAGGTAGTGTTTTACTATTGTATATTATTATTAATTTTATTTACATCAATGCCTTAAGTATTCCTGAAATTCAAAATGCTCAACAGGATAGAGTAGGTACTTTATTGCTTCAAAAAATATTTGGCAACAATGGTTCTATTATTATGGCTGTATTAATTATGGTATCCACTTTTGGTTGTGTAAATGGCATTATTTTAAGTGGCTCACGGGTATATAAAGTAATGGCTGATGAGGGTTTATTTTTTAAACAGGCATCGCAATTGAATAAAAACAACTCACCTCAAAAAGCATTGATTTTTCAAGCTATTTGGGCTGCATTGCTGGTACTTTCCGGCTCTTATAATGACTTGTTAGATTACGTGGTTTTTGCTGTTTTGTTGTTTTATATATTAACTGTAGCAGCGGTATTTATACTGCGTAAAAAACAACCGGAGGCAGAAAGACCTTATAAAGTATTTGCTTACCCTTACTTACCTATTTTATACATTGTAATGGCACTTGTTATTTGTGTTAGTTTATTGATGTATAAAACAGCATTTGCTTTTACCGGCTTGTGTTTTGTATTGGCAGGTATTCCTATTTATTACGCTATCAGGAAGAAATGAGCAATGCTTATTTCTTTTTCCAACTTAGCAAAGCTGATACACCAAAAGGAAAACTTACTTTTCGTTTAAGCAATGTATTCTCACTTAAAAACAGATAGTATAAAACAGTATTTAAAAAGCCCAATGTAAACATAGAATGATCGCTTCCTGAACCATCGCGTTTAAACAATTTAGGAAATTGATTGCTCAATGAACGTACCAACCAGATAGGAATAAACAACCACGAATTAAAGTAGGTTAGGTATTGTATTTGTCCGCTTTTGTTAAACAGTTTACTTAACTCATCGGTTTTGTATCTTCTAAAATGGTGGTTCACTACATCGTGCTGACTCCACAAGCTCATAAACGCAGGTACGGTTACAAAAACAAAGCCTTCAGGCTTACAAACCCTTGCCATTTCATTAACGGCTAACTGGTCGTCTTCTACATGTTCTATTACATCAAAAGCGCAAACTAAATCGTATGTATTTTCAGCAAAACGCAGTTCCAATATGCTGCCTTGTTCTATATCAATCTGTAGTTTTTCTTTTACAAAATTAAAGCATACTTCATCGTACTCTATTGATTTTACTTTACCAAAAGATTCTAACATAACAGAAGTAGCTCCAGTGGCTACACCTACATTTAAAATATTTAAATCGGTTCTACCCGGATATAGTTTTTGAATATGTGATTTTAAAATTTCCAAACGTGCGGTAAACCACCAGTTACTGCGTTCTAATTCATAATATTCTTTGTAGTATTGGGTATCCATTAGTTATTAAAATTTATGGGGGTTATATAATTTTTGTTTTTAAAAATAAGCAAATCGTTTTGGTCATATACTTTATTGTAATGCAACGTATCGTTTTCTACTTTTTTTATCACTGCTTTAAACTCTGCCACAGTAAGGGGAAAGGTAGTACTCCCTTCTTTAATAATTAAAATTAAATCGGCATTTTGAATACCCGGAAAGGTGTAAATAGTATCTCTTAAGCTAATATGCGGTACCAATGCGGCACTTGCACTCACTTTTGCATCAGCAGGAATTTTGCTCATCATAGCATGCATGTCTGACACATCAAAGCTTTGTTTATAATGTCGTGCATCAAAAAAGTTAGCCTGTACTTTATCGTAATAAACTGAATAACGATGATCTAATGAAGCTATGGTAGAACCAAATGTCAAAAGCACAAAAGCCAATGCATATCTCTCTTTGTGTTTTAACGGTTCGTTTTCTATAAGCCATGTATACAATGCAAATGTAATAATGGGTACAAACTCTATGCTATAATGGTAATTTAAACCCCATTTCATCGGGTCAGTATTAAACAATTTTTGTGCATATATGGAAATAAGCATAATTAGATATTGAGGCTTTAAAAACAAAGCAAAGCCTCCTGCTAACAATACATAAAAATGTAATTCGGTTTTAATAGCAAATGTTTTCGGATTGGGGTTATTGCTTTCAAATAACAAGGTAATAGCAAACTGAAATCTGGTTAGAATGGTTTTAATAGCTTCTGCCGGATTTTTACCTAATACATCAAACGAGAAATGAATATAGTTATTACCCGTTGGTGATAAAGCCGGAATGACAAAACTAATCATAGAGAAAAAGTAAACAAGGCTTATACCTGCAAAGGCAAGTGCTTTTTTTATTTGTTGTTTATCTTTTCTGTTTTGTAGTACTAAACCTAAATTGATAAATAATAACCATAAACCCATTATTTCTTTACAAATAATAATAAGTACAAAAAAGAGTATGGTCATTTTTACATTTCGCTTATCAAAAAAATAAAAATACCATGGCACAAGCATAGCACCAATTACACTGCTATGGTAATCGAATGAAAGGGCTGAATAAATACCCCAGATACTGTAAAAATGAAACAAGGCATAATTAGGCAATGTAGAACCTGCTGCTGCTTTTGATTTAAAATATTTGTATGTGCCAAAGCCTCCTAATATAACGGCTGCAATTTGTGCTACCAACAAAGTGGCATTACCAAAAATAAAGCTTAAGGGCGATAGCAAAACAACCATTAAATCAAAGTGATCGCTTAACTGGTTACGAGGACTAAAAAGAGGCACTAACAACAATGAATAATTGGGGCGCAAGTTTCTATAGTCGTACATAGCGTGGTTATGCAAACCTAAATCTAAAGAGTATGTTCTAAAGTTATAATGGTTAACCAATGATATGGAACAAAATATAATGGCAAAAAATACCATTATCATATAAGCTATTTTATGTTCGTTACTTTTAATTTTCATCGACTAATTTATAATTAGAAACTATGGTAATGGATATAACAATAGAGCTCCAAAACAAATAATTGTAAGGAACTAAAGCAAATGCAAACACAATAGTTAATAGTGCTTTTAAAGCTAATAAATGTAGAAATTGCGGTTTAACCGTTTTGTGTTTTTTTAATACTATATACGCTAAACAAACAATGCTTATAATAATAGCCGCAAACATAATGTGTTTATGTAAATCAACCCTGGCCGGTAAGGGGGCATTGCTTAATAAATATACCCATGAGGCAAAACCCAATCCTTGAAAAAGTTGAAATGGATTATCTGTTTTAGGTTGCCAGTCTTGTCCATCCCATTCGCCCAATGTAGCTATATCATACGACTTGGCTCCTTCGGTAAAGATGCTCCAATCTCTGCTTAAAAACGGAATAATATAACATATACTAACAGCTACCAATACAAAAACAACTTGTAGTATGGCTTGTTTCCTATTACTTAACCATTCTATTAACAACGCTACCGGCAAATAAAATATAACCACGTACCTCGATAACAAAGTAGCAGTTAATGAAAAACCTCTCCCACCCAATGAATTGTTATTGATAAAAATACTTAGCAAAAAATAATAACTGGCTATTAGCAATTCTACGGTATGTGCTAATTCGCTTGTTTGTTTAAAACAGATAAAAATTAATATAACAAATGGTAACAGAAGTTTACCCGTTATATTAATAGCTGAATGTGCCTGTTTTAGTAATTGTTTGGCATAAATAAAAACACTCAATAAATAGGCAACAAAGGGTATCCAACGGAAATCTATTTGCAATACTTTAGCCAATACAAAAGGAAACCAGTGAAAGGGTAAATAATTGGGAGTCCAATTGCCATAACCCAAACCGGGTGCTTTTGCATAAACCCATTCATTGTTTAAAAACCGTTTTACATATACTTCATTTATGTAGGGAATAATATCTGATTTTTTAATGTCGATTGGATTATTGATAAAGATAAAATGTGCCCATAAACAAAAGCTTACACTCACTACAACCAATGCTAAGTATACAATATGTTTATTAGACTTTTGAGGAGCCCTATTCCCCACACCATTCAATGGTTCTTTCACTAAAGGATAATAGGCTATAGCCAGACCACAAACAGTAAATATAATAGGTGCCACAATAAAATCGAGCTGTTTTTTAAATATAAAAAACACCAATAACTCTACTAAAAATAAAGCATATATTACTAAACCAGTCTTATTAATTTTACTACTTATTGGCATACGGTACTGTTTATTCCTCTTGCTTATCTCCTACCGTTCCTATTAATCCATCATCGTCAATATAAATGCTATCGTTAACAATGGTATCACTTTTAATAATATAGCTTTTAGCTATGCCACTAATATTTACTTTAAAATTTAACCCAACGGTATCATCAGGTATAATTAAGTTACGCACCAACATTTTATTGGTAATAAACTGAAAAGTTCTTTCCATGTAAGGTTTTAAAGTTCCATCCTTTGCAAACTTATACATAAACCCTTTCGGACTTGGAATAATGCTGGCCAAATACAAAGCTTCGTTCAGTGTTAGTTCTGCGGGGCTTTTTTGGAAATAGAAACGCGAAGCTTCACCTATACCATATACATTAGGACCCCATTCTATTAAATTCAGGTAAACTTCAAACATGCGTTCCTTTGGAACCACATAATTGTTTTCTAAAATGTATACGAGCAAAATTTCTTCCAGCTTACGCGCCATCGTTTTTTCGCGTGTTAAAAAAACATTTTTAACTAATTGCATGCTAATGGTACTGGCTCCACGTGCAAATTTTCCGGCTCTTATATTCTTGGCAATGGATTGGCGAAAGGCTTCATTCACAAAACCTCTATGGTACATAAACGATGGGTCTTCTGTAGTTAAAATAGCTTTTTTAATGAATGGCGATATTTGTTCGTATGTTACATAGTTTACATTTTCCGGGCCTACCATAAACGAACGTTGTGGTCTGCCTCTTTCGTAAGGTGTATGCATAAAGCTGCCATTTAGTTTTTCCAAGTTAGCTTGTCCGTACTGTGTTATGTGTAAATTATCTTTATCAATTTCACTTTCAAAAACCATTTCGTTCGGCTTATGAATGTCTAGTTTAAAATCAAGTTTGTAAGTAAAACTTCCACTTGCTTCCATTCCTTGTATATGGCTAAACAAGGCACTTGGTAATGAATTAATGAAATCTTGTGCAAGTGTTTTTTCTGTTCGCACGTTCATGGAAACAATGTACTTATCAAAAAACTTATAGAATATGTTTTCTTTATTGCGAGGCACTTTTTTATTCAGGTCTTCATCATCTGCCCTTTCTTCTAATTTAAAATACGGATGAAATTTTGTTTGGTTAAAAGTGACTGTAGTGCTGCTATCCAACGACAGGAAATTGGTACCAAATAAATAATGATAAGTAATATCTGCGTGATTGATAATTACATCTGTTTTAGCAATACGTTCATGGTTAATTAGTAAATTATCAATAGCCGCAGCGCCATCTATTTTTAACTCTTCGTTGCTAAACTCAAAACCATCTAATTGAAAACGTACTTTATTAAATGCGGCCATTAAGCCAAAACGTTCATTCAGGTATGGAATAATAACCATTTCTGAATCTACCCTTTCAATGTTTAAATCTGCCCTGCGTTCTTTTGTTTTTGCAGTTCCGCTAATACGCCATTTCTGGGCTTGAAAATTATCGGTAACTATAATTTTACTATCAAATACCTGGTTGTTGAGTGAAAGCTCATTGATAGCTAAATCAAGGTGTTTATCATTATCAACTATCTTTAAACTGAGTTGGTCTACTAAAACATTATTAGGCACTTGTGCCAATAACCGTGATATTAATTTATAAACTACTTTGGCATAGTTTATTTTACTGCCTGCCTTATCTGTGTCCTCTTTTAAAGTATCTTTTTTACTTAAAAAGTTATCAAAATTTTTATCATCGCCTTTTTTTACCAGTTGAATATAACCGCTCTTTAAGCTTAAATCTTTAACACGTACTTCACCTATAAACAAATACCAAAACCTAACACTTGTTGCAAAATAATTAATGTTTAATAGGGTGTCTTTTCCCTCAGGAACCAGTGTTATATTGTCTAACTGTACGCCACTTAACCCTATAAATGAAGCATTGCCAATTTTAAGTTCGGCTTGGTATTTGGTTTTAAATTTATTGCTAATTTTAGCAATGGCTTTATCTAAAAAATAGCCCCTGAATAAAAAAAATGAAGCAACAGCAATCACTAAAAAAGCACCTATAAACTTTAGCGCAATAATGAGTATTGATTTTATTTTATTGTTTTTTAATACCACAGGCTCTCTTTAAATATAATTGTTAAAAATAACAATGGTTGAGAAAGCACCAAACTAACCCAACCATTGCGAATAAATAATTAGTAATTAACCAATTAATTATACATGCATAATCTCAGCCTCTTTAACAGCTAAAAGATCATCAATTTTTTTAATATAAGCATCTGTGGTTTTTTGTACACCTGCTTCAGCCGTTTTAGCTTCATCTTCAGCTAAACCATCTTTTTGTAGTTTCTTAATGGTTTCGTTTATTTCTTTTCTAATATTTCTAACAGCTATTTTAGCGTTTTCCGATTCGCCTTTTGCTTTCTTAGCAATTTCGCGTCTGCGCTCTTCTGTTAATGGTGGTAAAATAATACGAATTAAAGTACCATCATTAGTAGGGTTAAAACCTAAATTGGCAATAACAATTCCTTTTTCAATGGCTTGTATCATTGATTTTTCCCAAGGTTGAATAGTAATTGTTTTTGCATCAGGCGTGCTAATATTAGCGACCTGGTTAATAGGCACTAATTGACCGTATGAATCAACCTTTACCGCATCTACCATACTCGGGTGTGATTTTCCAGCTCTTATTTTAGTAAATTCACTGTTGGCATGCTCTATGGCAAAATCCATTTCTTCTTTCAATCTATCTAATACTGGTTTTAAACGTGGGTCACTCATGGTATAATTTTTATTTGAATATTAATTTAATTTAACTTAAGGTCGGCAAGATACTAATTTAAAAATTTACTTTTTTAGCAATTATATAATCCGGTCTGCCTTTTACTTCGTCAAAAATATTGGCAATATACTGAGCTACTAAACCTATGGTAAGCAGCTGAATACCTCCAAAGAAAATAACTATTGTTAAAGTACTGGCCCAACCGGCTACAGCCTCCCCGCTTACAAAATAGCCGTATAGTATGTATATTAAAAGTACCAAGGCTAACAGGGTGCTCATTAAGCCTAACTGAATGGAAATTTTAAGTGGCTTTTTCGAAAAATACATAATACCATTCAAAGCAAAACGTATCATTTTTTTCAATGGGTATTTTGTTTCGCCTTCTTCGCGTTCATGGCGTTCGTAGTAAAAAGGTATTTGTACAAAACCTATCCAACTTATTAAACCACGTACAAATTTATTGCTTTCTGTTAACTGTTTAAATTCGTTTATAATATGGCTATCTATCAAGCGAAAATCACCCGTGTCAAGCGGAATAGGTACTTCGCTTAACCTATCCATTAAGCGGTAAAAATATTTAGCGGTTATTTTTTTAAACCAGGTTTCACCCGGCCTTGATTTTCGAACACAGTAAATGGCATTGCACGCTGAAGAATTGTATAAGTCAATCATTTCACCAAATAACTCCGGTGGATCCTGTAAATCAGCATCTATAATGATAGCTATATCTGTATTGCAATTATTAATACCGGCTGTTACCGCTGCCTGATGTCCGAAATTTCTGGAAAAATGTATTACAAATACCTGATTATCATTAGCTGCTATTTTATTTAACTGATTAGCTGTTTGATCTTTACTTCCATCATTTATAAAAATTATCTGTGTATCAACCATTGCCAATTGGTTAACAACGTTTTTTACTCTTTGATAGGTTTTTTCTATCATAAGCTCCTCATTATAACAAGGAATAATTACAGATAATGATTGCTTACTCATGCGGGGCGAAAATATAGAATGCGTACGAAAATCCTAAACTCAATTTTCAACTATTCACAGGCTCTCTTCATTAGACAACAAATAGTCTTCTTTTTAGGCAGGTTTTAAAATCTATTTCTTTTGTTCTATGCGTTTCCAGGTATCGGTTCGCCCAAACATACTTATACCAATATAACCTCTTATATTCATGGTGTTTTTATCTACCAGTGTAATATTACATTTATACTCATTTCCTGTTTCCGGATCGTAAATGGTTCCTCCCTCCCAACGGTTTTCACTTTCCCATTTAAAACCACCTACTAGTCTTAAACCTAGTATAGGTGTATTGCGCTTGTTCACATCTTTATTGTTCTTATCTACTTTGGGTTTTCCATCTACGCTCAATGGTTCTTTTAACCAAATAATTCTACCAAAATAGTAATCGCCTACTTTATCAATTTTTACTCTCGCTTTGCCATTACCTGTTTCCCAAACACCAACTATATCATCGTTATTTTGTTGTGCAAATGCAGTAAACAAACTAGAAATTATAGTTACTGTAATCAATAATAATTTTTTCATGTATTATAAATTTTAGTTTCTGCAATTAGCATAATTTTACCCATTAAAAAAACTTATTTAATCGCAAACCTCATCAATCACTGCGATTTCAAGTTATTATTCAGCACCCTAAAAATAAAAAGACCTGCAATATGCAGGTCTTTTTATTTTTATACATTTTCTATTGATGCACGGTAAAATCAGGTATTCAATAAAATCTATTTTTCAGTGGGTTTTACTTCTTCAATAGTCATATTTACAGGGTGCTCTACTTTTTCATCAAGCAAAGCATAATCAATAACTTCAAGCATATTTTTTACATAGTGAAAAGTTAAATCATTTAAATAATGTTTACTTATTTCCTCTACATCTTTTCTATTGGCTTCGCATAAAATTATATGGTTAATTCCTGCTCGCTTAGCTGCCAATATTTTTTCTTTTACACCTCCAATTGGCAATACTTTTCCGCGTAAAGTAATCTCACCGGTCATAGCCAATTGAGGTTTTACTTTGCGTTGGGTAAATAAACTGGCTAATGAAGTAAGCATGGTAATACCTGCTGATGGACCGTCTTTAGGAACCGCTCCTGCAGGCACATGTATATGTATATCAAACTTGTCAAATACCTTCGGGTCTATACCCAAATAATCGCAATGTGCTTTCAGAAAAGTTAATGCAGTAATAGCTGATTCTTTCATTACATCGCCTAAATGGCCTGTTAATGTAAGTTTGCCTGCTCCCCTAGTTAAACTACTTTCAATAAAAAGTATTTCACCCCCTACACTTGTCCAGGCTAAACCTGTAACTACTCCTGCCACATCATTACCCTGATACATTTCTTTATCGCCACGCTCAACCCCTAAAATGGTTTGAATATCTGTTAAGTCAATTGTTTTTTTGTTTTTCTTAAACATTACTTTTTGCATAGCAATATGCCTTGCAATAGCAGCTATTTTTTTCTCTAAACCACGTACACCACTTTCTCTGGTGTAGCCATCTACAATTTTTTCCAACACTTCATTACTTAGTTCAAAGCTGTTTTTCTTCAAACCATGATTCAATTCCTGTTTTGGAATTAAATATTTTTTGGCTATTTCTACTTTCTCTTCTAAAGTATATCCGTTAATTTCTATAATCTCCATCCTGTCTAACAAAGCAGGCTGAACAGCATCTAAATTATTAGCGGTAGCTATAAACATTACTTTTGATAAGTCATAATCTATCTCTACAAAATTATCGTAGAAAGTTCCGTTTTGTTCTGGATCTAATACTTCTAATAATGCACTGGAAGGATCGCCTCTGAAACTGGTTTGTATTTTATCAATTTCATCTAATACAAAAACAGGATTATTGCTTTTTACTTTTTTCAGGTTTTGAATAATACGCCCCGGCATAGCTCCTATGTAAGTTCTACGGTGTCCGCGCACTTCGCTTTCATCATGCAAACCACCCAATGCTATACGTGCATATTTCCTGTCTAAAGCCTTGGCAATTGATTTGCCCAAACTTGTTTTACCGACTCCCGGAGGGCCGTACAAACAAAGTATAGGGCTTTTCATATCGCCTTTTAGTTTTAAAACTGCCAGGTATTCTAATATACGTTGTTTTACTTTTTCTAACCCAAAATGGTCTTCATTTAAAATGCTTTCTGCTCTTTTTAAATCAAAGTTATCGTTTGTTGTTTCATCCCATGGCAAATCCAACAAGGTATTTAAGTAATTAACCTGAATACTATAATCAGGAGCCATTGGATTAATTCTTTTCAAACGCTCCAGTTCTTTATTAAATGCTTCTGCTATTTCCGGTTGCCATTTTTTATCCTTAGCTCTTGCTTTTAAGGTTTCAATTTCCTGCTCCGGGCTTTCTGAGCCCAGCTCTTCATTAATAGCTTTAATTTGTTGGTGAAGGAAAAATTCGCGTTGCTGCTTATCCAAATCTCCACGTACTTTGTCTTGTATTTTATTTTTAAGTTGTAACAACTCTTTTTCAGCCATCATTAACTCAACCAGCACCTGAGCCATTTTACCCAAGGAATCATTCTCTAAAATACGTTGTTTCGACTCTACTTCTGCATTTAAATTAGTAGCTACCAATGCCATCAATAACAATGGATTGTCAATACGTTTAATGCCACTAGCCATTTCTGGCGAAAAAGCGCCATGCAATTGAATTAACTCAGTAGCTAATGTTTTAATGGTTGTTATTAAATCGCGCGTATTGCTATCCTCTGTATCAACCAATTGCTCATTTACCGTAAATGTACCTTTTAGATAAGGTTCTGTTTCAGTAATATCATGCAGGCTTATTTGCTTAATACCTTGTAAAAAAACCGTCTCTTGGTTATTGGGGAGTTTAATAACCTTTAATACTTTGGCTAAAGTCCCAATTTTGTACAAATCGCCAATTTCCGGTTCATCTGCTTTTATGTTTTTTTGGGTTACAACTAAAATATACGATTTGTTTTTCTTAGCATCTTTAATCAGTTTATTGGATTTTTCGCGTCCAATACTAACAGGTAATGCCATCATTGGAAACAGAACTGTATTACGAAGCGGCAAAATTGGCAGCACTTCGGGCAAATCTTCCACGTTTACCAATAAATCTTTATCATCAAGTGTTATCGGAATACCGGTGGAATCATCATCGTCATTATCTGCCCACTCTTCAAAATTAACGTCTTCAGGTATATTTATCATTTATATTACGGTGATTATTTTTTAAGGAATTAATATTTGGCAATTCAAGTGCCAAATACCTTTACCTTTTATTTAGTTGCTTTATTTTTCTAATTCTTATTTAAACATAAGTCTAATTAAATAATTAAAATAACTTGCCACTCGCTTATATTATTAAATTGAACAAAACATTCATCACATCTGATATAGAAATTGCCTACAATGAATCAGGCAAAGGGAAACAAACTATTTTATTTATTCATGGTTTAGGTAATCACAAAGGAATTTGGAATTATACAACAGAAAACCTTTCTAAAAAGTTTCGTTGCATAGCCATTGATTTGCCCGGTAACGGAAACTCAAGCCATGGAAACTATCCATACAGCATGTTTTTTTATGCCGAATGCATCAAAAAATTAATAGATGTTTTGCAATTGGAAACTATTCATTTAGTAGGGCACAGTATGGGTGGGCATATAGCCATGGTGTTTGCCTTGCGCTATCCGCATTTGGTTAGTAAACTTGTTTTAATAGCAGCAAGCGGGCTTGAGTACTTTTCTGAGTTGGATAAAATGATGGTTAACCAAAGTATTCAGATGGGGCAATTTATGTACAGCAATGAGTTTTATTTGGAAAATGCGATTAAACAAAGCTTTTATCGTTTTGATCATAAGCTTATTAATAAAGTAATTGACGAATCAAAAGCTTTTATTCCTTTACAAAAAACGGGCAATTGGCAGCAAATGATTACGGCTTCCATTAATGGCATGCTATCAGAGCAAGTACAACAGTTTTTGCCCCAAATAAATCAGGAAACACTTATTATTTTTGGAGAAAACGATGCAATGATTCCCAACCTGTTACTGCATCCTACCGAAACGGTGAGCAGCATTGCAAAAAAAGCGGAAGCTTTAATAGAAAACAGCGAGGTACTGCTTTTAAAAAATGCAGGCCATTTTGTACAAATTGAAAAAAGTGATGAGGTAAATGCTGCTATTCAGGCATTTATTGAAAAACGAATTTGATACTTATTCAAAATTATTTGATTAAGTATTTGGATTTAAATAAGATTAGCATATATTCGCAGCCCTTAAAAATTTAAAATTAATAAATCATGTACGCAATCGTAGAAATTGCTGGCCAACAATTTAAAGTTGAAAAAGACCAAAAAGTGTATGTACACCGTTTACAGCACGAAGAAGGCGCCAGTGTTCAATTCGACAAGGTTCTGCTATTAGATAATGGTAGCTCAGTAACCGTAGGTTTGCCAACCGTATCAGGCGCAAATGTTAAAGCGAAAGTTTTAACCCATTTAAAAGGTGACAAAGTAATTGTGTTTAAGAAAAAACGCAGAAAAGGTTACAGAAAATTGAATGGACATCGTCAATGTTTCACCCAAATTCAAATTGAAGCTATAAACGCTTAATTATTGTTTAACTAAAAAAATTTAAATACCATGGCTCACAAGAAAGGTGTAGGTAGTTCGAAAAACGGACGCGAATCGCACAGTAAGCGTTTAGGCGTTAAAATATTTGGTGGTCAAAGAGCTGACGCTGGCAATATCATTATTCGTCAACGCGGAACAAAACATCACCCAGGTGATAATGTAGGAATTGGAAAAGACCATACATTATTTGCTTTAATTGATGGAACCGTTGTTTTCCGTAAAAAAGCTAACGATCGTAGTTATGTTTCTATTAAACCTTTAGCTGAAAAAGCTGAAGCTTAATTATATAAAACATTAATCCAATAAAAAATCCCGATACTTTAAAAAGTGTCGGGATTTTTTAGTTTCTATCGTTTTAGCTTCTTACATAGTAAGCAATAATTGACCAATTTCAATTTTCAAATTATCAATGCTTACTTTTATTTCATTAATTAAATTGGGAACGCTTTCTAAATTGGTTTTATTCTTACCAATTGCTTCCAATGCGCGTACTTTTTCAAACAAATCACTTGCACCTAGCATTTGTATAGGGGCTTTCATTTTATGCGCCAATTGGCCTATTCCTTCATAATTTTGATTCGCCAATAATGGGTCAAAATCGTTTACTTCAATAGCCGTAGTATTTAAAAACAAATCAAGCATTTCGCGAATAAAGGCGTTATCGCCACCTGATATTTCATTTAAATAGGTAAGGTCTATATTACTCATGTTTTTTAATTAGATTTGTACAAATAAACGATTTAATTTAAATATAAAAAATATGTTTGGCATTTGTTTACTTCCACTTATCCCGTTAAGAGAACAGCCTACAAGCAAAAGTGAAATGGTGAGCCAAGTGTTATTTGGCGAAAAATATAAAGTACTTCACCAACAGGCTGATTGGATAAAAATTGAAACTTTTGACGACCATTATACCGGCTGGATAAGTGAAGGACAATATGATACTATAAGCGAACAAGAACTCCATAATCTTACCAATGTGAGTATAGTTAAAAGCTATCCTCAGTTAAGTGTACAAATAAATGGTACTAATATGCTGGTACCTGCCGGTAGCTGTATATATGGACACCAATCATTTACCATTGCCAATCAGCATTTTCAACTAGATTACAAAGAAACGTTTTTACCATTTATTGATATAGCTAAACAGTTTTTAAATACTACTTACCTCTGGGGCGGACGAACTGCCTGGGGAATTGACTGTAGCGGATTTACGCAAAGTGTATTTAAACAATATGGTTTTTTATTGAAACGCGATGCATACCAACAAGCAGAGCAAGGGCAAACTCTTGCTTTTTTAAGCGAAGCAAAATTAGGCGATTTAGCCTTTTTTGATAATGAAGAAGGGCGCATTACGCATGTAGGTATTTTGCTGGACAATGAAACCATTATACATGCCAGTGGCAAAGTACGTATTGATAAAATAGATAATTTTGGTATTATTAATAATGAAAGTAAAAAATACAGCCACAAGCTCAGGTTGATAAAACGAATAATGGAGGTTTTATAACAACTCTTCAAAACAATTTTTATACCATTGTGGTTACAAATTATATAAACAAAACAAATAAAACATGACATTACAAAAAGGCGATAAAGCACCTTCTTTCTCATTGTTTAGCTCTGACAAAAAAGAAGTAAAACTAGAAGATTTTAAGGATAAAAATTTAATTGTACATTTTTTTCCATTTGCATTTACCGGTGTATGTACGGCACAATTATGCGCAGTGCGCGATGGCATTAGCATGTATAAAAACGACAACGCTGATGTTGTTGCTATTTCTGTTGACTCATTATTTACATTAGGTAAATTTAAAGAGGAGCAAAACTTATCATTTGATTTGTTATCGGATTTTAATAAAACAGCTTCAACTGCTTACCATGCCCTTCACGAAACATTCCCTGCTTTTGGTATGCACGGTGTTTCTAAGCGTTCTGCATTTGTAATTGACAAAGAAGGTATTATTCAATATGCCGAGGTATTAGATGTTCCGAGCAACATGCCTAATTTTGAAGCTATCAATGCTACACTTGCCGGCTTAAACTAAAGTAGGCTTAACACATAACAAAAAACGCAAGCACTTTAAGTACTTGCGTTTTTTGTTTTAATATGTATAATTAGCCCGTACTAATAAACCATTTGTAATAGCTTGCACTTAGCCACCATATCTTCGTTATCAATGGCAGTAATTTCAACCTCTATTATTTCATTCACCAACATAGGATCGTAATTAGTTTTAACTTTTATATAGTTACTGGTAAACCCATACATTATATTGTTATCGTTTTCTGCCTCCCAAAGTACCGGATAGGTTTTACCAACATGTTCGTTATAAAACGCCAGACGTTTTTTGTCTGATAAAATATGTAGCATTTTACTTCTATCTGCACGTTCGCTATTGGGTACTTTACCCGGTAATTTATAAGCTGTAGTGTTTACACGCTCGCTATAGGTAAACACATGCAAGTACGAAATATTTAATTCATTTAAGTAATTATAGGTATCAATAAAATCTTCATGTTCTTCACCCGGATAACCCACTATAACATCTACACCAATACAGCAATGGGGCATTAACGTCTTAATTTTATGAACCCGCGAAGTATATAACGCTGTTAAATACCTTCTGCGCATTGATTGTAAAATTTTATCGCTTCCGCTTTGCAATGGAATATGAAAATGGGGAACAATTTTATTTGATTGGGCTACCAACTCTATAATTTCATCGGTTAGTAAGTTTGGTTCTATTGATGAAATCCGTATTCTTTCCAATCCTTCAATCTGCTCTAAAGCTTGTAACAGTAAATAAAAGTTTTCTTCAGTTCCATGTCCAAAATCGCCAGTATTTACGCCTGTTAAAACTATTTCTTTTATACCTTGGTTAACAATTTCAGCAGCTTGTTTTACTGTATTTTCTATGGTATCGCTTCTGCTTTTACCTCTAGCCAATGGAATAGTGCAAAACGAACAAAAATAATCACAACCGTCTTGTACTTTTAAAAATGAGCGTGTTCTGTCACCTATGGAGTAGCTTGCGTGGTAATCTAAAACTTCTTTTATTTTACCTTCTTTAACTACCGCAACTTCTTTTTTATTTAAATCTTCTAAGTAATTATTGATGTTGAATTTTTCAGCAGCCCCTAATACAATGTCTACCCCTGGTATTTTAGCTATTTCGTTTGGCTTTAGCTGCGCATAACAGCCTACTATGGCTACAAATGCATTCGGATTATGGCGTAAAGCTTCTTTTACTATTTTTTTGCATTTTTTATCTGCATTATCTGTTACGGAGCAGGTATTCACCACATATACATCAGCTCCTGCTTCAAAAGCAACCTTTTGCATACCTGCCTCACTTAACTGCCTGCCAATAGAACTGGTTTCGGAAAAGTTTAATTTACAACCTAATGTATAAAACGCAACTGTTTTTTGCATAGCATGCAAAAGTATGAAAGAAAAAGGAAAACTAAACTAAAAATTACGACCTAAACTCACACCAAACCAATTGATAAATTGTTCATCGCGGTAATGTGGGGCATAATTAATTCTAAGCAAAGTTCCATTGTTATCAATTACTTTAAACCCAGCAATAAAAGTGGGGAAGACCTGGCGCTCTAAAAAGTTTTTAGTAGCTAATGTATAACCAGCACCTAATTCTAATTTTTCTTTTCCTTTTCCTAATACAAGAGACGTGGTAAAAGGCATGGCCACAGAATTTTTTTCGAGGTAAACGCTGTTTAATAATTTGTATTCAATCGGGCAAAAACCAAAGCCAATCCTGCCTGTCCATGTTAAAGACTTTGTTCTGTTTTGATACAGGTATTTCTCATAATTAGCACTCCATAAAAGGGCTGCACCGCCTGCTTCAATATACCAATTATTACGTCCCTGTGGTTCTTTATAAGGTTGTACTTCGTCATCGTATTGGGCAAAAACAGTTCTGGCCAAACTTAAACAAAGTATTAAAATAATGAATTTATAGCGAAACATTGGTGCAAGTATAATTGATGCAAAGCAGGCTAGAAAATATAATTTACATTTCGCACCAAAGTATTTTTGGGTAAGACAAACTACATCAGATTTTAAGGCTTACATTATGTTTGCCCGCCATTCATATATACATTAAAAAAATAAGTCCATTGATTTTTATGAGTGTAGATAATCATTATTGCATTTTGAAGCATCTTGTTTTGTAATAAAAAACATTAACCAAAAATTGCATGAATTATGCTTAGAAAAACTCTACTTTTATTAATACTAATTACAACTTTTAAAACATACGGACAAGCTCCTAAACTACAAATTGGTATCCAAACGGGATTTGCCATGCCTACCGGTAATTTTGCAAGTGGTTTTAATTTATATGTTGATAATGGCTATGCAACAACAGGTCAAAACTATAAGTTATATGCAGAATACCGATTAGCAAACACTTTTTGTGTTGGTTTAAATTATCTTTACTACACCAATGGGCTTGAAGACGGTAACTTAAGATCAGCTTCCAATAATATATATACAACCAATAATGCCAAAGTACTTCAAAAATCAAGCACACAGGGGGTAATTGCCAGTTTACTATTTAAAGGTAAGGAAACACCATTGTTTATAAAAGGTTTCGGTGGCTTAGGCGTTTCTAAAACTGCCGAAATTGAAATTAGCAATAGTAAAGAATCACTTATGTTCCCGCAAGCTTCTAGCTTTGGCTTTATTACAGGGCTCGGTATTGGCATTTACTTGCCTCTTAAAGATAAATGGTTTATAGAAATTGAAGCCGATTATATTTCAAGTTATGCTAAACCAAAAAATGTTATAGTTATCGATAAAACGGGCAATAAAATATATCCACAAGGTGATGTTTCTTATAACCAAACGGTTGTAAATATCAACTTAGGTATCGGTTTCTTCTTATTAAATGATTAACTAATTATTTTCATGTTGCGGACTTATATTTTATATTCGCAGCAGTATGTCAAAACATTTAATTGCTCCCTCTATCCTTTCGGCCAATTTTGCCCAATTAGGAACCGATATTGAAATGATTAACCAAAGCCAGGCTGATTGGTTTCATATTGATGTAATGGACGGGGTATTTGTACCTAATATTTCTTTTGGTTTTCCCGTAATGGTCCCTTTAAAAAAATTAGCCACTAAAACCTTAGATGTTCATTTAATGATAGTGCAGCCGGAGCGTTATATTAATGATTTTAAAAATGCCGGAGCCAATATTCTTTCCGTGCATTACGAAGCTTGCACCCACTTGCACAGAACCATTCATGCCATAAAAGAAGCCGGAATGAAAGCAGGGGTGGCACTTAATCCGCATACTTCTGTTGATTTGTTAAAAGATGTAATAGCAGATATTGATTTGGTTTGTATGATGAGTGTGAACCCCGGTTTTGGCGGACAAAAATTCATTGAAAATACTTACAGCAAGTGTGCTGATTTAAAAAGCTTAATTATTCAAAAAAACAGTTCTTGCTTAATAGAAATTGATGGTGGCGTAAACGATGTTACCGCTCCAAAACTATTGAAAGCAGGTGCAGATGTATTGGTAGCAGGTAATTATGTGTTTGCCAGCAGTAATCCGACTGAAATTATTGCAAGTTTAAAAGCTTTGTAGTTTATTGTTTTTATTGCTTTAATACTTTTTTGCTAATTATTTCATCATTTACCAGTATTTGTATTATATAAATACCTCTTTCAAACAGTGTAGTATTAACTTGTATTTGATTAAACCCTTCGCTTATATTTTCATTGCTGTTATAATATTCTCTTCCCATTACATCTGTAATTTTAACCTTAGCAATTCCTGCATTCGAACTATTTAAATCAATAGTTAATTCATTAACAAAAGGATTGGGTAATATATTATTTTCTTGAAAGCCACTATTTGATACTAAAACAGTTTTACTATATTCAAAAGAACCATCAAAATCTATTTGTTTTAAGTGATAATATAAACTTGGCGGTTGCTCATTAATTAATGAAAAACTATTATCCGTAAATTGGTATTGATTTGTTATGCTACTCGTTCCATTGCCCTTTACGTTGCCAATTTTGGCCCAATCCTTATTATTAAAAGAACGTTCTATTTCAAATTTTTCATTATTTATTTCACTGGCTGTTTGCCATGTAAGTGTAATATTTCTACTATCTTTTTTACCAGTAAAAGAAAGTAATTTCACAGGTAAACCACCACTAGATGTAAACGATGCTATAAACGCATCAGTTGAACTAATACTAGACAAAGCTGTTTGATGTGCCCCAAAGGTAGCCAAATTAGACGTGGATAATGTGCTACCACATACATAAATATTACCCGCATAGTCAACACCAAGACTACCTATACCATCACCATTATTTCCTCCAAAATAAGTGGCCCATAAACGGACACCAAAGCTATTAAATTTAACTACAATGCCATCACTACTCCCTCCCAAAACTGTTTGATTAGCTATGCTACTAGCAATATTTGTAGTAGAGGAACTAGCTCCTCCTAAAAAAACATTTCCTATATTATCAATAATTATTGACTTAAAATCATCCAGTGAATTTCCTCCATAATAAGTTCCCCAAAGACGTACTCCTAAACTATTGAATTTTGCAATAAAACCATCCTGCCCACCTGCATAAGTTGGCATATGGGCACCAACACTTGCTATATTGGTAGAAGATGTTGTGTGACCACAAATATAAATATCTCCATTGTTATCATTTGTAATATCATTTGGGCCATCTTGTGATGTTCCACCATAATAAGTTCCCCACAACCTAACACCTAACGAATCGAATTTAACCACAAGTCCATCTTCACTACCAATATTAGCATGTGCTACCTGATGTGCCCCGATTGTAGCAATACCACTAGTTGAGAATGTACCACCACAAGCATACACATTGCCGGTTACATCGGTAACTATTCCGACAATTGCGTCCCAACCAGTTCCTCCATAATAAGTCCCCCACAATCTTGTACCTGAGGCATTAAATTTAGCAATAAATCCATCATAATATAGAACCGCTGCAATATTTACCTGATGAGCCCCACTTGTGGCTATATTATCAGAAGCATTTGTTAAACCACCCAGGTAAACGTTCCCTGTAAAGTCCGTTGTTACAATATAGGCTTGGTCATAGGCACCTCCTCCATAATATGTTCCCCATATTCTTATACCTAAATCATTGAATTTAACTAAAAATGCATCCGATGGAGTACTTGTCCCAGCGCTGCCTTTGGCAGTTTGATGTGCACCACTGGTTGCAATATTAATTGTTGAATTTGTAACTCCACCGGCATAAATATTTTGCCCCTGTTTATCCACCGTTATACTTCTGAACTCATCACTTACAGTTCCACCATAATAAGTTCCCCAAAGACGTACTCCTGAACTATTGAATTTAACAATAAAACCGTCATCACTATTACCCCCAAGACTTGCTTGATGAGACCCAATTGTGGCTATATTTGAACTGGAGGATGCACTCCCACAAACAAATATATTTCCGCTGGTATCAATACTCATATCACTGCCATTTTCACTACCAACTCCTCCATAATATGTACACCATAAAACAGGATCAATAATTAATGTTTGGGTTTGGTTGTATAAATTAGCATGAAAGCTAAAGATGTTTTCTTTTTGCTGATATTTGACCTCTACGTTTGCTCTGTTTTCTGCCATATAACTAATTGGTATTCTCTCTTCTAAATTACCAAAGGCTGTACCCAGTATTATCTTGTCATTTTCTATACTGGTTTTGTTGGCTCCTATATATTTCCATTTTATAAGGCTGGCATCTGCTTCCGGATGTATTATAAAATTGTATTTTGGTTTATCATTTTGGTCCAATACAAACTCCAAGTCGATACCTTCATATAAGTTTTTATATGTTACTTTCTGATAGGTTTTCACAAAAGTAACCCCCTCTTCATTGGTACCAGCGGTATAGTAATTGGTATAGCCGGTATTGGCTTGTTCGGCCACTATGGTCGGCTTGGTATTGGCACCTATAAATTCTATGTCTATTCGATGGAAATGATAGGTAATATCTTCTTGTGGAGTTTTGAATTTTTCCCGAAGGTTTTGTTCTTCGTATGTTTCGTTTTTTGCTTTTGGTTTTTTTTCTATGGTATAAGTATCGTAGCTAAATCCATTGACTTTCAATTGTATATTTAAACCATTACCATTGTATAAATATTTTACAGATGGATTAGAACTATTATTTTGATCTATTATTTGGCCTTTGTTTTCAATATACCCCACTGATTGATTAAAGGGTTTGTTAATTGACTTGACTTGCAGGCTGTATAATAAAAAAAGAATACTGATTAAGTATATTTTTTTCATGGACTTATTTGTTTAACAAACAATTATAATACTATTACCCCGTTTCAACAATTTGTTTTTTGATTATATTATAGATAAGCAATTACTATATATTATTTAAAAGTAATACTGGCAGTATTCAAAATCTTGGTTAAATTGCCTTCCTTTATTGAAAATAATATGAGTAAACTTCCTATCATAGGTATAACCATTGGCGATGTAAATTCCATTGCTCCCGAAATTGTAATTAAAACCCTTAGTGACCCTCGTATTTGCGACTATTGTACACCTGTTATCTATGCCTCTCCTAAAATTATTGGGTATTGGAAAAAGGTAATAGGTCTGCCTGATTTTTTTGTAAACATTGTTAAAAGTATGGATCAGTTAAACACTAAAAAGGTTAATTTAATTAGTTGCTGGGAAGAGGAAGTTGAAATAAAAATAGGTGACGCCAATACTACCGGGGGCAAATATGCTTTTAAAAGTTTGGAATGGGCTACCCGCGATTTAAAGGAAGGCAAACTGGACGGACTAATTACTGCTCCATTAAACAAAAACCAGGTAAACAGTGAGCTGCTTCCTTTTAAAGGACATACTGAATATTTAGCGCATGAACTAGGTAGTCATAACTTTTTAATGTTATTGGTTTGCGAAGAGTTAAAAGTGGGTTTGGTAACAGGCCATTTACCTATTAAAGAGGTAGCTGCAAAACTAAGCACCGATTTAATCCTGAAAAAAATAAAACTATTAAACGAATCGCTTAAAAACGATTTCAATTGTCCTAAACCTAAAATAGCCGTATTGGGTCTTAACCCACATGCCGGTGACAATGGTTTAATTGGCAATGAAGAAAAAGAAATTATTATTCCGGCAGTAAATGCTGCACAAGCTGAAGGTATTGTTGCTTTTGGCCCCTATCCTGCCGATGGCTTTTTTGGTGCTAAACAATACGAAAAATTTGATGCTGTATTAGCTATGTACCACGACCAGGGGTTGATACCTTTTAAATATTTTGCATTTACTGATGGTGTAAATTACACAGCCGGACTTAATGTGGTGAGAACATCACCCGACCACGGTACCGCTTATGACATTGCCGGCAAGGGAACTGCCGATGAAAGCAGCATGCGTAATGCCCTTTATTTAGCTTTGGATATTATTGCCCGAAGGACTGACAATGCCAGTTTAAAGGCAAATCCTTTAGCCTTTCAACAATTTAAACGTGAACGTTTTAGAATGGATTTTTAATATAAATAACTGTAACTATTAAATTACAAAAACATGACTTATGTTTTATTTAGTACGCATTTAATAGTTGATATTGCATTCATTATCTATTACTAAATGACAAAAATTAAATTCGACAACAAAAACCCAGAATTCTTTAACATTTTAAAACAACGTGTTGAAAATTACTTTGAGTCAAAAAACATTAAATCAACAGGAAACTATAAGCTTTACAGTAAAACTGCTATACTTTTAACGGCATTAGCATTGATTTATATTGTATTGGTATTTTTCACTCCTGAATCAGCTTTACTAAACGTAGCTTTATGTATAGTACTAGGTGTTGACTTAGCCGCTATTGGTTTTAATGTAATGCACGATGGTGCACATGGCAGTTATTCTACAAAAAAATGGGTTAATGAAGCAATGAGTTACTCCCTGAATGTAATGGGCGGTAGCAGCTATTTATGGAAACAAAAACACAATATTAACCACCACTCTTATACCAATATTGAAGGTATGGATGATGATATTGATATTAAACCTTTTATAAGGGTGCATGCTGATCAGGATGGTAAATGGTATCACCGTTTTCAACATATTTATGGTTTATTACTTTACGGTTTAACTTATTTATTCTGGGTGTTTTTAAACGACTTTAAAAAATATTTTGCCAGCCGTATTTCTGATTATACGCCTTTGCGTAAAATGGATTTAAAAGAACATTTTATATTTTGGATTACAAAAGTAGGCTACATCGGTTTATTTTTAGTATTGCCAATATTTTTTGCCGGCTTAGTACCTACTATTATTGGTTATTTAATTACTGTTTTTGTATGCGGTTTAGTAATTGCTGTTGTTTTCCAATTAGCACATATTTTAGAAGATATGGATTTTGTTGATACCAATGGAACTTCGATGAAAATTGAAACAGAGTGGGCTATTCATCAAATAAACACCACTGCAAACTTTGCTACCAAAAGTCGTTCTATGACTTGGTTATTGGGTGGTTTAAATTTTCAAATTGAACATCATTTATTTCCACGCATAAGCCATGTACATTACCCACAAATACATAAAATTGTAAAACAGGCTTGTGAAGAATTTAATATTACCTACAAAGAATTTCCAACGGTGGCTAGTGCTGTTCGTTCTCATTTAATGCATTTAAAAGCAATGGGTGTAGCACCAACTATAGTAGTGGCAGCATAAAACATAAAAATATTTCACTCAACAGCCTATAACTTTTAGTTGTAGGCTGTTTTTATTTTATTCTTTTCATTTATAACAAATACATGTCCGATAATATTGTACTTATTAATAAAACAACGCTGTTTACCCATTGCAAAAATATTTTGCTGCAACATATAGCTGATGGTGAAAAGGCTATGCAAGAAGCGCAAGAAGCAGCCAATAGTGAAGAGAAAAGCAGTATGGGCGATAAATATGAAACGGGCAGAGCTATGAGTCAACTGGCGAGAGATATGAATGCAAGCCAAGTTGTTAAAAACAAAGAGGAATTAACTTCGTTGTTAAAATTAGAAAATACGCCTGTAGGTAAACAAGTAATTATGGGCTCACTAGTTTATTGTGACACCAAATTATTTTATGTTAGTGTAGCACTAGGCCAGGTAAGTATTGAGGCCCAAACTGTAACTGTTATATCTGGCAAAGCGCCTTTGGCAAAAGCTATGCTGGGTAAGCAAATTGGCGAGAGCTTTACCTTTAATAACAATACTTTTAGTATTCAGCATATTGCATAAAAAAACTACTTAGGTTTTAAATCTAAGTAGTTTCTTAAATGGTAATGATATTGACTATTCTACAACTATTTTCTTAATAATGGTTTTTTCATCAATACTTGCCTTTAAAATATAAATTCCTTTTTGTGCTATATGGATAGCATTTGTTTTATCTAAATTATCCGCAGCCATTAACTTACCTGTTACATCAAACAATTCATAAGTAGCATTGCGTATGTTCATGTTTGTATTAAAGTAAATGGTTCCATTTGACGGATTAGGATATACAACAAAGGTTGTGTTTGATACTTCGCGAACTGATACGCTTTTTTCAATTTTAAAGGCAGCGCTGCTGTCTTTTAAACTGCCGTTTACTTCGGTTATGTAAACTTTGGCATTATTTGCGTTTACATCTGGTACAGCAATAGAAAAACTGTCTTTACCTGCAGCTTCTTTTATTGACCAAAGTAATGTTGAGCCATCTTTTAAATCAATAGTAATAGAATCAACAAAAGCACTTTGCCATGTAATATATTTATTGTCGTTGCCTTTCCATATATCAGTAGCTACAGGGGTTAATAATTGTAACGATGGTACACTGATAGTAAAGTTGGCATTACTCAAATCGCTGATTGAATTATCGGTTGCTGATACTTTAATTTTTGCAGTGCTGGTAGCTACTGCTGGTATTGTCCATGAATAATTTCCGGTAGTCGCATTTACTGAATCAATAAAATTAAAGTCTGTTCCATTAGTAGTATATTCTAATTTTACTTTGCCTGTTATGTTTGCTGACAACCAGATAACAGGTGTTGTTTTACCTGCAATAAGATTTTCGCCACCATTGGGTGCATTTACCGTTAACACTTTGTTTTGAATCAATGTCATTGTTTTGAAATCAATCAAATTAGCCCAGCTAGGATTGTCAATGAATGGGTTTCTATTGTGCTGTACTGAAGCAATGTATTCATGACGTGCAATTTCTTCTTCACTTGGTGGATCTTGTTGGTGCCATTTTAATAATACAGCTAAGCCTTGATTAGACGGCAAGCTCCAGTTGTTTCCATTTATACCGTTATAGCAAACTGACATGTAGAATAAAGCACGTGCTAAATCTCCTTTTTGCTCATCTTTAGGCTCGTATATGGTATTGTTATTGGCATCTTTACCCAATTTACCTTTACCTGTTGGCGAAGTAGATGTAACAGTTACACATTCCCCAAAAGGATAGTTGGAACGAACACCATTTGCATTAATTTGATCGGCAGGGAATAAATTATGTTGGTCGTTATATTCCGGTAGTTCTAAATTACTTGGGCTACGAGGCCAGCTTGGATTTTGTGCAGCGGTATTACTAGGCATAGTGCTTTGCGCACGTGTATGTTCCCTAGTTAATATTCCTGTGCTATTACTTGCATTCCACACAAATGGCTCGTTGTATACATAAGCAATGCCTGTATATACGCAATTCACTACTTTTTTACCTTGTATGGTATCTCTGGTTAAAAAATTATTGATTACCGTAGTAATATAGTTGCTATAAAAAATGGTATCGTGTGGATTTACTTTAGCACTTAAATCTGCTATGAAAGTAGGAGCACTTGTATTGATACTACTGTAGTAGCTACCTGCATTTCCTGCCAATGATTGAACTGATGATGAAGTAAAATTACTGGTTAAATAGTTTTCGTAAGTTGAAGGACCGTTAAATGCAAAAGCAGCAAAGGTGTAGTTATTGTTGGCCAAAATATAGGTTGGTTTAAATGAACCCACTTGACCAATATAGGCTACTTGTGCAGCACCTATATAATCTCCTTTTTGGTAGGTTTGTCCATCAACGGGAACTTCTGTTATTGTTCCGTTGCGTTTGCGCAATACTATGTAGTTTTCTGTTGAAGCAGTAGCTGTATCGGCTAATACAACATTTAAACCATATGCAGTAATATTGCTAAAAGTAACTGATACGGGTTTAAACAAAGGTTCTGTGGCAAGGCTACCGGCAATACCATATAGGTTTGCAATAAATTGTTGTTTATCTACATCGTTGTTAAAAATATTAATAGCTGCTAACCTGCTACCATTACCGCTTGTATTAAGGGTACAATTAATAAGCATTGAATCTTTTGAGGCTACTTTAATAGGAAATGTATTGGTAACTGCATATGCTGAAGCACTACTTCCACTAAAATTAATACTATCAATAACTAAAGTATCGGCTGATCCAACATTTTTAACTTTAAAAGTAAAGCTGGTTGCATTACCTACGGTATAATCACCATTGTTGCCAATAATTCCTGTGTTGCCACTAACTTGTATGGTTGGGGTTGCTGCAATAGGAGCTGCTGTAATTAATACACTATCTAACGCCATATTACCACCTGGTATAGAAGCACTACCGCCTGCTATTTTAGTGGTATAATAAAACCTGACAAAACGAGTTGTTTGTTTTAAAACATCGGTATACTTACCATTTGTAAAATTGGTTGTTGTAGTGGCTTTTGAAGTAACTGAACGCACTATTGACCAAGTTCCTCCATCATTACTTTCTTGAATATCAAACTGACCTCCCCAAGGATTTCCTGCATTTTGGGGGCTTAAATAATAACTTAATGTACCGGGTTTGTCAGCTACATTAATCACTATATTTTCACCTGTTGCATCTAATCTGCAGGCAATAGCATCGCCTACTCCAAAAGCGTAAGTAGTGTTGCCATTGGTACCTAAATTTAATGTCCACCCCGTTGGTGGTGTTGTACTGCTGGGAGAAGAAAAATTCCAACCTGTTGGAAGCAATGCTTGCGCTTGCGAGGCAATAACTGCCAAGCAAAAACTAATGTTTAATATAAATTTTTTTAACATATTTTGCTGTTTAAATAGCTTCGCAATATATTGTATTTTATTTTTATATAGTGTTACTATAGTGTAAATTATAGATTAATAATTCGAAAAATGTATTATTCTAAATTTGCTATTATATTGCAGTAACTGAATATGAAAGAAGAACTTTTGCATTTTATATGGCAGAGCAAAATACTAGCGAAGCAAAACTTACTATTAAACAATTCTCAACGTATTGAAATAATTAATCCGGGTCAATTAAACAAAGACGCGGGACCTGATTTTTTTAATGCCCAGATCAGAATAGACAATACTATTTTGGTGGGTAATATTGAAATTCATATAAAAGCAAGCGATTGGTTAAACCACAAACATACCGGTGATAAAAAATATGACAATGTAATTTTACATGTGGTTTTTGAAAACGACAAAGTTATTTACGATTCTTCCAATAATCCTTTTTTAACACTTGAACTTAAACCGCTTTTACCTCCATCGCTTTTAAGTAAATACGCTATACTACAGCAACAAAAACAAGAAATTCCATGCAAGTCTATTTTTGTTTTACCTGATGATTTTAAACTAAATACATGGCTAAACAGATTGGTAGTGGAACGTTTAGAAAACAAATGTGAACGAATAGAGTTGTTGCTGCAAGCTACTAATAACAATTGGGAACAAACGTTTTACATCATTACCGCCCGCTATTTTGGGCAAAAAATAAATGAACAGGCTTTTGAATGGGTTGCTCAAAACTTACCGCTTACTGTAATAGCTAAGCACAAGGATAAACTAAGCCAGATAGAGGCTTTGGTGTTGGGAACAGCCGGATTTTTAGATAAAAAACTGAATGATGATTATTTGCGTTATCTGCAATCGGAATATGTGTTTTTGAAAAAGAAGTATAACCTAATTAGTGTTGATGCTTCTATCTGGAAATTTGGAAAAACAAGGCCAAGTAATTTTCCAACTATACGGCTTATGCAATTTGCTGCTTTATTATACCAAAGCAGTCATTTGTTTTCTAAAATTTTAGAAGCTGAATCTGTTAACGACTTGCTTAACTTGTATCAGTTAAAACATTTGCATCTTATCCATCTATCTGAATTAAGCAATCATGATTTTGATGATTTAAAAACTGACTTAGGCAAAGCCGCTATTAATACTTTGCTGATTAATGCGGTCATACCTATTGTTTTTTTATACGGTAAATTACGCTTTGATGAAGAAAAAAGTCAAAAGGCACTAAACTGGCTGGAAGATTTACAACCGGAGAAAAATAATATTGTAACCTTTTGGGCAGGCTTAAATTTAAAAACAACAAATGCTTTGCAAACACAGGCATTATTACAATTAAAAAATGAATATTGCGCTAATCAAAAATGCTTACAATGTGCCATTGGTTACAGTGTATTAAACAATGCCCCCACTTTATGATAAAATCCTTTTTATTACTCTTTCTATTATGCTTTACTGTTTTTGGGTTGTATGCTCAAAAAACAATCAGGTTTATTAATACCAGGAGCAATGAGGTAATTGAAGCCAGTATTGGTCAAACATTAAGTGTGCAGTATTTAGCCTATAATAACCAACTGTTTCACCACAAAAATGTAATTACTGATATAACTGATAGCAGTATAACACTGGGAAATATAAATGAACCTCAAATAGAATGGGTTCAAAAATTAAGCGGGAAATATGATGCTAGCTACAGAATTATTTTATTGAAGGATATTGTTTCTTTCAGGCGCATTACTACGGGCAGAACTATAGCAAAATCGTTATTGTCTACATCTATATTAGTGGCAACTTATGTTGGCGGTATTGATTTATTCAGGTACAATAAAATAGGGTTTTGGGAGACGTTGGGCATATCAGTTGGTATTGGCCTTACAACTACACTAATCACCGCTTTTATACTACCTGAAAATCCAAAATATAAGTTAGCTGACGGTTGGGTAATACTGGTTAAGTAAACGGGTTAGCTTAAACAATATAAGCGCTCATTTCTTCGCACATTCTTTTGGCTTCTGCCTGTGCCTCTTCAGCAAAATTGATTCCATTGCTAGCGTAAATAATACTTCGCGAAGCATTTATTAATAAGCCGATATCGCTATTCATTCCGTATTTAACTACTTCGGCTAAACTACCGCCTTGCGCACCTACACCCGGTACCAATAAAAAGTGATTGGCTGCGTGTTTTCGTATGGTAATAAAATCCTGTGGTTTGGTGGCTCCTACTACAAACATCAAGTTATTATCTGTAGCTAATTTGCAAGTATTTTTAACCACACGCTCATATAAAAACTCACCTTCTATTTTTTGTTGTTCGTAATCGGCACTACCTGCATTGCTGGTTAATGCCAGTACTATTCCCCACTTATTTTTATATTCAAAAAACGGAGCTAAGCTATCGTTGCCCATGTATGGAGCTAATGTAATAGCATCAAAGTTTAGTGTTTCAAAAAAAGCTTTGGCATACATATTACTGGTATTGCCTATATCTCCTCTTTTGGCATCGGCTATGGTTAAAATATCAGCCGGAATTTCAGCCAATGTTTTGGCCATACTTTGCCAACCTTTTATTCCATTGGCTTCGTAAAATGCTGTATTTATTTTATAGCAAACGCAATAATCTTTGGTAGCTGCTATAATGGCTTTATTAAATTCAAATACTGGGTCTTCGGTATCTAGTAAATGGGCAGGGATTTTAGATAAATCGGTGTCTAAACCTATGCACAAAAAATTTCTTTTTGTTTTTATTTGATTAATAAGCTCTTGTTTGGTCACAAAAAATGATGTTAAATATTAAAATAATAAGTTGACTTCAAAGATAAGATTATGCATACTTTTTCCTTGATTAGCGGGTGTAATATTAGGCAATAAACCATTATTTATATTCACAAAACCGTATTTAAACATTGTTTGTATGGCAATATGACCTAACCTGTAATGGTATCCTCCACATGCTAATATATCGTATTCAACTAGTTTGGGTGGTTTGGATTCGGGTAAATTAAATTGATTTTTATACAAGGCCGAACTTAACAAATAGGAAAATTGTGGTCCCAAAATAATTTTATGGTCTTCGTTTTTTGTCAGGTTAAAAAATAAATACAATGGTACATCTAAACATACCAAACGGATAGATGAATAGTTGGTATCATTAGCTTCGTAGTTACTGCCTCTGAAACTTCCGTTTAACTCTATTTGAAAACCCCATTTTTCGCTTTTGAATTTCCTGCGTAAATAAGCTCCACCACTTAAACCAAACTTAATGGTGTTGTTGGTGTTCTCTTCGCCTGAAATGGTACTACCCAGCACACCTAATTTTAAACCTATTTTATATTTGCCATCGGGCATTGGCAATACATCTGTTACTTCTTCCTCATCCAAGGTTGAATCTACTACCTCTTTATTTTGGGCATATACAAACTGCCCTATAAACAAGGAGAAAAAAACGATTGCTATTTTATATATTCCTGACATATGCTTTCAACAAAAATAATTGAATTACCTATTCCTTTTCCTAAAATATTCTTAAGGGAATGTATTTAAAAATAAAAATTAACTTTCTTTGTTACCAAGCATGAAAAATTTTATACATAAAAGGCTCATATCATTTAAACCTGCACTAAATGGCATTATATGGCTTTTTAGTAACGAAGGAAATGCCATGGTGCATTTATTTGCCACTTTTGTTGTAGTGGTTGCCGGCTGGTTTTTTGAGTTAAATGCCATTGAATGGATTATTATAACACTTACTATTTCGGCTGTAATAGCTGCTGAAGCTTTTAATACGGCTATTGAAAAAACCATTGATTTACTGCATCCACAAAAACACGACAAAGCAGGACTGGTAAAAGACTTAGCTGCTGCCGGTGTTTTAATTACTTCTATAGCCGCTGTTATTGTTGGCGTGCTTATTTTTGTGCCTAAGTTTTTTTAATCCTGTTCTTCTTCTGCGCTTATATTAGGATCTTTAATTTTATCTTCTTTTTTTATTCCCCCCAATATTTCAATATTTATTCCATCACTTAAGCCTGTTTGTATAAATCGTTTTTCAAATACTTGTGGTGTGGTTTCTACTTCAACAAATGTTTTACCATTTTCAAATTGTAAAACGGCTTCGGGTAAGGACATTACTTTGTTGCGTCTGGCTAAAACTATATCGGCTGTACTGCTATAGCCTGCGCGTAAAAACACGCCTTTTTGTAAATTTACTTTGGCTTTAATCTGAAACTGAATGGCTCCATTTTCTTTTACACCTTTGGGTGCTATGTATTCTAAATTGGCATCAAACTTAAAGGTGTCTAATGCGCCAATGGTTAATATTAACGACATACCGGGTTTTATTTTTCCTACTTCGCTTTCATCTACCTTGCCGTCAAAAATCATTTCACCCATATCGGCTATGGAAGCTATTGTGGTTCCTTCGTTAAAGTTATTGCTTTCTATAACGCTACCGCCTTCTTTAACGGGTATATCGAGTATCATTCCGTCTATAGTGCTACGTACAATGGTGTTGGTTACTTTTCCGCCTGATTTGCTTACGCCTTCTTTTATTAAAGCTATATTGTTTTCGGCTGCTTCCAGCTCTTCACTGGCATTTTTATAAGACAAGGCAAAGGGTTGGAACTCTGATAAGGAAACCATTTTCTGGTCATATAATTTCTGGTACCTATCAAAGTCTATTTTAGCATTATCTAAAGCCAGCTTAGCACGGGTAATCCTGCTTTCTGCATTGGCTAAATTTATCATGTTAGGAATAATTTTTATACGGGCTATCATATCGCCTTTGCTTACATGTGTACCTGCTACCACATATATTTTTTCTATTATGCCTGATACTTGTGGCTTGATATTAATTTCTCTGCGTGGCACAATACTACCCGTGGCCAAGGTTTTTTTAACTATATCTGTTTCGCTGGCCTGGGTAGTTTTAAATACAACAGGTTTTTCCTGGTTTTTTGCATACAGGTAATAAATGGTGTATACAAACAATGCTCCTAATGCTACAAATACTAATGTCTTTATTATTTTTTTCATACTTATTCTTTTGCTTCTAGCTGCTGGCTTCTGGCCGCTAGCTTTTTATTAATACTTTTATACTTCATGCCAGTAGCCATCCCGATAACTATCGGGAGCTAGTAGCTAGTTGCCAAATTTATTCTGTTCTTAATGCTTCTACCGGACTTATTGATACTGCTTTTCGTGCAGGGATAATACCTGCAAGGGCTCCTGAAATAACAAGTATGGCTAATGCTTTTAAAGCAATAACTATATCAACTCCCGGGTTTTGAAACATGCCTGTTTCTTGTCCTTTTATAGCTACGTTCACTGCTTCTAAAGCAAATACGCCACACACTAATCCAACATAGCCTGCTATAGCTGTTAGTACTATACTTTCTGATACTACCTGACTCATTATGTTTAATGGAGATGCGCCTATGGCTCTGCGCACGCCTATTTCTTTTGTTCGTTCTTTTACTATGATGAGCATAATATTGCTTACGCCTATTACGCCTGCCAGCAGGGTTCCTACTCCTACTATCCAAACCAATAACTCTATCCCTCTAAACAAACCCATTAGCTTTTGAAACTCTTTTTCGCTATTCCAACTGCCTATGGCTCTATCGTCTTCGGGTGCTATGTTATGTCGTTGTTTTAAAATGGTTTTTATTTTTTCTTCTACCAATGAAGCGGATATGTTGTCTTTTGCTGTGAGTGTAAACCAACCAATTTTACCACCAAAATTAAATGCATTTTGAAATGTAGTGAATGGCACATAAATGGTTTGCATTTTTTCCTGTACATCATCACCTGAATTATCCGCTTTTATGCTTCCTATTACTTTAAAATAAACACCGTTAATCTGTATGTATTTTTCTAATGGGTATTCGTTTTTTGGAAATAATATTTCGACTACGCGTTGTGCTATTACGCATACTTTTCTTCGTTCTTTTATATCTAACTCATTTAGAAAACGGCCGTTGGTCATTTTAAATGTTTGTACCAATCGGGTATCTGGATAATCGCCTCTAACGGTAAAGGCTCCTGTGTATTTATTTCTGCTTACATTGTTCTCTCCTCTGTATCCGCCTAATTGTGCGGCAGGTGCTATTACGCCAAGTTCTGGCACATTGTCTCTGATGGCTTGTACATCTTCTACTTTAAAATCAAAACTTCTACCGCGTGGTAAACCTTTATAGGCTACTGATGTATTTTGGGTCCACATATAAACTGCGTTTTTAGCTGATCCACCAAACATAAATGTAACTCCATTTTCTAAACCATTACCTGAACCAAGCATTATAATCAACATAAATATACCCCAAAACACACCGAATGCGGTGAGCATTGTTCTTAGCTTATTTTTACTAAGTGTTTGGTATATTTCGTTTATTTTATCCATTTATTTTAGTCTGCTCTCAATGCTTCAATGGGTTGAATTTTAGCTGCACGCCTTGCAGGAAAAAAACCTGCTAAAAAGCCTGCAAATATTAATACGGTTAGTGCTTGCAATACTACACTTAAACTCACTTCTGGTTTCCTGAAATAATCGCTATCGGGCATATACTTTTGGGCTAGTTCTAATACTCCTATTCCTAACATCATCCCTACATAACCTGATACAGCCGTAATAAAAATACTTTCCTGTATAACCAATGAAATAATGCTTGCCGGAGTTGCACCAAGGGCTTTGCGAATGCCTATTTCTTTGGTTCGTTCTTTTACCACTATCATCATAATATTGCTTACACCAACTATACCTGCTATTAAAGTACCAATACCTATAATCCAAACAAAAAGCTGTATGCTATTAATTAAACCCATTATACGCTTAAATTCTACAATATTATTCCAAACAAAAACTGCTTTCTGATCTTGCGGGTCAAAGTGATGTCGTTGTGCCAATAGTTTCTGTACTTCTTCTCGGGTCACTTCGCTTTCATTCATATTGCTTTCTGGTAATGTAAATACTATCTGATCTACTTTATTATCGTTACCAAATACACGTTGTGAGGTACTAATGGGTATATAGGCTCTCCTGTTATCATCAGGACCTCCGGCATCTTTGAATACGCCTATTACTTTAAAGGGTATATTGTTTATATTGATATTTTGGTTGAGCGGATTTTCTGTTTTAAATAATTCATCTACTACCTGGTTACCAATGCAGCACACTTTTCTGCATTCTTTTATATCTAAATCGTTTACAAAACGGCCTTGCAATACTTCTATTTTTTCTGCGTAAACCATATCGTAATTGCAACCTTTTGTACTAAAACTACCATAACGGTTTTTGTAGTTAAATTGGTTTACATCCCACAGCTGCAAGCGTGGCGACAGGTGTTCAATAGATGTTACGCTTTTATGAATGGCTTCGTAATCCTGGTTGGTTAATTTTATATCGCGCCCTGATTGCATGCCATCAAAAGCAAGGGAGGTTCGGCCATTGTTAAACCATATACTGTTTACTGCATCGCGCGAAAACTGAAACTTAACACCATTGCCTAACCCGTTACCTGTTCCCAACAAAACGATGAGCATAAAAATACCCCAAGCCACGCTAAATCCTGTAAGGAATGTGCGGAGCCTGTTTTTGCGAATAGTCGCAAATATTTCTTGCCATTTGTCTATGTCAAACATCTTTTTTAATACTAAAATTCTAAAATCGAAATCCGAAAACAACAATTCAGTCATTCGAATTTTGGTCTTTAGATTTCGAATTTTTATAAAATAAGCCCGTCCTTTAACCTTATTGTTCTATCTGTCATTTCAGCTATATCGTGTTCATGGGTAACTATAACCACCGTAATACCTGTTTTATTTATATCTTTTAAAAGGCTCATTACTTCGTAACTGGTTTGTGTATCTAATGCTCCTGTTGGTTCATCAGCCAGTATCATTTTAGGCTGTGCAATTAAGGCCCGTGCAATAGCTACGCGTTGTTTCTGACCTCCGCTCATTTCGTTGGGCATGTGTTCTGCCCATTGTTTTAAACCTACTTTATCCAGATACTCTAAAGCTAATTCGTTGCGTTTTTTCCTGCTTACTTTTTGATAATACAAAGGCAATGAAACGTTTTCCATTGCATTTTTAAACGATATTAAATTGAATGACTGGAATACAAAACCAATGTACTGATTGCGTAATTGGGCGGCTTTGGTTTCGTTTAAATGTTGAATTAAGGTGCCTCCTAACCTGTATTCTCCGCTATCGTAACCATCTAAAATGCCTAAAATATTTAAAAGGGTTGATTTGCCGCTACCTGAAGAACCCATAATGGAAACCATTTCGCCTTCATTTACTTTCATATCAATACCTTTTAATACGTGCAATTTATTATCGCCAACGGTATATGCTTTTTGAATGTTTTTTAACTCAATCATTTTAGGCCACCAAAGTAATTATTCCTTTTTGATTGTTTTTGCTTGTTTACACAAACGGACAATTATAAAATTAAAGTAACAAAAAAGCCCATCTGGCTAGATGGGCTTTGCAATTTGGTTGGTTAGTCTGTTTTAAATTTATAACCGTAACCTCTAATGGAAACAATGAACTTAGGGTTGGAAGGGTCTACTTCAAAGTATTTCCTGAGCATGACTATAAAATTATCGAGGGTGCGGGAATTGGGAATTTCATTTTTTTTGTATCCCCAAATATTTTTATAAATCTCGTCCCGGCTAATTACTTTGTCTTTGTTTAACACAAAGAATTTCATCATTTCAAATTCTATTTTTGACAATGTAATTTGGATACCGCGTGCATCAGCCGCTATCATTTTATCAAAATCAATAATACACTTGCCAAATTTAAACTGTGTATCGTTGTTGTTGTAAATATTGTTTACCAGTAAATTGTTTATTCTTAACAGTAACTCATCGTATTCAAAAGGTTTTACCAAATAATCGTTGGCACCTAATCGCAATCCATGAATTCTGTCTATGCTTGAGCCTCTTGACGTAATAAAAACAACGGGTGTTTGCAAATCTGTTGTTCTAAACTGTTTGCAAATTTCATAACCATCTTTATCGGGCAACATTACATCTAACAAAACCAAGTCGAACTTTTGGGTAGCTAACAAACCTGTTGCTGTTAATCCATCATGTGCTAGTGTAATATGAAAACCGTCCTGCTCTAAATTAAACTTGAGTATTTCTGCTAATCCAATTTCATCCTCAACCAATAAAATGGTACGCTCTACCGCTCTCATCTTAAAACGTTAAATTAAACTGCATTTTGTTTTTATTTCTGGTTATAACTATGGTACTGGTTTCGCCTTTTTTAAAGGTGCCCAATGCTTTCATATAGTCATAAATATTTTCGATTTTAACAGCACCCATTTCGGTTATTATATCGCCTGATAACAAACCTGCTTTTTCGGCTGGCTTACCTTCATTTACAGCATCTATCTTTAAGCCAATACCTTCAAAAGTATAGTCGGGCATTATACCCAATGTTACTTTAAAACTTACTCTTTGTTGCTCTGGTTGCTTGGTTTTGGTAAAAGTTAGCTTGGGTTGGTCGGCTAACTTTTCTGTTACCGCAGCTATTAAATCAAGTACTAATTTTTCTCCTGCATAATTTATTTTCTCGGTATCATCGCTTGATTTATGGTAATCTGAATGCTGGCCTGTGAAGAAATGTAACGCGGGAATATCTTTTAAATAAAACGATGTTTGATCGGAAGGGCCAATGCCTGACGAATCAAAAGCCAGTGTTAACGGAGTTGTTAAATTAGCAAATGCATTGCTATAGCCTGGGCTTGTTCCTACGCCATATACCATTACTTTTTTGGTGCTGTCATTTAATCTGCCTACCATATCCATGTTTATCATACACTGAATGGTATTTAAGTCAATGGTAGGATTGTTTACATAGTATTTGGAACCTATTAAGCCATCTTCTTCACCTGAAAAGCAGATGAACAAAAAATTGTATTTTTCTTTTACATCATTGTTTACAAAATAATTAGCCAACTCAATAACACCTGCTGTTCCCGAGGCATTGTCATCGGCTCCGTTATGGATTAGTTTTTTGTTTTTATCTAACGATGATGGATGCTCATCGTAACCTAAATGGTCGTAATGTCCACCTATTACTATCGTGTAGTTGGCATTGTTATCTAAATAGGCAACTACGTTGGTTCCGTTTTTTTGTTTACCTAATCCAATTGTATCGTGCGGACTGGCTAATGTTTTATAGGTAAAGTTTTGTAAATAACCATCGCTTCCTTTTGGAAGCAAATCCATTCTTTTAAATTGCTTTTGAATATATTGGTAGGCTAATTGCTCTCCTTTTGTTCCTGGCTCTCTCCCTTGCAATTTATCGCTGGCCAAATACGTTATATGCTTCTTTATTTTTGCTTCCGTTATTAATTGGGCAGAGCTTATTTTAAATGAAGTTGTTAAAGTTAATAGTAAAAGAATTTTATTCATAAATTTAGAGGTTAGAGATTTGGTTTAGTGTCGTCAATCTATTCTTCCCAATCTGCAATAAACAAATTGGTGTCGCGGGTACCGTGGTTATTTCTGTTTGATGAAAACACTATTTTTTTACCATCGGGAGAAAACATGGGGAAAGCATTGAATAAACTTTCACCAGTAATTTTTTCTAAGTTATTACCTTCAGTATCTATCATGTATAATTGAAAATCGTACCCTCTTGGTGAATGATGGTTACTGGAGAATATTATTTTTTTACCCCCAGGGTGAAAGAACGGAGCCCAATTGGCTTTACCTAAATGGGTAATTTGTTTCATTTGGCTGCCATCTATATTGCAGGTATATATTTCCATGTTGGTAGGTGCCACAAGTCCTTTGGCTAGATAGTCTTTATATTCTTTTATCTCAGCTTCGGTTTGTGGACGTGAAGCTCTGAACACTAATTGTTTTCCATCAGGCGAAAAGAAAGCGCCTCCATCATAACCTAAACCAAAGGTAATTTGCTTTTGGTTTTTGCCATCAATGTCCATAATCCATAATTCTAAATCGCCACTGCGTGTGCTGGTAAAAACTATTTTATCACCTTTGGGCGAAACGGTTGCTTCTGCATCATAGCCGGGCGTATTGGTTAACTGGCTTATAATTTCACCCTTTAAGTTGGATACAAAAATATCGAAGCTTTCGTATATGGCCCATAAATATCTTTCGCCTTTGGGTGGATCCGGTGGACACTCTTTTCCGGCTAAATGGGTTGAAGCAAAAATAATTGACTTATTGCCGGGCATAAAATAACTACAGGTGGTTCTACCCGTACCTGTGCTTATTAAAGTTGGTTTATAAGTGGTATCCTTTACGGCTTTTTTTATGTCTAAATTAAATATTTGATCGCACTGTAAACCCCAAGCTTTGTTATTGCTTTGAAAGCTTAATTGTTTGTTATCAAAACTCCAGTAAGCTTCGGCATTGTCGCCACCAAAAGTTAATTGGGTTAAGTTTTTTAAATGTTTTTCTTTGGTTTGTGCAAACAGTAATTGCGAAGAAAAAATCAGTAGTAAGGTTATTTTTATATTCATTTTTTTCATGTAGTAATTTGTGCCACCATTGGTATTGAAATAATATAAACGATTTCAATACCAATATAGTGGGCTTAGTTATTTATATATAGTTTATATGATGCTCCTGTATTTTTATTAATTAAGAAATAAATTCCATTTGAAAGATTGTCTATCATTCCTTTATTGTCTTTTGTTTCTAATACTTGCACTAATACTCCTTGGTTGTTATACAATTCAAAATACTTAGTTTCAAAATTATCAGCTGATTCTATGTAAATGGTATTCCCTGTTAATGGATTGGGACTCACTTTCATGCTTGATTCAACGCTATTTCGAGTAGCTAGAATTTTTGAGTAGGCAAAAGTACCGTCATTGTCAATTATTTTTAAGCGATAGTAATTTTGTGCATTTTTATTTACAGACTTATTACATTCAAAATTATACCGTACTAATTTGCTGCTATTATTGCTTGCTTCTACCGTTCCAATTTTAGTCCAGTTGTAGGCATCTATCTGTTGTTCTATTTCAAACCTATTAGCATTTACTTCTTGTGCCGTTAACCATACTAACTCATTGTAATTGTCTTTTTGGTTAAGGGTAAAACTCACTAATTTTACAGGTAACGTAGTACTTGATTTTAAAATACTTCCATTTGATAATAATAAATAGGCATTGTAATTGGGTGTGAAAAATATTTTTTGAATGGAAGTGGTTACACTGGTAGTTACAGTGCTCCATGTTATACCACCATCGGTTGTTTTAATTAATAAACCACTTTGACCGGCAGCATAACCTACACTGTCGTTTATAAACTGAATAGCATTTAAATAGGTTGTTGTTCCTGAATTTAAACCAATCCACGTGGCTCCACCATTGGTTGTTTTCCTGATGTTTCCCGTTTGTCCGCATACAAATGCAGTGCTATCGTTTAATATGGCTACTGATGTTAATGTAATGGTTCCGCTACCTGATGCACCACTTACTATGGTACTCCATGTAGTGCCTGTATCTGAAGTTTTCATAATTACACCGCCAACACCACATGCATAACCAATTTTCTTGCTGTTGGTAAACTTAATATCGAAAATAGAAAAGCTACCACCTGCACTAAAAAATGTCCATGAATTGGCACTATCAGCCGTGCGCCAAATACCACTACCTGAACTTCCACCTCCACCTATAAAACCAACGGTATCACTTATAAAATTTACGCATAAAAGTCCTGCGGTAGTTGGTCTTGTTAATGTATCCCAGCTTACGCCTCTGTTACGTGTCTTTAATATTCGTCCGCTTGTTCCAACGGCATAACCCGTAACAAAATCTGTAAAGTTAACACCGCGTAAGCCTTGTGTAACTCCGGCTGGTGGTGCAATGGTATTCCATGTATTTCCTCCGTTTGTAGTGCTTAAAATAGCAGGACCATTGCCTACTACAAAACCGGTATCATTACTAAAAAAGTAGCTTCCCCATAGTGAACTGGTAGTGCCACTGGTTTGGGTAATCCATTGGGCATGTATAACTGTATTTATTAAAAGTAAAATTATTATTAGTTGTATTCTTTTCATATGTTTTGTGATATTTCTTTAATTAATTGTAAGGACCTGTATAGTAGTAATGAGTCTGCAACCAGTTCAGCTAACTGAACCAGTTCTATATAGTTTAAAATAATATTTACATTTAAACTATCTGTATTGTATAAAAACGATTTCTCTGTATTCTGGTTGCACTTCTCGGTATTATTTACATCGTTATTTAATATGGATGAAAAGTTTTCAAACTGGCTTGTATTAAGCGAAAACAGTATGGTATGAAAGGCTATATTTATATTATTACATTCGCTACACCACGAAATATATCCATACTGGTTATGTTTTAATTTAATTGGTGAACACATAATTTATTTATAACCTGCTGTAAACAAATTGTGGAGCTCCTTTCACTCCATTTTCATCATAAAAATCTATAAACTTTAGTTTGTATAAGTAACCTTCCTGATCTTTAATAATGTAGGTGGTTTTATCATCAACCAAATATTTTGCTGCGTTTAAATCGTAGAATTTCCAGTCAAATCCAATTACATCTTCATTGACTGATAACATAATCTGTTGCACATTACTGATGTTAATATCTTCAAACTTTATTTTCCTGGTTTTAGCTGCAAGGGTGTTTGTTGGATTGGTTAATACGCCTGTTACGTAATAGGGTGTTATAGGCTCTAAATCGTAATAAACATGGCGGTAACGGGTAAAAACAAAATCCCACTCGTGAAAATCGGGTTCAAAATTACTCGTATCATTTTTGAGTAAATTACAATAGGTAAAATTTGTACTGAGGCTTCTTTTAAAATCAATCTGCACTTCATTGAAGTTATCTAAGTTAGCATATCTGATTGAATAGTTATTTGGTGAAGCGCCCATAAATTGAATTTTTTTATACCTGGGCATAACTGATTTACCTAAATCAATTATATATACATTCATAAGTGATTTTCTACTAATGGTATCAAACCAGCATCCAACAGCTGTTGAATCTTTTTTACCATTGGGATTATCCCAATCCCAAAACGGTGGCACATTGTATTTTTTGTTGAAGCTGGTATCAAATGTGTTAAATATTTGCACATCGGCACCGCCATTTATTCTAACATACATTTCACTCGAATAATTGTTGAATGCAATATGCCAGTCGTTTAAATTTTTTATTTCTTTATGGCCGGTGCTTAGCTTATAAAAAATTACCTTTTCGTAATTTTCGCCCATACTAACGCGTTCTACTTTTTCTGTTCCGGCAGAAGGTGGCAGTTTCCATAACATATCTTCTTTTTCGCATGAAAACAGAAGCAATGAAAGAATGGTGAATGATATTAGTTTAAATTTTTTCAATGCTGAATCTAATTGAGGTAAAGTAAAATCTTCCCATGGCTGTGGGCATATTATTGCTGTTTGAACTGTGAGTAGCGCTGCTTGAATTAACAGAAATATTGGTCACGTCCAAAATGTTTTTTACACCGAAAATGATAACGAGTTTGTTCTTATAAAATGATTTACTAATACTGCCATCTACCATAGAGTAATCACTCACAAAGGTTTGTATAATGTTATTGTCTGCATCTAAACCAAAACCGGGTAGTCTACCATTGTATTTATAAAACAGGTTTACATCAGTCGCCCATTTTTTTATGCTGTAGGTAGTATTAAGTCTGTATTCATTGGTGTAGGAAAATTCGCTTATATTATTGCTACTGCTTAATTGGTTATATCGTCCAATTCTACCATAGCCTAAGTTAAACTGTATATTTTTTATAGTTATCTGGCTATTAAAATTTAATCCCAATGTTTTGTATTTTTCAATATTTACATAGCTATATAACTGATTAACGGGATCTACTATTGCTAAACTGATTAGGTCTTTTATATCGTTATAAAATATTGATACATCTGACTTTGTTATTAATTTTTTGTACTGGTAATTGTAGCTGAGGGAGGCTAAAAAATTATTGGATGTTTCGGCCTTTAAATCTTTGTTGCCTCTTATATTGTGGTTTACATCAACAAAAAGTAAACTCAATTCTTTTAATGAAGGAGCTCTGAAACCTTGCGAATAGCTAGCTCGTAAAAACAGGTTTTTTGTTAAGTCGTATTTTATATTAAAGTTAGGGACTACGGGTGCGCCGTAGCGGGTATTGTATATAAACCTTACTCCCTGCCTGATGTTTAATTTCTTGGTGGCCTTTATATCTGAAATATAAAACAGTGCATAATCACCAATGTTTTGGGTATTGTTTTCTAATTTTTTGCCATAACCGGTTTCTAGGTTTATATCGTAACCCAATTGTGAGTTAAATATAGAATTGGTTCTGGTGGTGTATGTACCTCTTAGTAATACAAGGTTAAATTTACTGGTATCGTGGTCGCTTGCATTGGGTGTAATTTTATTTTCACCTGTTACTAAATTCTTAACGTACCTTATTTTATTTCGTTCAAAAGTCCCAAACGAGTTTATTAAAGTCAGGGTAGCTTTATTGCTGAAAAAGAAATCGGAATAAAGTGTATTTGTTGTTCGGTTAGTTATAAAATAATCGTCAAGCGCACTAATTGAATAGGGTGTTATGGTGGGGTTGGCTTTACTTTTAATGAGCTCGTTAAAGTATTGTGTAGTAAACCTGTGAATTTGGTTCTTATAACTGTACTTTATTTCTCCATTAAAAAAATACTGTTCTTTGGGTTTCCATTCAAGTTGTCGTATGGAGTCATTTTCAACGCGTGAAAAACCATCAAAATAATTACGCCCGCCACCAATTGCAACCTGTATTTTTTTTATATTGAATCCAACATTTGCATCGGCATTATAAGTACCTACTGACTCGTTGTAAATATTTGCATTTAAACTGTATTTACGGTCATTGGCTTTTTTGGTAATAATATTTATAACTCCGCCTAAGGCATCGGTTCCATATATTACACTCATTGGCCCTTCTACTATTTCTATTCTTTCTACATTGTTCAGGTTTATTTGGCTGATATCTATATTGCCATCTAAACGCCCCAATACGGGCACTCCATCTATTAAAATTTTTACATTCTGTCCGTCAAGCCCCATCATATTCATTTGGGTTCCTAAAACGCCATCTTGCGTTATTCTAATATTAAGTTCGTTGCTGAGCACATCTTTTAAATTAACAGCCCCTTGTTGTTCAATTCTTTTGCGGTCAATTATTTTAACTTTCTGAACTGATTTGTCAATCGTATTCTGCTCAAACTGACCGGTAATAACTACATCCTTAAAATTGGTATTGTTTCGTTTTATGATATAGGTTTTTGTCTGCCCGGTTTCAATGGTATCGCTTAGGTTTTCAAAGCCAACCTTTGAAACGGTAAAAACTATTTTCTCTTTTGATTTGATGAATACCTCACCTTTATTATTGGTAACGGCCATTTTTTGTCTGGCGCTATTACCCACAGGAAAAAACGCAACTATTGCTTCATCAATAGCCTCGTTTTTTTCATTGGTAATCTTTATACGCTGTTGCCCTATTAATTGTGCTTGCACAAAAACCAGAACAACAGCTAATATAAAGTTTATGAAAAAACTGCTATTTACTACTTGCAGTTTTATCTTTCTAATCACTCGCGTAGTTTGCTAAATAAAATTAGTCAACAATTATTTTTTGAACGCCTCTGGCATTTTCAGTATTTACATTTAAAATATAAACACCTTTAGTTAATGTGGTTACATCTAACTCGTACTTGCTGAATCCTTTTGCAGTTATGGTTTTAAGCATTACATTTTTACCAGTAACATCTTTTAACGACACAGTTGCTTCATTGCTATTTTCGGTATCAAACAATACAGTTAATGTTTGCGAAACTGGGTTAGGGAATGCAGTAATATTTATATTTTTTGACGCTACTTCGTTAACTGATGTAGTAAAGTTTGAAATTAGTTTTTTGCCAAATGCTACTTTTCCTGTTGAGCTACCGGCAAATCCTGTAAACACTAATTTATAAATTTTTGTATTTACATTTCCATTGGTAACTGCCGAATCTACTTTAATAAAAAAGGCTGTTGAATCTTCCATGTAATAAGCAAAATTAGCATCTAATGCTTTCCAATTCCAACCAATGGTCGACATGTTTGAAGCGGCAAAACGTGAGTCATCTCTTAAAGGATTAACCATATTATCTACAGCAGTACTGGTTTCTTTTATTACCTGAACTTTTCTGTTTTGTAATACACCTGTTACCTGGTAGTAAGGAGTTGTTGGCGAGTTTTGTGCACCAAAGTATCTTGTAAATACAATATCCCAACTGGTGTTTACCGGTTCTCTGTTAAGAGCTGTATTGGTTTTTAAATTATAATAAGCAAAATATTTGTTGGCATATTGCGCATCGTTTAAAGTAATGGTTGTATCAGCTGTTCCATTTAAGTTAGCATATCTGAATTCCCATGTTCTAATACCTGATGATGATTTACGTTGTACAATCCATAATTTTTTAAATGTGGTAGGTACCGGATTTGTTGAACTCGCGTAACCAATTAAGTAAAGTGAATCACCTGTTATTTCGCCTGAGTTGGTGTAAGTACCCCATGAGTATACCGGGTGGTTTTCAGGATTTAAATTAAATGCACCGTGTGACCAACTGGTATCGGTATTCCATAAATTTCTCCAACCTTGCCAGCCTGTTGTATCAAAAGCAGCCCAACCTGTAATATCACTTTTAGGGTATTTATAAACTCTAACGCCATTGCTATGGTTTGCTTGTATGGTAAAAAATTGTTGATCGAAACTTCCTACAGTTGAAAAAGCCAAATCCCATGTTTTAATTTCCACGGTGTCAACCATTCCTTTTTGTAAACTGTAATAAACTTCGTTACGGTAACTTGGGCCCATAAACACAGAATCTGAAACCATCTGAGCTTTTACATTTAGTTGAATCATTTGCACAAATGCGTACAGTAAAATTATTCTTTTCATATCTTCTTTTATTGTTTTTTGAGCCGCAATGGTAGGGTCAATTTTTTGTTATTTAGAATCGTTCTAAAAGGAGTTACAAAACTTTTACATCCATGACGGTTTTATGACAATACGCGCTTTTTAATCCTGTTTTAAAATACGGAAATTCATAAATAACTAATTATCATAACAATAAAATATTATGCTTATTTAGACTAATTAAAAATAACAAATATATTTGCCGACATAATTTTAAATAACATGGAAAAAAATTTTGTTGCCATTAATTACATTCAATGTGAAGCTGATTATAAAGCTCGTTTTGAAGAACTATTTGCAAGTCGTGCTCACGCTATAGATACTATGCCAGGTTTTGTAGACATGCAAGTATTAAAACCACAAACTGAAAACGACCCTTACCTGATAGTAAGTTTTTGGGAAAGTGAAGAATCTTTTAAAACTTGGACTACTTCACCCGCATTTATGGAAGGCCACAAACGTGGATTCGAAGATATAAGACAAGCAAAAGCCGAAGGAAAAAAAGCACCTATGACTTCTGACTTTAAAGTTTATAAAGTTATTTCAAGATAAGATGAATAACGCACAAATGGCCGATAATAAAAAAGTATTTGCCCGACTGGTTACCTGGTTTAAACGCATTGGCGTTGCGGGCTTTATATTCTTCCTTGTAAAAGGATTGCTTTGGTTAATTATACCTTATCTTATTTCAAAAGGTATATTTTAAGCTCATTATCTACTATACAAAAAGGCTGTTTCAAATGTAATTTTGAAACAGCCTTTTAAATATTTATATCAGTTAAACTTTAGTGTTTAGCAGCTACGGCACTGTCGCCTATATGCTTGGCTAAAAACTTTTCCATAGCACCATAAAAATCAAACTGGTTTTCTTCATTGCCAAATCCGTGGCCTTCATTGTCTTTAACCATATATTCTACCTGAATATTTCTTTTCTTTAAAGCCTCTACCATTTGGTCGCTTTCTGCTTTATTTACCCTTGGGTCGTTAGCTCCTTGTGCTATAAATAAAGGTACAACAATTTTATCGGCATGGTAAACGGGTGAAGCTTCACGCATCAAAGCAGTATCTTTAGTCGGATTACCCACCATTTCGTACATCATATCTAAATAAGGTTTCCAGTAAGGTGGAATGGTATTCATAAAACTGAATAAATTAGATACACCTACATAATCAACTCCACATGCATATAAATTGGGTGTATAAGTTAGCCCGGCTAATGTAGCATAACCGCCATAGCTTGCACCATAAATAGCTACTCGTTTAGGGTCAGCTATTCCTTCTTTTACCAAATAGTTTACGCCATCTGTTATATCCTGTTGCATGGTTTTACCCCATTGCTTAAAGCTGGCTTCCCAGAACTTACGTCCGTAGCCTGTTGAACCTCTGAAATTCATTTGTAAAACAGCATAACCTCTATTGGCTAAAAACTGCACTTCAGGATTCCAGCCCCACTCATCGCGTGCCCAAGGGCCACCATGCGGATTAACCACCACCGGCAAATTTTTAGCTTCTACTCCTTTTGGTAAAGTCAGGTAACCGTTAATTGTTAAACCATCTTTCGACTGATAACTTATTGGCTTCATTTCGCTCATATGATTTTCATTTATCCAAGGTGCCCTGTCGGCAATTTTTACCAATTCGTTTTTTGCTACATCATAAAAATAGCTTGTTCCCAACGATCTGTCGCTCATGGTGCGCACCAATAATTTATCTTCATTTTTATTGCTGCTTGTAATTATTATTTCGTACTTATCGCCTAACTTTTCCTTTAGCTTATTGTGTATTGCTTCTGTTTCTTTATCTAAATATTTGGTTTCTTCTTTGGCTGTTATATAATTTATTTCGGTTAATACTTTGCGCTTTTTCGAGTAGCTTAAATCTTCCACATCTACTTCCGGATGTTCAAAAATTAACTCCAATTCTTTACCATTGGCTGCATCAAATTTCACAATGGCCGATTTGTCTCTTCCTAAATTAGATGAAGCGTATACATACTTATTATCGAAAGTGAAAAACATAGGGTTTATGTTTTCTTTAAAACTGGTTTCCAATACTTTTTTAAATGGTTGCTTTGCATCATCCCTGTAAAGCATTACCCTATTCACTCCATCCGACTGCATGGCTACACGTACTACCCCGTTGTGGTCGGTAATCCAGTTACTAACGCCACCCGGATTTTTAGCTTCTAAAGTCAATGCCCCTGTGTTAATGTTTAATTTGTATACATCAAACAATTCAGGATTTTCTTTATTCATACCTATCAATACTTCGTTCTCATTTTCTTCTAAATCATCAACTATTTGCACATTTACTTTGGCAAAAGGCGTTAAATCTTTTTGGTTTTTACCATCTGCATCAACAGCGTATAAATGAAAGTTTTCATCGCCACCATTATCGCGCATGTAAATAATACGGTTATTTGTTTTCCAAAAATAACCTTGTACATCGCGGTCCTCTATAAAAGTAATTTGCGTAGTATCTTTACCACCTAGCGTACTTGTAAAAACATTCATTCTATTTTTATAAGGTTTGGTAAATGCTATTTTATCACCCACGGGCGATAACATAAAATAAGCAATATCCGGATTTTTAAAGAAGTCTTTTAACGGAACAATAGGTGCTTTTTCGGTCATTGTTGATTTGTTTTGGCACGAAAATACCAGTGTTAACAATACAAAGGGAATTACGCCCCATTTAATTTTTTGTTTCATGTTAAGTAATAATTTATCAGCAACTTATACTTTTATAATTGGTATACCAGTGGTATTTGATAAATGTATAAATGACATGATAATTGGTAAACTTTATTTTACAGCTTTTTGGTTTAACAACTCCCATAAAAACAAAAGGTTTGATTGTATTTAACAACCAAACCTCTCATTCATCTATTACTATAAATATCTTTTAGTGCCCTCCGCCTTTTTCCAATTGGTCTTCATCTATTCCCTGTGTTTTTAAAATAGCTTTGGCTTTTATGGCAAAAAATGCCAAGTAAGCAAAACAAATAACAGGTATAATATAACTGGTGTGTATGCCAATTGAATCGGCTAACTTACCTTGTAATGGTGGAATAATAGCTCCTCCCAAAATCATCATAATTAAAAACGAAGCACCCTGGCTGGTGTATTTTCCTAAGCCTGCAATAGACAAAGCAAAAATACAAGGCCACATAATACTGCATGCCAAACCTCCGCTTATAAAAGCATACAATGCAATTTGCCCTGTTGTCATTAAGCCTACTACCATAGCTACAATACCAAAAACAGAAAACAGCATAAGGGTTTTAGCAGGCTTTTCGTTACCCATAAAAAAGGCTACTACCAAAGCTACTACACATAAAGCATATTTATACAACATGCTTACATCTTTACCTCCTAAACTGTTTACAAATAGTATTAATGCAAATGCAATAAAAGGAACAATGGCTGTTAAAATCTGTTTGGTTTGTTTACTTAAATCAAAAACTGCTACGGCTCCTGCCCAACGGCCTATCATTAAGCTACCCCAATACAATGAAATAAAAGGGGCAATTTCTGATTCATTAAAACCGCCAAAGGCTGACTCTTTTAATAAAGCGCCCATATTACTTTGAATGGAAACTTCAACACCTACGTATGTAAATATGGCTAACATACCATACACCAACTGAGGATATTTTAAAGCACCTGCACCGGGCTCAAATGCTTCCTGGCTTGTAACTTGTGGCAGCTTGGCAAAGCTGAAAAATATAGCCACAGCTGCAAATACGCCTGCTAAAATTAAATATAGTGAGTTAATGGAAGTAATAGATACTTCAACCTGGCTCCCTACGGAACCAAACAAAAAATAACCAACTACAATAGGACCTAAAGTAGTACCTAATGAGTTAACGCCTCCTGCTAAATTTAGCCTATGTGCTCCTGTTTCAGGACTGCCTAACGCTACTACAAATGGTTGTGCCGAGGTTTGCTGTAAACTAAAGCCTAATGCTACAATAAAAAATGAAGCTAATATTAATGGAAATGAACCTACGTTTACTGAAGGAATAATAGCCAAAGCGCCCACCACTGATATGAGCAAGCCGTAAATAATCCCTTTTTTATAGCCTATTTTATTTAACACATCAACCTTAACCGTTTGCGATAAAATAAATAGTAAGATGGAGCCAATAAAATAACCTCCGTAAAAAGTAAAATCAATTAATTGCGACTGAAACTGACTTAACTGAAAATGGCTTTTACAAAAAGGAATAAATATTCCGTTAGAGGCAGCAACAAATCCCCAGAAAAAAAACACTGTTATCAGCGTATAAAGTTTCGATTTTTGGTTAGTACTAGTATTATCCATTAGCTATATTATTTTGGCATTAATTAAATAAAATATTACTAAACAACAAAATAAAGTTTACCACCTTTGGCTTCATCAGCTATGCAAAACCATTGTTAATTATGTTGTTTGTGATAAATTAAACGTTTTCTAGTTGTGCCTAAAATATATATTTGCCCAAAAACCAATATGCAAATAAGCGAAGCTCAAAAACAGGTAGATGAATGGATAAAAACCGTTGGCGTGAGGTACTTTAATGAATTAACCAATACGGCCATTTTAATGGAAGAAGTAGGTGAGCTAGCCCGTATAATGGCACGTAAATACGGAGAGCAAAGTTTTAAAGAAAGTGATAAAAATAGTGACATGGCCGATGAAATGGCTGATGTATTATGGGTTTTAATTTGCTTAGCCAATCAAACGGGTGTTGATTTAACAGCTGCTTTTGAAAAAAACATGGCTAAAAAAACCAATCGTGATGCTACCCGCCATTTAGAAAACGAAAAACTAAAATAGCTACCGGCTGTTAATGAAAACAATTGGCTAACTAAAAAGAACAATAAACCAGAATGAAATACGAAAAACATATATTTATATGCGCTAACCAAAAAGGGGAAGGCAAAGCTTGCTGTGGAGAAGAACGCGGTATGGAAATAGTACAAAAATTCAGAGAAGTACTAAAAGAACAAGGATTACAAGGCCGTGTAAGAGCGCAACGTGCGGGCTGCTTGGATGAATGTAAAAATGGACCTGCTTTGGTTATTTATCCGGAGGGTACTTATTATAAAAATGTATCGGTTGATCGTGTAGAAGAAATTGTAAAAATGCACGTCATGCAAAACAAAATTGTAAGTGATTTAGAACTTACTTTTGAACAAAATTAGTTTACTCTAAAGCACATTCTTTTAAGGCTACTATTATATCATAATCGTTGTAGTCCTTTTTAAGCAATTTGGTTTTGGCACAATACTTTTTTATGTATTCAGCCTTTTTCTCGTTTACGCCAGTTACTTTCATAATATACTCAATACTTAACTTATCATCCAACTGAACGAACTGGTTGTAAAGGTTTATGATACTCAATAATTTTTCATTGTTTTTACCTTCTGTGGAGTACTTATACCAGGTTTTGTAAATTAAGCCTTCTACGCCAATTCCATTTTGTGAAATGAACTTGGGCTTAGCCATTTCCCTATAATTTTCTTTGCGCCTGTTATTGTTTAACAAAGTATCTCGTTTCATTATTTCGGCCATGGCTTGAGCCAAGGAATCGTTTTTATGCCTGCGTCTTACATTCACGTCTTTGAGTTGCACATCCTGGCGTCTTAAAGCAATTACAAAGTTGATTGTTTCATAAAAAACCGCAGCCGAAACAACTACAGTATCGGTTTTATAAGCCAAGCGTGAAACAATTAAACTATCGCCAATAGCGGCTTGGATAACAAATGCTCCAAACTCGTTGGCTGAATACGTTTGTTTGGTATTGTTGTTATATATAATGGTAAACGATAGCGTTTGTAGCTCACCATTCTTTACAAAGCCTTTTAGTGTTTTAAGCTCTTTAACCTGCGCAGTGGCATGGAAAATGGATAAGAATAATAGTAAAGTAATAGTTAAACGCATAGGTACATATTCTAAAAACGGAATGGCTCTTATACGTTTCAATACCATAATTGTTACCCTGTTACTATAAATGAATCAATGTAAAATCGAGTTTTTGGGCAAATGTTTTATAATAGGTTCTTATATAGGCTTCGACCCTACTTACATCTAAAAACTCCTGAAACAAATCAAGCAGTAATATATCAAATGCGGAGCCTTCAATAAACTTTATTTCCTTTTTGAAACCGCATACACATAGGGCATTTGTTTTACGCAAAAACTTTTTCACCAATCGTTTGTCCGTATTTAACACGTGGCATGAGCCAAAATGTATAATTTTATTTTTACAGCTATCACCCATCATTTCGGCTAATTCATCTAAACTAACCAAATCCTTGCCAATTAAAATACTACCCGGTTTACCATGAAAGGCCAAATAACCTATACTGTATTTTGCATAGCGCTTTAGTTTCCATTGTTGTAAGTAATACGCTAAGTTTTCACGTGTACCGCAATGCCTGTGTATATAATCTATATTTCTGTTTTCCTTTAAAAAATCAAGTGCCGCTTTTACACTATTTTGCTTCAGTAAATTGGTATTCCAATCCCCCTCTAAACAAAATATATCTTTGTCGTATGCCTGCGCCTTTTTCATTTACTGACAAAGATATAGCAAAATTGGGTACACGGGTAAACTATTAATGCTACCTAAATGTAATATATTGCATCATGATTTTAATTTTTGTAGCTGATCATCAATCGCCACGATTAAATTATATTTTAGACGAGATATTGCACAAGAGGCTATCCATTAAGTATGCGCTTACTGACAATATTGATTATTTTAAGCACTCGCAGATGTCTAAAATAAACTATTCGGATACGCTGATGGAGGATTGTTTAAATATACCGGCAGCTATTTTATTATACGAAGAAAACATAAAAAAACAGACTATACAGGTAAAACAAAGCGACCATTACCAATATACTTTTTTTGATATTAACCTTGATGCCTCCAAATTTATAGATGCTCCCAAACAAATTATTCCTTTCGACATTTTTGCTGCCAGCTTCTATTTGCTGAGCCGCTATGAAGAATATATTTTAGAAACTTTTGATATACATAACCGCTTTAAAGCGGAACATAGCCTGGCTTACCAGAACAACTTTTTGCAAATACCTTTGGTTGATTACTGGGCTAACGAGTTAGGCAAAACCATTAACCATTATTTTAATCATATTCAATTCCAAAACAATACCTATAAAGCCATTCATACTTTTGATATTGACTTTGCCTATAAATACAAGGGTTTATCAACTACCCAGTTTTACAAAAAGGCTTTGGGCAATTTATTGCGTTTTGATTTTGCTGAATTGAAAACCCAGTTTTCGAAAGATAAGCCTGATGCTTATGATACCTATCAATTGATATATGATAGCATTACCCAATATAATTTTGAAACTATTTTTTTCTTTTTGGTAGCAATAAAAAATAGTGCTTACGATAAAAATTTATTGCCAACCAGTACTATTTATGAAAAGCTTATTCTCACCATCAATTCAAAATACAATATTGGTTTGCACCCTTCTTATTACGGAGGTTTAGGAGCCAATAGTATTACAGCCGAAAAACAAATTTTAGAGGATATTACCCATAAACCCATTGAGCAAAATCGTTTTCACTTTTTAAAATTTCGCTTACCTAAATCGTATACTTATTTACTTAATGCAGGTTTGCATAACGATTACTCAATGGCTTATTCTACCCATATTGGTTTTAGGGCAAGTACGTGCAAACCTTTTCATTTCTTTAACTTAACAGAAAACACAGCCACTTCCTTACAAGTATTTTCGCCTTGTATAATGGATGTAACATTGAAGAATTATTTACAGTTAAACCCCGCACAAGCACAGGAAAAAATAAACGATTTACAGGAACAGGTAAAAAGTGTAAATGGTATTTTTATGAGCATTTGGCACAACTCTAACCTGATAGATACGGAAGGATGGGCCGGATGGAAAAGCGTTTGGTTAAAAATGGTTAGTGCTTAATAAAGCATTAGCTCATTTTTTGTAATAAACCTTCAATCACTTTCGGAAAGTTAGCCATTTCTAGTTCATGTATTTTGTGTGCAATGCTATCAGGTGTATCATTATCGCTTAATGAAGCTTTAGCTTGGAAAATAGGTTCGCCTTCATCGTAGGCTTCGGTAACATAATGAATGGTAATACCCGTTTCTGTTTCGCCCGCATTTTTCACTGCTTCGTGCACATGCATACCATACATGCCTTTACCACCAAATTTTGGTAACAATGCCGGATGTATATTGATAATAGCATTGGGATAAGCCTTTACTAAATAACTTGGTATTAGCCATAAAAAACCTGCCAATACTATTAAGTCTGCTTGTTGTTCTTGAAGTAATGATAAAAAATATTGCTCGTCTTGAAAATTGGCTCTGGAAAAAACGTAACAGGGAATGTTAAATTTTTTCATACGCTCTATTACTCCTGCATTGGCATTATTGGTATAAACCGCTTTTACATTTACATTGTTATTGTCAGCAAAGTAAGCAGCTATATTTTCTGCATTACTACCGCTACCTGATGCAAATAGGATGATGTTTTTCAAGAGCTATAATTTTAAAATTCCAGTTCGGTTCTTAATACTCTTTCTAAAAACAAATTCGCATTGCCATTGCCATTAAGTAAATGGATAGGAAGACTTAAAAATAATAAAACGGGCTTATTGGTTTTTAATGAAATGCGTTTCGACATTATATTAGACTGGCCTGTCCATGGGTTTACCCCACTTGAACCTTGTGTAATTAACTGTGCACTATACATGGTATCGTAAGTGTTGGTTCCACTTGCTGTTAAAGGCGAAATAAACGGACGCGCATTGGATATAATAGCACTTGCTTTTAATACAGGCCATGTAATGTCTTTGGCTGTCATGAGTGCATCGACATTCATCCTTAAAACAGAACCATCAGTTGTATTAATGAGTTGCTGAATAGGTGTAAAACCAAAATAAGGAGAGGTACTTCCAAAATCGGAACCGAAGTTACACATCATAAACATGGTTCCTCCATTGTTAAAAAAAGCATCGGTTGATTGTTGTGCCAATGCTAAAGTATTTGCAGTAGCACCTTCATCGCTAATCCATATAATCCTGTTAAAAAAGTTAAACACCCTGCCTTGAGTTAATTCATCACACGACTGTTCGGTTAGTGATCTGTATGCTGTGCTGTAATCGTTCAACAACAAGGTATCAATTACCGGTGCAAATGAAGTAATACGAGAAGCTATAAAATTAAAAGGTAAATTACGGGAAGCTAAATATGCATTTACAAACAGTACTTTCGATTTTGGTTTTTTTATAATGATTGAGTCTTTGGCAAATACTGATTTTGAACCTGCTTTATCAATGGCTCTTACATAAAAGTAATTCCATACATCGTATTTTATGCCTGTTATTTTTGCATCCTGTGCCTTGGTTCTAGTTCCTGTATACACAAAACATTCGTTTGAAAATGTTGTATCAGCCACTATGGAAATATCGTTTACATTAGATGCCAGTAAATAAGGAACATTATTGGTATCGTTCAAATAAACTTCAAAACCGTTTATATCCTGCGAACCGTCAGCATCGGTAGCTGTCCAAAAAAACCTGACTGCCGGAAACGATTTAATAGGTTTTTTACCGGGAATACCTGAAGTAACAGTTACCGGGGCTGTATTTTTAACCGGATATAATAAAGAAGCGGGTGTTAAATCTTTTTGTCCTAAATTATCAATAGCTCTTACATAAATATCCAAATCGGCTGTATCGCTGCCAAAAGGAATAACCAATAAAATATTGCTATCTAAACTGGTTGTATAAGTCCAGGTATGCATGCTGTCAATAGATACTTCGTAACCAACTACATATCCATTTTGTGAGGTTCCCCACCAATATGCATCTACGCGGGTAGTTAACCTGTTTTCGCCACTGCGTTCTATTTTACTTACTGCCATGTATGTTTCAGGCAAAGGATTGTTATTAAAACTTCCTTCGTACCCTTTTTTACAAGCGTAAGCGGTTACTATTAATAATAGAAATAATATGTATTTAAAACAATTCATTTGTATCTTAAAATTGGGCATCAAACATACATAAATACAAGCAATTGAAATGGTATTTTGTTAAATTTAACTATTCCATAAACCAGCTTTTGGTTTAGCTCATTCCATCTTTTAGCTTTTCAGCATTTTCAGCAATTTGTAACTGGTCAATAAAATCTTGTATCTCTCCGTTTAACACATCGGGTAAGTTGTATTTGGTATAACCTATTCTATGGTCCGTTACCCTTGTTTGCGGATAATTGTATGTTCTTATTTTTGCTGATCTGTCTCCAGTAGAAACCATGGTTTTACGTTTACTGGCAATACCATCCAAATGTTTTTTAAGTTCCATTTCGTATAGTTTGGTTCTTAACATTTGCATGGCTCTTTCACGGTTTCCTTTTTGTGTACGCTCCACCTGGCAAACCACTACTATACCACTTGGTCTGTGTGTTAACATTACTTTCGATTCAATCTTGTTTACATTTTGTCCTCCAGCACCACCAGAGCGTGACGTTTGCATATCAATATCGGCCGGATTTAAATCAACATCCACATCTTCTGCTTCTGGCAATACAACTACCGAAGCGGCTGATGTGTGCACTCTACCCTGTGTTTCTGTATCGGGCACACGTTGTACACGGTGTACACCGCTTTCGTATTTTAAAATACCATATACATCTTCCCCACTTACCTCCATTACTATCTCTTTATAACCACCCGCTGAGCCTTCGGTAAAATCAAGTACTTCTGTTCTCCAACCACGGTTTTCGCAATAGCGCGAATACATTCTGAATAATTCTCCGGCAAATAATGAAGCCTCATCTCCACCTGTTCCTCCTCTTATTTCTACAGTGGCATTTTTAGCATCTTCCGGCTCTTTAGGAATCAATAAAATCCTGATTTCTTCTTCTATTGGTTGCACTCTTGGCTCTAACTCGTCTAATTCAGCTTTGGCCATTTCGCGCATATCAGCATCTTTTTCTGTTTTTAAAATGTCTTTTGCATTATCAATATTGGCCTTTAAGTTTTTATACTCATGGTATTTATCAATAATTGCAGTAAGACCTTTATATTCTCTATTTAAATGCGTGAATCTTTTCATATCGGCCAAAATATCCGGCTGACTAATCATTTCTTCTACATTTTTATATCGTTGAAAAATAGCTTCTAATTTATCTAACATGCTGTTAAGCTTTACAATTTGAGGCGCAAAGATAATTGCAGTGAGCTTTAAAACCTAATGAGCGTTTTAAATTAAAATATGGTGGGGTGTTTAAAACAAAAGTGGCCCGAAGGCCACTTTTCAAACAAACTAACAAATAAATTTATACTTACTAAACAAATTTACTGTTACTCCCTTAGACTACTATACCCATAGTATAGTTGCACGTGTATTAATTTAAGTGTGTCAAATTTTAATGACTATTAATTTACTGGTTTGATTTACTGATAGAAAAGGAAGAAAATAATTTTTAATTATTTTAATTTTTACAACCATAACTAAAAACAAAAGGTGACCCTACCGGATCACCTTTAAAACAAACTAACAAATAAATAAATTTCATTTTAAACAACTATGCTCTTAAACTATAAATAGTACATTACTCTATTATACTATTATTATTACAAGGCATTGGCTATAAAATATAAATAATCTTTTACTTATTATAGGTATGACAAAGTACTTAACACCAACCCCTATGTGCTTCCTTAAATTTTATTAATTTACTGATTATGATATATTTATTTTAAAACATGGCTACTTTTTTACCTTTTGAAATTAAATACCACTAAATAATAGCAAGCTTATATATTTGCCCAATTAAAATTACGTTATAGAAATGATTACACTATCAAACAAAACAGCACTTATTACTGGAGCAAGTCGTGGAATTGGAAAAGGTATAGCCATGCATTTAGCTAAACTGGGTGCTAACATTGCTTTTACTTATGCCAGCTCAGTTGAAAAGGCAATGGCTTTTGAAGCAGAATTAAATCAAATAAGTGGTATAAAAGCTAAAGGATACCAAAGTAATGCTGCTGATTTTGCTGCCAGTGAAACTTTGGTTGATGAAGTTATAAAAGAATTTGGTGCTATTGATATACTAATAAATAATGCTGGTATTACTCGCGATACTTTGTTGATGCGTATGAGTGAAGCGCAATGGGATGAAGTATTGGATACCAATTTAAAATCGGCATTTAATATGACTAAAGCCGCTACTAAATATATGATGAAAGCCAAACAAGGTTCTATCATCAATATATCTTCTATAGTTGGTATTACCGGAAATGCCGGTCAAGCCAATTATGCTGCTTCAAAAGCTGGTATGTTTGGTTTTACAAAATCGATAGCCAAAGAATTAGGTAGCCGTAATATTCGTTGCAATGCCATTGCTCCCGGTTTTATAGAAACGGAGATGACTGATGCTTTAACCCCTGAAGTAAAAGCCGAATGGGTTAAAAGTATTCCTTTAAAACGTGGTGGTTCAACGGAGGATGTAGCCAATTGCGTTGCTTTCTTATCAAGCGACTTATCAGCTTATATTACCGGACAAACTATTAATGTTTGTGGTGGTATGGTAATGTAATTAATTACTGATTATTAAGCATAAAAAAATTGAATTTAACTACTGAATTATCGCTTTGGTACTTACCTGTATGCGCAATTATTGCTGCTGGTTTATCGTGGTTTTTATATTATAAAAACCCATTAAACATTGGCAATAAATATGTGAGATGGGCTTTACATGCATTGCGTTTTTCCAGTATTTTCTTAATCAGCTTTTTGCTTTTAGGTATTCTAATTAAATCGAATAATAAAACAGTAAAAAAACCTGTCATTATTATAGCTGCCGACAATAGTCAATCTATTATTACCAACCAGTTTGGTGCGGCTTATAAAGCAAATCTACAAAGCAAATTAAATGCACTGGGTGCTGAGTTAAATGCTGACTATGAAATAAAGTATTACACGTTTGGCAATGAAACAAAACCTGACTTGGATTTAAGCTTTACCCAAAAGCAAAGCAATATGGAGCAGGTAGTTGCTGAAATTGAAAATACGTATAGCAACAAAAATTTGGGTGCTGTTGTATTGGCCAGCGATGGTATTTATAACAAAGGCAATAATCCGCTTGAGGCAGCTACTAATTTAAAAGTTCCTTTTTATACCATTGCCCTAGGCGATAGTAACCAACAATGCGATGCATTGATTAAAACGGTTCGCTACAACCAAATTGTATTTGCAGGTAATGAATTTGAAGTAGAAATTGATGTTTCGGCATTTGAGTTAAATAAAAAGAACAGTCTTATTGAAATCAGTAGCAATGGACAACGTTTGTTCAGTCAGAATTTTGCTATTGATAATAATGTATTCTTTAAAACAATAAAGGCTAAACTGCTTGCCAATAAAGAAGGGTCGCAACATTTTACGGTAAATATTACTCAGCAGAAAAACGAGATAAGCTATGCCAATAACCGATACGATTTTTTTGTAGATGTAATAAAAGCCAAGCAAAAAATAGTGATAGTTGGTTTAGCTCCTCATCCTGATTTAACGGCATTGAAGCAAGCCATTAACCAAAACCAAAATTACCAGGCTTATATATTATTGCATAACCAAATTACCAATGATATTTTTAATCAATGCGATATCATTATTGCCCATCAATTACCCGGTTGGCGTAATGAGGCTATGGCATTTGCAAAACAAATTATTGAACGTAAGTTTCCTTGCTTATTTGTATTGAGTAACAAAAGTAGTCTTCAATTACTTAACCAATTACAAAACAGTATAAAGGTAGGTGGCAATCCGGGTAATTCGGCTAATGCTATAGCCAGTTATAATAGTAACAATACTGCTATTTACTTTGATGATAACACAAGCAAACAAATAAATGACTTACCTCCTTTGCAAGTTGTTTACGGTAACTACACTTTGAGCAACCAAACTCAGACTGTATTTAAACAACAAATTGGTTATGTTACTACTGATGCTCCTTTGTTATGTATTGACAACAGCAATAACCTTGCTTTTTTAATGGGTGAAGGTTTCTGGAAATGGCGTTTGTTTGATTTTGAAAAAAACAACCAGCAACAAATAACCAATGATTTAATTTCTAAAATCATCCAAAGTATTGGTGTAAAAGCCGATAAGAGTTTGTTTAAAGTGAAGCCCATTAAACAAAAATTTGATGAAGGAGATGCCATTATTTTTGATGCAGAAATGTATAACCAAAGCTATGAGCTGCAAAATGGAGATGACATTAACTTAACCGTAAAAAATGCACAAGGCAAAGTGTTTAACTATACTTTCAGCAAAACTGAAAAAGCTTATACCGCTAATTTAGGGCAATTGCCAATTGGTTCTTATAGCTATGTAGCAACAGCCTCTACGCAAAAAAGCGGTAAGAGCGGAAATTTTATTGTACAGGCATTACAAACAGAACTTGCGCAAACAAGGGCCAATTACCAATTGCTGAATACCATTGCCAACGAAACGCATGGCGAAGCTTTTGATTACAATACATTAACCAATATTGCCAAGCAAATAAAATTGAATGAAAACATTCAATCTGTTATTTACAAAACCACAAAATTAGACGAACTCATTAACGATAAATGGTTGTTTTTTCTTATTCTTGTTATGCTCTCTTTGGAGTGGCTGATAAGAAAATGGAATGGTGTAATTTAATTTTAACAGTACAATGAAACACGAGGGCTATTCAAAACTAATTCACGTAATAGTTTTTACTACTTTCTTTTTACCTTTTTTTCAAAATGGTTGTGGGCCCAGTGCAGAAGAAAAAGTAAAAGCAGAAAACAAAAGACTGGCTGACTCTATTGCTAAAATTACCGCCATTCAAGATTCCATTGCATTACAAAAAAATGAACCTGTTGCTTCAGAGGAAATAGACTCCATCATTATTGACAGTAACATTGTTTCAAAATCTAATAATACTACAACAGAAAAAGAAAAGAGAATTTCAGTACAAGTAGCTGAACAGATTCCCCTCTTAAAACCATTTTTAAACCCTACTGAAGATATTTCAACTGGTGTTGGGACAATTATTGATAGTTTACCTTACTTCGCATTTGTCTGTACTTTCCTGTGCTTATTATTATTACTTATCAGTTTCGTTATTAAATTTATAGACAAAAAGGCTCTTAATACTATTATTTTTACCGAACTACTCTCTATTGTCGCCCTATATAATGCTGTACCTATAACTTTGTTTGGTGAAAATTTATGGGGCTATTGGTTTTGCTTTTATGCTATCATCGCATTGGTTGTTTTCGATATTTACGTGCGCATAAAAAATAAAAAGACCGAATAACAAGAGCATTTATTCCCTGTCCTTTTACTTCCTCTTAATAAAATCTCATTTACTGATTTTAGTCGTTAGTTTTATTTTGTATAAATCTTATTTTCGCAACGCAAAATTATAAAATACATGAAAACAGTCGATTCAATTAATTTTAATGGTAAAAAAGCGCTTATACGCGTTGATTTTAATGTGCCTTTAGACAAACAAACGCTTGCCGTTACGGACGATGCGCGCATACGTGCAACAGTGCCTACTATTAAAAAAATATTGGCTGATGGTGGTTCTTGTATTTTGATGAGCCATTTAGGTCGTCCGCTAAAAAAATTAAAAGACGATGGCAGTGTTGATTTTGAAAAACACTCGTTGAAACATGCATTAGCTACTGCTTCAAAATTATTTGGTGTTGAGGTTCAGTTTGCCAACGATTGTATTGGACAGGAAGCCATTGACAAAGCAGCAAACTTAAAAGCAGGTGAAATTTTATTATTAGAAAACTTACGTTTTTATAAAGAAGAAGAAAAAGGCGATGTAGCCTTTGCGGAGAAATTAAGCAAACTAGGCAATGTATATGTAAACGATGCATTTGGAACTGCACACCGTGCACATGCCAGTACTGCTGTTATTGCACAATTTTTCCCTAACGATAAATGCTTTGGTTATGTAATGGCAAACGAAGTAGCCAATGCAGAGAAAGTGATGAAAAATGCAGAACGTCCGTTTACTGCCATTACAGGTGGTGCTAAGGTTTCTGACAAATTATTAATCATTGAAAACTTAATCAATAGCGTTGACAATATCATTATTGGGGGTGGAATGGCTTATACTTTTTTAAAGGCGCAAGGTTATGAAATTGGTTCATCGCTTTGCGAAGATGACAGATTGGAACTTTGCTTAGACCTATTGAAAAAAGCAGAGGCAAAAGGGGTAAAATTATTATTACCTGCCGACTCTGTGGTAGCTGATAAATTTGGTAACGATGCCAACTTTAAAAATTGCAGTAACCATAAAATTGAAGCCGGTTGGATGGGATTAGATATTGGAACGGAAGCAAGCCAAACTTTTGCCGATGTAATTAAAAACTCGAAAACAGTTTTATGGAATGGCCCAATGGGTGTTTTTGAAATGAGCAATTTTGAAAATGGAACTAAAACTGTAGCCATTGCGGTAGTAGAAGCTACTAAAAATGGTGCATTTAGTTTAATTGGCGGTGGCGATAGCGCTGCTGCGGTAGCTAAATTTGGCTTTGAAGACCAAGTAAGTTATGTGAGTACGGGTGGCGGTGCTTTGTTAGAGTACTTTGAAGGAAAAGAATTACCGGGCATTGCAGCTATAAATAATTAATAATTGCCTCTGGCAGCTAGCTGCTGGCTCCTGGCAAGGAAATTAAGAAACATAAAAATTAAAAGTATAAAAATAACCAAAGGCTAGCTGCCAGCAGCCAGAGGCTAGAAGCAAAAATATGACATACAGAATAGAACACGATACCATGGGCGAGGTACAAGTACCTGCCGAAAAATATTGGGGAGCACAAACTGAACGTAGCCGCAATAACTTTAAAATAGGACCTGAAGCTAGTATGCCAAGGGAAATTATACATGCATTTGCTTACTTAAAAAAAGCTGCTGCACATGCCAATACTGATTTGGGTGTATTGCCTGCTGAAAAACGCGATTTGATTAGCAAAGTATGTGATGAAATCTTAACTGGTATGCACGATGGGGAGTTCCCGTTGGTAATTTGGCAAACCGGTAGCGGTACCCAAAGCAATATGAACTCGAACGAGGTAATTGCTAACCGTGCACACGTTATCAATGGTGGAAATTTATTAGACGAAAACAAAGTATTACATCCAAACGATGATGTAAATAAATCGCAATCGAGTAACGATACATTCCCAACTGCCATGCATATTGCTGCATACAAACAAACAGTTGAAATTACTTTACCTGGTTTAACTTTATTGCGCAATACTTTAGATAAAAAAGCAAAGGATTTTAAAAACATAGTTAAAACAGGTAGAACCCATTTTATGGATGCTACTCCATTAACCTTAGGTCAGGAATTCAGCGGTTATGTACAACAAATTGATAACTCTATCAGATGTATCAATAGTGCATTAACTATGATTTTAGAATTGGCTTTAGGTGGTACCGCTGTGGGAACTGGATTAAATGCTCCTAAAGGTTACGATGTATTGGTAGCTAAAAAAATTGCTGACTTTACCGGCTTTCCTTTTGTAACTGCTCCAAACAAATTTGAAGCATTAGCAGCTCACGATGCCATGGTTGAATTAAGTGGCGCCTTAAAACGTACAGCAGTTTCGTTAATGAAAATTGCCAACGATATTCGTATGTTATCATCAGGACCAAGAAGCGGTATTGGCGAAATTATTATTCCTGATAACGAACCAGGTTCATCTATTATGCCGGGTAAAGTAAACCCAACTCAGCCTGAAGCTATGACTATGGTTTGCGCACAGGTAATTGGTAACGATGTAGCAGTTACTGTGGGTGGCATGAACGGACATTTTGAATTGAATGTATTTAAACCTGTAATGGCAGCTAACGTATTACAAAGTGCCCGTTTAATTGGCGATGCTTGTGTATCATTCAACGACAAATGTGCTATAGGTATTGAAGCTAATAATGATATTATTCAACGTCATTTAGAAAACTCATTGATGTTGGTTACTGCTTTAAACCCACATATTGGTTACGAAAAAGCAGCTAAAATTGCTAAGAAAGCACATAAAGAAAACAAAACTTTACGCGAAGCAGCGGTAGAATTAGGTTACTTAACCAGCGAAGAATTTACCGCATGGGTTAAACCTGAAAACATGGTTGGTAATTTATAATCATCTATTTTTATAAAACAAAAACGCCACCTTTCTTTTGAAAGGTGGCGTTTTTTTATTGCTTACTTTTAAACTAAATAATTACTCTAACGTATCCCACCTTACCAGTTGCATATCATTTATACTATGCAGCATTTCGTCTATTTCATTAATGTCTTCATCTGCTTTATCCAATACTTTTAAAGTTATATCTATCACTACATTTTCATTGTTTATAAACTCTACATTGTAAGAGTTTACTTTTAAATTGTTTGTCTTTTCAATAATCTTAAACAAGTTAACCCTTACTACATCTTTTACTGCCAAGCTGCATTTAATAAGTAATCTATGACGACCACCACTTTGGTTGCCCTGACTTCTTTTCTCTATTCTGGCTTCAACCGGACGTAATACCAAATGTGATAAGATTACAAACAAAGTACCTATACCTGCCTCGTACCAAAAACCTAAACCTGCTAAACAACCTACTGCCCCGCTACACCAAATAGTAGCTGCCGTGTTTAAACCAGATACGCTAAAACCTTCTTTCATTATAGCACCGGCACCTAAAAAACCAATACCTGTTATTATTTGGGCAGCTATGCGTGCCTCGCTTGAGCTATCCATTATTTTAGCTCCTAACAAAATAAATAATGCGGAACCCAATGATACCAAAGCATTGGTTTTAACACCAGCCATTTTATGACGCCACTGACGCTCTAAACCAATAGCTGCTCCCAGCAACAAAGCCAGCAGCAAGCGAAGTTCAAATTGAGTAATTGTTACCATGTGGTAATATTACAAAATCTGTTTATTTTTTTATTGATTAAACATTTCCGTACAAATAATTTTAATGAAGCCAAGGCTTTTAACTTATTTTTGCCCCATGAGTTTTAATTTAATTCCTGATAACTTACAGCAATACTGCGATGATGCTACTTCAGATGAAAGCAGCGTTTTACAGCAGCTTAACAGGCATACACATGCCAATATATTACAGCCTCGTATGTTAAGCGGACATTTTCAAGGTCGTTTGCTAAGCATGATTAGTCATTTACTAAAACCGAAATATATTTTAGAAATAGGTACTTATACCGGTTATTCGGCTATTTGTCTGGCCGAAGGCTTACAGGAAAATGGTAAACTCGTTACCATTGATGTGAATCCGGAGCATGAGGATTTAGTTAATGATTATATAGAAAAATCGGGCAACAAAGGAAAAATACAACATATTATTGGCGATGCTTACCAGATTATACGCACCTTAAACCATGCATTTGATTTGGTTTTTATTGATGCTGACAAACCTAATTACCCTAAATATTACGAATTGGTATTAAATATAATTCCTTCGGGTGCTTTTATATTAATTGACAATGTGCTTTGGAGCGGAAAGGTTTTGGATGCAAACCACATAGAAAAAGATCGTGACACCAAAATTTTACACGACTTAAACCAGCATATTACCAACGACACCCGGGTGGAGAATATATTATTGCCTTTAAGGGACGGGCTTATGCTGGTTCGTAAAAAATAAACCGACACGCCCTCCAACTTTATTCATTTTCATCATTTTATCTTTAAAACAAGCTATAAATAGCTATTTTACAATTGGGTGCTTATATTCGCAACCTTTATAAAGTTATGGGTATTCGTCAGGAAAAATTTGCAGGCATTATACAACAGTATTTGGCTGATATATTTTTAAAAGAAGCAGGTTCTTTTAACAACGCTTTTATTACAATTAGCCGAGTGGAAATGTCGCCTGACTTGGGCTATGCTAAAGTATATCTTAGCTTTTTAAATACTACCAATAAAACAGAGTTACTCGACTTAATTAACCTTAACAATAAAGAAATTCGCAAACGCCTTGCAGCCAAAATAAAAAATCAGGCTCGTATTGTACCTGAATTGAGTTTTTTCATTGATGAAAGTTTGGATTATGTTTTCCATATGGAAAATATATTGAAAAAGGTAAAAGACGAAGACGACAAAAAAGGAAAATAATAATAGCAATCTCAACAGTATAAAAAATAATGAATTACGATCCAATAAAGAAAGATTTAGGCATAGTATTTAATAAGTATACCATTTTACGTAAATTCTTTTACAGCTTGCTCGATTTACTTTTGTTGCGCAGTTGGCATATACACCGTGAATTAAAAACATGGATTAATAAAAACCCGAAAGCATTGATTTGTGATGCGGGCTCGGGCTTTGGTCAGTACAGTTATTTTTTAGCTAAACATAAAAACCAATACACCATAGATTCATTGGATGTAATGGAAAAACAAATTGCTGATTGCAATGAATTTTTTGGTAAAGTAGGTTTAACCAATGCTAAATTTCAGTTTGCTGATTTAACCAAACCTTTTGCTACCAATAAATATGATTTGGTTTTATGTGTAGATGTAATGGAACATATTTTAGAAGATGTTGATGTATTTACCAATTACTACCAAGCCATGAAACCGGGCGCTATGTTATTAATTTCAACCCCTAGCGACCAAGGCGGAAGTGATGTACACGAAGAAACAGGCGAAAGCTTTATAGGCGAGCATGTACGCGATGGATACCCGGTAGCTGAAATGGAAGAAAAATTAATGAAAGCAGGTTTCAGTAAAGATAAAATTGAAATATTATACAGCTACGGAGCTCCCGGTAAAATAGCATGGAAACTAAGTATGAAATACCCAATGTCTATGTTAAATACCAGTAAAGCATTCTTTATTATATTACCTTTTTATTATATTATTACTTTTCCTATCAGCTTTATTTTAAATTACCTTGATACCAATAGTACCCACAAAACGGGTACCGGTTTAATTGTAAAAGCTTGGAAATAAAATCACTTATTACTATATGAAAAAGCATACCTTTTAAGTATGCTTTTTTTATGCGCTTTTATCAATACATTGAGCGAACATTTTTATGTAAATAATATGCAAATAACTGAACTGCCTTTTAACAAACTGATTAATCTTGAACTGTCAGACAAGGAAGATTACTTACTGAAACTATCAGCCAACCAAGCTTACACCAACCACTTAAACACGGTGCATGCTGCAGCATTATTTGCTTTAGCCGAAGCCACCAGCGGGCAGTTCCTGTTAATTCATTTTCCTGCTTATGGAAACAATTTAATACCTGTTGTTAGAAAAGTAACTGTTAAATATAAAAAACCGGCTACAGGCGCTATTTACTCCAAAGCTAATCTGGTTGATATAAATGTAGCTGATATCAGCACACAACTAGCCACTAAAAAACGTGTTTCATTTACACTGCACGTTGAGTTATTTGACACCCATAACACGCTTGTTTTTGACGGCCATTTTGAATGGTTTGTAAGCGTATTGGAGCAATAAACACTTATTATATTCTCATACAGGTTTTTTGGGTTACAATGGTATCTATCCATTGTTGTTGCTTAATGTTATCAAAATATTTAGCAGGTGTTTCCAACTTACAGAAACGTATATTTTTCTCTTTGCAATGATTGGCTATTTGCACTATTTGTGCTTTTGCATTGGTTATGCCCACAAATGTTTTTCGTGTAAAATACACGGCTTTTAAATGACTTAATTGATTGATTAATGAAATTATGTCTTTCCACTCATGAGCATGTTGATCTATAAAAACATCATCTAAATTATTTTCTTCTCCTTCGGGTACTTCCAGACTCTCAATAATATCGGCAAAATCAACTTTATGGGTTTTCATAAACGATTGTTTCTGGCTTAAAGGAGCTTCTTTTAAACTTGGTAAACCCCAGCAAACAGGCAGTAAATGCCATAAATAATTACGGGGTTTTCCAAAAAAGAAATCTGCACCATCTTTCACATTGTGGCTGAAAGTACCTAAAATAAGTATTTCAGTATTTGGGTTAATCTCGTATGATTTGAATTTATTATAAACTATGGACATCAGTGTTATTTGTTAAAAAAGCAGACTACTCCAAACTGGTTTTGGAGTAGTCTGCTTACTTGTATTACTGTTTGATTTTAATTTTTTACTACTTTATAAATATTGGTTTCTCCATTGGTAACTACAAGCACATTATACATACCTGTAGTTAAGTTAGCTAAATTATCAAGGTTAATAAATTGTATATCTACCGGTGAAGATACAGTACGTTCTGACACAATGCGTCCGTTTATATCAGTAATTTTCACCTGCACATGGGTAACTGTTTTATTGCCGTTGAATGTAATTTTAAGTGCATTGTCAAAAGGATTTGGTGTAATGGTTTCTAATGTATGATTGCCTTTATTCAAATTGATAACAACAATAGTTGAGTAAGTAAATGTGCCATCCATATCTACTTGTTTTAACCTGTAATACAAAGTTGGTTGGGCTAATGCAATAGCATCTATATCGGTAAAATTATAGGTGTTTATACGACTACTGGTGCCTGCTCCCTTAACAGTACCAATGGCTGTAAAGTTTACATTATCAAATGACCGCTCTACTGTAAAATGATCGTTGTTTATTTCACTGGCTGTTGCCCAAGTAAGTAATACTTTGTTGCCATTTTCTTCTCCTTTAAAGCTAATTAACTCAACAGGAAAAGCAAGGTTAGCAATACTGAATGGAGAGAATGCGGTAATACCTGAAAGGGTTTGCGTATAAGGATTTGAACCTATTGCTGCTGAAGGAGGATTACCCACCCAAAAAGTTCCGTTGTAACGAGATACAAAGCAGGCAAAACGAGTAAAACCCGGCAACTCATCTATTGTATTCCACTGCAAAGTTACGGTTGCATTGCTTCCTCCCGCTGTTCCTTCGTTTATAATCCACGTTCGGTCTACTACATTACCAGGTAACTTATTACCAACCGATGACGAGCCTGAATAGTTAGCTGTTACACTATCAAATAAACGTAAAGTAAAGTTATCGGTTGTTCCTGCATTAAGCAATTTAACAGGATTGAATGTAGCATTTCCTATGGGTATAATTACATTGCCTGTTTTACCTGTACCACCTACCCCGTTAACTATAACTGAACCAAAACCATTGGTTTTAATAAAGCTGTTTGCACTTCCAGCACCCGCATAAGAGTTTGTACCCAATGTTAAATTATTAGCATCTAAATAAAGTATACCATTGGTCAACAATAATGAATCGCTTAACGTAACTGACCCACCTAATATAGCTCCCGCAGTATTGTTTATTTGCAACTTGGCATAATTACCTGCGGGTATTATTTGTTGTGAGCTTCCATTGAAATTTATCTTAGTACCATTAGCACTGGTAAAAAGTCCATTATTGATAAACGAATCCAATAAATTTAATTGTGCGTTTGCTCCAAGTAAAGTAAGGCTTGCACCACTATTTATATTTAATTTATTTACTGTTACAGGTACACTTATAATTGGATAATTAAATGAAAGTGCGGGAATGGTTACATTGCTATTGTTACAAGGCACAACACCATTTGACCAATTATCAGGGTCAGCCCAGTCAGTACTCATAGAGCCATTCCACGTTGAATTTAAATTAATGTCTACTTTAATGGCTGCAGAAGTATCAGCAGCACAGGCACCTGATATTACTTTTCTTCTAAACCACATGGCTTGCGTTAATGCTGCCGGTGAATAGTTTTGTGTATTTACTGTTCCTGATGCTACGGCAAATCCGGTAGTAGCACTTGTTGTTGAACTTAACCATGAATAGGTATAAGTAGTGCCACTACCTCCTGTTGGTGTTGAAGCTGTTATGGTTGTTGGTGATGAGCCTGAACAAATAATTTGTGGCAATGAAGTAATACTGTTGTTTGCAACAGGTGCGGTAACGTTAACAGTAATCAATGCTCTTGCACTGATACAACCTGTTATAGCATTGCTATCAGCTACATAATAAAGTGTAGTGCCCGCTGATGTGGTAACGGGTGTTGGCGCAGTATTACTACCCGCTCCACCTGAAGAACTCGTAAACCATAACAAGGTGTTAACTCCTGTTGCGGTAAGTGCTGTTGCTGTTGCATTCTGGCAATAAGTTACAGTTGAAGTAACTACCGGAGGTAAAGGTTTTACATTGATGGTTACAGTGAGTGTATCGTTTGTATTTACTTCAGTAGTAGTACCGGCCCATAACTTAAAGGTATAAGTACCGGGAGTGTTCATGTTATAATTGGTTACAGGGTTAACAGTTATTGAATCGCCTGAAGCAAGTGTTCCGGTACTGATTACAGTAGCAGGTAAAGTGCTAGTAACATTTAACGGGTTTGTTACACTTACCCGCACACTTAAGTTATTGCTTGCAAAATTCTGTGCCAGTAAACCTACATTCATTACCCTTAATGAAATTGGTTGGTTACTCACAGTATCAAGACATCCTGTTAAAGGTGATAAAAGCTGTGTTACACTCAGGTCGTTTGCAAGCTCCAAACGTGGCTCTATCATAAAGCGGTATGGACTGTTTGTTACACTAAAATCGCTCCATGTACTACTACCTGTGGGTGAAGTATAGTAAAAGGTTTTATCGCGAATGGGGTTTTCATTCTGAAATCCGAAATTGGCATTGGTGGCATTAAACTGTATAACACCTACATAAAAGCTTCCTGAAATAGCCAGCTTAGGATTAACCGGAATGGTATTTAAACCTGTTACTGAAGTAAAACTTGCCGACTGCCACAACAAGATTCCAGGGGTTCCTGTAGCTGAAGTATCCCATATACCAATTTTTACTGACTGACCGCCTCCAAAAAAGTTCACTCCTATCTGGTTTATTTTGTTAGTGCCTGTATATTTAAATTTAGCTACAAAATCGCCTGTGCCTCCATTAAAACCTGCGCCTCCTAATGAAGGTAAAGTAGGGTCGGCATAGTTATAAGAATTGAGGTTAACGGTTTGGTTAAATGTTTTTGAATTATTGCTGCTCACACTATCGGTGGGCACGCTTACAGTAAGTATATTATTACCTGTATTGGCAGGACTAAAACCTGCAAAGTCAACGTATTTGGAGTTACCTCCAGGTAAAAGTGTATCTATATAACTGGTGGTGGTAAATGTATTGGCACCTGTAATGTTTAAAGTAATTGGCCAAGTAAACAAGGTGTCTTTTCCTTTATTGGTTATTCTTGTTCTTACTATATGCGGGTTGGCATAAGGAATAGGTAGTTTACCCAAACTGTACAATTCATCAACCGAAGCATCAATCTTTTTAGGAACAACACCTAATATTACCTGTGCACGAAAATTGCTGTTCAAATTAAGTGTGGCAGGTAATGAAGCACCCTGTGCATTCCACTGCCCGCCTGTAATATCTGTATTGCAGTTATAAAGGGCACCTGTAGAAGTGGTAGAAGGAGTCCACTCGTAAGCAACATATATACCTGCACCTGTATAAACAAATGGAGTGCTTAGTGTTACTGAATAAACCGTGGCCGAAGCAGGAATAGTCATAGACCCGTTATATACCAATGTCGTGGCAGTTGGTGTGGTAAGCAAGGTAGCCCAAGTTGTGCTTCTGTTATAAGTTACATCGGTAGTATTTACCAAATATATTTTCATGTTTCCTGTAACGCTTCCTCCTGCGGTAAGAATGCTCCAACCTACTTTGCCTATGGTATCACCGGAAGAAAGATAAGGCGTTAACTCAGCAGCTTTGTAAATAGCATTGCTCCTGTGGAATAATGATGAAGTAATAGGGCCGCGTCCGTTGTTTGAATTTCCGTTGGCAATAGCCGGAATTGCAAAGGTGTTATACTGAGCAACTGATCGTACGGTGCAGGTAAGCAATAAAGCAAAAAGAAACAAAGCATGTAAATATTTTACACCTGATAAAAGCATGTAATTTTTTCTCATAATTATATGGCATTGATTGATGCATATATAGCGCAAAATTTCCTAAAATAATTAACATAAACTGCGCTGTTGAATGACCTGACAACTATTTAAACCACATAAAATTTCAGGTTTTTATCAATGCTTATTTCTTAGCTCTTTCTATAAAATCTTCAGACGTTTTTCCATCATAACGATAAAGTCCCTGATCTCTTGTACCAAACCAAATATTCCCTGTTTTATCTTCTACCATGGTCCATATCCTATTGTTCTTTAAAGCTTCAGTTGAAAAGGAAATAAAGTTTTTTCCATTGTAAATAATTACACAACCTCCTTTGGTTTCCATATTACCTACACTGCCTATCCAAATATTTCCTTTGCTGTCTTCCAGCAAAGCATTTGCACCTCTATCGCAAAAGCCATCTTTTTGGGTAAAATGTTCAACTCCCTTTCCATTGTAAAAGCAAACACCATTGTCTCTGGTAGCCATCCAAATATTTCCTTGCCGGTTTTCAATCATATAAAAAATATGGCCTGTGGTATGGCTTTTAAATGTTTTTCTATCAAAACTAAATACCGCGTTACAGCCTTTACCTAAAGCACTGAACCAAATATTTCCCATGTTGTCTTCCATAATATATTGTACCATATTATGAGGAATAGTGTCATTGTTTTTTAGGCTATCGCTCGGTACTTCATGCCATGTATTATCTATATTTATAAAATGGGTAAATGTTTTTCCATCAAAACGGCATAAACCTTTCTGCTCGGTACCAAACCACATATTGCCTACCCTATCCTGCATAATGCAATAAACTGTTTTTGTAACCCGAAGGCCTTTATGGAGTTCATCACCAAAATGTAAGGAGGTAGCAAAAAATATATTGTTTTCCAATGGAAATGGAACAAAGCCATCACCTATATTGCGAAAGACGCCTTTGTCTGTTCCTGCCCAAATGGTTCCATTCTTATCTTCTAACAGACTAAATACGGCTGCATTGGGCAGACCATCTTTTTCGTCAAAATGGGTAAACAGCTTTCCATCGTACCGGTAGATGCCAAAACCGGTAGTGCCAAACCAAAGGTTACCTGCTTTATCTTTCATAGAGCAACGAAAGCTAGCATAAGGGTTTGCTCCGGCAGGTATAACAATCTTGGGCTTTCCCACTTTTATTATTTTTGGTTCGCTTACTACTCTGTTTTTGGGCAGGTTTTGTCCATTACAGACAGTAGTAAAAATATATAACAACAATAGTAATTGGCTAGGTTTCATAATAGATTTAAAATTGATGTAACAAACCTAACGCTTATGGAAAAAACATTTTGTTAGCAAGTAGTTATTAGGGTGTTATTGACTTGTTAAAACAAGCCATACACTGCAAAAAATAATTACTTTTGAAACACTTACATGAAACTAAACCGAACCTATTTATTTATAGCCATTTCTTCTGTTGCCTTACTCATAGTGCTCATTATTCAGGTGAACTGGATATTGCAAAGTGCCAAAATAAAAGAGGAGTTATTTAATGAAAAAGCCAATATGGTGCTTTCAAAAACAGCTGATGCACTCCTTGCTGATAAAGAAACTTACAGGAACTTAGCGGCTGCTAATATGGTGCTTTCAAAAAAAGTAAATGCACTCCATGCTACTGATAAAACAACTTATAAAAATTTACCCTCACAGGTAAGTGAAGAGGATACACATACTATAGATTCTTTGTTTAATCATTTCATGAAAGTGTATAATATCCGTATTGATTATTTTTTTGAGATAAAAACGGCTCCGGTTAAAATAAACAACCAGATAGCATGGGCAAATTCAGGCCAAAAGCAAGGTGTAACCAGCACTAAAAAAGAAAACAGTTTCAATCAAACGGACTCTTACCAAACCTGTATTGGCGATGGTGATGATAAAAATAACCTGGAACTTAAATTGGTATTTCCGGATAAGGAACAATTTATTATTGCGGAGATGGGTATACCATTTATTACATCGGTGGTATTGATACTGGTTGTGTTGGTTATGTCATGGCGAACTATACTCTCCCTGTTAAAAGAAAAAAGAATATCAGAACATACAACAGACTTTTTAAACAACATGACGCATGAGTTTAAAACGCCTTTAACCAATATAGCTTTAGCAGGTAAAATGATGGTGAAGGATTCAAATATTAAAGAGGAAAACAGAATAAAACATTACTCTGGAATTATACTGGAAGAAAATGAAAAACTACGCCATCAGGTAGAACAGGTATTAAGCATGACGGCTTTGGAAAGAGGTGAGATTCCATTGCAAAAAACGGAGCTGGATTTCCATCAGCTTATTCACGATGCCATCAAATGTATCAGCGTACAAATTGAAAACACGCAAGGACACTTAACACTCAGTTTAGATGCTACACAGTTTGTAATAACGGGCGATAAACAACATTTAACCAATGCCCTTTGTAACCTTATTGACAACGCTATTAAATACGCTAAAGGCAAACCTGAATTATACATACACACCTTTAATAAAGGACCTTACTTAATACTGACAGTGGCTGATGGTGGTATTGGTATAGCCAAGGCATACCAGAAAAAAGTATTCGATAAATTTTTCAGGGTACCGACAGGCAATGTACATGATGTAAAAGGATTTGGCCTTGGCCTGGCTTATATAAAAGCCATTGTGGAACTACATGCAGGCACTATTGAATTACAAAGCAATCCTGATGATAACCGCGAAGGAAAGAAAACTATTTTCACCATTACATTAAGCAACCATGGCTAAAGAAAAACTAAAAATACTGGTAGCGGAAGACGACCCTAATTTAGGTTTGCTTTTGGTTGATTACTTGCATACGGAAGGTTTTGAAGTTACGCTTTGTAAAGATGGAGAGTTGGCTTTAAAAGCCTTTCAGGAAAACATGTTTGATATGTGTTTGCTGGATGTAATGATGCCTAAACTGGATGGTTTTTCATTGGCTAAAAAAATAAGAAAAAAGGACAAAGCAGTACCCGTTATTTTTATCACAGCCAAATCCTTAAAAGAAGATAAACTAAAAGGATATGATTTGGGTGCGGATGATTATATAACCAAACCATTTGATGAAGAGGAATTGTTATGGAAAATAAAAGCCGTTATCAGACGAATTCCGGACAATAAAAACAAGCCCGATAACGGAATAATTGCAATAGGCAAATACACTTTGGACTTCGACAACCAATCGTTAACTTTTGATAGTAATAGCAAACGCATTACGGAGAAAGAAAGTGAGATACTTAAATACCTGTCGAATCACCGAAACCGTATTATAAAACGCGAAGAATTACTAGAGGAAATATGGGGCAAGAATGATTATTTTTTAGGCAGAAGTTTGGATGTATTCATTACCAAAATACGCAAATACTTAAAAGATGATACAGACCTGAGTATAGAAAATGTTTTTGGTGTCGGGTTTATTTTAAATGTAGCATCAACAAGTGAAGTAAGCAGCTCAATTTTATAACAAACAACCTTATGTCACATCATTTTTATTGGTGAAATTTTTCCCTTATTTTATATTCTTCCACATCAACCAGTGCCTGGTATTTTCGAACCAACTCTTCATCAAACTCTGCTTTATGGTTGATAGCATCCAGCACGTTACGTTGGTGTTCCAATAAACCCAAATAAATTTCCTTGTACTCATTTCTCAGCTGCTTGTGTGCATTTTCCGACTCATCAATTTCACGACTAAAAAAGTCGAGCTCTATTTTAAGGCGGGCTTTTAAGTTTGTTAAATGGTCGTTCTCCCCACTGCCATTACCTGTGTTTTCTTCTAAGTATAGAAGCGAGTGATGTGATATTTTTTTCTGAATGATTTTTTCTTGCTCATGTTCCGGCACACTGGAAGCAGAAGGTGTAATATTTAGTTTCCTTACCAACCAAGGAAGTGTAAGGCCTTGCAAAACCAATGTGACCATAATAACAATAAACGTAATAAATATAATGAGACTACGATATGGAAAAGCCTGGTTATTCTGTGCAAGCAACGGAATAGACAATGCAGCAGCTAAAGAAACAACACCTCGCATACCTGCCCAACCTAAAACCAGTGGCGACTTCCATCCGGGATTAGCATCGGCTACCGTAATAAAGTTACTCATAAACATGGTAAATGCAGAAGCACCCAACGCACAAATGAGTCGGGTTACGATAAGTATAGCAGATATAACAACACCATACCAGGTAGCAGTTGCCAAACTAATATCGCCCAACTGATTGATAACTGATTTCAGTTGCAAGCCTATCAATAAAAAGATTAAACCGTTCATGATAAAAACACTGCTTGTCCAAACATTTACACTTTGAATACGGCTTACATAGCTCAACATGCTTTGGCGTTTGCTCGATAAAAACAAGCCACCACTCACTACCGCTAACACACCTGAAAAATGAAAATACTCTGCAGCATAATACATGCAATAAGGTGTTACAAAAGTCAATACAATTTCAATACTTGGTGTTACAGGTAACCAACGATGGATAGCATAAAATACAAAGCCTACTGCCAATCCGATTAATATACCCAATACAACTACCAGCAGAAAACTACCCGCTGCTTGTTGAAAATAAAACTGCCCTGTAATAACTGCTGCCAATGCAAAACGAAAAACAATCAATGAGGAAGCATCGTTCAACAAGCTCTCCCCTTCTGCAATACTCACCAACGACTTAGGCACTTTTACCTGACGCATAATAGTAGTGGCCGAAATAGCATCAGGTGGAGAAATAATACCACCCAACAAAAAACCCAAAGCCCATGTAAAGCCGGGGATAAGCGCAGTAGATACAAATGCAATAACACCTGAGGTAAGAATAACAATAGGGAAAGCAAAGCTCGTAATAACCCGCCTCCATTTCCAAAACTCCTTCCACGATATTTGCCAGGCTGCTTCATACAAAAGCGGTGGAAGAAAAATAAAAAATATCAATTCAGGGTTAATGGTAATAGATGAAAAATCAGAAAAAAGGCTCAAACCCAGTCCTCCGATAACCAACACAATGGGATAAGCCAAACGCAATTTGTTAGCCAGCATCACCAGCCCGAGAATCATTAATATAAGAAATACATATTCTATAAAAGTACTTTGCATCATATCGCAAAATAGTAAATTATGAATTAGGTTTATGGATGCACAAAAAAAGGATGTTGGGTTTATACTACATGTCATAGAATAATTCCAAATGATGTAAGCCCTAATTTATTAATACTGAAACAGGTATAATACGCTCGTTTTTATTATCAAAAAAAACAATGTACAACTTAAAACTATTTGTACCTAAATTAGTTGTAACCTAAAACTAAAACATATGAAAAGAGTCTTACTATCCGCAATATGTGCCCTACAGTTGGGCGCATTTGCACAGGTCGTTATTCCCCCTTCCCAAAAAGTTTTTGGAAATAACCCTATCGACATTAAATGGAAATATTTTGACACCAAAGCAGTGAAAATAATTTTCCCTGAATCAAACCTGAAAGAGGCTACACGCGTGGCCAATATTATTAACCTCATACACGACAGTGCAGGCGTAACTGTTGGCGAAAAACGAAAGCATCTTGACCTGATGCTACAAACCAACCAAGTTATATCAAACGGATATGTAGGGCTTGCTCCTTACCGAAGTGAGTTTTATGCAACAGGTATACAGGATTTCAATTGGCTGGGCTCACCTAATTGGCTTGATGGGCTTGCTTTTCATGAATACCGCCATGCACTGCAATTTGCCAATGGTCGCAGAGGATTGACCAAAGCAGGTTATGTTATTGGGGGGCAAACTTTTTGGATGCTGCTTGAACTTGTTGCTGTTCCAAATTGGTATATGGAAGGTGATGCCGTACAAACAGAAACATTGTTTTCAGGTGCAGGCAGAGGCAGAACTCCTTACTTTTTCCAGGAACAACGTGCATTGCTGCTCAACAATAAAAACTATTCATATATAAAAGCGCGTAATGGTTCTCTCCGGTCATTGGTTCCCGATCATTACAGACTTGGATATGCTATGCTCCATCAGGTAAGAAACGAACAAGGGCCCGATGTATGGCGTAAAATATTGAAAGATGGAAGTGCCTATAAAGGATTATTCTATTCATTCTCGCGTGCCATGAAACGCCATTCGGGTTACACCAGCAGAAAAACCTATTACCGTACTTACGATACTTTACTTACTACTTGGGACAATGAATTAAAAGCAATCAATATTATTCCTACCACCCAACTAACCGCACAACCTAAAAAAATTGTGACCAATTATGAATGGCCTCATTACCTGGAGGACGGAAGTATGATATACAGAAAAGACGCCTATAACAGAACGGCAGAAATTGTTCATCTGAAAGATGGTAAAGAAAATTCGCTTGTTGTATTGGGTTATGGCGTTACTGAATCTTTTTTATCAGTAAACAACAATGTAGCGGCCTGGACACAACTCGCTACCGACCCGAGGTGGTTAAACAGAAACTACTCTGATATTTTTACTTATAATATTACCACCAAAGAAAAGAAACAAATAACCAGCCACGCTAAACTATTCTCTCCCCAATATTCGGCAAAACGTAACCAAATAGTAGCGGTTAAAGCGGATAATGAATTGAAAAATACAGTTGTTTTTATCAATGCAGAAACCGGGGCAGAAATGGGAAGTATTGCAAACCCCGACAACGATTTTTTGTCGTACCCTAAATGGACAAAAGACGATGAAGCCATTGTATACCTGGCTAAAAAAGGACATCAGATAATAATGCTTAAGTATGATATAGCAAGCAAAACAACTACTGAATTGACTCCCTTATCGCAACATGTTATTGGTGCAACCAGTGTAGGAAAAGAGGCTGTTTATTTTTCAGCCAGTTATAGTGGAATCAATAATATATATGCAGTAAGTCTGAATGGCGATAAACAAATAAAACAAATAACCTCTGTTAAAGTAGGCGCTAACGACCCTGCCATATCAGCCGATGAAAAAACACTCGCTATGATAGAATTGGGTTATATGGGTAATGCCATACAAACACAACCTGTAAACTTAGCATCGGCACAAGCTATAACACTGGTAGAACCTGAAGACCAAACACGCTGGAAAATATTGACTACACCTATTGAAAGTAAATTATACAATAGAATTCCAACAACCACTTACGAAGCAAAAGACTATAAAGGATTGATACGCTCACCAAAATTGCACTCATGGAACTTCATACCTTCGCAACAGGATATTCATGTTACATTGGCTATAAACAATATCATGGACGATTTTGGATTGGATATTACAGCGGGCCGAAACCTGAATGAAAATACCAACTATGTAACCGGACGTTTGGACTTTTCTAAATACTATTTGCCATTGGGTGTAATGGGAGCTGTAAATGGAAGACAGATTATACAACCAACCAATTTAACAGAAAGTGGCGCGCGCGATAAAGTCACCATTAAATTTACTGAAGCTATTTATGGAGCAGGATTATCGCTTCCATTATTATGGTACAATGGTATATATAGCACTTCGTTACGTACCTATGTTAATGGCGGTTTTATTTCAACGTCTGATTTCTCTATCAATGATTCGGACCAAACAGGCTCCAACTCACTTACTATGTTAGAAGGAGGATTTAACTTTGCCCACCTGAGAGGAAGAGCTAAACAAAACTTGATGCCACGCTTTGGACAAGCGCTAAATGTATATTACGGAACAAATATTTCAGGAGATAAAGCCATTAAGTTACAAGCGCAGGCTACCGTATATCTTCCCGGTATTATCCGCAACCATGGTATCAGGCTAGAGGCTGGTTTTAACAAAGAAGACTTAACAAACGACTACCGCTTCATTGATAATTTTAAGCATGCAAGAGGTTATACTGCCATTCTGGGCGATCAGGAAATGGTATACAGTATAAACTATGCTTTGCCATTGTTTTATCCTGATTGGGGCTTCGGAGGCCTTTTCTATTTAAAACGTATCAATGCAAACGTATTTGGCGATTTCTCACAAGTGAGAAGAGATGCATTGGACAAAACATTCGATCAAAACTCAGCAGGATATGAATTAACATTTAATGTAGTATTGGGTAATTTTATTCCACTAAACCTTGGTTATCGTTCTTCTTATTTATCAAACAAAGATTATTACACGGCTGATAAAACACAATTCACAGAAGTGTTTTTCTCACAAACCTTTTAATACAATAATCATTAACAAAAAAAGCGGTAGCAAAATCTACCGCTTTTTTATGTCTGTTTTTATCAGGAACATGAAAAACTAAAATAAGGAAAGGTTTGTTAATATTGCTATATGGAAATAGGAATAGATAGTTTTGCTGCCATGTTCAGCGAAAACACACCCAGTGCCGGACTGAGTGATACCGATGCAATAGCACAATTATTAGAGAGAATTGAACATGCCGACCGTTCGGGATTAGATGTATTTGGCATTGGCGAACACCACCGCAAAGGATTTTTAGATTCAGCCCCTGCCATGATTTTAGCTGCCGCTGCATCACGTACCAAAAATATAAAACTGACAAGTGCCGTAACCGTATTAAGTGCTGCCGACCCCGTAAGAGTATTTCAAAGTTTTGCTACCTTAGATTTAATTTCAAACGGCAGGGCCGAAATGGTAGTTGGGCGTGGTTCGTTCATTGATGCATTTCCCTTGTTTGGTTTAAACCTCGATCATTATGATGAGCTTTTTATAGAGAAGCTAAACTTATTACTTAAAATCCGCGATAACGAATTTGTTACCTGGTCAGGTAAATTCAGGCCTGCCATGCATAACCAACCCGTATACCCAAGGCCTTTACAAGAAAAGTTGCCGGTATGGATTGGTGTAGGAGGCACACCTGAATCGTTTGTGCGTGCAGGTACTTTAGGCCTTCCCTTAATGGTGGCTATCATTGGTGGTGAAACACATCGTTTCCGTCCGTTGGTTGATTTATACCGACAAGCGGGAGCCGAAGCAGGACATGCACCGGAGAAACTAACCGTAGGTTTGCATTCGTTGGGTTATGTTGCCAATACAAACGAAGAAGCTATTGCCGATTTTTATCCCGGCTATGCAGAGTCTATGACCAAGATTGGTAAAGAACGAGGTTGGCCACCGATGACACGCAGTCATTTTGAAGCACAAATGGGTGATAAGGGAGCTTTGCTGGTTGGCGGTTACCAAGAAGTAGCTGAAAAAATACTACGCCATGCAAAAGCATTGGGCGGCATTTCACGCCTTACTTTCCAAATGGACAGCGCAGGACTGCAACATGATAAATTAATGCAAGCCATTGAGCTGATTGGAAAAAAAGTGGCTCCAATTGTGAATGGGTAAAAGGTTTGAAGAAAGTCATTGATGTGAAAATGTTTTATTACTATTACAGCATTAAAAATTCATAGTTCGAATAATGACCACCAACGATACCAAACGACTTTCGCGGCTGACTGCTATATTAACACAATTGCAAACTAAACGATTGCTGACAGCACCCGAGTTAGCCAATAAGTTTTCGGTGAGTATCAGAACCATTTACAGAGATATAAGAGCATTGGAACAAGCAGGCGTTCCGATTGTAGCAGAAGAAGGCAAAGGTTATTCATTGATGGAAGGTTATAAAATTCCTCCTGTTATGTTTACCGAAAATCAGGCCAATGCTTTAATACTGGCCGAGCAGCTAGTACTCAAAAACAAAGATGCCTCCTTTGTTAAAGATTATACAGAAGCCATTGATATTATTAAAGCCGTATTGAAGCATAATGTAAAAGAAAAGGTAAACCTGCTTGCCGAGCGTACACGATTTGACCAGAACAACAGCAACGAAAGAAACAGCAATAATTTATCAGACCTGCAATATGCCCTGACCAATTATTGTTTAACAAAAATTGAATATACCAACGAAGCCAACCAAACCACCAGCCGCTTAATAGAACCCTTTGCTTTACTGAGCACAAAGGAAAACTGGTTACTGGTGGCATGGTGCCGCTTACGCAACGAATTCAGGTTTTTCCGTTTGGATAGAATTAAAAAAACAATCATACAAAATGAAAAATTCACGCCACACAAAATGACCTTACAAGAATATTTCGATAAATATCATTAGCCCATTTTTACCCCTGACATACCGCTGTCAGCACCCCTATTTAAGTTTGCTGAAACTTTAAACAATTAAAATTTATGATTCATTATTTTTCAGCTATCAATTGGGTAAGTGTTGTTATTGCATTTGCCGTTTATTGCATTCTAGGTGGTCTTTGGTTTACCCAATTCTTTAAAAAACCATACGCCATATCATTGGGTAAGGAAAATCAATTACCACCAAAGCTCGCTCCCATTTTTATTATCGGCCCTGCCATTTGCTCCCTGGTTATTACCATAGCAACGGCCTTATTAATGGTTGCACTCCATATTGAAACCTACCAAACAGCTATGGTGTTTGCAGGTATTGTGGGTATAGGTTATTTGTTTGCCAATACCGTTAACATAGCCATTAACCCCAACATACCAAAGCCTATTCTGTATGGCATCATCAGCGGTATGTACCATTTGGTTTGTATTACACTGGTTTGTGTAATTATTGTGGCCATGCATTAATGGCATTCAATAGATTTTTATTTTATTTGATATAATTTTTAAGCAAATGAGCCCGCAAGAAAACGAAATGTTTTATCCTGAAAACAAGCAACAATGGAGACAATGGTTACAGGAAAACCATGTTAACCAACAATCGGTTTGGCTCATTTGCTATAAAATGAAATCGGGTAAACCCTCGCTTTCCTGGAGCGATGCAGTGGACGAAGCATTGTGTTTTGGCTGGATAGACAGCACCCGCAAAACCATAGACCATGAAAAGTTCATACAGTTTTTCAGCAAACGAAAAGCAAGCAGCACTTGGTCAAAAGTGAACAAAGAAAAAGTGCAGAAGCTTGTGGAGGAAGGAAGCATGACCAAGGCCGGTTTAAAATGTATTGAAGTGGCCAAACAAAATGGCTCGTGGACCATTTTAGATACGGTGGAAGAGCTGACCATACCCGATGCTTTAGAGGCAGCATTTAAAAAGCACAAAGGTTCAAAAGACTTCTTTCTGAGCTTAAGCAAATCGGCAAGGAAAATGATGTTGCACCGGATTGCAATGGCCAAACAACCCGAAACCAAACAAAAGCGTATAAACGAAATAATAACCACACTGACTGCCCAAAAACTGAAGCCCTAAACAGTTTTAATAATTATCAATAGTCACACAAAGAACAGCCGTTTTTTACTAGTTAAAAATGCCCTACATTCGCACCCATAAACAATTTGTGTATACACACAATCATTGAAATAATTATGAGTCAGCCAGATAAATTTGATATTGCCATCCTGAATATTCTTCAACAAGATTCAACCATTTCTGTAAAAGATATTGCGGAGAAAATTGGTCTTTCAGCAACACCCACTTACGAACGTATAAGACGGATGGAGCAAGACAAAGTGATTACTAAATACGTAGCCTTGGTTGACAGAGAAAAAGTGGGTTTAAACTTGTTGGTATATTGTAATATAGTTTTAAAAGAACAATCGAAAAAGGCTTTATTAAGTTTTGAAAATGTAGTTTTAAAAATACCGGAAGTGCTTGAAGTAATCAGTATTTCGGGCACCTATGATTATATGCTTAAAATTGCAGCAAAGGATATTTCATCGTACAATGATTTTGTAGTGAATATAATTTCAAATATTCCAAACATTGGCCAATACCATAGCAGCATTGTTTTAAAAGAGGTGAAAAAAGAAACTGCTTATAAAGTTTTATAAGTTCGGCTTCTTTAAAATTTTCCCTACCACTGTTTTAAATTCCCTTACAATTTTATCATTACATAAATTGCCCATGCTTCCTTCGTGTGTATGGCTTATGTGTTTTGATGGTTCATAATGCCCTGTTTCTATTTTTGAAGCAATGTTTTTATACGCATCTCTGAAAGGTACACCATTTGTTACTTCCCTGTTTACCTCCTCTACACTATAAAGCAAATTATACTTATCATCTGCAAGAATATTTTCTTGTACTTCCATATGTTCCAACATAAAAACTGCCATTTTCAAGCAGTTTAGTAATTCATCAATAGCAGGAAACAAACACTCTTTGGTTAGCTGCCAATCGCGGTGATAACCTGATGGTAAGTTATTAGTTAACAAAGTAAGTTCATTGGGTAAAGCTTGAATGCGGTTACATTTGGCCCGAATTAATTCAAACACATCGGGATTTTTTTTATGTGGCATAATACTACTACCTGTTGTTAATGAATCAGGAAAAGAAACAAATGCAAAATTTTGGTTCATATATAAACAGATATCGTACGCAAATTTTGAAAGCGTAGCAGCTATGTTTGCCATAGCCATGGCTACTATCTTTTCTGTTTTCCCTCTGCTCATTTGCGCATAAACAACATTGTAATTCATGGTTTCAAATTCCATTAATTGGGTGGTAAGTATTCTGTCAATTGGAAACGAAGACCCATACCCAGCCCCCGAACCCAAAGGATTTTTATTACAAACATGAAATGCCGAAACTAAAACTTCCGTATCATCTATCAGCGATTCAGCGTAAGCCGCAAACCACAAACCAAAAGACGAAGGCATAGCCAACTGAAAGTGCGTATAGCCTGGTAAATACTTTTTTTTATGGGTTTCACTTAAACCAATTAATGCATTAAAAAGTTGCTCTGTATGTTGTGCTATTTCTGTAATTTGATGCCGGAGAAATAATTTTATATCTAACAATACTTGGTCGTTTCTTGACCTGGCACTGTGTATTTTTTTGCCTGCTTCACCTATTCTTTCTGTCAGTAAAAATTCAATTTGCGAGTGAACATCTTCTACCCCATCTTCAATTGTAAACTGACCCAATTTTATCTCCTGTAATATATCTCTTAAAGCTTTGTCTATTAGCTTCCATTCATCGCTGGTAAGTAAGCCCACAGTTTCAAGCATTTTTACATGAGCCAAAGAACCTATTACATCAAACTTTGCCAATTGCAAATCAAACACCTTGTCATTGCCAACAGTAAATTTTTCAATCATTTCAGCATGCTCATCAGATGATAGATATTCTTTTTGCCAAATTTTATTATTCATGTTATACTATTTTAGAAAGCATTTTTATATACAATTCAATTCCTTCCTTTATTTCATCTATAAAAATAAACTCGTTACTGCTGTGCGACCGCAGTGAATTGCCCGGGCCTATTTTTACTGAAGGGAAATTCATTAGGGCCATATCAGATGTAGTGGGAGAACCATACGTTAATTTTCCTAAGTCAATACCTGCCTGCACAAATGGATGATGAACAGGTATTGATGATGGATTTAAACGCAATGAACGAGGCGATACTGCACTGGAAATATGTTGTTGTATTATATCCAATACCTCTTGGTTACTATATACATCAGTGGTTCTAATATCAACAGTAAACTCGCATCTATCAGGAACAATATTGTGTTGAATGCCTGATTGAATCATGGTAACATTCATTTTTATTTTACCCAATGTTTCCGAAACTTTAGGAAATGCAAAAGTACTTAGCCATATTATATCGTTTAATGCATTTACAATGGCATTGTTTGGGTTATCGTGTGCCACATGTGCAGCAGTGCCTTGCGCTACGCAATCAAGCACCATCAACCCTTTTTCGGCAATGGCTATATTCATTTCAGTTGGTTCACCAACAATAGCAAAATCAATTTCACCTAATTCATCCAGAATAGATGAAACACCATGGATGCCTGAAATTTCTTCTTCGGCAGTGGCTGAAAAAATAAAGTTATACTGTAAGTTTTGTTGCTTATAAAAAAACAGAAACGTAGCCAACAAACTCACCAAAGCACCTCCTGCATCATTGCTACCCAAGCCAAATAACTTGCCATCCTTTTCCGTGGGTTCAAAAGGATTTAAAGTATAACCCGCATTGGGTTTAACAGTATCATGATGGGAGTTTAAAAGGATGGTAGGCAATTGCACATTATAGTATTTGTTTTTCGTCCATACATTATTGCCACTTCGCCATACTGCTATTTCCTTTTGTTGTAAACAGGCTGCTATCAAATCAGCCGACAAGTTTTCCTCTTTACTAAACGAAGGAATAGCTATTAATTTTTTTAACAAATCAATAGCATCCTGCTTTATTGTTTCAATAAACACCGGACTATGCAGTGAGTTGTGTTCCGACATTTTTAGTCTTATTGATTACGTTTAAAATATCGTCAGCATGCAAAATAACAACGGAGCTTACACCATTTTCTATAGCAGCAAAAGCATTATCTAATTTGGGAATCATTCCTGCTGAAACCAATTTATTCTTTACCAATTGCTTGTACTTACTTGCTGAAATAGTTGGTATTACAGAATCAGCATCATTTATATTAGCCATTACGCCTTTTTTCTCAAAGCAATAATTTAAATGCACTTTATATTTGGCTGACATAGCAACAGCCAATGCACTGGCCAAAGTATCAGCATTGGTATTTAATAGCTGTCCATTCTTATCATGTGTAATGGAACAAAACACAGGAAGCATATTTATTTCAAGCAATGTGGAGATAAAGGAAGTATTAATTCCTCCTTCTTCAATATCGCCCACCCATCCAAAATTGTGTTTAGCATGGGTTCTTTTTTTGGCTCTTATACAATTGTTATCTGCACCAGAAAGGCCAATGGCATTGCTTGAATTGGCCTGTAACAATGCCACTATTTTTTTATTGATTAATCCGGCATAAACCATTGTTGTTAATTCCAATGTTTTGGTATCAGTAACTCTTCGGCCATCTATCATGTGCTGCTCAATACCTAATTTAAGGGCCAACTCATCAACCAACTTACCGCCACCATGCACTATAATTTTTCTGGCTTTTATGGTTGATACCAACGAGATAAAATGCTTAAGTTTAACTTCATGGTTGATAATATTTCCGCCAATTTTAATGATGTAAAGTGCTTGCATTTTTATTTGGTTCAATTAATTAAAATTACTTTCCATTATTTTTTTTAACACTGCCTGTGCGGCAAACAAGCGGTTGTGTGCCTGCTGAAGCACCAATGAATTTTTGCCATCTAACAACTCATCAGTCAACTCTACATTTCTACGAACAGGAAGACAATGCATTATTTTTGCATCATTGCTTACTGCCAATTTTTGTTCATTAAGCAACCAGTCATCATTTGTTTCGGGCATTTTTCCATACTCGTTATACGAAGACCAATTTTTCACATAAACGAAATCAGCATTTTGCAAAGCATCCGTTTGCTCATAACATATTTTTGCACCTTGTGTAAACTCTTCCTTTAACTCATATCCATGCGGATGCGTAATAACAAAATCAACCGGAGCATTACACATCCATTCGCTAAAAGAATTAGCCACCGCCTGTGGCAATGGTTTTATATGCGGAGCCCAGGTCAACACCACTTTGGGTTTATAATCTTTTTTCCAGTTTTCTGTAATGGTTATTAAGTCGGCAAAACTTTGCAACGGATGGCGTATAGCCGATTCCAATGAAATAACAGGCACCGAACAATACTTTATAAACTGATTCAACACTTTTTCATTGTAGTCATCTTCCCTGTTTTCCAAAGAGGGGAAACAACGAATACCCACCATATCGCAATACATACTTAATATAGCTGCTGCATCTTTAATATGCTCCACTTTGGTACCATTCATAACCGCACCTTCTTCAAACTCCCAAGCCCAACTTTCCTGGTTTACATTTAATACAATAACATGTAAACCCAAGTTCATGGCTGCTTTCTGCGTACTTAAACGGGTTCTTAAACTTGCGTTTAAAAATACCAAACCCAATGTTTTCTTTTTGCCCAAGGTATTAAATTGCAATGGATTTTCTTTCAGCATCAATGCTTCCTGCAATAGTTCCGTTATACTTTCTACATCATAAAAGGAGGTGAAGTTTTTCATTTATTCAATTCTTATTTTATTATCAGGCATTAACCAGTTGTTGATGTATTACCTTTTTAAATGCCTGTAAAAAAATATCTGCCTCGTGCCTGGTAATATTTAGTGCAGGTAAAATGCGCAATGTGTTTTTGTTTGATGACGAGCCTGTAAAAATTTTATATTGTAGTAACAGTTCATTTCTTATGGCAGCACAGGGCATGTTTAATTCAATGCCAATCATCAGTCCAACACCTCTTACTTCTTTAATACCCGCTATTGTCTTTAACTCTTGTAATAAATACTGACCTATGTTGAGCGCATTTTCAATTAAGTTTTCCTGTTTCATTACATCAAGTACGGCAATAGCTGCCGCGCAGGCTAGGTAGTTACCTCCAAAGGTCGTTCCCAACATGCCATGCTTTGCTTTTATGTTTGGATGAATCAATACACCCGCCACAGGAAAACCATTCCCCATGCCTTTTGCAATGGTTATAATATCGGGTTGTACATAAGCATATTGATGCGCAAAAAATTTACCACTGCGTCCGTAACCCGATTGTATTTCATCGCAAATCATTAATGCATCCCATTTTTCGCACAGCGATTTTATTTTTTGCAGAAACAAAAGCGAAGGAATATTAACACCGCCAACACCTTGAATTCCTTCAATAATGACAACCGCAATTTCATGATTCAAAAAAATAGTAGTCAATGCCTCTGCATTATTCCACTCACAAAAAATAACATTATCTGTTTCGTTTACCGGTGCTATAATCAGCTTATCATCTGTAGCGGCTACAGCAGCCGATGTACGACCATGAAACGATTTGGAGAATGCAATTATTTTTCTTTTACCTGTATGAAACGATGCCAGCTTAAAAGCATTTTCATTGGCCTCAGCACCTGAATTGCACATAAAAAAATGGTAGTCGTTATAACCACTTTGCTCACCTAACTTTTGGGCTAGTTCTTCTTGCAATGGAATTTTTACTGAGTTAGAGTAAAAACCTATTTGCTGTAACTGGCTTGCCAGTTTTTCAATATAATAAGGATGGGAATGCCCGATGGAAATAACAGCATGTCCACCATATAAATCTAAATACCTTTCCCCTTTATCATCCCATATATAACTGCCTTCAGCCTTTACAGGAACAATATCAAACAGTGGATAAACGTTAAATAATTTCATGTTTTTAAAATGCGGTGGCTTTTAATTTTAAACCCGTTGTTTCAGCTAATCCAAACAACAGGTTCATGTTTTGTACGGCTTGTCCCGAAGCCCCTTTCAATAGGTTATCAATAACACTTGCTATCAATAATTTGTTGCCATGCTTTTCCAAATACAACAAACACTTATTGGTGTTTACTACTTGTTTTAAATCTATGTTTTGTTTACTGATAACCACAAAAGGATGATCAGCATAAAAATCTTCATATAAAGCAATAGCCTCCTCCATGCTTATATCACAATCCAGGTAACAACTTGCAAAAATTCCTCTGGTAAAAGAGCCACGCTGAGGAATAAAATGAATGGTACTTGCAAACTCATTTTGCAGTTGTAAAATGCTTTGATTTATTTCATTCAAATGCTGGTGTTCAAATGGCTTATAAAAAGAAAGATTATTGTTTCGCCAACTAAAATGCGATGTGGTGCTTAATGCCTGGCCTGCACCGGTTGAACCTGTTGTTGCTGAAATATGTATTTCATTTTTCAGTAATTTACCCTTTGCCAAGGGAAGCAATGCCAGTTGAATACAAGTGGCAAAGCACCCCGGATTGGCAACGAATTGAGCCGCTTTTATTGCATCGCGATTCAATTCAGGTAAACCATATACAAACAAACTAACGGTTTTCAACGCAATATCTTTCACTCTAAAATCAGCACTCAAATCAATTATTTTAATGGTATCATTTAATTTATTTTCATCAAGCCATTTTTTTGCTTCGCCATGAGCCACACATAAAAAAAGCATATCTATATTTTGCGATATAGTATCAGAAAATTTTAAATCAGTATCACCAATTAAATCAGTATGTGTTTCATATATAAATTTTGGGCTATTGCTTTTACTATGCACAAAAACAATTTCTACATCAGTATGATTAAGCAATAACCGAATCAACTCACCCCCTGTATAGCCGGCTCCGCCAACAATGCCAACCTTTATTTTTTTCATGCGTTGTTATTCACCTCATGAAAAATAGCCGTGGCGTTGCCAAACATTTTTGAAAAACCTTTTACATCATCGCCACTCCATACATTATTCATTTCGCCATAGCTGCCAAATTTGGCCTGCATTAAATCATTAGGCGATTCAATGCCATTCACCACAAAACGATAAGGTGCCAGTGTTATAAAAACTTTTCCATTTACCTTTTTTTGCGTACCCTCAAAAAACGATTCAATATTGCGCATCACCGGGTCTAAAAACTGTCCTTCGTGTAACCAGTTTCCGTACCAATCAGCCAATTGATCTTTTAAAAACAATTGCCATTTGGTAAGCACATGTTTCTCTAAAGTATAATGCGCTTTTAAAATAATTAAAGGCGCAGCCGCTTCAAAACCAACCCTGCCTTTAATGCCAATAATGGTATCGCCCACATGAATATCTCTGCCTATAGCATAAGGAGCTGCCAATGCTTGCAAGCATTGTATAGCATGAACGGGGTTATTAAAAAGTTGTTCGTTTACACCCACCGGTTCACCCTCGTTAAAAGTTAGTGTTACTGTAGTTGGCGTTTCTTGTGTTAAAGGAGTTGGAAAAGCTTCTTCAGGTAAATAGTTTGCCGATGTTAATGTTTCAATGCCGCCAACCGAAGTACCCCACAAACCTTTATTAACGGAGTATTTTGCTTTCTCAAAATTCATTTCAACGCCATGCGTTTTCAAAAACTGTATTTCCTCCCCGCGCGATAACTTCATATCACGAATAGGTGTAATAATTTCAATACCCGGAATAAGAATATTGAAAATCATATCAAACCTTACCTGGTCATTGCCTGCACCTGTGCTTCCATGTGCCACATACGCAGCACCCATTTCTTTGGCATACTTTGCAATAGCGGTGGCTTGGTTAATGCGTTCGGCACTTACCGACAAAGGATACGTTTTATTTTTAAGTACGTTTCCAAATATGAGGTACTTAATACAGTTTGTATAAAAATGATCGGTTTCATCAATACAGGTAAAAGATACTGCACCAAGTGCCAAAGCCCTGTTTTCAATTTCCTTCAGCTCATCTGTATTAAAACCGCCTGTATTAACCGTTACGGCATGTACTTCCAGTTTTTTAATTTTCGATAAATAAACAGCACAGTACGATGTATCTAATCCGCCACTGAATGCCAATACTACTTTTTCCTTTTTCATCATGCTGTTTCAACCATTGCGTAAGCGTGAACAACTTCCTTTGTTTTCAATAAAGGATCAAAAAGCATGGCTGTACAAAGGCAATTCTTTTTGCCTTTGCTTTGTAGTATTTCATAATTCACACAGCTTTTACAACCAGTCCAAAAATTTTCATCGGTGGTTATTTCAGCATACACAACAGGCTCATAACCCATTTCTGAATTTATTTTCATAACGGCCGAACTGGTTGTTAAACCAAATATCTTAGCGTTTGGAAACTTTACTTTCGATAACTTAAAAATTTCCCGTTTAATGGTTCGTGCCAATCCCTTTTCGCGAAATGGATTGGCTACTATTAATCCGGAGTTGGAAACATACTCGTCATTTTGCCACGATTCAATATAACAAAACCCTGCCCACTCTCCGGTATGGGTTAAAGCAATGATAGCTTTGCCATCTAAAATTTTTTGAATGATTTGCGCAGGTGTACGTTTTGAAATACCTGTGCCACGTTGCCTGGCCGACATTTCCATTTCATGACTTATTTGTGGCGCAAATTGTATATGACAGTCGTTTGCTTTTAATACCTCAAATGACAAGTTGTTCATTCTGTTTTTATTCTTTTTTTTAGTTTAAATATCTATTTTAACAGCAAATGTAAGATGTTTTATCTTTTAAATGCAAATAATTAAGAATTATTTTTTGTTTAACATAATATTAAGAGAATAAATGACAGCCACAAAAAGCCGCTACAGCATTTAAAACAAAAGGCACTTACATAACCAGTAGTAGCCATTTATAACAAGCTAAAAAAGAGGATACTTTTTCCCTTTTCAATTTTGGACCTGATTACATACGAGTAAAATTTTTATGTATTATTGCGTGTATTTATAAATGAGCTGTTATTGTAAAACTGACATAACAGGAACAAAACAGTATTTGAAACATGAAATTAGGAGCCCCACTAATTACAAAATATAAAGAATTCTTTCTCTATGGCATTTCCATGGCTATGGTGTTATTTTTACTCCAATGGCTCGAAGCTCATTTTATTGTTTTTAATTACCGCCTCGATTTTTTTATTGGTGCCATTGCCATTGTGTTTACCGTTTTGGGTATATGGTTAGCGCTTAAACTGGTCAAACCAAAAGTAGAAACCCGTATTATAGAAAAGGAAGTTTATAGAGATAATCCGAACCCAACCGAAATTAACCAAACGGAAATAGCTAATCTGGGTATCAGCAAACGCGAGCTGGATGTATTGCAATTAATGGCAACCGGATTAAGCAATGAGGAAATTGCAGGCAAATTATTTATCAGTTTGAATACGGTTAAAACACATTCGTCCAATATATTTTTAAAGCTCGATGTAAAAAGACGAACACAAGCAGTAGAAAAAGCAAAACGACTGAATATCATAGATTAACCCAACTACTACTTTAGTATGAAAGTGTAATAGAGTAGCAAAATCACCCGAAAGTATGAAGCAGAAACAGCAAACTGAAGGTAGTTTTGTGGCTTATTAATCTATTAAAAAAATAACATTATGAAAAAAAACAGTTTAGTATTCGGAGCCATTTCTGGCGTAATCGTTAGCACATTTATGGCTATTTCTATGGCAATGATGTCGTGCGGCAGTGGCGATATGGATGGTGGAAGCACCAGTATGGTTATTGGTTTTACTTCCATGGCCGTGGCATTCTCCTTTATTTTTGTAGGCATTAAAAATTTCCGCGACAAGCAAAATGGCGGCACCATTACTTTTGGTAAAGGATTTTTACTGGGCCTTTTTATCAGCTTAATTGCCTCTACCATGTACGTAATTACTTGGGGAGTAGAATTCCATTTCTTTATGCCCGATTTTATAGATAAGTACTCAGCCATGCAGGTAAAACAATTGCATGAAAGCGGTGTAACAGGTACAAAGCTTGATGAGGCTGTTAAAGAAATAGAAACCGCCAATTACGATTACAAGCACAATATCTTTTTCTTTGCCATGTACACTTATGCTGAAATATTGCCCATAGGTATTTTAATCACCCTGATCAGTGCTTTGATTTTAAAAAGAAAAACACCGGTAGTAGCGGCATAACCCCTACAGTTATCGGACCAACTATTATATAATTATTACAATGGAAGAACAAAAAAACACAAACTCGTCTTCAAACACAGAACCCAAAGTAACCGGAGTTGGAGGCATTTTCTTTTTTACCGAAAACCCGAAGGAAACAAGTGCCTGGTATAAGGCTCATTTAGGACTTGACACCAACGACTATGGTGCCACTTTCGAATTCAGGAATTTAAATAAGCCCGATGAAGTGAACCAATTGCAATGGAGTCCGTTTAAAGCAGGCAGTGATTATTTTGCCCCTTCAAAAAAGGAATTTATGATTAACTACCATGTACAAAATATTGAAGGTTTGGTAAAAAACCTGAAAGAAAAAGGCGTAACCGTATTGGACGAAATAGCCACTTACGATTACGGAAAGTTTGTACACATCATGGATCCGGAAGGCAACAAAATAGAGTTGTGGGAACCTGATGTGGAGACTAAGTAACAGAACATTAATGAAGGACAATCACGATATGGAGAACAGAAAGCAAATTTGGATTGCCTTGTCTGAGTTTTACTTAGATACTCAATTAACGCCTGAGGACTTTGACAGAATTTCATCAATCTTTCAAAACTCCGGTCTTCATATAAACGACATAAAGGAAATTGATATACTGGAAGTCTTTCCGCTTCTTCAAACAAACCTTGTAAGTGCTGCCGGAAGCTGGGCTGGTTTTGACGAAGACTGGTTAGTAGCTGAATGTACAAAACGTTACAAACGTAGAAATAATGTATTACATAAACTCAGTTGTAAATTTTGGAATAGCTTGTTCTACTCTATGAGAAGAGATTACTGGGAGCAAATTGAAACAAGAATGAACGTAACAAATGAAAGAAACAGCTATCACTAAAATTATAAAGCAATTCATAAAACATGCAAATGCTTTTGATGTAGCAGCAGCACTTACTTTATTTGCTCCTGATGCTATAATTGATGATGTATCCGTAGGCGAAAAGTTTAAGCATACAAAAGGTGTCCGTAAATACCTGGACACCTTTTTTGTTGGTTACAAAACAGTAACCAAGCTGGAATCTGTGGAGGTAATTGATAACAAAAATGCCAAAGCACAAGTTGATTTTACAGGTAACTTCGGACACGAAACGGGTGGTTTAAACTTTACAATAAATAATGATGGATTGATAATTTTAATCAGTGCTCACCTTAATTGAATTGTATCACAATAATTACAAATAATCAATGACGATAAATAAGCAAGACGAATTAAACCAATTATTATTGTTAGATACGTTAGAAACTATTTCGGAAGAAGAAATTCTTGATACATTATGTAAATTAATTGAACACTCCAATGATATAGGAGTAAGAACTGGAACACATAAAGCTATAGAATTAGCAAAAACGATTGACCCTTCAATAAAATTTAAAAAGGATAGATATCTATTTCACTATTATTTAAGTCTTGCCTTTAGTGATTTAAGAGCAGATAAACATCTTACTGATGATGCCTGGCAATGGGACCAAGAAGACTTAGCTAATGAAATAATTAATCTCCGATATGCTTCACTATTTTTCAATGAATCCAAACACCCTCAAAGCAAGTTTTTGCAAATTCATACCAATCTAGCCAATCTACTTGATAACATGGGTCGATTTATCCCTGCTATTGCCAATTGGAATAAAGTACTCGCCATTCAGAGTAATTTTGGAACTGCATTAGCTGCCAAAGGCCATTGCATGTTATACCATGCTCGTTTTACAATATTTGATTCAGGACATAAAGATATATTCTTACGTTATGGACACAAAACACTTAAAACTGCTTTGGATATGCCTTTAGAAAAAGGAGCAAAAGAATATTACTTAGCACACATCACACCAATAGAAAAGTCATATCCAGGGCTTTTAGAAAAAGAAGAATTTAAAAATCACAATCATAACTACAATAGCCCACTTGAAAAACAATATCGTAACTGGGCATTGAAACACTTCCTCTTCCTAAATCCTCTAAACGATATTGGTGATTTTACATTCACAGATTATGATCCGTTACTGCTCCCAACAATGACTATAATAAAAGGTAAGGGTGCTTCATTCCATAGTATGTTTAATGAAATTAAGAAACAATATACTACAGCCAGATATTTTCTGTTTGAAGGAATTTATAATAACCAAAACCACTTCTCAGAAAACGATGTGAAAATTTATGATTTATTAGACTCTTCAAACAATTCCTATAGAATGGAACAAGTTAAAATATCTTATCGCTTAGCATATTCAATTTTTGATAAGATTGCTTGTTTTCTAAACCATTATTTAGACTTAGGTATTTCTGATAATACCGTTAGTTTTCGAAATTTGTGGTACGAAGATAAACATGGTAGAATATTAAAGTCAAAATTTGTAAACCGAAAAAATCTTATGCTTAGAGCACTATATTGGTTAAGTAAGGATATACACCCACGTGGAGATTTCTTAATGCAAGACTCTATTGAACCTGAAGCAAAGGAACTTGCTAGAATTCGTAACCATATAGAACACAAAGGATTTAAAGTTATTTCTGAAAATCCTTTTTTGGAAGGAATGGAAGAGTTCTTTCCGGAAATATTAAAGGATAATTTCTCTATGGAAATTAAAGAAAGTGAATTTATAGATAAAGCTATCAAAGTACTGAAGTTGTCCAAAGAAGCTATAACTTACCTTTCTTTGAGTGTGTATCAAGAGGAAGATTCAGAGAATGATTTTCCATCTATTCAACTTGACACAAAACACTAAAATATGTTAATACTATTGTTTGAAGTATTTAAGCATTCTTCAAACAATATTCTCCCTACATCTTCTCACTATCAATAATATCTACTTGTTTGCCCATTTTTTTTTGGATGATACCAAAATGATGTAGCTCGCTTGGACTTACCAAGGAGATAGCATCGCCTGCGGTGCCTGCGCGGCCTGTTCTCCCTATGCGGTGTATATAATCTTTGGGAGAGCGGGGCAATTCATAATTAATAACATAAGGAAGCGAAAGTATATCAATACCCCTTGCCATTAAATCCGTAGCTACCAATACCCGCAACTTACCTGATTTAAACAAAGACAAAGCTTCCGTTCTGCCTCCCTGGCTTTTTTTACTGTGAATGGCTTTTGCATCAATATTGTTTTTAAGCAATTTGTTTACTATGGCATCGGCTTGGTAAACAGAAGAAGCAAACACCAATACCTGCTGCATGTCGTGCTGATGGATAAGCTGGCGTAAGAAAGGCCCTTTCTTATCTTCTGACACAATATAAGCTACTTGCTTAATCAGCTCTAACGAGTCTTCCTCTTCCGCTATCTTTATTACAACAGGTTCATGCAACATTACCTGATGTATCAACTGCACATCATCGTTTAAAGTGGCCGACAATAATATATTCTGGCGTTTGGCTGGTAATAGGGCCAATATTTTATTTACTTCTTCCTTAAAACCTAAATTAAGCATCTTATCCGCTTCGTCCAGTACCAGTGTTTCAATACCCGATAAATGTACTGCATTGGAATCAATCAATTCCAATAACCTGCCCGGAGTAGCCACCAGTATATTTACGCCTTGCAGCGCCATCATTTGCGGGTTAATGGAAACACCACCATATACAGCCAGTGTTTTAACGGGCTCCGGCAATGCTTTGCTAAAAGTATGGAACACCTCTTTTACCTGTTCGGCCAACTCGCGCGTGGGTACCAAAACCAATATATGGGCATGGCGGTTTTTAAGCTTGGCTGCCGGTTTAGCCTGCATTAAAAGCGGCAACACATAGCTGGCTGTTTTGCCTGCACCCGTTTTGGCTATGCCCAATACATCGTTTTTATTCAATATAGCCGGTATAGCTGTTTCTTGTATAGGTGTGGGTATAGTAAACTCCTGTTTTTCCAGTGCCTTTAACAAGGCAGGCGAAAGGCCTAGGGATGCAAATGACGTGTGACTCATGTAGGGTGTAAAAGTAGCTTTAAAATAGCTAAAACAAGTATTTAAACACCAAACGGGTAATTTGTATAATTTGTTGCCCTTGTTGGTGTTCTTCACCAACAAGTTTATAGTTTTCCGCTGTTTACAAACTGCTGTAAAACAAAAAAGACCTGCATTGCTGCAAGTCTTTGTGTTACCTTCTTTGGTAGCCCGTAGGGGAGTCGAACCCCTCTTTAATGGATGAAAACCATTTGTCCTAACCGATAGACGAACGGGCCATTTTTGGGTTGGCAAATGTAAGATTTATAGTTTAAAGACCAAATATTTTTTTTAATATTTTTTTATCCGCTACAAATCAGGAATTTATATTACGCCTGTTTACCCAATAATACCGTATTAAGCCATCGCTTTTACAATATCAGCAAAACTTCTGCTTTGTAAAGCCGCTCCGCCTACCAATGCGCCATCAATATCAGGAGCCGAAAATAACTCGGCTGCATTATCCGCTTTTACGCTTCCACCGTACTGAATGGTTATATTATTGCTAATAGCCTCACCAAATTTATCCTTTAACAGGTTTCTTATAAAAGCATGTACTTCCTGTGCTTGTGCTGTACTGGCTGTTTTGCCCGTACCAATGGCCCAAACAGGTTCGTAAGCCACCACACACTCAGCCATTTGGGCCGGGCTTAAGTGAAACAAAGCTTGGCTTATTTGATTTTTTAATACCTCAAAGTGGGTATTGCCTTCTCGTTCCTCTAAAGTTTCGCCCACGCAGTAAATAGGGTTTAAGCCTTCGGCTAAAACAGCATCAATCTTTTTAGCCAACCAGTTGTTATGCTCGCCAAAGTATTGTCTGCGCTCGCTATGGCCTATAATAATATATTTACCGCCACAGCTTTTTACCATAGCTGCACTTATTTCGCCTGTGTAAGCACCACTTACATGGTTACTGCAGTTTTGTGCGCCACAGCTAATGTTTGTATAACCAACCAACATGCGGCTTACTGAATTAATGTACAATGCCGGAGGAATAATAACCACTTCAGCGCTGCCATGGTACTCATCCTTTACCATATTGCTTAATTCTGAAACCAATGCCATTCCTTCGTCAAAGGTCTTGTTCATTTTCCAATTGCCTGCTATAATTTTCTTTCTCATATAGTTGTGTACTTTGTTAGGGTATTTAAAAAATGCAAATAAAAGAAATAATATGGTTGTTTCAACTATGTATGGGTTACCCGGTTTATAAGTTATTGGTTGAATTGTTAAATTTCTTTGATTGTTCATCAAAATTATTGCCTTTGTTGGTGTTCTTCACCAACAAAGACAAACTCTTCACCAACAAGTTATAGTAAGCAAAATTAGCATGGGCTTTAAACGAGGCAAGGTAAGCCGGGGCTTATAAAATAAATACCATAAATGAATACATTTGTTTTATGCAATTACCCTTGAAGGCAGTCTGTCTTTTTTGTTTACTGATTGGTGTTTGGTTACCTGTAAAAGCCCAGCAGCCTTTTATGTGGCACTTAACCGATGATGATGGTTTGCCCAGTATGGAGGTATATAGTGTGTTTGAAGACAACAAGGGTTATATGTGGTTTGGTACTGATAATGGCGTATGCCGTTATGATGGCCTGGAGATGAAAAACTATTACAGTAGCCAACAAAGGGGTAAATCGTTTTCGCATTTTATACAGGATGCCAAGGGACGTATTTGGTGTGTTAATTTTGCAGGGCAGTTATTCTATATTGAAAACGACTCCTTAAAACTTTTCGAGCCTTTTGAAAAGGTATATAAATCGGGATTTCCGCGTTACTGTTTCGATAACAAAAACCAGCTCTGGATTATTTCCATTAACAACCCCATTTACTATTACAATTTTGAAACGCAAACGCTAAACAAATTTAAGCAGGTAAATTTTCCGTTTATAGTAAATATTGTGGCCGACAGGAAGGGCAATGTAGTTGTTGCGGCTGATAGTATTTATTACATTAACAATGGCAAACTCGCCCATGCAAAATTTAATCCATGTGCGGTTGAATACTCCATACACGATGATGGTATCTATTTTATAAAAAGTATACAAAACCGGGTTTGTGGTATTGATGCATTTGATGGCAAACAGCAGTATACACTGAATACTGATGCTATTAAAACAAACGATGTGCGCTTTACTGATTTTATTTCGTTTGATAACCACGACAGGTGGTTTTTAACCTACGATGGTGCTTATATTTTTAGTGCCGATAAAAATAAATCGAACCTGTTTGCACATATTTTAAAAGGCAATGCTATTTCGTGGGCTACTAAAGACAGGGAAGGCAATTATTGGGTAAGCACTTTAAAAAATGGCGTATTTGTTATTCCCTCCAAAAATGTTTGGTTAATGAATAGCAGCAACTCATCCTTACAATCGGACAGGGTGAGTACTATAGCCGAAGATAAAAACGGGCTTTTGTATTTGGCTTCGGGGCTTGGTAATGTTATTACTTTCGATACCGATAAAAAACAAGTACTGCATTCTATTAAACTAGAAAATGAAACAAAAGATATAGATGCATTGGCTATTGATAAAACAACAAACCTATTGTATGCCCACTCCAGCCAAAGCTATATTTATGATATTAAAACAAAACGGTATTTAAATAAGTATTTAAACTTTTCGGCTGTAAAGGATTACTCTTTTGATGGGTATGGAAACTATTTTCTGGCTACCTCCTACTCTGCTTTTTTTGTGCTTAAAGATGCCAACAAGCGCACATCGCCTTTTTGTAAATACTTAACTTTTAACAAAGCAGTTACCAACCCATCCAACAACTACAAAGTATTAACCGCTGCCAAGTTAAGGGAACAAAGAACTACTGCCTGCCTGGTTAACACTGCAGATACCAGCCTTTGGATAGCCTACGTAGATGGTTTGTACCGTTACCATAAAGGAAAGGTTAATTTGGTATTGGATAAAAACAAACAACCTATTAATGCCACCGACATTATTTTGGCACCTGATGGTAAGGTATGGATAAGCACTATGCAACAGGGTATTATTAGTTATTACAAAAATAAAGTGGTTGATCAGTTTACTACCGGCAATGGTTTGCTTTCTAATTTTAACCGCTGTATTGCAGCCAATCAATATGCCATTTGGTTTGCGGGCGAAAAGGGTGTGCAGGCTTATTTACTGCAACAAAAAAAGATTATTCATTTTACCAAGGAAGAGGGCTTGGCCAGCAACGATGTATTGGATATACATTTAAAAAATAACTTTATTTACCTGGCTACCTCCAAAGGTTTTCAATGGTTTGAACAAAACAAAATAACTACGTCTGCAAGCAAACCCGGTATCGATATTATAGCCTTATCCGTTAACAACAATGTGGTGAATACTAAAACCGATGTTAAGGTAGCCTATAACGAAAACAATATTGATTTTTATTACATAGGTATAGCACAACGTAGCCGGGGTAAATTACGTTATGCTTACCGCTTAATGGGTATTGATACTAACTGGACTTACGTATCTTACAAGGAGCGTGTGGCCAAGTATAATTTATTGCCTCCGGGCTCTTACCGGTTTCAGGTAAAGGTTATTAATAAAGATGGCGTTGAAAGTGCCATAGCCCAATCAAACCTTATTACCATTGCAGCGCCCTATTGGCAAACCTGGTGGTTTGTAAGTTTGGCAGCCATGGCTTTAATATTGGTGGTGAGTTTGCTTTTTTTATACCGCATAAAAATAATAAGCAACCGCAATAAACTGGAAAGGGAAAGAGCCAAGCTGGCTATTGATTTAAGGGCCTCGCAACTATCGGCACTTAAAATACAAATGAACCCGCATTTTATATTCAATGCACTTAACTCTATACAGGAATATATTTTAACCAACGAGAAAAAACTGGCCAATAGTTACCTTGGTAAGTTTAGCGATTTGATGCGTTTGTATTTAGACATGAGCAACAAAAAAAGCATATCGCTGGATGAAGAAATAAAAGCCATGCAATTGTATTTGGAGTTGGAAGCCATGCGCTTTGAAGAGAAGTTTAACTACAGCTTACAGGTAGCCTACGACCTGCAGATAGAACATATTATGATTCCGCCCATGATTATACAGCCTTATGTAGAGAATGCTTTTAAACATGGTTTGTTACACAAAAGAAGCGACAGAAAAATTGAAGTAACATTTAAGCAAGGTGCATTACCCAACACTTTGGTTTGCGAAGTATTCGACAATGGCATAGGCCGCCAACAATCGATGGAGTTGAATAAAATACGTCATCGGAAACATGCTTCTTTTTCTACGGGTGCTGTACAAAAAAGATTAGAGTTATTAAATGCAGAACGCAACCAACAAATAGGTGTGGTATATGAAGACCTATACCATAGCGATGGAACCCCTGCGGGTACTAAAGTAACCATAACGGTTCCGTTTGATTGATGATTTTTTGATGTATGATTTATGAAATAATAAGTATGTTTGAATGTATAAATCTTACAGGCTAAATAAGTTGTTGGTGAAGAACACCAACAACGGCTGGAATATAAACTATGGAGATTATACTTATATTAATTCTTGCAGTAGCTGCATTTGTAATTAAAACTTTGGATTTTGAAGTGGGTCGTCAGAATAGACGTGATTATTACAGAAACGACTATCTTAAATCAGACGCTTGGCAACGAAAGCGTTACGTAGTAATGAAAAGAGATAACTGGCGCTGTGTATATTGTGGTGCTCGTGCTACTCAGGTTCATCATAAGAGATACGCTAAAAAAAATATTGGAAAAGAACCAATTGATTGGCTTGTTTCTATATGCAAACCTTGTCATAATGCACAACACAATTAATATACCTATAAATGATTGGCACATTAAGTATTTCCCGCCCTTGTTGGTGTTCTTCACCAACAAGCTTACTACCCACGGTTGGTGTTCTCACCAATCGCTAAACCTATGGTTGGCGAGGACAAAGCCTATATACAGGTTTAAATATCCATATAAAACCCAATAACGGGTATAAATAACTGTTTTTATAAACAGGCATTTATCCTCTTATACAGCCCTTTATCTTACTGCAAATTTGTACCCATAAAACTTTTAAAAAAGTGGAGCAGAACCCACTTTCATCCTGAGCACTGAGCTTGTCGAAGTATTGAAGGATTAAAAAACGGACTGGCTGTAACAGTTTAAAAACAGGGCGGTATCTGAAAAGCCTTATGAGTAGGGAAATTTTTATACTATGGATAATATCATTGCAATTTATACCCGTTCGGGGTATCCTTCTTCAAATGTTACAAAATACATTTCAGACTATGCAGGTACTCCTGTTAATACGTTAATTATAAGTGGACCGAATGGTTACAATGGAGGCATTGTATACAACGATCCCCCATATCCCATGTTTAACTCAAGCGGTGATTATACCGGTGATACAAATTGGGCATCCAGTTTAACCCAACTGAAGAATAACACGAACATCACCAATATATTCTTCTCTATCGGGAACAGTGCAATCAGTGCGCTGGCCGCAATGGGTTCGAGTAATTTGAACAATGTATTGGTAAGCCTAAAGAATAGTGGAATTACTGGTGTTGATATTGATGCCGAAAATTGGGGCCAACCTGGTGGTTTGGATCCAATGGATCCTGCAGTTCAAAAGGTTACACTTGCAGTTATTCAAGTTGGTTTAGCGCTAACAGCTTCCCCGTATAATAATCTTTCTGGTTGGCAGTCATGGCAAACCTTTGTGAATAACAATGGTGGAAGCATTTCATGGTTTAATGTACAATGTTATGCAGGTGGTACAGGTAATGACCCTGTTCAGGATTGGTACACTCAGTTTACACCATCAGTTCCTATTGTGGCAGGATTTGAGACCACTAATTCAGGATCAGATGGAGGACAATTGACTCCAATGCAAGCACTGCAACAGTTACAATCATGGCAAAGTGAATTGCCTCAAAACAGCCTTGCTGGGGCATTCGTTTGGGAATTTAGCCTTATTCTGGAGGGGGGAAACACAGTATCTGAGTATGCAACTGCCATGAAAGAAGGCTTGAATACGTACTATGCAACTTACACCTTAACTCCCGAAGGAGCATTAGTTCCTGATGCGATTCGCGTTGCCTCAAATCTAAACGTAAACATCTGTATCAATAATAGCCGGACGGATTCTGTTATTGGGCAGTTTGCAGGAACTCCAGAGGTAACCTGTCCTGCCGGAAACACTACGTTATTATACTCCATGAATGGCGGCAACTTGGGATTGATTGACTATATCAATGTTACTTCTCTCGGTTTGTCATCGTCTCTGATTTGGGAGTAATCATGAGACATCTCTAAAACCTACCAATTGAAGCGGATAAACCTTTTCCACCCTTGTTGGTGTTCTTTACCAACAAGCTTACTGTCCGCGGTTGGTGTCCCCACCAATCGCGGACAATTAGTAAGCAATTGTAAAATTTATTAATTAGCAGACCGTTCATTTTTTATTCAGAAAAAAGTGTAGAACTATGCACTCAATAAATTACCGAAGCATTTTATATGTACAACCTGCCCAATCACAAAGAAAACAATCCGCAAATTATTAAGGAGTTTATAGCTAAATACCCGTTTGCATTTTTAACAGGGTGCGATGCTGAAAACAAACCTATCGCTACCCAAATACCGCTGTTTATTGAAGAAGAAAACGGTAAGCGTTTTTTAAGAGGTCATATTATGAAAGATACTGACCACCATAAAACATTTTTACACAACAGTAATATTCTGGCCGTTTTCACCGGGCATCACACCTATGTAAGTGGTACTTGGTATAGCAACCCATACATCCCTTCTACCTGGAATTATATGAGTGTGCATGTAAAGGGTACTATCAAATTTTTAGATGATAACGCTCTGGCAAATGTATTGAGAAAGGTGAGTCTTCATTTTGAAAACTATAATGAAGCATCGACCACCATTTACGATAATTTACCTGCTGAGTTTATACAAAGAGCAACTCCTTACATAGTGGCTTTTGAAATTGAAATAACAGAAATAGATACGGTTTTTAAACTGAGCCAGGACAGGGATTATGAAAGTTATAAAAACATTATAGCCAAACTGCAACAACAGGATGAAGCAGGACGGGTTATTGCTGCCGAAATGGAAAACAGAATACATCAGGTGTTTCCTGATTGATGATTTTTGATTTAGGAATTATGAATTAATGGATATGTTTAAATAGATAATTTGCTGTCCATGGTTGATGTCCTCACCAATCGCTACACGTAAATGGAAAACAGAATTCAACAGCTATTTCATGATAAAACAGATTGATGATTTTTGATTTAAGATGTATGAAATAATGGGTATGTTTGAATAGATAAACATTTTATATAAACCAATAGCGGTAATGCCATGAAACGACCATTAGAAATAATATTTGCTTTGATAGTTTTAGCATCGGCTCCATCATGCGGGAACAAGGACTGCCGGGAAATGTCAAAGGACAATGTTTCCGTTTTAATTGTAAATGAAAGCGGGCATAGCCTTTCTTCGTTGGTTTTGAAATATGAAAAGGGAATCAAAAATATAGGGGCGTTAGCCGATAGCGCACAAACCTGTATTTCATTCCATAGTCCCGGGGAAAGCTCCTATACTTTAACAGCAACACTGGAAAACGGAGATACATTAATCTCTTCACAATATACCGAAGGAGGTTATGCATTAACGGAAACCATTATGGCCGATAGTATTCAAACCAAACATCAGCAGGCTGACTATTAAGTGAAGTTTTTCGCCCATGTTGGTATTCTTTACCAACAAGTTTTCAATAAACGTTAACAATCATTTTAAAGGATGACTATACTAAAAGCAAATACAGACGACCATGAGATTTTGACAGACATAACCAAAAAGTCGAAAGCTTATTGGGGATACACGCAGGAACAAATAGACATGTGGTCGGAGTTATTGACTATAACAAAAAGTTATATTGAAAGTAACCATGTATTTAAATTGGTCATTAACAATACTACCCTTGCTTATTACTCATACTGCTATTTAGACAATGATACTGTTAAGCTTGACAACCTGTTTGTGCTTCCGGCATATATTGGCAGTGGGTTTGGTAAACTACTGATGCATGATTTTATTGATACGATAAAAAAGACTGAAACAAAAAAAATAGTGCTTGATTCGGAACCTAATGCCCAGGCATTTTATGAAAAGTTTGGCTTTATTAAAGTAGGGCAAATGAAAACGAGCATTAAGGACCGTTATTTACCCATTATGGAACTGACAATAGTTATCGGCATGTAGTTACACAAAGCCTTCTGAGTTGTTGGTGAAGAACACCAACAACGGCTGAAAAATGCAGTGCTACTCTCTATGCCCGTCCACGGTTGGTGTCCTCACCAATCGCCATTTATATGGTTTAAGCACACCAAACATAGATAAAAACCCTCCCTAAACCTTCATTAGCAATTATAATAGGCATTACTATGTAAATAAGGTGTACCCTTGTACGGTAATAGCTAAACATAAATGAAAATTATATTTCTTGCTGATGACGATGCTGATGATCGCATGTTCTTTGAAGATGCACTACAAAAAGTAAGCATTCCAGCGCAACTTACAACTGCAAACGATGGTTTAGAATTAATGAATAATCTTGAATCGGTAATACCACCACCACCTGATGTTATTTTCCTTGACCTTAATATGCCCCTAAAAAACGGGCTTCAATGTTTGGAAGAGATAAGGAGTACGGCTATATTAAAAAGCATTCCCGTTGTTATATTCTCCACCACTGCCAGCGATGAGGAAGTAAGTAAAACATACCAACACGGAGCCAATCATTACATATGCAAACCACGTTCGTTTGGGCTTTTAGTAAAAGCCATTGAAACGGTATTGACGCTTGATATGTGGATGAAACCTCAACCTAATAAAGAAGAATTTGTGTTAACGATTACCTGATAAATATGGAAATGATAGAAGATAAATTAGCTACTGCCATTAAAGAGCTTGCTTTTCAGAATGGAGAAAAAGGAAAACGAGCAGCGGAATTAATTGTTGCCAATAAAGAACTTGTTTTCCAGAATGGAGAAAAAGAAAAGCGGGCAGGCGAGCTAATCATTGCCAATAAAGAACTTTTTTTTCAGAACGGAGAAAAAGAAAAACGGGCACAGGAGCTAAACATTGCCAACATAGAACTTCTTTTTCAGAATGGAGAAAAAGAAAAACGAGCAGCAGAATTAATCGTTGCCAATAAAGAACTTCTTTTCCAGAATGGAGAAAAAGAAAAGCGGGCGGCAGAGCTAAACATTGCTAACATAGAACTTCTTTTTCAGAATGGAGAAAAAGAAAAACGAGCGGCAGAGTTAAACATTGCTAACATAGAACTTCTTTTTCAGAACGGAGAAAAGGAAAAGCGCGCAGGCGAGCTAATTATTGCCAATAAAGAACTTCTTTTTCAAAACGGAGAAAAAGAGAAACGGGCAGAAGAGCTAATCGTTGCCAATAAAGAATTAGAATCATTCACCTATATATCAAGCCACGATTTACAAGAACCACTACGTAAAATTCAAACCTTTGCTACACGCCTTATTGATGATGAATCAGAAAATTTATCAACCAAGGGCAAAGAATATTTGCGAAAAATGCACGATGCAGCCAACCGTATGCAATCACTGATTAATGATTTGCTGGCCTACTCACGCACCACCACCCTGGAAAGAAAATTTGAGACTACTGACCTCAATGCCATCATAGAAGCAGTAATAAATGATTTTGAAGAAACCATTGCCGAGAAAAAAGCCACTGTTGAAGTGGGCAAAATAGGCAACGCCCATATCATTCCTTTTCAGTTTCACCAACTCCTGTACAACCTCATTGGTAATGCACTTAAGTTTTCAAACGCAGGCAGACCACCGCATATATTAATAAAAGGCCGCAATATACAAGGCAGTGAAGTAAACGACCAAAACCTTTTACCCGACAAAGTCTATTGCCACCTTACCATTAGCGACAACGGAATTGGCTTTTCGCCCGAATACAAGGACCACATTTTTGAAATATTTAAACGCCTACACGATAAGGACACCATATCCGGAACGGGTATAGGGCTTACCATCGTAAAAAAAATTGTACAGAACCACAACGGAGTTATTACAGCCACAGGCGAAGTAAGCAAAGGAGCATCCTTTGATATTTATATTCCTTTAACTTAATAAAGATACCCATATTGGACAATGAGTTGTTGGTGAAGAACACCAACAACGGCTGTCGCTTACAACCATGCACAAACAAAGCCCCGACCAGTAACTGGTCGGGGCTTTTGCATAGGCTTAAGGTTTATTTATTGTTCCCTTGTTCCGCCCTTCCTTGCCCTTGTTGGTGTTCTTCACCAACAAGTTTTTAAGAAAAATGCTACTTTCCCCAAATGGAAATTATAGAATATTATCCTGAGTTTTTCACAGCAACAATACTCGAATGGAAGCACCTTTTAAAACAAGATACATACAAAGATATAATAGTAAATAGCCTTGAATTTTTGGTACAACAAAAACGGATAGTTGTATATGGCTTTGTGCTTATGAACAATCATATTCATATTATTTGGCAAGTACAGGCTAATAACAAGCCAAAAGAAATTCAATTGTCATTTATGAAATACACTGCACAAATGATTATTAAAGATTTAAGAAATAACCACCAGCAAGTATTAGTACATTTTAGAGTAGATAATAAAGATAGAAAACACCAAATTTGGGAGCGTAACCCACTGAATATAGAACTAAGAAGCAGAGAAGTATTGGAGCAAAAATTAAATTATATACATCAAAATCCGGTGAAAGCCAATTTGTGTTTATTGCCGGAAGAGTATGTTTTTTCATCTGCGGCTTATTATTATTGTATAGATAAAAACAAATGGAATTTTATTACGCATTATAATCAGTAATAAGTTGTTGGTGAAGAACACCAACAACGGCTGAAAAGTTGTTGATTTTACATTTATAAAATAATAGGTATGTTTGAATAGTATCCTACGACAACAAATGACAAAAACTAAAAAGATATTACTTGGACTTTTATGCGGATTTTTTTTATTGTTCGCAGCACAAGAAATCTTTAGGCGATGTATTGGTGGCTTTGCTGGTAGCTATCCTTTCGTAGCCTATTGGGACTTGAACATAAACGAAGCAGACCTAATTGAAATAATAAAAGAAATTAAAACAGAAGACCCAAGCCTTCAACCACCTAACCAAAAAACATTGGCATATGGCAGGGACAGCGGATACGTTAAGGAATCAATGCAGATGGAAATATACAGAGACGAGTTGAAAAAAGACTCGACAGCAAAACTTCCAAACCACGACCAAAGTAATTCTTATGGTAATGAAGAAAATGGTTGGACAGACTATTGGTATTACATTGACTTTTATTATCCAGACACCAAAGAAATTGTTCATACATGGACAAGACCAGATCGGAATAAATCTGTTACAACATTTGCACTTATCAGTTTTAGCCCTCTTAATGACACAGCAAGTTTCAAACTTATTAATCGTGACTTTTGGTATTTAGCAAACAGGCAACAAATTAGTAAATTTGAGAAAATTATCCTTGACAGAATCCAACAGAAAATCAATGACAGAAAGAAAAGGGGCATATAAAAACGCATTTGCATTGATAGAATAATAAGTATGTTTGAATGTACAAACTTTTTTTAAATTAGTTGTTGGTGAAGAACACCAACAATGGCTGAAACCAAACCAACAAGTAATTGAAAAGCAAAATAAAAATAATACTACTAAGTTTATTGCTACTATTGGCAGTAGGACTCATTGCTTTTACCACAACTACAAACGCTGTTGATGAACAGATTTTGGCTTACACGGTTGACACAAAGACACAAGATTTAAAACTATACTGGAAGGACGACAAAGGGGAACTTATTAAAAGCATTCAAAGTTTAAAGACCTATGTGGAGAGCAAAAACCTTACCCTCACCTTTGCCATGAATGGTGGAATGTTCAATAACGACTTTTCACCTCAAGGACTTTTTATTCAAAACAAAAATACCCTTGCCCCTTTAGACACAGCAGATGGAAACGGCAACTTCTATTTAAAGCCCAACGGCATTTTTTATATTACCACAAACAATACTCCTTTTGTATGTAAAACGGCTGACTTTACCAACAACGGTAAAATTAAATACGCAACACAATCTGGTCCTATGTTGGTTATTGACGGACAAATTCATGATGCATTTAAAGAAGGCTCTACCAATTTGAATATAAGAAATGGGGTTGGCATTATGCCCGACAACAAAGTAGTATTTGCCATGTCAAAAACAGCCATTAACTTTTATGACTTTGCTAAATACTTTCAAAGCTTAGGGTGTAAAAATGCTTTGTATCTTGACGGTTTTGTTTCCAGAACATACTTACCAGAAAAACAATGGACACAAACTGACGGAAATTTTGGAGTTATAATTGGTGTAACAAACAAGGCAAAATAATAAGTATGTTTGAATGTAAACTCAAACCTATACAAGTTAGTAATAATTACAAATGGCAACATTAGAGGAAATACAATATCGGTTTGATAAAGTTTGTTTCACTTTATTGGAAAGTGATATTCTTGAAATTAATAAACAAGATCCTGGAGCTGGCGTAAATAATGTAATTTCAAAAATAAATCGTCATTGTTTTGGTGTGAGAGTATATGAAGGTAAAGACAGATATGAAATTGAAATGTTTTATATTACTAATTTTGAAAAATTAAAAGGCGATATAATTTGCTTACCACTTAAAGATCCTAATTATTTTGATTTATTGCTTCATTTCTGTTTATCATTAACTGACTGGTATCCTGAATTAGATGCTATTAACTGTTTTAATACATTCCAAACTAAAGTCCGGTCTTGTTTAGAAAAATTTGGCTTTTTCACAACAACTACCATAGAACTTGAGCCATTTCAGGGAAAGAATGGTGTGATGATTTCAAATTCTCAAAAAGGAATTATTAATGTTGACATGATAAACAGAACGGATTTTTATCGAAATTTTTTTAACAAGAATTTTGAAATTAAAATTCTCAATGATCAAGAGTATGTTTACCTTATGGTAAACGATGAAACCGCTTTAATAAAAATTGGAACTAGTAAGAATCCACGTTTTAGAGAAAAAACTCTTCATTCAAGTGAGCCAAGAGTTTTCTTAATTGCTTTATGGAGGTGCAAAAAAGGTTTTGAAAAAGAACTGCATCAAAAATTTGCTACAAAAAGGATTAGAGGAGAATGGTTTCGTCTTAGTTTTAGAGATTTGGGAGAAATAGAACTTTTCATGAAGAATTATTAGCGCTTGGTTAACGCCCAATTATTAATCAGCAGATATCAACTTTCTAAGATAAACTTTAATATCACTACTATGATATACATCGAACTTATTTATTTTTTTTCTTATCATCATTAACCTATTTAAATTTAAGTTAACAATAAGGAAAATTGAGCTTTTCATACGCTTTTTACTATCTTCATCTTGAGTAAAATATTTAATATCAATAAATAGTTCTTCATAATTCATATACAACGCTAATAAATAAAGAAATGGTATATGTAAAACCATTAAGATAGGTGGAAGTAAAAATGAAAATGCTGTGTTCAATGAAAGAACCGTTTGATAATCTTTGAATATTTTATAAACTGCTATTGCTATAAGTAATAAACTAATAAGTATAACTAATTTATTGAGCAGTTTATTTACTTGTTCATATTTGGGGACTGATTCTGAAAATGTAATCAAGGCTGAACTTAAAACGAGAATAGGTACTAAAATTATTTCAGTAACTAAACTAAATGTATACAAATTCACTAAAAACTCAACCATAATTGACCACTTAAAACTTTCTTTTACAGTCTCCTTAAAAAAATTATTGCCCTTTGCTTTATCTATTTGAACAGATAAAATTACGCCAACAAAAACAAACCAAAAAACAGTATCTTTAATAAAAGATGAATTCCACATTTCAATTTTATAAAGCACTAAAAGAATACAGAAAGTGTAACATGCGTGTAGTAAAATAACGGAACCTATTTTCTTACCGAAAAGTAATTTAAATATAATAAATAATTCTTCTCTAATACTAGCATTAAATAACATTACCATTAATGCTAATGTTGCCCATATAAATAAAGAAATTTCCCGAGTTGAAAATATTTGAAATAAAACCTGCATAATTATTTAATCTTAAGGCTTGCTTAAACTTAAACTCAAACATAAAAAGTAAATCTATAACTACCTAACACCTCCCATACACCTCCGTCACCTGCTTACCAAGGCATCTATAAACTTATATATAGGTAGGGAAGCTGCTGACCAGCCATAATGAAACTTACCTATACCATAGGAAGCAGGTAACCAGGGCATAGGTAAACTTACCTACAGCTTGGGAAGCTGCTGACGTGGCATAATCAAACTTACCTATGCCCAGGGAAGCAGAAAACCAGCCTACCTGTAAGTTGCTAAAATATTTTTTATAAAAAAATATACGCTACACATACTTTTTTAAAACAGGTTCCGTTATACTATTATAATAATTTTTATGATGGAAAGATCAGATAACAACGTTCCTGAACCTCTGGATGATGTTCCCGAACAACCAACACCCACCAAAAAACATGTTAAAAGCAATGTAGCCAAAAAGGATACTGATTTTAGCACACTAGCCACTACCGTTTCCGATGTTTGGTTAAGCAGACCTAACATTACGCTGGTTTGGAAAACGGCTGAAGATTTTAGTGAAGAGGTAGAAGCCTTTACCCTTTTATTAAACAACAAAAGCAATACGGATAAGGACAGGCCCCGTATTACCCACGACTTGCAGCAGTGCAACGATGCTTTGGATGAAGGCGTAGCCGCACTGAAAAGAGCCATTGATGCCGATGCAAAATCTATGCAGGAAGCCCGCGCCACCTATGCACGCTTTGGTATTGTTCTCGAACACCACACTTACCGATTACCTGCTGAACGCAACAACCGTTTGTTTGCTTTAAAGCTATTATTACCTGCTTTGGTCACTGCCGGTTACGACAAGAAAACATCTATAGGCACGGCTTACTTTACGCCACTTATAGCTCAGTATACTACCCTTACTGGTTTAGCTACCAATACCGATAAAGATGTAAGCGGTATTATAGGTAATAAAAATGTGCAGAAGCAAAACATAAAAAAAGTACTTATTGCTTTGTTAAGAGTACTGGAAGGCAACTATCCTGATACGTATAAAAACGAATTACGTGCATGGGGCTTTCAAAGAGAAAAGTTTTAAGTAAGTTTTAAGTAAGCTAACTTTTGCCAGTTAGTGCGCGGGGTTCCGACCGGGTACTTATAAAAACAAAAGCCCTAACCATAACGGTTAGGGCTTTTTATATAAATGAAACGATTTACTTTGCATTTATATATAATTGGTAAGTTTGAATAGATAAACATTCTTACAGGTTAAATGGGTTATTGATAAAGAACAAAAACTGTGTGTAAGTAACCCTATATATGACGAATAAACTTTTAGTAACAATTTAAAACAGAACAAAATGAAAAAAATTTTCCTACTAACATTTATTGCATTTGTGTTAAATGCAAAAGCACAAATCACATTGGAGCACACCTATGATAGTGCATCTACCTGGAACTTTTGTAAAAGTGCTCAAAGCCAGCTAATGATTGTAAAGTTTGAGGTTTCGGGCGAACGTTATGTTAGAATAAACAGATGCGGGCCAGGCTCCATAAACATTTACGACATGAATCATTCGCTTGTTAAAACCATTTCTTTTACCAATATAGCCCGTAGCGTATCAGGCGATATTGGTCATGTTTTATATTTATCAGAAAACTTATTTAATACAGACTCTAAAATCGAATTCATGTATGTAACTGATTCTACTGTTTTTTCTACAACCAAAATTTATAATGAAGATGGCACTTTGCTTTTTAATGAAAATGGCTCTCCGATTACTTTACCTAACAACCATTTACAACAATATCCAATATACAATACGGCTACCGGAACAAAAATGATACTTAGTTACGAAAACGGACAGGCAAAAGTATTTGGTTTGGCGGGAACACTTACTACAGCAATACAGTCAGCAAGTCAGGATATAATAAAAGAACAAAACTTAATTTCAAATCCATATCCAAATCCAACCAAGCAATCTACCAGCATTGATTATAAATTACCCGATGGTATTAATCAAGGCGAAATTGTTTTCTATGGTTTACAAGGGTCAGAAATAAAGCGCTTCAAAGTGGACAGAACCTTTGACACATTAGTTATTTCTACTGACGAACTTGCTAGCGGAACCTATTATTATCAATTACAAACCAGCAAAGGAATAAGCGGAGGTAAGAAATTATTAGTGATAAAATAGAAGGTGTAAGCATAAAATATTTACTATTCTCAATAAAAGTAAAAGCCTTAACCATTTATTGGTTAAGGCTTTTTCATATACATACAAATCACGAAGTGATTTAACATGCATGTATAAAATAATTGGTATGTTTGAATTCTAAACCTTACTCCCTGCAACATCTATTACACGCATCAATTAAAGAGGGTTTTGGATATTAAAATAACAACATGAACAGAAAAAAACATTGGGAAGATATTTACCTGACAAAAAACCTGAACGAGGTAAGTTGGTACCAGCCTACACCAACAACATCGCTAGAGTTTATAAAACAGTTTAATATTCCAACTACAGCTAAAATTATTGACATTGGTGGAGGCGATAGCTTTTTAGTAGATAACTTACTTGACTTAAACTATCAGGACATAACAGTTCTTGATATTTCAGAAGCCGCACTTAACAGGGCAAAACAACGGCTTGGAAACCGTGCTGGTAAAGTAAAATGGATAGTGGCAGATGTAACATCTTTCAGGCCTACAGAACAATATGACTTCTGGCACGACAGAGCAGCCTTTCATTTTTTAACTGACGATAAGGAGGTTGACAATTATGTTGAAACCACTCAGCAAAATATTGCAGCAAAAGGCATTTTAGTAATTGGCACCTTTTCCGAAAACGGACCCAAAAAGTGTAGCGGAATAGAAATTAAACAATACTCTGAAACATCAATGACCGATAAGCTGAAAAGCTTTTTTGAAAAGATACAGTGCATTACTATTGATCATACAACACCGTTTGATACCGTTCAGAATTTTATTTTTTGCAGCTTCCGCAAACGAACAGAAGCAGCCTGACAAATGCACTACTATAGTTGTTGGTGAAGAACACCAACAACGGCCGTGACCTCCTACATAACAAAAAGCCCCGACAAATAATTGGTCGGGGCTTTTTCATAAGCTTAAGGTTTGCTTATTGTTTCACTATTTTCCGCCCTTGTTGGTGTTCTTCACCAACAAGTTTTATCAAGCTTTTATTGTTTAATTACTTTTAAAGTAATGCTTTCGTTTTGGTTGTTGGTGGCTTTTACTACATATACCCCAGCGGCTAAATCTGCTACATCTAATGCCGTTGATTGGTTAAAGCTGATGCTTTTATAAAGTACACCGGTAACCGAATACAGCTCCACTACCCAATCCGTTGCTTTGCCTGTTGTAGCTATGTTTAAAACAGACTGAAAAGGATTTGGATATACCGTTATACCATTTGTTTTTAATACTACATCAGCTACACTTACATAGGTAAAATTATAGTCGGCTGAAGTAGCATTACAACTACCATTGTTAACGCTTACTGCATAGGTACCACTTTCTGTAGCCGTGTATGATTGACTTTGTGCACCGGCTATGTTTATACCATTTTTTTTCCATTGGTAAGTAGTAAATGTTTGGGTACTCATGGTATTACCGTTTTGGGTAATGGTAGGTGTTGGCCCTGCTGTTACACTCACTACCGAAGCAACGGAAGTAATATTGCCACAGGTACTTGTTATATCGCAGGTATAAGAACCATTATCGGCAGTACTTGCATTGTTGAGCAACAAGCTATCGTTAGTGGCATTGTTTATAGTTATTCCATTTTTTTTCCATTGGTAAGTAGCTGCACTGTTGTTTACCTGCACAAACAATACGCCATTGTTATTGGTACAAATATTTACTGCAGCGGGTGATTGTACTACAATAGCTATACCGCTTGACATACTTAAATTAGCAGGTGCAGAGAAATACTGTACATTACATACATCAGTAAATGTAAGTGAGTAGTTGCCGACATCGCTACCGTTTACATTTGTTATAACCAGCGAGTCGCTGTTAATGCCACTATACCTTGGGTTGGTTGGCAGGTTTGTACCATTGCGTAACCATTGGTAACTGTTAATGCCATCGCTTGTAATGTTTACTTTAAACACGGCTGTTGACCCCGCACATACCGAAGCTGAAACAGGCTCGTTTATAATTTGCGAACTGGCATAATATGATACTTCACTAACATTAGATGTTAAAGTATCGCAAGCGCCATATACTTTACAAGTATAATTACCTGCACCTACCGAATTAATAGCTACTGATAAATTACTACTGGTAGCACCTGTTATAACATTGGTTTGGTTGTTTAACGGATTACCATTTCTAAACCATTGGTAAGCCAATACACTACCCGTTGCCGCTACATTTAAATTAACGTATGAGTTGGCATTGCCACACACTTTAACAGGTGTTACAGGTTGATTGGTAATAGCAATTGGAATGCTTAACGATAAAGTGGCATTGGCTGAAACAACGGGTGTACCACAGCTACCTGTAACTACACATGAGTAAACGCCTGTATCGGCTAAAGCAAAATTAGCAATGCTGTAATTGGCATCTGTTGCATTGCTAATATCCGTTCCGTTTTTACGCCATTGGTATTGTAAATTACTTCCATTGGCTACTATTACAAATTGAACTGACCTACCCACACAGGCTACTTTATTAGTTGGTTGTGTAACAATAGCTGTTGCCACACTAATAGTTAACCTTGCTTGGTTTGATGTTACTGTTGGACAGGTAGCGCTTGATACATCAACGGTATAAATACCTGAATCGCCTGCAATGGTTACATTATTCCTGAACAAGGTATCGTTATTACTGGCGGCAACAGCTACCCCATTGCGTTTCCATAAGTAGGTAATATTATTACCTATGGCACTTACCCATAGTATGGCATTGTTGCCAGTGCATTTGTTTTGCAAAGCCAATGGTTGTGTTTGTATTTGGTTAGCCTGGTTTACGTTAAGTCTGGCTGTATTGGAAACTATATTAGCACAGGCACTTGTAACCAAACAAGTATAGTTACCACTATCGCTTACCTGCACACTGTTTATATTTAATATACTGTTGGTAGCACCATTTATATCTACTCCATTTTTGCGCCATTGGTATGTAAGGTTTACACCATCGGCTGTTATGTTTAATGTTACATTGTTTCCACTACACACTGTTGTATTGCCAACAGGTTGTGCTGTAATGGTGGTAGCTTTGTTTACGCTTAGCTTTACATTGGCACTGGAGTCTATACCGCATAAGCTATTTACTACTACGCTATACTGTCCGCTATCGCTTAAAAGTGTATTGGTAAAAAACAAGGTATCGTTATTGCTGCTTGCTATTACATTGCCATTTTTCTTCCAGGTATAAGTGGCTCCTAAATCGGAAGCACGCACAAATAAATAACTGCTTTGGTTTTGGCAAGCTACGGTGGCTACGGGCAACTGCAATAATTGCAATCCACTATTTAATGATAAACGAACGGCTATGCTCGAATCTATATTGCAACTGTTATTTATTACGCAATAATACAAACCCGTATCGCTTGCGCTTACATTGCTTAAAGTAAGTGTTTGGCTTTGTGCCCCTGCTATAGTAGTGCCATTATTTACCAGTGCAACACCTGCTTTTTTCCATTGGTAAACCGGACTGCTTGCCTGTATGCCTACTGTTAAAGCAGCTACACCGCCATTACAGGTACTGGTATTTTGTGGTTGGCTGGTAATAACAACGGGGGTTATTATATTTACCCTTACTGTATCTGATACCAGCGTTAAACAATTATTGGCTATTTCAACCGTATAACGCCCTGAATCGCTAACGTTGATTGAATTAAATACCAATGCTGTACTATCTGTTCCGCTTAGGTTACTGCTATTGCTTAACAGCACCCCGTTTTTGCGCCAGCGGTAAGCTATACCTGTACCCACTGCGTTTGACTCGATTACAGCACCTGTGTTTTTACATACGTTCATTTGGGTATTGCCTGCATTGGCAAAACCATGTGTATTGTATAAGCGTGCTATTTCTTCGGCTGATAAGGCATTGTTATAAAACCTTGTTTCATCTATAGCGCCTTGAAAATAATACCAACCTGTTAAAGCACTTGGCCAACCGGTAGCAAAAGCAGTTCCTATGGTAAAATTGTTTTGTATGGCCGGTGTAGCTGCTGATAGGGTACTTACCAAAACACCATCTAAAAACAAACTTTGTACACCGCCATTTAAAGTAATGGCTACATGGTGCCAAACATTATCGTTTACCATAGCGCTTGACGACATAGGGGTGGCACTGCCATTGTTAAATTTACCTTTTAACTTGTTATCAGTACCTACATAAATAACTGGATGGAAAGTGGAAGGATTAGTGCTTGGTAATGTACTGCTGTTACCTACTATACCACCAAAGGCGCTTGTTTTAAACCAGGTAGCAATGGTTATTCGGGTGGTGCCTGTTGGCACTATGCCGGTACTGCTTACAAAGGTATTGCTGCCATTACAGTTAAGGGCTGCATTGCTGGCCGTTTTTAAACCGGTGGTATAGGTTACATTGTTAGCTGTACTGTTTACGTTGCGTCCGCTGTAATCAGCTACGGAGCCATTAAACTTATAGTATAGTCTTAAACTATCCGCCATTAAACTGGCTGTATTTATTATTATATTGGCCACATTGCTTTCCCATTTCAAACATGGTACGTAAGCTGAGGTAAGCTCTAATGTATAATTTCCGGTATCGGCAAACGTGGTATTGTTTACCCATAAACTATCGTCATTTACACCGCTATATTTTACGCCATTGCTCAATGCTACTCCATTTTTTTTCCATTGGTACTGGTATTGTGTTTCGTGGGGGTTTTCTACGCCTCCAATTAATTTTATATTGCTAAAACCATTACAGGCTACAGTACTAACAGGTTGCTTATTAAATTCAAAGTGCCTGTACAGTCCATATACATCGGCTTGTGTTAGCTCTTTGCTATATATTCTTACATCGTCCAGCAAACCTGATGCTTTATCTGTATTGCTTGGACCAAAACCAAATATGGACAATGCATTTACTGCATTGTTATTGGAGAAGGAGTTATTGCTGTTTAAAACCAGTATTCCGTTTACATATATTTTTTGGTTTAAACCTACTTTGGTTATTACTATATGTGTCCAGGTAGCAGCACTTAATTTGGCTTTTGAAGGCACAAAAACACCTGTTCCGTTTACAAAGCCTATTACATCGTCAGTACCTACTTTTAAATGGCGGGCATTGCCTGAAGCAGGGCTTAAAAGCACTCTGTTTACCGCAGTGCTTGCACCGTTAAACCATAATGAAACGGAAATGGTATCTCTGTTTACACCTGTTATAGGCACTGAGTTACCCATGTTGGTTAAATTAAGCCCAGCTCCCACATTAATAGCAAACCTGTTACCTACTGCATATATGCCGGTACCTACTGCATGGTTAGTACCTACCCTATCCAATAAATTACTGTTAAAATTATATGCATGTAATAACCCGGTACTAATAGCAGGTGTGCCTGCTTCAAAATAAATGCTATCGGTTTGGTTATTGATACAGGCATATACTCCCGGGTTGGCTGCTACTACATAGTAGTTTCCGCTATCGGCAATAACGCCATTGCTAATAAATAAGGAGTCAGTATTTACCCCTGTAAACTTAGCCCCGTTGCTTAATGGTTGTGCATTTTTATACCACTGGTAGTTTAAATTAGTACCGGAAAAACTGGCTTCCATACGGGCTCCGCTACCAAGGCAGGCAAAAGGGTCGGCAGCTACACTCAGTAGCTCTATGTTTTTGTATATGGTTTGTATTTCTAAATCGTTTAACTCGCGTGTATATACTTTTATCTGGTCGTATATTCCCAAAGCACCTCCCGATGTTCCATCACCAAACAACCTGCTTATAGTAGCCGCTGTAGTAGCTATAGCGGTGTTGGTTTCGTACACTACGGCACCATTTACATAAAACTTACTATTGGTTCCTTTTTTTACTAATACTATATGGTGCCAGTTGCCGGCAGCTAAAATGGTATTGCTTGGATAAAAGGTATTGGTACCTGCCCTATACCAACCCAATGTATAATCGTTTCTCATAGCCATGTGCATGTGGCCTGATGAATTACTATGTACAAGGGCACCATAAGTAATACCTGCTTGTAGGGCTTGTGGCTTGTACCAGAAACTTACTGAAACTTCATTAGCATTATAAACAGTTGGCAAACTAAATGAGTTAAAACCACTGGTTAAAGCTATAGCTGAACTGCTTATATTGTTTCTGTTGGCAGTATAGCCACCGTAGTTTAATACGCTGACTAAATTTTGTTGGTTCACGCTATTCACAAAAGTGCTATTGTTAATAGGTAAATCGTACAATAAAGCATTTGATAAGTTTGTACCGGTATAGTTTAGTTTAAAAGTATCGCTTACAAAAGCACCGCATATGGCATTGTTTATTTGCAATACGTATTTACCTGTATCTGCCGCAGCATAGTTATTAATAATTAAAGTATCGTCCTGCGCACCTCCATACTTGGTGTTGTTACTTAAGCTTAAGCCATTGTTATACCATTGGTAAGTATAATTGTCCGCACCTAATACAGGGTTTAAATGTAAGGTGCTTCCCATACATGCGCCTGTACTGCCAACGGGGGCTATCAATTTAGGGCACTCGGTACTGTACTTTACTAAAAACGCATCGCTTATTGTATTAGATTGGGTAGAGAAAACCTGACCATTGCCACCTAAAACATTAAAGTTTACTGCACCAATATAAGTTCCTGTTAGGTATAAGTTTCTTTGCTTATCAAGGGCAATACCTGTTATGGCATCGTTATTGGCAGCAGCACCTATTTTATAGCACCATTTAACGGTACCCGATGAGTCTAACATGGAAAAGAAACCATCGCTTAGCGTATTTAAAGTGCCACTATTGTTTAAAGTATTGCTACCATAAGTTAAAGTAGCTGAACTAAACTTACCGCCTACATATATGTTTGCCGAGTTATCTAAAGTTATATCGCTTATTTCATCAGCACCCATGCCTCCAAAGTCGCGTACCCATATAAAGTTTCCGCTATTGCTTACCTTTAAAACAAAAGCATCGTTACTGGTATTAACTGACGATAAAGTATAAGTAGCAGCGCTTGCATCAAAATCAATAACCTGTGAGTAACTACCTACTATATACATATTGCCTGCAGCATCCAGTGTTAAATCGGTCATGCTGTTAACACCCGTTATTAGTTGAAAGGCTGTAATAAAATTACCTGCAGTATCAAACTTAGCTACAAAAAAATCTTTAGCAGTACCTGTTGCACCTGTTAAAGTAAATACACCTGCATCGGGGTTAAAATCAACCGCCCCTTGAAACTCACCGGCTACGTATATAAACTGACCACCATCGTATGCCAGTGCTTTTACTACTTCTGTTCCCGTGCCTCCAAATCGTTTAGCCCATCTGTGGGTTCCGGTGGCTGTATAACTTACTAAATAAGCATCGGTAGCCCCGGCAGAAACTAAGTTAATAGCTGGCGAAACCTGATATACATGCGTACCTGAAAAAGCTCCTGCACCAAAAACATTTCTGTTAGCATCTTCTATAATGCCTCCGGGTATTTGCGAGCCACCTGTTGTTCCGTCTAATGACCTGCGCCAAGTTAAAGTACCGGTGGTGCTGTACTTGGCAAAATAATGTTGCGCACTGTTGTTATGTAAACCTGTGGTATAATTAATACCATCGGCAGCGGTGTGTATGTGCGTGCCTGTTTCGGTTAAGTTATAATGGTATGGTGTAAGCCATTGGTAGGCCGCATCCTTACTATACTTCATTACATAGGCATCGTTACTATAATTACTTAATGATATACCAGAAGCAAATTGCGGAGTAGTACTAGGCAAATCAGGATAATACAAATAACTTGATGACGTGATGAATGTTCCTGTAGTATAAGCATTGCCCAAAGAGTCGGTACTTACCCTGCCTGTATTTTCATTAGCACTCTCAGAGCCCATTCGTTTTTGCCACACAAACTGCGGCTGTTGGGCCACTGCTTTAAAAGCAAACAGCACAAACAGTAAATTGATAATAATTTTAGTTTTCATAAAATAAACAGATTTCATGAGCCAAAATTCAACTCCTGCTATAAGCTTTGCTTGCTGCAATTCATGAACAGCAGCTATTAATTTATAAGTGAAGCTTTTTTACCATTCATGTATGGAAAGGTGCGTCTGTTTAGGTTTATGAACTGAAACCTACCTTTGGTAGAAAGCAACCTGTATATTTATTTAATTGCTATAACCTTGCAGGTAATTAGCAAAAACATTGAGTAATAACGAAGAATATTTAACTTGCGCTGACGACATGGCAACAAAAAAGTATAGCGCTATCATTATTGATGACGAGGCAAAGGCAAGACGTATTATGGAAACGCTTATTGCTGAACATTGCCCGGAAATAGAAGTGCTTGAGTCGGCCGAAGATGTGCTGAGTGGTATAAAAGCCATTAATAAACACAAGCCCGAAATTGTTTTTTTAGATATTGAAATGCCCGGCTATACAGGTTTTCAGCTACTCGATTTTTTTGACGATATTCAGTTCTCGGTTATATTTACCACTGCTTATAGTGAGTATGCTTTGCAAGCTTTTCAGGTTTCGGCTATCGATTATTTATTAAAGCCTATACAAATTGAAAAGCTGATTGATGCGGTAAAAAAAGTAACCAAGTACAGGGGTAATTCGCAAATGACTCAAAAGGTGGAAACCTTAAAGGAGAACCTGGAGGAAAATCATGTTAAAAAAATTGCGTTGCCTATGTCGCACGGGTTGGTTTTTGTAGCCGTAAAGGATATTGTATACTTAAAGGCTGATGGTAGTTATACGCATATATTTATGCAGGACGGAACCAAGTATTTTATCAGCAAAAAGGTAAAAGACTTTGAACCTTCACTCACCCAAACAAATACTTTCTTCAGAACGCACCGCAGTTTCCTTATTAATATAGATTATATAAAGGAAGTGGTAAAACAAGATGGCGGGCATGTATTAATGGAAAATGGAGACATTGTGCATTTGGCTAGGGAACGTAAAGATGAATTCTACACCTTTATTGAGCGAGCTAAGATTTAAATTTAGCACCCACACTTTTAATCCAACAACATAGTATAAATAAAAAAACGAGGCTCCCTTGCGGGAGACCTCGTTTTAGCCTATGAAACAATTACACCTCTACCCCAAAGTGTAATATTGTATATTATAACGCATCATGTGTGTGTTTGTTTGCTCTTTTCGGAAAAAATCTTTTTTTGATTGATTCTGAGAGCAATAACATGACAGGTACTAATATTAAAGTTAAGAGCGTGGCGAACAATAATCCAAAAATCATTGTCCAAGATAATGGTCCCCAGAAGGCAACACTATCACCACCAAAGAAGATATGCGGATTGCCATGAGTAAATAAAGTCACGAAGTCAATATTTAAACCTACCGCTAACGGAATTAAACCTAACATAGTTGCTGATGCTGTTAGTATAACCGGAGTCATACGCGTTTTACCAGCTTCTATAATAGCTTCTTTTGTTTCCATTCCGTTTTCTATCAGTATTTCGGTAAACTCTACCAAGAGTATTCCATTCCGCACCACAATACCCGCCAGCGCCACAATACCAATACCAGTCATTAGAATAGACATATCCATTTTAAAGATTGAGAATCCTAATAACACTCCAATAATACTAAAAATTATTTCACTTAGTATAATAACCGGTTTTGAAATTGAATTAAATTGAGTAACCAAAATCAAGAAAATCAATCCTAATGAAACCATCATGGCATTTACTAAGAACGAACCAGTTTCCGCTTGTTGTTCTTGCTCACCTGTCATATCCACCGTTACTGTAGCAGGTAAGTCGTATTTTGCTACCGCTTTTTTCACCATCGCTACTACCTCATTTGCATTAAATCCGGTCAATACATTTGAACCTAAAGTAACCATACGTTTTTGATTTTTACGTTTAATACCACCATAAGTTTGACTGTATTTTAACTTAGCAACCGATGATAATGGAACCGAACGTAACTGTCCACCCATATTCATATCGCGGTAAGTAATTTTTAAGTTCATCAAAGCATCAATATTGTTACGTTGGCTTTCGTTATAGCGCACCTGAATAGGGTAATCATCGTTTGCATCTTTAAATTTCGATACTTCGATACCAAAGATAGCACCACGTAAAGCCTGACCAATTTGCGCTGAAGTAATGCCTTCGCGGTTAGCACGCTCTCTGTCTATTTCAATTAAAATTTCAGGCTTGTTGGTAATCAAATCTGATTTCAACTCCTCTACTCCCGGAATTTGCAACGAATCTAAGTAACGTTTCAAACTTTTAGAAACACCGGTTAACTCATTAAAGTCATCACCAATAATTTCTATATTAACGGCTTTACCTGTTGGAGGTCCACCTTGTTCTTGCTCTACCGTTATTTGAGCACCCGGAATATTTTTCACTGCATTCCTTATTCTATCTAAATAATCCAATGTTTCCACTCCATCACGTTTTCCAAACTCCACAAAAGCAACAGTTACTTTACCTAAGTGCGATTGAGCTCCTGCTTCAAACTGACTTGGATCGCCTGCACCAATAGCTACGTTAGAAATAACTGACTCTACTATTTTATTGCTATCGCCTATTTCTTTGTAAATTCTTTCTTCTACTAATTTAGTAATCGAATCTGTTTTTACTTGGTTAGTACCTATTGGCATTTGAATATAAGTATACACAAAATTAGGTGATGCCTGAGGGAAGAAAACTATTTTAGGTGTACGAACTGAAACCAAGAAGAAGCTAAAGAATAATAAACCAATAGTGCCTACTAAAATCCAAATCGGACGGCTTCCGGCCAAACACCAGGTAATTAATCTACGGTATTTTTCTTGTATAGCTGGCCATGTTTTGTTTTGGAATGTGCCAATGGTTTTGTACAACACAAAACGATTTAAGCAATACAAACCATAAAGAGTAAGTATAAAATTACCCATACCAAAGTTACCCGATAGGTAAGAAAGCAATACTATTACACCAAATACAACCGAAGTAATTTTAAAGCCTTTGGTATTTTTACGTTGTGCTTCTTCCTCTTCATGTGTTTTCATAAAACCAACCGCAAATACCGGGTTAATAATATAAGCTACCACTAACGAAGCCAATAAAGTTATAATTAAGGTTACCGGTAAAAAGAACATAAACTTACCAATTACGCCTTGCCAGAATGCCAAAGGAATAAATGGTGCTAAAGTAGTTAAGGTACCCGAAAGTACGGGCAGAAATACCTCGCCTGCGGCTAGCTTAGCCGCTTTTTTAATAGGGACCTTCCCATTTTCAAAAATACGATGCGTGTTTTCAATTACCACAATGGCATCATCCACCACAATACCCAACGCCAGTAAGAAAGCAAACAATACAATCATGTTTAAAGTAAACCCTAAACTAGGCAATACTAAAAACGCAACCGCCATTGATAAAGGTACTGACATAGCCACAAACAAGGCATTGGTAGCACCCATAAAAAACATTAAGATTACTGTTACCAATATAAAACCAATAACAATGGTATTAATCAAATCATGTAAAGTAACACGTGTTTTGTCTGACTGGTCACCGGTTATAGTAATTTTTAAACCATCAGGGAAATGACTTTCTTTTAACTCCTCAGTTAGTTTCCTTATTTTATCACTTGCGTCAATTAAGTTTTGACCACTCTTTTTAACAATGTTTAAGGTAATTACATTTTTATGCTCTAAACGGGCAAAACTTTCCTGCTCTTTAAAGCCATCTTTTACCTCAGCAATATCGCGTAAGTAAACAATAGCTCCGCTACCTGAACGAATAGTTATATCAGCTATTTTTTTAGCATCTGCATACTGACCTATTACGTTAATCTCACGCAATAAACCATCCATTTTAACCGTACCACCACTAATAGTTACGTTTTCGTTTCCTATGGCTTGCATTACATCGTACATAGTTACATCAGCCGATTGCATTTTGTACATATCAAGGTTAACCTGAACCTCTCTATCCAATGCACCAACTATATCAGCACGGGTAATTTCTTTTAAACCTTCAATCCTGTCTTGTAAATCTTCTGCATACGACTTTAACTTGTCTAAAGGATAATCGCCTGACAGATGCACAAACATAATAGGCATTTGCGATACGTCAATTTCCATTACCGAAGGCTCGCTGGTAAGCACCTGAGGTAAATCCTTACGTGCTTTATCCACCTGATCTTTTACCCTTTGCTTAGCTACAGGTATTTGCACATCAGTATTAAACTCAACAGTAATTAAACTAATATTCTGAATGGTATTACTTGTAATTTTTTTAACACCCGAAATAGATTTTAAACTCTTTTCTAAATGTTTGGTTACAATATTCTCCATGTCCTTAGGCGATGTTCCCGCCTGAACAGTACTTACTATAATTTGCGGAAATACTACCTCCGGAAATTGTTCTTTTGGCAAGCTATTATAACTCATTAAACCGGCTAAGGTTATAATAATGGTCATAATATAAATACTTGTCTTGTTATCTATAGCCCAGCTCGAGGGCTTAAATTCTTTTATTTTATCTAGCATATTTTTTGCTTTTAGCTTTCAATAAATTGTCTTACAAAAGATACTTACATCAAGCAGTTGTGATAATTTATACTCTAAATTCTACTAACTAAAATTTAATTAACTCGCCATCGTTTAAGTCGCTATAACCTTCGGTAATTAATTGCTCACCTTTTGCTAAACCACCAATTATCTCCGCTTTATCGTTGTATGTTACACCCACTTTTACAGCACGTTTTTTAGCAATGGTTCTGTCGCCTTCTTTTACAGCCACAAATACGTGGTTTTCACCCTCTGCGTTTTGAATACAATTAACCGGAATTACAATTACATCGCTTTTTGCATAATCAATAATTTTTACTACAGCAATCATGTTTGGCAAATAGCTTTCATCGCTAGGCAATGCCACTTCAACACTAAAAGTTCTGTTTAAAGCACTAATGCCTTTTCCGCTATAGGTAATTTTAGCATTGATACTTTTATCAATATCAGGGAAAGTAATTTGAACATCATTTCCTTCTTTAATTTTGTTAGCATAACTTTCAGCCACATCAGCTTTTACTTTTAATTTGTTAAAGTTAACAATGGTAAAATAAGGTTGTCCGGGTGCAGCAGTTTGTCCTACTTTTAAGTTTACAATATCAATAGTTCCATTAACCGGTGATGTAATTTTGTACATAGCCAATTGTTCGCGTACCGATGCAATTTGTTGCTCCATTGATTCTTTATTGGCTTTAGCTTGTTTGTACTGCATTTCAGAACCTACTTGTTTTTCCCATAAAGTTTTTTGTTTGTTGTACAAATCAGTTACTAAAGTTAAGTTAGTTTCCATTGATTGCATTTGTTTGCGAGTAGCATTTCCGTCTAACTCAGCCAAAACCTGACCGGCTTTAACCACTGAACCCGGTTTAACCAATACGTTTAATACCAATCCCGGTACTTTAGCACTAATAGTAGTATTTTCATCACCATCTACTCTACCTTGTACATCAATAAAATGTTTAAAGTTTGTAGTTGCAACATTGCTCACTGCTACGTTTACTATTTTTTCACGTTTTTCAATTTTAGCTCCACTTGATTTTATTTCGTCTTCCAATGTTTTAATATTGGTAGCTAAAGTAGCTTGTTCTGCTTTTAATTTTTCAAGCTTCGCTTGTTTTGCTTCAATCGTATCTGCACCTCCGCATGAGGTTAGGGCTATCGTTATGATTGTTAAAATAGCAATTATTACTTTTACGTTTTTCATTTGTATATTATTATTATATTTTTTCTGTTTGTTTTTATTTTAGTTTCCTAGTTGTCCAAGTGCCTTTTTTAAATCTACCTGCGCACTTAATAAATCAAATATGGATGACAGGTAATTGGTTTGCGCGTTTTTCATATCATTTTCAGCACTCGAAAGTTCTAAATTTGAACCTACACCATTCGTAAATTTAACATTGGCCTGGTTATAGATATCTTCAGCTAACTCTACATTTTTCTTTTGTACGCTCAATTGCTCTACTGCTCTTACATACTTTAATCTGGCTTGCTCTACATCATTTTCAATAGTGCTTTCCAAATTCTTTTTGCTGTTTTCAAACTTGGCTTTGTTAATTTTAGTTTGTTGTATTTGAGCTGATTTACGTAGTCCGTCAAAAATAGGAACGTTTAAGTTTAAAGCCCAGAAAGTTCCGTTATACCATGGTGAACCCAGTTGGCTAAATTCCTCTCCAAAAGTATTTTGCTGGTGAGAGAACATAGCTGATAAAGAAGGAGCATAACCTAATAAATAACGTTTTCTATCGTAGTCCTGCAATTTAATTTGCTGATCTACCATTTGGTAATCCGGTCTGTTTAAAAAGTTTATTTTATTTTCTACCACTAAGGTTTTTTGTTCACCGTATAATTTTTCTAAGTTATCGCTTAGTGCAATGCTATCGGTTACTTTTAAACCTAACTGCATTTTTAAAACCATGTACGAAAGGGTTAATTGGTCTCTCAATTTATCCAACTGAATGTTCGTATTTGAATATGACAATTGCATTCTGTCTACATCAATTTTTTCTCTCAATCCTGCTTTGTAAACTTCTTTTAAATCATTCAAAGTTTTACCCATTAATTCAAGGTTGCGTTCCATCATTTTAATACCTGCATCACTTATTAAAGCAGCAAAGTAAAGTTTGTTTATAGCCGCTTCTATTTCGGTATTGCTTAACTTAACACCTATTTTAGCTAAGTTTACATATTCCTTAGCTGCTTTTACACCTAAAAAAAAGCCTCCGTCAAAAAGTAATTGGGTAGCTGTAATGGAACCGGTAACCGTGTAAGGCTGACCAAATTTAATAATGGTTGTTTGCCCGCCAAAATTGATGGCATTTGATGAGATAACAAGGTTGTTTGTAAAGTTACCACTTGCATTAATTTGAGGTAAGCCGTTTGATAGTATTTCATTTACTTTCTTTTCGGCTGCTAACTGATCTAATTTTACGTTACGCACCGTATAGTTATTCGTTTTTGCCATTTCCACGGCTTCGCGCAAACTGAGTTTTTTTACTTCCACGGTTTGCTGAGCCAAAAGCACATTTATGCTGAAGAATGCTGCCAGTATCAGCATATAAATTCTAGTAATCATAGTTCTATTTTGTGTTGTTATTTTGGGTTTCGGTTATTTTATTTAATTTTTTCAATCCTTTATCAGTACAAATACCGCGTAAGTGATATTTTAAAGACTCCAGGTGTATGTAATGAAAATCGGTTGATATATCCTGGTACAATTCAGGGGTCATTACAAATTCAATATTGTGTACATATAATTTGGCTATCAGTACTTCATTAATATCTGTTCGGTATAAACCCAACTCCTGCCCTTTTGAAATATTGCTAAGTATGTTTTTTAAAATATACTCTAAGCGGAATTTCTCCATTTTATCCCAAGCAGACTTAAAGTATTTGCGTAAATCAAAAAGAACTGCCACATTTACTTTACGTTGATTTTTAGTAATAGACTTGCTCATTTCAAACATAAACTCAATAGGGTCATAACCCTCTTCAATTATTCTATTACATACAACAGCATCATTGTCAATATGAGCCTGAATGGTTTGATTAACCAAATCATTCTTATCTTCAAAGTATTGATACAATGTTTTTTTTGAAATGCCTAATTCGCGAGCAATATCATCCATGGTAATGCTTTTAAAGCCATATTTCATAAACAGGCTTTCAGCTCCTTCTAATATTTTGTTTTTGCTTTCCAATTTCGGTACGTTTAATTCGGATGCAAATATGAAAAACTTTTTTTATACCGGAAACTTTTTTTATAAAAAAAGTTTCCGGTAGTTTTTAAGTTTACGGAGTATTTTATTTATCAGCACTTTATAAAAATTGCACCTGTTTTTGTTTGACTAATCTCATGTAAGCAATAAAGCTATCAGGTATTAAACAGTAAAGTTTATTAGCTAAAACTTACCAATAGATTATGCTTGTTATGCCTGCTGAGATTAAAAAACATAATTCCCTAATAATTAAGGAGTCAAGAATTAAAAAAAATAATTTAATTTACGCTTGTATAAATTATACCACCATTTACATAAAATTAGTTATTTTGCTCACTGATTTAGTGAAACAAAATTTTCATGGTCGGTTTTTGTAAATAATGAAAAATATAAGAGCAGTTTTAGTTGACGATGTAGAAATGATGCGCATTACTTTGAAAAAAGTATTGGAACAGTTTCCGCATATTGAATTAGTTGGAGAGGCTTCTACTTTTGATGAAGCCAAAAATGTAATCAATGAGCTTCAACCTGATTTATTATTATTAGACATTGATTTAAACGGGCTCACCTCCATTGATTTGATGGGAGAAATTAACTGTACTCCCAAAATTATATTTATAACCTCTCACGAAAACTTTGCTGTAAAAGCATTTGAATTAAATGCTGTTGATTATATTTTAAAACCAATAAGTGCTTCTCGTATCAGCAAAGCCATTGAACGTATTACCGCATCGACTATTGCCGAAGAAACTGAAATAGACCAGGACTCTGATGAGAAATTCCAATCTGATCAGATTATATTGTTGAATTTTGATAATAAAATGAACTTTATCAAAATAAAAGACATCAACTATATTGAGGCATATGGTAACTATACCAAAGTATTTATGACCGATGGTAAATTGAGCATTACATACAACTCTATCAAAAACTGGGATGCTAAATTACCTTCTGATGTATTTATTCAAATTCACCGCTCTACTATAGTTAACTTACTAAATGTATTAAAAATAGAAAAGTGGACTAACGATACAGGAAGATTGTATTTAAAAGGCATTGAAAAACCATTTGAAATAAGCAGAAGTTACTTCTTCCAGATTAAGAAAAAATACAAAATGTAGGCACGTCCTTACTACTTAGTATTATCCTCTCTTGCATTCTATCTAATAATTAATTATTTCACCTTCTTTTAATAAGCTACATGTATTAAACATGTGACTTATGTAACTATTAGTTTGCCTAATGTAAAAGCTAACACTTTTAATAGTCCATGTTTGCATACTGAATATCTGTTCAGTCTATGTGCTAATCGCGCAACTGCAAATCCGAAACTAAATGATTATTAAAAAAACAATTACAATGCTGGCATGTATTGCTTCCATTGCTTTTACTGCCTGTCAAAAAGATAAAGGTACAACACCTACTACCTTATCTGATTCTCTTTCAATAGTATCAAGAAGCCCGATAGTGAATGCCACAAATATGCCTATTAATAAAGCCATTACAGTAAGCTTTAGCGAACCGATGGACGCAAACACTATTAACAATACCACCTTTACTTTAAAACAAGGGAACAATACAATTGTGGGAGTGGTTACTTATACTAATTTAACCGCTGCCTTTAAACCCGCTTCACCTTTAAAACAGAATACAGTATACACAGCTACCATTAGTACCGGAGTTAAAACATTACTGAGCGTTGCGCTAAAAACAAGTGTTTCATGGAATTTTATAACAGGTGATGATTCTGTTGGCCTAATACCCGTTTATCTGGGTGCAGCCGAGAATTATGTTATCCTAGCTAAAACAGCTATTAACAATAGCCCTACTTCAGCTATAACTGGCGACTTAGGATTAAGCCCTGCTGCTACCTCTTACATAACTGGTTTTTCATTAGTAGATGCCACGGGCTACGCCACTTCATCACAGGTTACTGGAAAAGTATTTGCAGCTGATATGGCCGTTCCAACTTCAAATATTTTAACTGGAGCCGTTAATGATATGATCACGGCTTACAACAATGCTGCAGGCCGCTCCATACCTGATTACCTTGAATTAGGAACAGGTAATATTGGAGGTAAAACATTGGTTCCCGGCTTGTACAAATGGACAAACACCGTTACTGTACCAACAAACCTTGTTATATCAGGCAGCGCAACTGATGTATGGATATTTCAAATTGCCGGTGACCTTGATGTAAGTGCAGGGGTAAATATTACCTTAAGTGGTGGTGCTAAACCTGAAAATATTTTTTGGCAAGTGGCTGGCGAAGTAGTAATAGGTACAACTGCTCATTTTAAAGGAGTAGTATTATCACAGACCGGCATTACGCTAAAAACAGGTGCTACATTTAGTGGGCGTGCGCTAGCGCAAACAGCCGTTATTATAGATGCAAGTATTGTTACAAAACCATAAACTGACAACGCCTTTAAATAAAAAAATCCGAAGTGTTAGCTTCGGATTTTTTTATTTAAATATTTACAGAATAACTATAAGAATTTATAACAAACTATATCTGCCCACAATACCTAAAGGCAACTGAATGCCCGATTTTCCCTGCAGAAATAGTTCGCCAAAATTCAAATCTTTATTTTGTTTAAAATTGTTTTCTATCAAATTCTGAACCACCAAAGCACTCAATCCGAGAGAGTATACATTCAGAATTAAAAAGTGATTATTTGGCTCCAGTATTTTAGCTACATCGCCCAACAACTCATTAATACTATTTTCCAACTGCCAGCGCTCGCCATTAGCTCCTATACCATAAGCCGGTGGATCTAATATAATGCCGTGGTATGTTTTACCTCTTTTAACTTCTCTTTTCACAAACTTCATCGCATCCTCTACTACCCAACGTATATCTGTTAGGTTAGATGATTCCATATTTTCTTTGCTCCATGTTATTACTTGCTTAACACTATCAACATGGGTTACATCTGCTCCTGCAGCCTTAGCAGCTATGCTTGCTCCACCCGTATATGCAAACAAATTTAAAAACCTGGGTTGCTCGCCTTTTACTTTCTTCAAGTTTTCAAAAATATAATCCCAGTTAGCGGCCTGCTCCGGAAAAATACCCACGTGTTTAAACGAGGTAAGCGATAAATTAAAGTTTAAGTTTAAGTCTTTAAAAGCGTAGTTTAGTTTCCATTTATCGGGCAGGGTCTTTTGCTTTTTAATCCAATCGCCATTGTGACTTGTTTTAGATTTAAAGGTAATATCGGCTAGTTTATTCCACTCCTGCTCACTCCATTTTTTACTCCACAAAGCCTGTGGTTCCGGCCTGCGTAATGTTAAGGTGCCAAATCTTTCTAGTTTTTCAAAATCGCCACAATCTAATAACTCATACTGTTGCCAATGCTTGGGTGTAAATGTTTGCATAAATAAAATAGTGGGGCAAATATAGGTATTTCATTTTGCAGTTAATACCCTGGCTGGTTACTCCATTACAAAAGTGCGTCCTTCATCAGCTATTTCTGTATTGCTAAACTGGCCTCTTGCTTCTTCTAATAAAGGTTGTAAATCATCGTATCGGGCGCTAAAATGGCCTATAATTAATTTTTTAACACTGGCCTTGCTAGCCACTATACCGGCTTGTTTTGCAGTTGTATGCATGGTATCAACTGCTCGTTGGAGCTTATCATGCAAAAAGGTTGATTCATGGTAAAGTATATCGGCCTGACTAACGGATTCAATCACTCTTTCATCGTAAACAGTATCGCTACAATAAGCATACGTTATGGGACTACCCGGGTCAAAACTTAGCAAATCGTTTTTAATATGTGTTTTTCCATCCGGGCTTAAATAATCTTTTCCTCTTTTTATATCGTTAAAATGGGTAAATGGCACTTTATATTTTTCGCAAGCCTCTGTATTCAGTTTTCGCAATTTGCTTCGTTCCTGAAATAAAAAACCGGCTGTTGGTATTCTATGAAACAACGGAAATGAAATTACTTTGTAATAAATGTTCTCAAACAATACTTCCGTTTTATTCGGGTCAATAGTATGGTAGTGTAATTCGTAATAAAACTTGGTTTCACTATACTTAAAAAACACATTCAATATTTCGAATAATTCTTTAGGCCCGTATATATGCAATGGCGTTTCCCTTTGTAGTAAATTCATACTTAACAATAAACCGGGTAAGCCTAAAATATGGTCGCCATGCACATGGCTTATAAATATTTGGTTAATGCGTGACTTTTTGATTTTATATTTTTGTAACTGCATTTGCGTTCCCTCACCACAGTCAACCAGAATATGATGATCGAGTATGTTTAAATACTGCCCGCTAGGATGCCTGTTGGGAGTTGGCGATGCACTGCTGTTACCTAATATTGTTACTTCGAAAGCCATAATGCAATGCTACAAATTTTACAGCTAAAAACTACTATTTCAATTTAATAGTTGCACTAACCATTTTATGATCGCTGAAGCTTAATTCAAAAGGTTTGTAGTTGATAATTTCAAAACTCTTATCGGCCAATATATAATCTATACGGAAGGATGGCATTTTGCCTGTGTAAGTAGAACTAAACCCTGAACCACTTTCTACAAAAGCATCTTTCATATCGCCTCTTATTAAATTATAAGCATAACTTGCCGGAGAGTCATTAAAATCGCCTGTTACAATTACTTTATGTGGCGATTCATCAATAAATTTACGAATGGCTTCTGCTTGTTTTGATCTGGCTATAAATGCTTTTTTAAGCTTATAGGCTATATGCTTTACATTAAACAAACTAATATCCCTATCAGGTTCTTTTAAACCCTCTACGGCTTGGTAATCCTGTTTTTCAAAAGCTATTGATTTAAGATGTGTATTGAGAATTCTTATGGTATCTCCACCCTTTGCTATGTCAACAAAAATAGTACAATTTCCACCACTGTTCATGCGCTCTACAAAACCTGATTTAACAATAGGAAATCGGCTCATAATACTAAGACTATAACCTGTATAGGGTTTGGTTTTTGCATTTAAATTAAACATATAAAAACTACTATACTCAGTAAACAACCGTTCAAACATTTTTTGGTCTTTTTTGGTGTTATAGGAAACAAATTCCTGAAAGCAAAAAACATCCGGTTTAATATGGTCTAATTGGTCAAAATAAATAGCAGGGTCATATTCCAAATCATCCAGCGCACCAAAAGCCCTGGTGTTAAAATCAACTATATTAATGGAATTGGGTACATCCTGTTCCTTTACAGTACCAAACTGAATAAATCTTTGAATGGTGGTAATACCTATTAAAATGGCAATAAATGAATATAAAAACTTGAAGCTGAAAGTAACAGCCCAGTAGATAATAAAAAGAAAATTTATAATTAAAATGATAGGAAAACTTAGACCTAAAAATGCTATAAACCAAAACTGATTCGGGCTGATATAAGCTGCGGAATAGGCACCAAATAAGGCCAATACAGCAACTATATTTAAAATTAAAACCAACCAGGAAAATATTTTCATTTTATTTTTAAAGGCTTATAGTAAAAGTGAGGCAAACAAACTTTTTTAAATGTGAATTACAACATTTTGATTAAAAATTTTAATCAGCTCATTAGCTAATTGTTTCCTAATTGTAAATAATACTTCTGAAAGCAAAATTTAACAAAAAACATCGTTCCAAACCTTATATTTGCTTAACATAAAAAGGCAAGGTAATCAATTTGAAACTATCAATAGTAATAGTAAATTATAATGTAAAGTATTTCTTAGAACAGGCTATACACTCGGTTAAAAAAGCGTGTGTTGGCATTGACTCTGAAATATTGGTAGTTGACAACCATTCCGTTGATGGTAGCTGCGAAATGATTAAACGGAAATTTGCCAATGACGTAATTTTTATTGAAAACAAAGAAAATGTTGGTTTTAGCAAGGCAAATAACCAAGCCATTAAAATTGCTAAAGGCGAATTTATTTTATTACTAAACCCTGATACTGTAGTTGAGGAGCAATGTTTCCATAAAGTTATTCAGTTTATGGAACAAACACCCGATGCCGGTGCGGTTGGCGTTAAAATGATAGATGGCTCGGGGAAATATTTACCTGAAAGCAAAAGGGGTTTACCCACACCTGACGTAGCTTTTTATAAAATATTTGGTTTGGCGGCTTTATTTCCAAAATCGAAAAAATTTGGTAAATATCATTTAGGCTACTTAAACAAAAACCAAACTCATAAGGTTGATGTACTGGCAGGTGCATTCATGATGCTTCGTAAAACTGTTTTAGATAAAATAGGATTGTTGGATGAAGATTATTTTATGTATGGTGAAGATATAGATTTAAGTTACCGGGTTACTAAAAGCGGTTCTTATAACTACTATTTCCATGATGCTACTATTATTCACTATAAAGGGGAAAGCACAAAAAAAACAAGTGTAAACTTTGTATTTACCTTTTACAAGGCCATGATCATTTTTGCGCAAAAGCATTATTCGCAAAAACATGCTCAAACCTTTGGCTTACTCATAAACTTTGCTATTTATATTAGAGCAGCTGCAGCTATCATTACGCGTGTGGCAAAAGCTACTTACTTACCTTTAATTGATATGCTTTTAATTATTGGTAGTGTGTTTACATTAAGCAGGGTTTACTCATTATACAAATTTAATATACCAACAGCTTACAGCTTTAATACGGTACTCATTAACAGTATAGTTTATGCTATATTGTGGATGTCGGGACTTTATTTAGCAGGTGCTTATAACAAACGAAAAACTTTTTTAAGTGTAAGCAAAGGGGTTTTAGTCGGCTCCTTAGCCATAGCTGTTTTTTATGCCTTTTTAAACGATACTTATCGCTTTAGCCGTGCTATTATAGTACTTGGAACCATCAGCACTATTATAACAAGTTACTTTGACCGTTTCGTCATGTTTTGGATTAAAAATGGCAAACTAAGTTTTAGCTTTAGTAACAGATTAAGAACGGCTATTGTTGGAAACTACAATGAAGTAAGCAGAGTACAGGATTTATTGGTTAAATCAAAAGCAAAGGCTGATTATTTTGGCTTTATAGCTATTGACGACAATAACACTTCGGACAACCAATATTTAGGCAATGTATCGCAACTACACGAGGTTGTTGATTTATTAAAGATTGAAGAAATTATTTTTTGCTCTAAAGATTTGGCGGCTTCGCAAATTATAGAGTGGATGGGTAGAATGAAGCAGCAGGAAATTTTATTCAAAATTGTACCTGAAGAAAGCTTGTTTATAATAGGTAGTAACAATAAAAATACACCTGGCGATTTCTATACCATTGAGTTAAACTTATCGCTCAGCAAAGCATGGGAGCTACAAAAGAAAAGAGCTTTTGATGTATTGTTTGCTATTTTTGTTTTACCATTTATTCCATTGTTTACATTAATAATAAAAAACAAAATGCAGTTTATTAAAAACTGGACGCAGGTTTTATTAGGAGAAAAAACATGGGTTGGTTATGCGCAAGCTGACAATATTAAATTATTGCCTAAGCTAAGAGAAGGTGTATTAAACCCAATAAGGGACTTGAGTGGCAAAAGCTATAACCAAATAACTATTCAAAAATTAAACTTCTTGTATGCTAAAGATTATTCCGTAGAGAAAGACTTCTTAATATTGATTCGTTCTATCAGAAGTTGGGGTAATTAAATACTTCTTACTATTATAAATAAAAAAGGGGCTTTGAAATTTCAAAACCCCTTTTTTGTTTTATCTTATATTAGTTTCACTTATCCAATATAATTCACTGTTTTTAACTCCCCATTCAACTCAACTTTGGTTAAACCGTGTGCAGCTAAACCTTTCATGGCTTTATCCCATTGCTTGCCACTTAAACTAGCTACTGCTTGTTTTAAATCGGGTAATGACATGCTCATATTTGGTTTCAATATTTCTAAAATTTGTTTTTCCTCAGCGGTTAACTCTAATTGTTTTTTCTCAGGGCGCATTTGCGGGAAAAACAACACATCCTGAATAGAATGTTGGTTGGTTAATAACATCGCTAATCTATCTATACCTATTCCAATACCCGCTGTTGGCGGCATACCATATTCTAATGCACGTAAAAAATCATGGTCAATAAACATGGCCTCATCATCGCCACGTTCCATTAATGCCACTTGGTCTTCAAAACGTTCGCGTTGGTCTATCGGGTCATTTAACTCTGAATAGGCATTGGCTATTTCTTTACCATTTACCATCAATTCAAAACGCTCTACCAAACCTTCTTTAGTTCTGTGTTTTTTAGTTAACGGGCTTAATTCTACAGGATAATCTGTTATAAACGTTGGTTCTATAAAATTGCCTTCGCATTTTGCGCCAAAAATTTCATCTACTAATTTTCCTTTACCCATACTTGGCGTAGTTGGAATATTTAGTTGCTTACATGCTTCACGTAATTGTGTTTCATTCATACTGCTTACATCTATTCCTGTAAACTGCTGGATGGCATCGTATATTGGTAAACGTTTAAATGGTGCTTTAAAATTAATGGTTTTATCGCCTACGGTTACTTCTGTGGTTCCATGCATTTCTAAAGCAATTTTTTCTAATAATTGCTCTGTAAAATCCATCATCCAGTTATAATCTTTATAAGCCACATAAAACTCTAATACGGTAAATTCCGGATTGTGTGTTCTATCCATTCCTTCATTACGGAAGTTGCGGCTAAATTCATATACAAAATCAAAACCGCCCACTATTAAACGTTTTAAATAAAGCTCGTTTGCTATACGCAAATAAAAAGGCACATCTAAAGCGTTATGATGGGTTGTAAATGGCCTTGCAGCTGCACCACCTGGAATATTTTGTAATACAGGAGTATCTACTTCCAAAGCTCCATTGTCGTTCAAAAAATCGCGGATGGTTTTAATCATTACACTGCGTTTTTGAAAAGTCTCTTTTACATGTGGGTTTATAATTAAATCAGCATAACGTTGGCGGTAACGAAATTCAGGATCGGTAACGGCATCAAATGTTTCTCCATCTTTTTCTTTTACAATAGGAAGTGGTTTGATTGATTTACTCAATACTTGCATTGTTTTGGCATGTAGCGAGATTTCGCCTGTTTTGGTGGTAAACATATAACCTGTTATACCAATTATATCACCTATATCAATTAGTTTTTTGAAAACGGTATCGTATAAAGTTTTGTCTTCATCTGGGCAAATATCATCTCTACGCACATATACCTGCAATTTGCCCGCACTATCCTGTAATACAGCAAAACAAGCTTTACCCATATCGCGAACGCTCATAATACGGCCTGCAAAAGTTACCTGCTTCATTTCTTCACTTTCGTTATTGGCGCTATACTTTTCAGTAGCCTCCACTGATAAATGAGAAATGGGAAACAATGCAGCCGGAAATGGGTCAATACCCAACTGGCGCATATCTTGTAATTTTTGTCTGCGTAATAATTCTTGTTCGCTTAGTTGATTGCTCATAAATACTTAAAAAAATAGAGGGGCAAAAATAGTATTTCTACACTTATAAACTTGACTTTTATTTGTACCTCGTTAATACTTAAAAAAATAGCTGGTTTCTCATGAAGAAACCAGCTATCATTATATAAAAAATGTTACTCTTTGTTAGTTTCTTGAATAGTTTGGCGCTTCTTTGGTAATACGTACATCATGCGCATGGCTTTCCTTAACACCTGCTGAAGTAATTTTTACAAATTTTGCTTTTTGCAAGTCGGTAATAGTTGCTGCACCACAGTAACCCATACCTGCTCTCAAGCCTCCTACAAACTGATACACTACTTCTTTTAAGGTGCCTTTAAACGGAACTATACCAACAATACCTTCTGGAACTAATTTAGCAATTTCATCTTCTGCATCCTGGAAATAACGGTCTTTGCTACCTTCTTTCATGGCTTCAATACTGCCCATTCCACGGTACGATTTAAACTTACGTCCTTCGTAAATAATGGTTTCTCCAGGGCTTTCTTCTACTCCTGCAAATAGTGAGCCTGACATAACTGAACTAGCACCGGCTGCAATGGCTTTTACTATATCTCCACTGTATCTTATTCCACCATCGGCAATAATGGGTACTCCACTGCCTTCAATGGCTTTTGCACTTTCGTAAACGGCTGTTAATTGGGGAACACCTATACCTGCAATAATACGTGTAGTACAAATGGAACCGGGACCAACACCTACTTTTACGGCATCAACTCCGGCATCAACTAAAGCTTTTGCTCCACTGCCTGTGGCTACATTACCAGCTATAATATCAATGTTTGAAAATAATTTCTTAATACGTGCTACTTCATTTAAAACACCACGTGAATGTCCGTGTGCGGTATCAACAATTACTACATCAACTCCGGCTTTTACCAATGCATGTATTCTTTCTTCTGTATCGGCTGTTACACCAACGGCCGCTCCTGCTAATAAACGCCCGTGTTTATCTTTACAAGCAAACGGGTGGTCTTTTACTTTTAAAATATCTTTATAGGTAATTAGCCCTTTTAATACATTACTGTTATCAACTACCGGAAGTTTTTCTATTTTATACTTTTGTAAAATTAATTCGGCTTGTTTTAAGTCGGTACCTTCTGGTGCGGTAATTAATTTATCTTTGGTCATTATCTGGCTAACAGATTTATTCATATCTGTTTCAAAACGCAAATCGCGGTTTGTTAAAATGCCAACCAGTTTGCCATTATCGTTTATAATCGGAATACCACCAATTTTATTCTCCGTCATCAATTTATGCGCATCGCGTAAGGTGGCGCTATCGTGTAAAGTAACCGGATCTAAAATTAAACCACTTTCACTTCTTTTTACTTTACGAACCTGATCTGCCTGGCGGTCGATGCTCATGTTTTTGTGCATAACACCAATGCCTCCTTCTTGCGCAATGGCAATAGCTAAACGGCTTTCCGTAACGGTATCCATAGCGGCTGACACTATTGGTACTTTTATTTGAATATTGCGAGAAAGTTGTGTGGTAGTGTTTACGTCACGCGGCAATATTTCCGAGTAAGCTGGTAAAACTAATACATCATCGTAGGTTAAACCCTCGGTGTAAAATTTTTCAGAATGATTAAGCATAGCAAATAATGGATTGGGTTTATTATTTGCGGTGCAAGTTTAAGCTTATACTTTTAATATTTTAAATTTATTTTCAAAAAAATACAACTTTCAACTGTTTACTGCATTCTACAGCTTTTGTAAACTCGAGAAATTATAAATGGCTCTTAGCATTTTTTCTTTTAGCTCATCCGGATTAAACGGTTTTAAAACATAATCGTTCATGCCTGCCTGGTATGCTGCATTGCGTAACATACTTTCATTGGCTGCGGTAATGGCTATAATTGGTAGTTGCTTGTAGTATGGCTTATCCATTAACCTTATGGCTTTGGTACACTCTATTCCATCCATTTCGGGCATTTGAATATCCATTAATACAATATCGTATCTATTGTCTTTTATTTTCTGTATACCGCTTATTCCATTATCGGCCACATCAAAATTGCATTTCCATTTTTTCAAAAACTGTTTCAATATCATTACATTGATAGTGGTATCTTCTACAACCAACACATTACAATTCTCTAATGAAACATTGATAGGGTCAACCTTTTGAATTTCCAGTACATTATTGCTTTGCACCACTTCAAAATCCAGGTCGAAATAAAAGCGGCTGCCTTTTCCTACCTCTGACTCCACGTGTAGCTGGCTACCAAATGCTTCAATTATTTTCTGGCAAATGGAAAGCCCTAAACCTGCTCCTTCTACTCTTCTGGTGCTTGAATTATCTATTTGTAAAAATGCTTCAAAAATATCGCGTTGTTTATTGGCAGGTATACCAACTCCGGTATCTATTACTTCAAAACGATAGGTTGTTTTAAAGTTTCCTTTTTGTAATGGATAAGCTACTAATTTAATATAGCCTGTTGAAGTAAACTTAACAGCATTACTTAGTAAATTACCTAAAACTTGTGTTAGTCTTAATGAGTCTGATTTGTATATGGCATTTTCTGTAAAGTCATAATCGAGTATTAGCTCTATCTTTTTATCGTTGGTTTTAACAACAAATAAATCAACCAATCCTTTCAAAATTTGGTTAAGTCTAAACTCTGTCAGGTTAAACTCTGAGTTACCATTTTCTAAACGGCTAAAATCTAAAATATCATTTATTAAGCGAATCAATTTATCGCTTGATATTTTCATTAGATTAATATTTTCAATATGCTCGGGGCTAATATCGCTATTTAACAACAGCTCACAAACACCATTGATTGCGTTAAGCGGGGTTCTTACTTCGTGGCTAATGGTACTGGTAAAATCTGATTTTACTTTAAGCGCTTGTTGTGCTTGTAACTGGCTTTTTAATATTTGCTCATTTTGCGCATGTAGCGCATTATTTTTAGAGGCTAGTTGTTTTTGGCTTGCTAATAATAATCTATTCTGATTTCTTATTTTAAGGAACGAAAAGGTTAAGAATATAAAACCAACTATGAGTACTATGCTTATAATAATTAAAAAAGTACTTACCAATGACTGGTTTTCTTTTTTAGCGGTGGCTACTTCTTTTTCGGCAGCCTTTTGCCTCATTAAACTTTCTGTTTGTAAATCCTTTAATTTTATCTGACCCTCTGCATCACTAATTTCTTGTAAAATGGCATCTTTTAACTCTGTATAATTTAACGCTTGCTTTAAATTATTTTGTGTTTTATAGCACTCAATGTATTTATCGTATATACTAACAATGCCTTTTTTGTTTTTTGTTTTTTGGGCTATATAAAGGGCTTTCTCTAATAAAATCAAAGCTTCATTGTAATGACCATTTTGTATGTTTAAATCTGCTAAATCAACAAATGAATTGCGTAGCCCATTTTCATCATTTATTTTTTCTCTTATCTCAAAACCTTTACTTAAAAAAGCTTCTGCTGATTTTAAATCATTTAAACCCAAGTAACAAGCTCCTATATTGTTATAACATTCGGCTATATTTTTTTGGTTACCTGACTGTAAATCATCAACCAATACTTTTTTATATTTTTCAAGGGCTAAAGCAAATTTTTTCTGTGCTAAATACAATGTAGCTAAATTATATTCCATTAAGCTCAGTTCGCTTCTAATTGAAATGGCCAATTTATAAGCCATTAGTAAAAACTTTTCTGCCAGTTTATAATTATCCATAGCATAATAAACCAAGCCTATATTATTAACTGATTTTAAGATATAGGTTGAATCGCCTATTGCGCTGGCTGCATTATATGACTGGTAGTAGTAATATAATGCTTTGGTATAATTGGTTCTATACTCGTATGCTATACCTAAATAATTATTGGCTCTAATTGTATTTTTAGGTGTAGTTTTATATTGCTGAAAATGTATGAGTGCTTTATTCAGGTATATAATTGCTGAATCATAGTTGGAACTTTCGCAAAAACCTATACCTAAATAGAGGTAAGCTTCGTTCAGTCCTTTTTCGTAAGTGGAGTTATTAGCCAGTTCAATGGCTTTTAATGAATTTTGAATGACCATTTCTGGCATATCAAGCGAAAGGGAAGATATTTGGTTGTATAAATCGACTCTTGTTTCTAACTTATTTTCACTACTCAGCTTAGCCAATAAACTATCTCTCTGTTTTGCATTGTCAGCAAATACAGCCACCCCCCAAATAAAACTAAGTATTAAAAAAAATCCTCTTCCCACTTCTTAATAAATCAGGATGTGAAATTAAAGAAAAAAGCATTATAATAAAGCTTAACATTACAAGTAGCCTTTAAAAAGCTAGTTATGTGAGAAATATTTATGCTAGCTGAATTTGACTATTGCTAATTGTTATTAATTTCTGTCTATACAGTATTCCAATGGCTTTCTTAAACGTTTTCTTGCTCATATTAAGCTGTTTTTGTATCTCATCAGGCGTGCTGTTATCGTGCAAATTAAGTGTACCTCCCTGTTGGGTTAAAACACCTAAAATATACTTGCTGTTTGCATCTATATTTTCGAAGCCTATTTTTTGTAAACTTACATCTATTAAGTTACCCTCTTTTATTTGTTTTACGTAACCTGTTAAAGCATCGCCAACGGCTACTTTGGTATATATTTCGTTTTTATAAATTAATCCTTTATGTTTTAAATTAATAATTACAAAATAACCAAACTCTACTTCTTCAAAAACTACTAAATCAACTTCCTCATTAAACTTTAACTCGTGTTCTTCGTTACTTAAAAACGAATTTATTTTTGAACTGGCTATTAAACGCTGGCTGCTATTATCAAGGGTAATATACACTACATAGTATTTACCTAGCACCATTGTTTTGGCTTGCTCTTTAATGGGCACCAGTAAATCTTTATCTAATCCCCAATCTAAAAAAGCGCCAAACTTTGCAATATCAACTACTTTAAGAAATGCAAAACTATTAACTATGGCAATGGGTGTTTGTGTTGTTGCTATGGGTCTATCTTCGGAATCGGTATAAATAAACACTTCCATTGTATCACCAATATTTAATGGCTTGGGAGTATATTTAATGGGTAATAAAACCTCTTCTCCCAATTCATCTACCAGGAAAAAACCCAGTGCGCTACCTCTACCTACTTTTAATGTATTATACTCCCCTATTTGAATCATTATGCATTTATATTATGCGTCAAAATTATTTAAATTTTATAAACCTCGTTCAATTTATTTTTTTTGTAAGATTGTGGGCAGAATAATTGAACTTTTACTTTGACTAAACTTAGCGTTAATATAAACAAGTTTGCTACTATAAGAAATGCCCGTGGAGGCAACAATCCCAATCTTATTCAAATAGCTACCGACTGTGAAAAATTTGGAGCGGATGGCATTACTGTTCATCCCAGACCTGATGAAAGACATATTAGATATGCGGATGTAATGGATTTAAAAAATGTAATTACTACTGAGTTTAATATTGAAGGCAATCCCTTTGAAGACAAATTTGTGGAGTTGGTATTGGCAACAAAACCTACACAAGTAACTTTAGTACCTGACAATACTAATCAAATAACGAGTGACCACGGTTGGGATACGGTAACTAACTTATCTTTTTTACAAGCTATTATTAAAACTTTTAAAGGGGCTGGTATCAGAACTTCTGTTTTTGTTGATCCTGTTATGGATATGATTGAGGGAGCTAAGCTTTGTGGCGCTGATAGAATTGAACTATATACTGAAAGTTACGCCCATCAATTTGAAAATAATAAGGAGCAAATTATTGTTCCTTTCAAAAAGGCTGCTATTCGTGCACACGAACTGGGCTTAGCTATTAATGCAGGGCACGATTTAAGTTTACAAAATTTACAATTTTTCAAACAAAATATTCCTCATTTAGCGGAGGTTTCTATTGGCCATGCTTTGGTCTGCGATGCCCTTTATTTGGGGCTTCACAACACTATTCAGCTATACAAAAACAAATTAGTTTAACTCATTTACTCTTAAATCTTAAATTTTTCTTTATAAAAAATTGATTTTAAGAAAATATTTACTTAATTTAGCACTACAAACAACTAACAAATACATATAAAAACTGTCTTAGAAATTATTTTTAAGGCAGTTTTTGTTTTATAGCAAAGCCTATTATTTATATTTATAGAAAACTATATTTAATAAAAAAAGCCCATCAATATTATATTGATGGGCTTTTTTTATTAAATGTGCTATTGCGCTATAATGCTTATGGCGGTTCCTCCACCCGGTGCTAGCTTCAACATTAGTTTTGATTTTGAAGTAACTGTTATTTTTTCTATAACGTATGCTTCGGGATTGTTATTCCAACTGGCATCATCTGCATCGTGGTAAATGGTAGCTGTATATTTCTTTCCTTTATCTAAAAAGCTAAAATCCATGGCTAACTGGCGTGCATTTTCATCGGTTATGCTACCTAAAAACCAATTGTTGGTTCCTTTGGCTTTACGGGCTATGGTCAGGTATTCGCCCGGCTCGGCATGTATTACTTTGGTATCATCCCAATCAACGGCTACATCTTTTATGAACTGAAATGCATCGGGTTTGGCTTCGTAATTTTCGGGTAAATCGGTTGCCATTTGCACGGGGCTGTATAGGGTTAGGTATAAAGCTAATTGCTTGGTTAAAGTAGTATGAACCTGCTCTTTTGCATCGGGGTAATAGCTGCTCTTTTTAATTTTAAATATACCCGGGGTGTAATCCATAGGGCCTCCCATTAAGCGGGTAAATGGTAAAATGGTTTCGTGTTCGGGTGGATTGCCTTCACTCCAAAAATTAAACTCTTGCCCGCGTGCTGCTTCTGCTGCCATAAAATTTGGATAGGTGCGGTGTAAACCCGTGGGACGTACGGGCTCATGGGCCACTACCATTATATTGTAGTCGGCTGCTTTTTTGATAGCGCGTAAGTAGTGGTTTACCATCCACTGTCCATCATGAAACTCACCACGTGGTATAATACGGCCTACGTAACCTGATTTTAAAGCATGACTACCCACACTGGCCATTAAACGATAAGCGGTATCCATATAACGCTCGTAATTGGTTACGCTTCCACTTGTTTCGTGGTGGGTAATCATTCCTACTCCTTTGCTTTGTGCATATTCATTCAGTCCTTTAAAATCGTAATCGGGGTAAGGGGTTACAAAATCAAACACATCTTCTTTCCATTTACCAAACCAGTCTTCCCAACCTGTATTCCAACCTTCAACCAATACGCCACCAAAACCATTTTTAGCCGCAAAGTCTATATACTTTTTGGTGTTTGCGGTAGTGGCTCCATGTTTGGTTTTTACTTTTTGTTTGCCATCTGAACCTGCATCGCTGGCTGCTTGTGTACCTGCATAATCCCATGTTGAAAGACCAAGGTGCATTTCTAACCAAACGCCTACATATTTCATTGGTTTAATATAACCGGTATTGGTAAGTTGCGAGGGTTCGTTTAAATTTAAAATGGTTTTTGATGTAATGATGTCTCTTGCATCATCGCTTATAATAATAGTACGCCAAGGTGTTTGGCAAGGTGCACGCATATAGGCTTTATTGCCTACTGCATCATTTGCTATTTTAGTGGTTGCTTCAAATGTGTTTAAATCAAACTGCAAATCCATAGCTGGGTAATTGATTAAAGCTGCTTCGTGTATATTGATGTACACGTTGTCTTTGGTTTTAATCATTAAAGGGGTTTGTACAAATGCGCCTTTAATGGGTGTAGCTGTAAATATGGCTCCATCGCGTTTCTTGGCTAGTTTTTCTATCTCTGATATTTGGGAGGTATTGTAGGTATATTCATTGGTATCGAAATCGCCCGGCATCCACCATATTTTATGGTCGCCTGTTAAGTTAAATGTGGTTAACTCATCGGCTACTACAAAATGGAATAAATTGGGTTGTTCTGGAAATATATATCTAAAGCCTACTCCATCATTAAATACTCTAAAAACCAATTGCATGATTCTTGGCTTATCTGTTTTTTCTTTTAGGGTAATGGCTATTTCTTTGTAGTTATTAACGATGGTTTTGGTTTCGCCCCAAACAGGTTGCCATGTTTCATTAAAGGTGCTTGAGTCAACTCTTAATACACTAAAATTGTTTAGTAAGTCGGCTTGTTCATTTATTTTAAAACCCAGCTTTGATGTTTCAACAACTGGTTTGTTTTTATAACTGACTTCATAAACCAAAGCTCCTTCGTTGGTTAGATTTATTGAAAGGGCTATCTTTTTGTTGGGCGAGCTTACCATAAAACTTTGGGCGAATGCTCCGGCTGAACTGAGCATTACTAACAGACAATACCATTTTTTTATATTCATACTTGTTTTCTTTGTAAACGAAAGTAATAAAAAACGATAATAAATTAACACTGCTATTGGTATGAAATAGCTAATGCGTTCCTTTTATTTAAATTAGTATTATGCTTTGATAGCCCAGCGTAATTTGGCAGAGCGTGCTCTTGGGTTACTGCCTACTTCTTGTGGTGTAGGGCGAATAATATCCTGTGCTATCTGGCTAAATATTCCCTGACGGTAAAAGCTCTGGAATGCTTTTTTTACGCGCCTGTCTTCGCCTGAGTGGAATGATAATATGGCTACGCGACCATCTTGTGCCAATGCATCGGGAAGCTTGTTTAAAAACGCCTCTAATACTTCAAATTCGTTATTTACTTCTATACGCAGGGCTTGGAAACATCTTTGATTGGCTTTTTTGATGCGCTCTGTTTTTTCGTTTGATGTAATATAGTCTAGTGCTTCTTTGATAATGTCTTTTAACTGTGTAGTGGTTTCTAATACTGCTTCTTTTTGTATATGGCTTACAATGGCTTCTGCTATTATATCTGCATCGGGTTCGTCTGCATTCTCCATCAGTATGGCTTCCAGCTCGTCTTGCGATACTGTTTTTAAAAACTGACTGGCGGGTATACCTGCATTGGGGTTTAACCTTAAATCTAACGGGCCATCCATTTTTAATGAAAAACCTCTGTCGGGATTATCTATTTGCATAGAAGAAACACCTAAATCGGCCAGCACAAAATTGAGTGGGCCTGCTTCTTCGGCTATAGCATCTATATTGGCAAAATTGGTATTGCGGGGGAAAAACACTTCGGGACCAAAACCTAAATTTAACAAACGGTTGGTGGTTTTGGGTAGTTCTATTGCATCTACATCGGTAGCAAATAGTTTGCCATTGGGAATTAAATTTTTTAGTATTTCTGCACTGTGTCCGCCATAACCTAAAGTAGCATCTAAACCCACCTGCCCGGGTTGTACTTGTAAAAAATCCATTATTTCGTTTACACAAATGGAACGGTGCATACCTGCGGGTGTATTACCTTTCAGTATTATTTTTTCTACATCATCGGCATACTTTTCGGGTTGCAGTTCTTTGTACTTTTCTTTGAATGCTTTTGGATAGGTACCTTTATACCTGACTCTGCGTGGTGGTTTTGAACCCTCATTTTCCATCGGGTAAAATTAACAATTATCTTATAAACGTATATAGAAATTTTGCGGTACTCTATACATGCTATTTCCATACTTTAACGATTTATATCAAATTCGTTTTTAAAAGTATAACTTTACTTTTGGTGCATTAATTATTTACCACTCAAAAAACAAAACTATGGAAGTAAGGGACAGCAACGGAACATTATTGGCAGAAGGTGATTCTGTGAATGTAATTAAGGATTTAAAAGTAAAGGGTTCTTCATCGGTTATTAAGAGGGGAACTATTGTGAAAAACATTCGCTTAACAGATAGTGAAGAGGAAATAGAAGGCAGGGTGGAGAAAACTACGATGGTTTTGAAAACTTGCTTTTTAAAGAAGTCGTAATAAGGTTAAATGATAACACGAGCGGACGCTCGCGCTAGCCAAGGAGTGTGAGAAATAAATGTGGTTGGTGAAGACACACAACCACGGACAGGGCAAAGAGAGCCAATGTGGTTAATTTTAGTTGGCTAATAACATATAAAATGTTTTTTTGTGCCTTAAATTTTTAAAATAAAATGACTACGCAAGTTGCTATTGCCGAAGATTGGAAAGAGGTATTAAAAGATGAGTTTGACATGCCTTATTTCAATAATCTTGTTGCTTTTTTGAAACAGGAAAAACAGGCCGGTAAAATAATATACCCACCGGGACTGCAGATATTCGGTGCTTTTGACCTTACTGCATTTAAGGATGTACGTGTGGTAATTATCGGGCAAGACCCTTACCACGGAGTGGGACAGGCGCATGGTTTGTGTTTTAGTGTCAATAAAGGTGTAGCGATACCTCCTTCTTTGCAAAATATTTTTAAAGAGTTAAAGGCAGATATTCCGGAGTTTATGATACCTGACCATGGCAACTTAAGTGAATGGGCTAAACAGGGCGTATTGTTATTGAATGCCACCTTAACTGTTGAAAAGGATAAAGCGGGCTCGCACCAGGGAAAAGGATGGGAACAGTTTACGGATAAAGTAATTAAACGTATTTCTGAAGAGAAAAAGCACGTGGTATTTATTTTATGGGGTAAGTTTGCGCAAAGTAAATCGGCACTGATTGACGAGGCAAAACATTTGGTGTTGAAAGCCGCTCATCCCTCTCCTTTTTCTGCCTATAATGGTTTTTTCGGTTGCAAGCATTTCAGTAAAACAAATAATTATTTAATACACCAGCACTTGAAACCGATAAACTGGTAGATGGTTGTTATATGCTCACTCGCGACACGCGAGCGAGTGCTGGGAGTTGTTACAAACTCTCTTTTTCATTTTATATCAAAAATTAACGAAAATAAACCAACAAATTTCCTCTATCCAAATTCATTAATGTCAATGTTTTTTCTGACACGCTGACTATTTCATATTCAAACGTAATATCATCCTTTATATCTTTTGATATAATGTAACAAGAGGGGTTCTTATTAGCTTTATCCGAATCTAATTTATCTGTGAGCGCATATTCTAGTGAATCAATGCTCAATTTTTCATATTTATAAATCAGGAAATTCCTATTGATAGTTAATTCTGATTTCTCATCTTCCTGGGCTCTCCACTCACCTAATATTTTACTTGATTCGCAGAGAGTAAATGATGTCTTTTTTTGATCATTACTCTCATTTATAGTATTTGATGCAATACTGCTAGGGTTTTTATTGTTGTTAACATTATTAGTTTTTGAATCAGTACACCCAACTGTCAATAAGAAAAGATATATTAAAGCAAACTGTATTTTCATATTTTTTATTGATTGGCATATTTTACATTTAGCTGGTTACTTGACAAACTCATTTTTTAATACTTGGGGCGGCTTGACTTATATTTATTTGCATATATACAAAATGTTTTGCTTCTCTTTTACTTTCTTTTTGTATATGTTATTTACACCTTGAATCCTTCTTTATAAGGATAAAAACCAAGCGAAGCAGAGCGAACGGAGAGCGAACGAATGACGAAGGGTAAACATGAGGGGTTTTTGATACTTTTTCTGAAAAATAGTTTTCTGTAGTATTATTTTTTTGATGATTGCGTTATAGGTATCAATATATTAAAATCCTAAAATTATGGCTATTGTAAACAAAAACCTTATCACTAAAGGTTTGAGTGGAATGCTTGGCGGGACGCTGGTATTTCGCAGTGTGGGAGACAAAACAGTTGTAGCAACTGCTCCATCAACAAGTAAAGTGCCTACTGTGGCACAAAAGAATCAACGGGAAAGGTTTCAGCAGGCTGTTTTGTATGCGAAGTCGCAAATGGCTGACCCTATTATTAAGGCGGAGTATGAAACGCATGCTAAAGGTAGCGGTGCTCCTAATGCTTATAATATTGCGGTGGCTGATTTTTTTAATGCTCCTGATATTACGGAGATTGATTTAAGTAAATATCTGGGTAAAAAAGGTGATACTATACGAATAAGGGTAACGGATGATTTTAAAGTGGAATCTGTTAGTGTGGAGATAACTAATGACAAGGGCACTGAAAAGGGTAATGCTGTGATGCAGGCTAATAAACTGGATTGGCTCTATACCGTTATTGATGACAATACAAGTACAGTAGGTAATAAAATCGTTATTAAGGCTTATGATATGCCGGGTAATGAAACTAAGGAGGAACAGGTTTTATAAGTGTTTTCTTATTTTAACCAAAAAGGCTTCGCTATATATAGCGAAGCCTTTTTGGTTTTTATTAATTATGAGTTGCTAGTTACTACCTAGGAAAGTAAATTAAATTTCCAAGCACTTCATCTGAAATTTCCTCAAATTTTATTTCTCCATTATCTGATTGTTCATATCTAATATAAACATTAAAAGACTTATAAAATTTATCATCAACTCTTAATTCTAAAGCACTACTTTTTTCATTAGAATTAGGAGTAAAAACATCAACACAAATAATAACAGTTGTATATGTTAAGTTTCTATCACTATGTCTAAGCGCTTTTTCGAGAAGAGTTATTTCTTTTTCTACACTCAAAACTTCTTCTCCTTCATATGCAGCAACAGGTATTATTTCGTGCTTTTTATCTAAAGCAAAGGCGAAGGGATAAAACTCCCCAAACTCTATCAACAGTTCTTTAGCCATTTGTTTGCAGCTTTCTATTAAAATACCAATATTATCTTTCATAACTTACTTTATATTTAAAAATATTTCGCACACTCCTGACAATTTGGATAGTTTATTTTCATGTTTTACTAGCTACTAAATGAAATATTATTTACAAAAACAATCAACTATTTTCTGATTTGCTTCTTCTTCCATTTTTACTTCCATTTTATAAAGTAATTTTATCTGTTTTTGGTAATAAATCAAATCCTTTTTATAAGGAAAAAGGGATACTATTTGAGTAAGCTTTTCAATCTCATTTTCTCCTAATACTTTTCTAAACTTTGATCGTTCTTCTAAATAAGTTCTTATTATATAGTTTTGAAAAAACTGCCTTTGTTGATCAAAAGAAGACAGTTTTATTATATTCATAATAAAACTGTAATAACACAAATTATTTTCTTTAAATTTAGTGTCATTTCCTAAATAGAGTTTAATAAAGTAAAATAAAACTTTGTCCTTTTCATAATTATCAAAGTATGTTTTATTCGAACTTCTAATACAATTTGAATCTATCCTTTTAGAATCTGAATTCATGAATAATGCAAAGTCCGAGATATAATCATTAAGCATAATTATTCTTTCTCTTTTGTTCAGTTTTTCTTTTTCCCATTTAATCAAAAATTTATTTTGACCAATTGAACTTATATTTAGTAAAATAAATAAACTAAATACGAATAAACCTCTTTTTCTAATCTTCATTACTTCCGGATACATCTATAGTTTAGTTCTTCTGTTACTTAATTTCTTTTCTTTTGGTTTCTTTCCCCTTTATAATATGGGCTTTCATAACTCAGGTGCTAAATGGTACACTACCCACTTCATGGCTTTTCAGGTGATAAATGGTACACTAAGAAAATACAAACCTAGTAATAATGCTCCCTAACGCATTTATAAAATAAAAGAGAGGAATATTAACTCCTCTCTTTTATGGATACCTTATTCCACTTTATTTTGTTTTTCAGTTATTTAGAATGTTTACACTATCAATCATTGCCTACTTTACAAAAGTTCTCTTTTAAAATTTACGCATTCAAACTTTATATTAATACTTGGTTCCCCTGCATCAATTAATAAAATAAATTCAATTTCTTTTTTGCCATTCTTATCTTTATAATCGAAAGTATAAATTTCCAACTCTTCTAAGACATTTAAAATATTTCATTTATTTTATAATTACTTACCTCATAAAAAGTTAAACAAATTGAATAATAATCTTGCGTTTCATTACTATAAATCGAAACGACTACTGAAATAATCTGTTTTTCAAAATCAATTCTTATACTTTGAATTGAACTATCATGTAATTCTTCTAAATACTCCATTATCTTAATTTATATAATAAACCTGTTAGGCAGTACAATACTCCTAACTTGAATAACATTCTATAAAAAAATCATATGAATTATAATCATATACTTTTAAGTTTGTGATATATTTTAACAAAATTTCATACAAATTGATAGTATCAATTTTATATGGGGCTTGTATGAATTGGTTATTTACACCAAACTCATTTGCGATTAGTTTACTAATAGATGTGATGTCAAACTCTTCAACAAGTGACTCTCCATCTCTTTCATAGACATTTAAAAAAAAGATTATATTTTTCATATTAAGATCCTGGATGTGGTTTAGAATAGTCTGGATTCGTTATTTTAGGGTCAATAATAATAGGTGTAATAACTCTCAAAGAACGTTCAGCAGATCTTAAAATTATATATCCCATTGTAACTGGAACTATTATAAATGGTGCTACCCAAGGGCTTAAATCTGGAATTCTCAGCATTGGTTCTATCTTTCTTCCAGGAACTGCATCCCCAATTCTATCACCTTCAGGAGAATAAACCCCTTTATGCTTACCTTTTGGATTATATCGTTCTAGTTCTCCATGTTGCCCATCCCATTCTAAAAGATCGCCATCTGGTAAGCGCCATCTCGTTCTAAAGTTTTTTGGCTTAACTTTTTGTGAATCAGGAAAGCCTGGTAAAGATCTAGGTGGTGCATTATATCCTGCTTCATCTTTATCATTATCGGTTGATTTTTTTTCAGTTTTTTCATTTGTCTCAACCTCTCCTGGAATATTAATTGTTTCACCAGCATAGACCCAATCTTGTTTTTTCCCTGTACGGTTCTTACTATTCCAGTCTATTTGTTTGTTGGCACTTTTTAAGTCTTCTATTTTTATATTGTTCTTTTTAGCAATCGCACTAAGTGTTTCTCCCTTTTTTACCTTATGAGTAGATGGTTTAGATGCCATTCCGTTCGGATCAGTATTTGTAATAGGGTTGTTATCAAAAGCGACATAAGGACTTTGCCAAGGAAAGTTTCTAAACAAAGGGTCAATACTCATCCACCTACCTAATCTTGAATCAAACTGCCTACACTCTGTAGAATACTCATTTCCAATGCCATATGCTTCATCCGTTTTTTCCATACCGTTGAAGCCGAAGCGATAGCTATCACTAATATGGAGGCGTTATTTTTACATCTTTAATGTGTAATATACAATTTCCCTTTTTATCATACTCAAAATATTCACCAAATAACTTATCATCTTTCATAGTTCCTTTATATCTGATTTTGCCATTATCGTAAAATGCGGTGTAATCACCATCTCTAAGACCATTAACATAATTATACATAACTATAATATTACCATCATTATTATAAACATTAAATATTCCATCTAAAATACCATTTTTATAATTGGCTTCAAATTTTAGATTATGATTATCATAATTGTAATACTTGGTTATTCCATGTCTTGACCCTGCCAAATAATATCCTACGATATAGTACTCTGAATATCCAGGTACATTAAAAAAACTTGCAAACATAACCTCATGCCAAATACCTGTTTTATTATTTGATGGGTCAGTTAGATTAATTTTATCCGATTTAATCTTAGAAGAATCAATCTCATATCTAAGTTTAGATAATGATGGATTAAATTTTATTCCATTGACCGTTTTAACTTTACCTTCTCTCTTATTATCTGTATAAAATTCCTTTGAAAGAATAATTCTATTCTCTTTATAATAAACAAGTTCTTTTAATTTACCTACTTTATTATAAAAGTAGGCTTTACCATCTTTATTATTATCATGATAATAAATTCTGGACTTAATTTTTTTACAACCGACATCATAAAAATCAATCCACTCTCCTTGTTTCCTATTAAGCGAATCTTTTATATTTAATATTTCCTGTGATTTTATCTTAGCTATAAAACAATTAAACACTAAAACTAAAATCAAAAATTTACTCTTATTCATCTTTCTTAAATTTAATTACTTATTGTACCTACAGAAACTTTAGCGGCAGTTAATCTTGGTGCATAACCTCTATAATGAATTTTAGAACCAACATTAGTATAAGTTGCTTTAAATGTTATTACAACAATTTGTGGGCTACTACTACCTGTATTTATGGCAATTGATTTATACTCCACAAGTTTAGGGTGACTAATATCTTGATCCGTATATTTCTTTTCATCCCAAGCAGGTTGAGGAGCTTCTGAAAAATTGTACGTAGATTGACCATTTACTAGTACTTCTACTTGCAATCCTGCAGTTGTCGCTGAACTTAAAAAAACTTTCTGTCCATCTGTTACTTTAACCTCAAATGAAACCTCTCCGGCAACTTCACCTGGTGCAACATAATTTGGTCGGGCCAATGGGTCTAATCCACCCATAATCTTTTCACTTTGGTATGTTGCTTTTGTATTATCAAATTGTAATGCAAAATCACGGTTAATAGATCCAGTGCTTCCACTCGACACTTGAGGCGAACTATGCTTTTGATGAAATACTAAAGAAGATCCATAACGCCTCCTGCTTCCAATTCTAGCCAATTCACTATTATATTTATCACTTCCTTCACCATATTTGTCCGCTAATTTTGCTTTCAACTTTTCAAATCTTTTAGTTTGGCGTTTCATTTTTTTATCAGGGTCAGCATTACTGCTTTCCCCAGCCAAGCCTTTGGGATCTTTTATTAAAATAGGATTATTATCAAACGCAGCATAAGGGCTTTGCCAAGGGAAATAACTAGACATTGGATCAATACTCATCCATCTACCTAACCTAGCATCATATTGTCTAAATTCTGTAGAGTATTCACTCCCATCACCATACATCTCATCCGTCTTTTCCATACCGTTAAAGCCGAACCTATACCCATTTTCCGCATCAACTTCTTCTAAAGTGAAACTAGCTAATTGCACACTACCGCTTGGGTTACCTGCTTCGTGGAATATTATATTGGTTTCAAAGCCGGTAGCAGTGAAAATATAACTGTAATCACCAGGGGTCATGAAATCTGTTATGCTTATTAAGTTTGTGGTACTCGCGACATCTTTTACGTACATGTATGGCCAGCCACGTAGGTTTACTTTAAACATGATGCGGTAGGTTTTGCCTGCCTCGGTACTAAAGGTTTTTTGCATACCTGCATTTAAGGCTGTTACGGTTGCACGTATGTTACCGTATACATTGCTTAAGGTTGCATTGCTGGTTGCTACCCACCCGTCAACACCGCTTGAAAACGAACTTTCGCTCACGGTTTTTGTCACTAACACACTGCTTACCTGTTTGTTACGAGTAGCCATTGGAGCCCCGAACGAATGGTAATATAATGGGTATTTAGTTAGCATTTTATAAACTCAATAATATAAAAAAGGAATTGCTTTTAATATGAATTGATTAAATAAATTTTAACTACTACTAACTAAGCAAATTCCTTTACAGTATTGACAATTCATGGTTTTTTAAGTGATAAATGGTACACCAAGAAAATACAAACCTAGTAATAATGCTCCCTAACACGTTTTTAAAATAAAAGAGAGGAAAATTAACTACTCTCTTTTATTGGATACTTAACTCCACTTTATTTTGTTTTTCAGCTATTTATAAAATCACAATATTCAAAAGTGACAAATGGTACACTACCATGGTACACTACCACAAGTTTATTTTTTCTTTGGTTTTAAAAACTGCTGTTTAGGTTCCTCAACATAGTTATCAATTACTAATCTATAACACAAATTAATATTTGCAGCTTTTAAACCTTCTATGTCATAGAGAGTATTATTTAACAAAATCATCGTTTCTAAAATATTTTCTGATGAAGGGTCTACAAAAACAGATTTTTTATCTGTTCTATTATAAAAGAGTATAATATCAAATCCTATATGAGTAGAGCCTTCCCCAAAATAAAATATATCAATATTACTTTTTTCTTTAGCAGCTGATTGAATAAACTTTATGAAATATTGTTTTGATTTTACTAGCTCTAATCCACTTTCTTTTTGCAATAGATATTTCTCAACAATATTAACTATTGATGTATCTATAGTATTTTGAGTAAAACCTATTTTCATAAAAAATATGCAGAAACAAGTGATACTAAATTTTTTAATATTCTCCTTTGTCAAGTATTCTATCTTTTTTTTCATTTTTATCTAGTTCTCTAAAATGTTCTAATTGTTTTTGTTTTGGTAAGTCCTCTATATTTTTTGGATTGGTAGTAGTATGACTATTTGAACTTGGATCGGTAGTATGTGTTCCTTCATGAACAAATGTCCCTCCCATCAAATCCTCAGATTTAAATTGTGGTACTTGAACATAACTCTCACCAAAAGAATTTACTAAATCCGGGTTATTACTATTTGCATCTCTTTCAAATGATTTTTTATATACAGTAATTGTAACATCGGGTAGTGTACCATCTTTAGGACGCGTATCTGTGCTTGTTTTTCCGTATTTTGTAAATGTATTTTCATTTGTTTCTTCTACGAACTTTTTTTCTTTATTATCCCAAATACCAGAGGTCTTAGTATCAATAACTATCTTAATATTGTTACAACTTGTTATCATTTGTTCTGCAATTTTAGTTCCGACATCCGTTTTTGTCATTAAACTAATAGTAGTTTTTATATCTTCAGTTGCATATTTTGTGAACTCAGGTTTACCTGCATTATTAATAAACACGGCAATATTTCCAGCAGCATCAACAATAACATTTCCGTCAATATCTTGATATCTAATCGGACTATTAATTGAATAGCTGTATGCAGAATGGCTTGGGTATTTAGCTTCCAAAGGATCTAAACTCAGCCACTTACCTAATCTCGCATCATACATCCTAGCCCCAAAGTCGTAGCTATTACCATCACCTTTTAGCTCATCGTCTTTTTCCTTACCATTGAAGCCAAAGCGATACCCATTCTCCGCCTCTACTTCTTCTAAAGTGAAACTAGCTAGTT